>JBDLJA010000009.1:0-81913 GCA_039714595.1 Thermodesulfobacteriota bacterium | reverse complement strand
CTACCCCTGGTCACCATCAGGCAAGAAGAGCCAGACCCCAGCCAGAAAGAAGAACCTTTCTTCACCTTTTCCCCTGATGACGGTCTCACTGAGATTGTTCTCCATACCCCCGGCGTGGGGAGTTTCACTATCTCCCAGGGCACTAAGATAACCATCCAGCCCGTTCTTCCTGCCCCTCCCGCCTCTATCCTGGCCCTCTACCTCACCGGTTCCGTCTTAAGCCTCCTCCTCTATCAGCGGGGGCTCACTGTTCTCCATGGCTCTGTTGTCACCATAGCTGGCCAGGCAGTGACCTTTCTCGGCCACTCGGGGGCCGGCAAATCCTCGGTTGCGGCGGCCTGTCTCCAGCAGGGCCATAGTCTGCTGGCCGATGATGCCGCGGCCATCGAGCTTAACAGGGACCAGAGCATGGTTCTCCCCGGCTTCCCGCGCCTCAAGGTGCATGAGAAGACGATCCAGGCCCTGGCCATGGCCACAGAAGGGCTCACAGTCATTGAGGACGATGATGGCGGCAAGGAGTACGCCCTGCCGGTCCAGGAGCAATTTGCTGCGACGCCCGCTCCCCTGGCAGCTATCTATCTGTTGGATTATGACGCGGATCGCGTCAGAGTAGAAAAGGTATCGCCGGCCAGCGCCCTGATCGAGCTGCTGCCCCATGCCATGCCCAGCCGTTACGGCCAGAGTGGCGGGGCCCAGCAGTTTGGCCAGCTCTCAAGACTGGTTAAAGAGGTGCCTGTCTTCCGGCTCCAGAGACCGCGGAACCTTGACCAGCTCCAGCTTATCCCCGAATTCATTGAAAAACATCTGGCAGGCCTCAGGTAGGTTTAGGGGCGGAAAGTTCTTCCGCCCCCTTTCTGGAAAAGGGGGCCAGACGGCTGATCTTCTTTAATTTCCCCAGGCAGCCAGCTTCTCAGCGATAAAGTCAGTAATCACCTCATGTTCCGCCGTGCCCTTGCCCTCCACCTCCAACGGTTCACCAAAGGCGAAGTGGACCGATTTGCGGGGATCAATCCTGCCCAGGTCCTTGATCATCTTGCCATTTTGCAGGGCGTCCGTCTTCAGGGCCAGGGGAACCAGAGACACCTTCCCCTTCTTGGCCAGTTTTACGCCGATGGAACTCATCTGACTGGGGTCAAAGGTGGTGGAACGGGTGGTCTGGGGAAAGACCAGCACGGAACAGCCCTTTTCAAGGCGGTTCAGCCCTTCGCCCATGACGATCTTCAGGTCCTGGCGCGGGTTGGTCCGGGTAACGGCGATGACCTTAACGGCAGTCAAGATATGCTTGAAGATCGGATAGTTAAGAAGATCTTCTTTCAGGACATAGGTCATCTGGCGGATGGGACAGATGATGATGGGCAGGATCACCGTCTCCAGCATGGACATGTGGTTGCCGACGATAACGGCGGGGCCGGGCAGGTTCTCTAGATGCTCCAGGCCGCTCACCTCCACCTGGGCCCCGGTCCGTTCCAGAGCGGTGAGCATGGCGTGACTGCCCGCGCACCACTGCTTGAGATCATAACGCCCCTTCTTGGCCAGGAAGGCGCCCTGAAAGACGCAGCGCACCAGGGTGAGGTAATAGGTAAACGACGGCAGGGTGCGGCCCAGCCAGGTGGAGGCATCAGGCGCGGTCCGGTAACAGTGATCAGTAAGGGGCAGAGTGGCCATGGGGGAGTAGGTTAGATTATTGAGGTAAAGGGTTCGTTCTGGATCATTATCCAGTGGTACTCTCTCTTCTACCGCGCCAGCAGGTTGACCATGGTCTCCATATGGGCGGTCTGGGGAAACATATCTACCAGGCTAATATCCTGAATTTTATATGATTTTGTCAATAGCTTAAGATCACGGGCCAGGGTGGCCGCGTCACAGGAGATGTAGATTATCTGGCGAGCCCTTAGGGAGGCGAGCTGGCCGGCCTCCGCCTTGATCCCGGCCCGCGGGGGGTCCAGGAGGATTACATCAACCCCTTTTGCTTTATCCCCCACGGCCTGGGCCGTGGAGAGGCGGGAAAACTCACAAGAAATCTCATTGGCCTGGCTGTTTCTCCTGGCCTGGCGGATGGCGGCCCGCTGCAGATCAACGCCATGGACCTGAAACCCGGTGGCGGCCAGGGGCAGGGAAAAATTCCCCATGCCGCAGAAGAGATCGAGAAGAAAACGGTTCTCTCCCGGCCCCAGCCAGGCCAGGACCTGCTCCACCATCAGCCGGTTCTGGGCTTGATTCACCTGACAGAAGCCGCCCGCCTCAAAGCTGAAGTTAATCGGGGCCAGACCTGGCAGTCGCAGGCATTGGCTTAATAAACTATCAGAGCCAGCCGGGAAGGGGCCGCTTACCCGCCCCTCGGGATCAAGGGCCAGCAAGGCCTTAAGGCCGGTGAGAGAGGCGGCCAATTCCTTTAACCAGCCAACCTCCCGGGGCCGCGCCTTGCGCTGCCAGAGACAACGCACCACCACCATGGCGCTGGCCTCGTCCAGGTGCAGCTCCAGCTGACTGAGCTGCTCGGCCAGCTCATCCCAGTGGGGCCAGGCCAGGAGCTGGGTCAGCACCTGGTTGATCTCCACCGGGGCCAGCAGGCAGCCCTCGGAAATGGCCACCAGGTCATGGGAGGCGCGGCCAAAGAAGCCCAGCTCGCCATCTTTTACCTGGAGACGGATGCGCTGCCGGTAATGAAAGGGGGATGGGGCGGCCAGGAATCTGAGGCGCTCTGGTGAAAAGTCGATCTTGGCCCGTTGCAGCTGTTCGCTGAAGATCGCCTTTTTCAGCTCCGCCTGCTGGTCAAAATCACAGTGCTGCAGCTGGCAGCCGCCGCAGCGGCCAAAATAGGGACAGGGGGGTGACTTACGCCAGGGCGAGGGGGAGGTGATCTCAGTGAGGCGAACCGTGGGTTTTGCGGCCGGGCCGGAGAGGCGCAGCAGCACCTCCTCGTCTGGCAGGGTAAGGGGGACCAGGAGCACCCGGCCATCGGCCAGGCGAGCCAGGCCCAGGCCGCCCGCCACCACCTTCTCTATCCGCGTCCTGACCTGTTCCTTCACACCATATACTTCTGGCGGAGCTTCTCGCACACATGGTCCGGAACCAGGCCACTGATATCGCCGCCGTGACGGGCCGCGTCCTTGATGATCGACGAGCTGATATAGATCCAGCGCAGGCCGGCCATTAAGAAAACGGTCTCCACCTCCCGCTCGATGCGGCGGTTCATCAGGGCCAGCTGAAACTCGTAGTCAAAGTCAGAGACGGCTCTAAGCCCCCTGATAATGGCCTTGGCCCCGCGGCGGTAGGCGTAATCCACCAGGAGACCGCTCACCGAATCCACCTCCAGCCGTTTCATCTGCTCCTCGTTAAAACAGTCGCGGATCATCTGCAACCGCTCTTCCAGGTCAAAGAGAGGGGTCTTACCCGGATTAAGGGCGATAACCACGATTACTCGGTCAAAGATCTCCAGGGAACGTTTGATGATATCGATATGGCCCCGGGTAATGGGATCAAAGGTGCCAGGATAGACGGCAACCTTACCTGTTACCTTGTCGGGGATTAAAGGATCGTACGATTGGGGCATAAGAGTTTTTCCTTCACTTGTAACGATAAAACCAGAAGCCGGTCTTGCCGTAGCCCCGGTAGCGCTGGCGCTGGAGCTTACCCGCTTCATCCGGCAGCTCGGCCTCCGCCTCCTCTTCCACGATGAGGAGAGGATCTTCACTCAAGAGCTCTGGACGCTGGCCCAGATGGGCCAGCAGCTCCACAGCCAACCCCTGGCCATAGGGCGGGTCCATGAAGACCAGGGAAAAAGGGCCATGTTCTTCGGCCAAAGGGCCAAGAAAATCAAGACGTCCGGCCCGCAGGTTTTGTTTGACGATAATCAGTTCATCGTCCACGCCGCAGAGGTTCTGATTGGCCCGGATTAGTTTCAGGGACTCAGCACCACTGTCAACGGCCACCGCCACCTCGGCGCCCCGGCTGATCGCCTCTAAAGAGACGGCCCCGCTGCCGGCAAAGAGATCGAGAAGCCGGCTGCCGGCGACCCGTGGGGCAATGATATTAAAGAGCGACTCCCGGGCCCGGTCCGAGGTGGGGCGGATGGCCATTCGCCCCGGCCTGGGGCCTTTAAGTTTCCGGCCCCGGAAGCGGCCCGCGATGATACGCATCTTTCTTAAGTCCGCCCGCCAGCTAAAAACTAGGCCAGATAATCGCTGATCAACACCTCGGCGATCTGCACCGTGTTCAGGGCCGCCCCTTTGAGGATATTATCGGAGACGATCCACATATTGATCCCCTTATCGATGGACTCATCCTCGCGGATGCGGCCCACCAGGGTCTCGAAGCGGCCGGCGCAGTCCAGGGCCAGGGGGTACTTATTGGCACCCGGTTCATCCACCAGCTCCACCCCCGGCGCCTGACGCATCAGCTCCTTTACCTCGGCCGCCGTGATCTTGGTCTCCGTCTCGATATTCACCGCCTCGGAGTGGCCGTAGACCACCGGCACCCGCACCGTGGTGGCGGTGACACCGATCTTATCATCCTCGAACATCTTGCGGGTCTCGTTGACCATCTTCATCTCTTCCTTGGTGTAGCCGTTATCGAGGAAGGAGTCGATGTGGGGCAGACAGTTGAAGGAGATCTGGTGGGGGTACACCTCCGCCTTGATCTCGCGCCCCGCGGCATGGGCCTTAACCTGCTCTTCCAGCTCGGCAATGGCCGGGGCTCCGGTACCGGAAACCGCCTGGTAGGTGGAGACGACGATGCGTTTAATGCCCACCTTGTCCTTGATCGGCTTTAAGGCCACCAGCATCTGGATGGTGGAGCAGTTGGGGTTGGCGATGATGCCATGTTTCTTATAGCCGGCAATGGCGTGGGGATTGACCTCGGGCACCACCAGAGGGATCTCCGGGTCCATCCGGTAGGCGCTGGAGTTGTCCACCACCACGGCGCCGGCCTTGGCCGCGGCCGGGGCAAACTGCAGGGAGCGCTCGGCCCCGGCGGAAAAAAGGGCGACATCGATGCCGGCAAAGGAATCTTCGCTGAGGAGCTGGACAGCGATCTCCTCCCCCTTGAACTTCAGTTTTTTGCCAACAGAGCGCTCAGAGGCGAGGAGGCGCAGCTCACCCAGGGGAAAATCACGACGTTCCAAGACATCCAGCATGGCGCCACCCACGGCGCCGGTGGCGCCGGCAATGGCCACATTCCACTTCTTACCCATGACAAAACTCCTTTAAGACAAACCAGCCGGGGAGGCCGGTATTTTTTTCTTTTATAAACCTAAAAAAACTTACCGCAAAGATCGCAAAGTTTACGGCCTGTCTTGATCTTCAAGAACAACCTTTGCGCCTTCGAAGTCTGCGCTTATCTGCGGTGAGGTCCAGCTATGGTTACCCTACCCCTTATTGGCCTTCAGATAGGCGGCCCGGTTCAGGCCGTTGAGGTACGCCTTGGCCGCGGCGGTGATGATGTCGGGATCAGCTCCCTGGCCCACTATCACCTTGCCATCATCTTCCAGGCGCACCATCACCTCGCCCTGGGCGTCGGTGCCACCGGTGATGGAGCTGACGCCAAAGTAGAGGAGTTTGGAAGAGGTATCGGTCAACTTAGCAATGGTCCGGAAGGCGGCGTCAATGGGGCCAACGCCCAGAGAGGCGCCCTCTTTCTCCTCGCCATTCACCAGCAACCGCACCCCGCAGGCGGGCATGGTCTTATTGCCGCTCATGGCGCCCAGGGACAAGAGCTTATAGGACTCGTCCACCGGGAAGATCTCATCCATCAGGATCGCCTCGATATCCTCGTCAAAGATGTCCTTCTTCTTGTCGGCCAGGTCCTTGAAACGAGTAAAGACCCGGGCGATCTCCTCATCGCTTAAGCCATCGTAACCCAACGAGGCCAAGCGATCCTTCAAGGCGTGGCGGCCCGAGTGCTTGCCCAAAACAAGATTACCGGAAGAGAGACCCACATCGGCCGGGTTCATGATCTCGTAGGTGGTCCGCTCCTTTAAGACCCCGTCCTGGTGAATACCAGACTCATGGGCAAAGGCGTTGGCGCCAACTATCGCCTTGTTGGGCTGGACGGTCATGCCGGTGATGGTGCTCACCATCCTTGAGGTGGGATGGATCTGCTCGGTGACGATGCCGGTGCTCACCGGGGAGCGGTCACCCCGGGTGCGGATGGCCATGACAATCTCTTCCATGGCCGTGTTGCCGGCCCGTTCGCCAATGCCGTTAATGGTACACTCCACCTGACGCACCCCGGCGTTAACCGCGGCCAGAGAGTTGGCCACGGCCAGCCCCAGATCGTTATGACAGTGAACCGAGAGTACCGCCTTGTGGATATTGGCGGTATTCTCCATCAGGTACTGGATCTGGGCGGCAAACTCGTCCGGCACGGCGTAGCCGGTGGTGTCGGGAAAGTTGAGGGTGGTGGCACCCGCCTCTATCACCGCAGCAAACACCTGGCAGACAAAGTCGAGGTCACTGCGACTGGCGTCCTCGGCCGAAAACTCCACGTTTGAGGTGTAGGAGGCCGCATGCTGCACCGAGGCCACTGCCAGCTCCAGCACCTGCTCGCGCGTCATCCTCAGCTTATGCTTAAGATGGATATCCGAGGTGGCCAGGAAGGTATGAATGCGGGGATTTTCGCCGTTCTTCAGGGCCTCCCAGGCCCGGTCGATATCCTGCACACTGGCCCGGGCCAAGGCTGCCACCTGGAGATCCCGGACATTGTCGGCGATGTTCTTCACCGACTCAAAATCACCCTGGGAGGCGATGGGGAAACCCGCCTCCAGGACATCAACCCCCATCCGGGCCAGCTGCTGGGCCAGACGGAACTTCTCCTGCATATTCATGGTGGCGCCAGGGGACTGCTCACCATCACGCAGGGTGGTATCAAAGATAATTATCTGTTCGCTCATAATTTTTCCACTATATAACGATCTGGAATCGTTAGAAAATATCAATAATCACGGACAGCGGCAGGCATAGAGGCCTTTACGACTTCACGGAACCCTTGCCCACCGCCCCCTTCTTTTTCCGGGAACGCAGTAGACGATAAACCCCCGCCAGGGGCCCGGATAGAATGTAGGCCACGAAGAGGACGAACAGGGTTATCTGCGGCTCCGTGGCGATAACGATAAAGAAGAGGACCGTCCCCACCATGAACTGAAAGGTGGACGGCTTGGACATATCCTTGAAGCTACAGTAGTGATGGGTGGAGACCATGAGGTAGGATAAAAAATAAACCGCTAACAGCATGACTATATTAAGAATTGCCCCCTGGGTCGTACAGACAAAACGACAGAAGAGCACGCTTGTGGCAATGGTCGCCGCCGCGGCCGGGCACGGCAGGCCGACGAAGACGTTTTTCGGGGTCTCGCCTATCTGGCTGTTAAAGCGGGCCAGACGCAGGGCGGTGGTGGCCACATAGAGAAAGGCGGCCATCCAGCCATAACGGCCGTAAGGTTGCAGGACCCAGAGATAGGCGAGCAGACCAGGCGCCACGCCGAAGGAGACCAGGTCACTCAAGGAGTCATACTGCTCGCCAAACTTGGAACAGGTGTTGGTCATCCGCGCCACCCGGCCGTCGAGGCCGTCAAAGAGCGAGGCTATGAGGATGGCCACGGCGGCATGGGTAAACTTACCGTTAATACTTGAAATTATGGAATAAAACCCGCCGAACAGGGCGCAGGTGGTCAACAGGTTGGGCAGGATGTAAACCGTGCCCCGGGGCTGATTACCCGTCTGTGTTGCAGAATCAGTCATGATATCGATGTTTCCTTGAATAATTCCTTCGCTGCTGGTGCAGGTCTTATAATTACAACCGTAGGCATCCGCAAGATAACGCTAGGAGTTTAAGTAGCCCAGCACCGTCTCGCCGGCCCGGGTCTTCTGGCCCACCTGGATCTCCAGATGGGTCTGCAAGGGCAGATAAAGATCCACCCGGGAACCGAAACGGATGAGGCCGAAACGCTGGCCCTTGCCAAACTCATCACCACGCTCGGCCCAGCAGACAATGCGCCGGGCCACCAGACCCGCCACCTGGCTCACCGCGTAGGTCAGATCATTTTTGGTGACCATGGTCACGGTGCAGCACTCATTCTCCAGGGCGGCCCGATCCTTATCCGCCGCGTAGAAGCGCCCCGCCTTATAGGTGATGGACTTTACGGTGCCAGGAAAGGGCATGCGGTTCACATGGACGTTGAAGACGTTCATGAAGATGCTCACCTTTAAGACATGCTCGCCGACAAAGCGGTCGTCAAACACCTTTTCCACCAGGATCACCTTGCCGTCGGCTGGCGCCACCAGGGCGTCATCATCTTCGGGCGCCACCCTTTCCGGGTCCCGGAAGAAGTAGAGGATAAAGGCCGTAAGGCAAAGCCCCACTCCGGCGACGATGATCAGCTCCAGGATGGCGGCGATGAGGGTGACAAAGGCGGCCAGGAAGATAAATGGTACCCCTTCCTTGGCCACCGGGATCTCGATTTTTTTCATAGGTCTTTAAGATGCAAAAGGCACAGATGAACACCGGCTTAAATCCTTCCGGGTTCCCTGTGCCTTTACCTGCGAAATTTTCTGACCCGAAATGGCGGGCCAGTTCTGAGCCGCTTAAACCTTTTTAATGGCGCGGGTCATGGCAATGGTTCCGGTGCGAATAATCTCCTGGATGCCAATGGGCTTCAGCAGTTCGCTGATAGCGGCAATCTTCTCCCTGTTACCGGTCACCTCAATGGCATAGCTCCTGGGGCTGACGTCAACCACCCGTCCCCGGAAGATATCGGTGATGCGCAACACCTCGGCCCGGGTGGTGGCCTCCGCCTTCACCCGGATCAGGGCCATCTCCCGCTCCACGTAATCGGTCTCGCTGATATCAGTAACTTTAATAATATCGATGAGTTTATGGAGCTGCTTGGTGATCTGCTCAATGATGGCATCATCACCGCTGGTCACTAAGGTGAGGCAGGAGACACCGGTCTCAATGGTCTCGGCCACGGAAAGGCTTTCAATATTAAAGCCCCGGCCGGAAAAAAGACCGGTAACGCGGGAGAGAACGCCTGGCTTGTTTTGCAGTAGTACGGATATTGTATGTTTCATCGGGAATCCCTTATCTCTTCTCTTCATACGCCGATGTCCAGGCCAGGACACCGGGATGTGCAGTAAGGTTCTGGGGCCACCCCAGGGGCCGGCCAAGTTTAGAACCTTACTTCACATGGTTACCATGATTTGCTGTCGTAAAGCAGCCTTATACCAGCAGCATGTCGGTGGTTGCCTTACCAGCCGGAACCATGGGGAAAACACCCTCCTCACGAGCTATAACAAAGTCCATCAGCACCAGGGTATCAGTGGCCAGGGCCTCTTTGATCACCGGCTCAACCTCACTGGGCTTGGTGGCACGCAGACCAACCGCGCCATACGCCTCGGCAACCTTGACAAAGTCGGGCTGCACCTCCATGGGGGTGGCCGAGTAGCGTTTGTCGTAGAAGAGCTCCTGCCACTGGCGTACCATGCCAAGGTAATTATTGTTCAGGAGAGCGATCTTCACCGGCAGCCGCTCCTGCATGGCCGTGGCCAGCTCCTGAATATTCATCTGCATGGAGCCATCACCGGCAACGTCGATAACCGTGCGGCCAGGTGATGCCATCTGGGCGCCAATGGCGGCGGGCAGACCGTAGCCCATGGTGCCCAGGCCACCAGAGGTGATCAGAGTGCGGGGATTGTTGAAGTGGTAGAACTGAGCGGCCCACATCTGATGCTGGCCAACCTCGGTGGTGACAATGGCCTCGCCCTTGGTCAGCTCATGGAGCTTCTGAATAACAAACTGCGGCTTGATCACATCGGTCTCTTCCACATAACCCAAGGGGTGCTTGCTCTTCCAATCCTTGATCTGGTCAAGCCAGGGAACAAGCTTCTTCTTCTCCGCCTTAAGATCGGCGCCACTGCCGTCCACATATTTATTCATCTCAGCCAGGGCCTCTTTACAGCCGGCCACGATGGGGATGTCCACCTCGACATTCTTACTGATGGAGGTGGGGTCGATATCCACGTGGATGATCTTGGCGTGGGGGGCAAAGGCGTCGATCTTACCGGTGACCCGGTCATCGAAACGGGCACCCACCGCGATGAGGACATCACTCTTGGCCACCGCCATGTTGGCAAAATAGGTGCCGTGCATGCCCAGCATGCCCATGGAGAGTGCGTCTGTACCGGGGAAGCCGCCGAGGCCCATGAGGGTCATGGTCACCGGGATATCGAGCTTCTTGGCAAACTCGGTGAGCTCCTTATGGGCATTACCCAGGATGACGCCGCCGCCGATGTAGAGCACCGGCCGCTTGGCGGCGAGGATGGTCTTGCACGCCTTCTCGATCTGGCCGGGATGGGGCTCATAGGTGGGCTTATAGGTCCGCATCTTAACGTCCTTTTTGGCCGGCACATTAACCATGGCGGCCATGACGTCCTTGGGCAGATCCACCAGGACCGGACCAGGCCGGCCGCTGCGGGCCACATGGAACGCCTCGCGGATGGTGGCCACCAGGTCCTTGGCGTCCTTTACCAGGTAGTTGTGCTTGGTACAGGGCCGGGTGATACCGACGATATCAACCTCCTGGAAGGCATCGTTGCCAATCAGGGGGGTGGGTACCTGGCCGGAGAAGACGACGATGGGAATGGAATCCAGATAGGCCGTGGCAATACCAGTCACCGCGTTGGTGGCGCCGGGGCCGGAGGTAACCAGGGCGACACCAACATTACCACTTACCCGGGCGTAGGCGTCAGCGGCATGGACAGCGCCCTGCTCATGACGGACCAGCACATGGTGGATCTTTTCCTGCTGGAGAATGGTGTCATAGAGATCAATTACGGCGCCACCGGGGAAACCGAAAATTGTTTGAACATTTTCTTCCTCCAGGCAATGCAAAAGTGCCTGGGTGCCTGTCATCTTCATATAATCATCCTGTTTCTATCTGCCTGGCTCTCCCCAAAGTTGAGGGACAACCATGTTACGTTGCGACCTATGATGGTCAAAATGGTTATTTATTTCTGGCGCTTTCACCAGAATTTCGCCCAAAGGTGAGATGGGCCCGGATAATGGGCCGTAAAATAAGGCGTTAACCTCCCCCCTTTCATTCCCTTTGCCGTAAGCAAGATCAAGAGCTGACAAGGGGTGACCCGGAGTCAGCCGCAAAGGGTAATGGTTGCGAAAAATCTAATATATAGAGAGGCGGCAAATTGTCAAGGCTGATTCTCCCCGTTTAAACAGAGAAATAAATTTTTTGATAATTACTATCATCTAAAAAATTTCCTTTTCCCGGCCCCGCCTTAGCAATTCCGCGATGGCCGCCCTGCCCTCCTCACCCAGCTCCAGGGAAAAGGGATTAACGTAGAGATCCACATGGCTGCTGATGACACCATCGGCCATCTCCTGGGCATGTTCCTTTATATAGTCGCGGCTGGCCTGGGGATTGGCCATGGCGTAGCGGACACTGGCCGCCACCGCCTCAGCAACGGCAGCAAGCCGCTCTTCCCCCAGCTCCCGGCGGGCCACTATGCCGCCTAAGGGCAGGGGCAGGCCGGTCTCCTCCTCCCACCAGATCCCCAGATCCTGGACGCAGCAGAGCCCCTGATCCTGATAGGTAAAACGGCTCTCATGGATGATCACCCCATAGTCCACCTCACCCGCGGCCACCGCCGCCATGATCCGGGAAAACTCCATGGTGACAAAGCGCATGCCGGGGGGGCCGTAGAGCCGCATGAGAAGGGCGGCAGTGGTGTAGTCGCCGGGGATGGCGATGGTGGCCCGGGATATCTCTTTTCTCCCCTGCCCTTGCCTGGCCACCAGCAGAGGGCCACAGCCGCGGCCCAGGGCGCTGCCGGCGGAGAGCAGCTGGTAACGGTCCTGGACCAAGCCATAGGCATGGAAGGAGAGCTTGGTCACGTCAAGGCGGCCGGCCAGGGCCCAGCGGTTCAGGGTCTCCACATCGGCCAGTTGCGGCGGGGCAAAGGTCGGTCCGGGGCAGAGGCCATGGACCAGGGCATGAAAGATAAAGGTATCGTTGGGGCAGGGAGAAAAACCAAGGGTGAGCATGGGGTGGGCAGGAAAGGGAGAGATTTGCGGGAAGTTTTTTTTACCAACCAGGCTGGACGTTAACAGAAAAAAGAATCAGCTAAGGGGAGGCGAGGAGATGGCGGCAAAGCCCAGCTGCGATGGCGGCACTGCTTGCGATAGCCTCCGCCAGACGCCAGGAGCTGAGATCACGATCCTCCACCTGGTTGCTTATAACCCGCAGCTCCAGCCACTCCACCCCATGGGCCAGGCATTGCCTGGCCACGGCCGCGCCCTCCATATTCTCACAACAGGCGCCGGTGAGCTGGGCCAGATTGTCGCCCCGTCTCTGGCTAGCGCTGACCCCGTTCACCGTGGCAAAGGGGCAGCAGGAAAAATCATCTCCCTGGGCCGTCAGCCAGTCCTGGCATTGGGCCAGGGCAATGGCCCCAGGGGTAAGGAGAGGATTTCTGGCCAGAGAAGTTGGCAGGGGCTCATGGCGCTCGCCATAACAGATGCCAAAGTCACCATTGATCTCGGAGCTTGCCAGGCAGGGGTGAAGGAGGGGCAACCCGGCGGCCGCATAGGCCCCGGCCACCCCAAAGTTAAGGACCAGGTCGGGGCAAGGGGCCTTATCTAGCCGCTCACCTACGCTCACCGCCGTCTCCAGCAGCCCCACACCGCTTTCTAGAAAGTCAACGCCAGCTTGGCCGGCGAGCAAATTCATCGCCGGCTGCAACTCGGCGCCGGTGGCGGCGACCAGCAGTATCATCAGCCGTTCTTCTGGTAATCTTTGGTCAGAACACTTTGCGAAAAGCCGCACTCGATGGTGGTCTGGACCCGGTTATCCCCATCAAGGACCACCACCTTGGGCTCAAAACCGGCCAGCTCAGAGCTTGTGAACATGGCATAGGAGACGATGATGATCAGATCGCCGATCATCCCCTTGCGGGCCGCGGCGCCATTTAAGCCGATCACCCCGGAGCCGGGTTCACCCTCGATGGCGTAGGTATCAAAGCGTTCGCCATTATTGATGTTATAGACCTTAATACGCTCGTAGGGCAGCAGGTCAACGGCTATCATCAGCTCCCGGTCAATGGTCAGACTGCCCTCATACATCAGGTCTGACTGGGTTACGGTTGCCTTATGGATCTTCGACTTCAACATGGGCCTTAACATATTCATTCTCCACCAAGCAGCCAGCCATTATCAATGAGGCGGGTCTTCCCCAACCAAACCGCCATGGCCAAGACCGCATGGTCATCTATGGACTCGCTCCCCTCCAGGGTGCGATCATCAATTATTGTCAGATAATCTATGGTGAGCCCGGGGGTGGCACCAAGGAGACCGCGGGCCGCAGCCTCTACCTCCCCCACGTCACAGCCACCCGCGGCCACAAGCTCCCGGGCCCGAGTCAGGGCCCGGCTCAGGCCGGTGGCCAAGCTACGCTCCTCATCATTAAGATAACTATTGCGCGAGCTCATGGCCAGGCCATCGTCTTCACGGACGATGGGATGAGCGATGATCTCAAGGGGAAAGTTGAGATCAGAGACCATCCTCTTAATAACCAGGAGCTGCTGCAGATCCTTCTGGCCAAAGATGGCAAGATGGGGACGCACCAGATTAAAAAGCTTGGCCACCACCGTTGTCACGCCGTTGAAATGGCCGGGCCGACTGGCGCCGCAGAGGTGCTGGGTGAGGCCTGCGACAGTCACCGTGGTCTGACTCTGGGCCGGGTACATCTCGGCGGCCTGGGGGCAGAAGAGAAGATCCACCCCGGCGGCCTTAGCCAGCTCCTCGTCGCGGCGCTGGTCCCGGGGGTAACTCTCCAGATCCTCCCCCGGGCCAAACTGGCTGGGGTTGACAAAGAGGGAGACAACCACGAAGTCCGCCCGGCGGCCCGCCTCACGCATCAGGGCCAGATGACCGTCATGAAAAAAACCCATGGTGGGTACCAGCGCAATGGTTCCCCCCTGGGTCTTTATCTCCCTTGACCAGCCACTCATCTCTGTCAGGGAACTTATTATTTTCATAAAACGGTGTTTATCCTGCCCGAGGCTTTCTCCGGCCTGAAACTAGAGGCCATCTTGAATAATTGCCCTTTTGCTCGATGGCGATGTCACAGCAAAAATAAAAAAATGCTTATTTATGCCCTTGGGGTGCATATCACTAATATGCGGAGTTTAGGCCCGCAGGGTGCTTTTTAATTTTCACTGCTCCTTGCCTTCGAACAGGTAAGCGAGAAAAGCGAGACTCCGAAATGCCTAATTATTCAAGACACCCTAGAGGGATGCTATCTTGCTGGCCAGCCAACCCTTAACCTCACCCTGCAGGGCCGTATCGGTGTTGGCGTTTTCATACATCTCTTTAGCCTTGGCCAGGTTTTCCATCTTCTCATAGACACGGGCCGCGGCAATATAGCCAAAGGCGTGAAAACCGGGGGTGGCCAGAAGTTTTTCATACCAGGAGAGGGCGGCGGCCAGCTCATTCTGCTGCTCGGCAAGTTGCCCCAGACCGTTGAGCAGTAAGGGGTAGGCGGGATCACCTTCCTGCAGACCATTAAATATATCAACAAGCAGCTCCTGGGCCTGGACCAACTCACCACCCTTGGCCAGATCCTGGGCCTGGGCAATCTTGGCCCAGGTTGCGGCCCCGGAACCGTCAAAATCAGCGACCACCAGCTTTAAGGCCGTGGTCCGGGCCGCCTCTTCCTGGATATCCAGGGCCTGAGCCAGGGCCTGGGCCCCGTTGTCACGGAGATTATCCGTATAGTAGTTGTAGTAACGGAAACCGCAGATACCACCAATAATAGCCAGAAAGATGGCCCAGAGCAGCACCCTGTTGGCCCGGAGAAAGGCTATGACCCCCGGCGGCAGATTCAACTCCTCCAGCAGGGTCTGCTTGGCGGTGGTAACCTCTTCGATATGCCTCTTGGTAAAGGCGCTTGACTCATCCATAAGTTATTGATTCCTTGTTATTAACTGTGCCAGGCATAGCTTTTCAACAATTCGCTTATTAGCCATGAAATCGGCCCCAAGTTACCCGGCAAACCAGCGACATTGGCTACATATACTTTTTGCCGTTCAAAAAAGCAACCTTGAAGATTAAGGTCCTTGACCTGCGCCTTTTTTGCCAGGGAAAGATAGAGAATGGCCCTGCTCAAAGTGATGTGGCCACCATGAGCAGGCCCATGGCCAGCAGGAGCAAGAGAATAATGGTGAGATAAAGCCTGCGGGGGATTACCCCATAGAGCCTGCTGCCCAGCCACACCCCAGTCATCACCGGCAGGGCGGAGGCGGAAAAGTAAGAAAGAACGGTGGAGGTGGTCAACCCCTGCACCGCGTGGGAGACGGCCACCAACACGCCGTTGGCCCAGAAAAAGGCGGAGAGGGTGGCCTTTATCTCGTCCTTGGACCAGCCCCGCAGGGTGGAGTAGATAATAGTAGGCGGCCCGCCGGCGCTGAAGGCGGCGCCGATAACACCGGTGGCAAATCCAGCCAGATAACCCCAGGCCCCCGCCACCTGCCGGGGATGGGGTTTTAAAAGCAGGGAGTAGAGGGTATAGGAGACCAGAAGCAGCCCCAGCAAGCCCTTGAGGAGATCACTGTCGGCCCCCTTGAGAAAGAGGGCCCCCACCACAATCCCCGGCAGGCTGCCAAAAAAAATGGGCATAACCTTGTTGCGGTCCACATGGTGGCGCAGCTTAATGGACAACATGGAGGTAATAACGATACCATTAAGCATGGCCAGGGGCACGGCCTCCTTGACATCAATAAAGAAGAGGAGCAGGGGCATGGCCAGCAGACCAGAGCCAAAACCGGAGACCCCTTGGGTAAAACCACCGGCCAGAAATATCAGTGCGATGAGAGTATGGTTCATAAACGACTGGTAAGAAAGGTTAAAGATGCGGGATTTAAGACGGAAAATAAGGCCAATTGACTAGCCCCACCACCTCTGCTAAGGTAGCTTATTTTATCTAACCAGACACCCTGAAACTCCCCCTATCCTCTTGGGGGATTAAATAATTTTATTAATAAAAACAGGTAACAAGGCAGATGGCAGACCCTCGCTTTTTCCAAAACCAAGGGCCCTTCACCCTTACAGAGCTGGCCCAGTGCTGCGGCGCGAAGCTCAGCGATGAGTCGCTGGCCGCAAAAGAGATCCACGACGTTGCCCCCTTGGATCGGGCGACAGCCAACCAGATAAGCTTTCTGGACAACCGCAAATATGTCAAGCAGTTCACCGAGACCAAGGCCGGGGCCTGCATCGTCCACCCGGACCTGGCCGAGCAGGCGCCAGCCCACACCAGCTGCCTGCTCTCGCCCCTGCCGTACAAGGCCTACGCCCTGGTGGCCCAGGCCTTTTACCCGGTGCTCACTGCCCCCAGCGCCAGCGCCATTCACAAAAGCGCCATTATCGCCGAGACAGCCACCCTGGGAGAAAACTGTATCGTTGAGGCGGGGGTGGTTATCGATGACCAAGCGCGGATCGGGGCCGGCTGCCATATCAAGGCCAATGCCGTGATCCAGGCCGGAGTGGAGTTGGGTGATGGTTGCCAGGTCGGCGCCAACGCCACCCTGAGCCACTGTCTGCTGGGCAAGGGGGTGGTGATCTATCCCGGGGCCCAGATCGGCCAGCGCGGGTTCGGCTTTGCCATTGACCCCGCGGCCGGTTTCTTCACCGTGCCGCAGCTGGGCCGGGTTATTATCGGCGATTATGTGGAGGTGGGCGCGGGTTGCACCATTGACCGGGGGGCGGGGCCGGACACCGTCATCGGCCGCGGCACCAGAATCGACAACCTGGTCCAGATCGGCCATAATGTCCAGGTGGGTGAGTTCTGCGTCCTTGTGGCCCAGTGCGGCGTGGCCGGCTCCACCAAGCTGGAGAATTATGTGATGGTGGGGGGGCAGAGCGCGGTGGCGGGCCACCTCACCATTGGCACCGGCGCCAAGATCGCCGGCAAGTCCGGCGTAATGCGGGACGTTAAGCCAGGCCAGGAGATGATGGGCTATCCGGCCATGCCCATCAAGGAGTTCTTCCGCCAGGTGGCCAGCCTGAAAAAATTAAGCAAAAAAGGAAAAAAGAAAAAATGAGCGTTAAAATACATGATCTCGCCCTGGTGGATGAAGGGGCCCAGCTGGGTGAAGATGTGGTCGTTGGTCCCTTCTGCCATGTGGGAGCCAAGGTAGTGCTAGGCGACCGGGTGGAGCTGAAATCCCATGTGGTTGTGGCCGGCAACACCAGCATCGGCGAGGAGACAGTCGTCTTCCCCTTTGCCTCCCTGGGTCACGAACCCCAGGACCTGAAGTATCGGGGCGAGGACTCGCAACTGATCATCGGGGCCCGCAACAAGATCCGCGAACACGCCACCATGAACCCGGGCACGGCCGACGACAAGATGAAGACGGTGGTGGGCAACGACTGCCTCTTCATGATGTCCAGCCACGTGGCCCACGACTGCATCGTCGGCGACCGGGTGATCCTGGCCAACAACGCCACCCTGGCCGGCCATGTGGTGGTGGGCGACTTTGCCATCATCGGCGGGATTTCCGGGGTCCACCAATTTGTCCGGATCGGCAAACATGCCATGATTGGCGGCATGTCGGCGGTGGAAAACGATGTCATCCCCTTTGGCATTGTCAAGGGAGACAGGGCGCATCTGGCCGGTCTCAACTATATAGGCTTGGAGCGCCGCGGTTTTGCCAAGAAATCAATCCAGCACCTGATGAAGGCGTACCGCCAGCTCTTCAGCGACGACGGCACCCTGGCCGAGCTGATGGAGGAGGTGGCCGCCACCTATGGCGATGATGAGATGGTCATGGCCATGATCGAGTTCATCAGAGGGCGGGAGAGCCGGCCCATCTGCCGCCCCCGCAGTTAGGGGTCAGCAGCTGGGCCTTGGCCACGGCCTACTTGTCCAGTTTCGCCTTGAGGAGATCACCCAGGGTGCCCATGGAGCCCGGAGCCCCTTTACTGGCCTGCTGGCTCCCCTTGTAGTCTTGATAGTCGGCCCGCCGGTCAGGGTCCTTCTTCTTTTCCGCCTGGCGCTTGGCCGCCTTTTCGGCCCGCACCTTTTCCACCCGGGGCAGGGTCAGGGAGATGCGGTGGTTGTCCGCATCAACACTGTCCACCCGAACCTCCAGCTCCTCACCATCGGCCACCACCTCCCGGGGATGGTTAATCCGCCGTCCTGCCCCCAGGGCAGAGATGTGCAGAAGGCCATCAATCCCCGGCTTAAGGTTAACAAAGGCGCCAAAATCGGTAATCCGCTCCACCCGGCCCAGGTAACATTCACCCTCCTTGAGCAGATCGCCCACGGCCAGCCACGGGTCGGGCTGGGTATCTTTAAGACTGAAGGAGAAGCGCTTGGCCTGCCAGTCAAGCTTCAAGACCGCCACCTCCACCTGCTGCCCCTCCTCCAGGGTGGCCCGGATATCGGCCACCCGGCCCCAGCTGATCTCTGAGACCGGAATCAACCCCTCAATCCCCCCCACATCGACAAAGGCGCCAAAATCGCGGAGAGAGGTGATGGTGCCGCTGACCAGATCCCCCACCTGGAGAGTTTCTTTAAGCTTTTCGGCCTGGGCCGCTCGCTCCTCTTCCAGCAGGGTACGCCGGGAGATGATGATGTTGCGCCCCTCCTCCTTATACTCAATGATCTGGAAATCAAACTCCTGATCGACAAAGACGCTGGTGTCATTCACCCGCCGCAGGGCCATCTGCGAGTAGGGGCAGAAGGCCCGGGTGTTGCCAGCAATCATCACCTCAAAACCACCCTTGACCTCGCGACTGACGTTGCCCGCCAGGGGCACCCCGGCCTCAAAGGCCTGGCGCAGATGGGCCTTGGCCGCCGCCCCGCTCATCCGGGTGGTAAAAAGCATCTGGCCCTGCTGCGGGGCGAGAAAATAGGCCGACAGCCTCTCACCCGCCTTAACCGTGACCAGACCATCATCACCAACAAGCTCTGAGGTGGCGATAACCCCCTCACTCTTGCCGCCCAGATCGATAAAGAGCCAATCCTTATCCACCCGCACCACCTCGGCCTCCACCTGCTGTCCCGGCTCCAGCTCAACGGAATCATCGCTGGTCTGGGCAAACATATCGGCGAAACTTCCCTCAGCCCCTTCTTTCATATCTTCCATATTTTTTTACTTTTTCTTTTTTTCTATTGATCAATGGCTCTCAGGACCCGGGGTCCATTACACCGGGCCACCTGACAACCTGAAAAAAACTCAGGCCATCTCGAATATTTAAAACCCCGGACCAAGAACCAGCTTTCCTTTGCGGTTAACAAAATAGCGGGGATATCCCCTGAGTAAGATTTTTCAAGATTGCCTTCAGTCAATGGGGTTTTGCAGCTCCGGGCTCTCGCAGGTGGAAAAGGGCTCACCAATATCCACCCGCTCTGGGCGGCCGCTGTTTGTATCAAAGATGACAAAGCCGGGCTGCTCGTTGCCGCCATGGAGCTCCCCCGGGTTAATCAGCAGACAGTCGCCAATCTCCTCAATGCCAAAGCGGTGATTGTGGCCGCAGCAGACAAGATCAAAACCGCCCTGCCGGGCGATGGCCCGGGCCAGGATGGGGAAGTGATTCATGGCTATGCGCAGCCCCCCCGCCTCCAGAGCGCCCAGCTCGCCATGGTGAGTGATGGTGGGATACTTTGTCCCGCAGCCCTGGGAGATAAGATGCTTATCCCCCACGTTATTGCCATATACCAGGTGAACCGGGCCGTTGAAACGGGCCAGCTCCTCCAGCATAAAGGGCGAGATGAGATCCCCGCAGTGGAGGAGCAGGCCCACCCCGTAGGCGTTGCAATAGGTTATGGCCGCCCGCAGATTGGGGATATGGTCATGGGTGTCTGAAAGGATGGCGATGCGCATTTTTTTGCTTCCCGTTGCGGCGACTTACCCTTTAAGGTCCATCAGCTCGGCAAACCTGTCTAAGAAAAAATCATTATCCGCCCGCCCCTGGAGGGAGAGGCGAAAGTAGGAGTCATCGAGGCCTTGGAAGTTGGCGCAGTTGCGTACCATTATGCGCTCCTGTAACATCTCTGCCTGCAGCCAGCCCGCGGTCATATTACGGCCTAAGAAGCGGCAGAGGATAAAGTTGGTAACCCCCGGCACCGCCTGGACCACTCCCCCTGCCGTAAGCCGGGCCACAAACTTAGGGCGCTCTTTGAGGACAAAGTCCACCACCGCCGCCACATGGTCATCGGCCTGGCTAAAGAGGTACTCGCCGGCCAGCTGGGCCAGACGGTTGATGGCCCACGGCCTGAGCTGCTCGGCAAAGGGGGGCAGCACGCTCTCATGGGCCACCAGAAAACCGAGGCGCAAGCCCGGAATACCATAGATCTTTGAAGATGAACAGAGAATATAGAGGTTTGCCAGCTTAGGGAAGGCCACCAGACTTACCTCCCTGGTAAAGGGCAGGTAGGACTCATCCACCACAAAGCTGGCCCCGGGGTGGGCCGCGGCAAGGGCGTGGAGCTTATGGCTTGCCAGCAGGCGGCCGGTGGGGTTGTTGGGGTTGCAGATGAAGACCAGGTCACCATCCTTGACCTGGGCCTCTAACTGGTCAAGATCAAGGGCAAAATCGTCCTGGGGCCGGGTGTGAAAATGATGGACGGCAAGCCCCTGCTGCTCACAGGCCACCTCGTAATCACTGTAGGTCGGCTGGACCAGCAGGGCGCGCTGGACCCCCCGCAGCAGCTGGGGCAGGGCAAAGATAAAGTCGGTGGTGCCATTACCCGCCGCCACCTCACCGGACTTACAACCGGCGTGGCGGGCGAAGGCCTCTATGAGCCCCTTATTATCTATCTCCGGCAGGTGGCCCAGCTGATCCAGGGCGGCGGCCAGGTGCTCCCGCAAGCCTGGCGCCATCCCTAGGGGGGAGAGGTTGGAACTCATATCCATCAGCTCCGCCGGCGCCAGGCCCAGCTCACGGGCGGTGGAGATAATGGTGCCGCCGTGGCGGGCCAGACCCTTGGGCGGGGGCACGGGGCTACTCATGGCCTTTTAAGGGTCAGAGGGAGACCGGCGGCCACGAAAAACACCTCATCGCAGACCATTGCCACCTGTTGATTGGTCCAGCCGGCCAGATCACGAAAACGGCGGGCCAGGCCACTCTCCGGGACAATGCCCAAGCCCACCTCGTTGGCCACCAGGACCAGCGACACCTCTGATTGCCTTATGGCCAGACATAGCTTGGCCACCTGCGCCTCCACCTCCTCGTTGGTCCGCCGGGCCATAAGGAGGTTGGTGAGCCAGAGGGTGAGGCAGTCAATGAGAATCAGATCACTGGCATGGGGGTTGGCCGTGAGAACCTCGGCCACCTCCAGCGGCTCCTCCACCAGATGCCAGCCCTGACCCCGGCTCTGGCGGTGCATCCTGATGCGCTCCTCCATCTCCGCGTCACCACCGGCCTGCAGGGTGGCGATGTAGGTGGGGGAGCTGGCAGAACTGGCCACCCAACCCTCGGCCAGACGGCTCTTGCCGCTCCGGCAGCCTCCCACATAGAATCTCGTTGTCTTAGCCATGGCTCTAACCCTCCCCCCTTGTTATTCGCTTTCACCTATGCCCTCCCCGCCTTGATAGACGGCCAGGGCCAGAAAGTAATCATCTTCAGCAAAGAGCAACCTCTTAGCCACCATCTCGGCCAGAAAACGGGCCAGGGCCTCGGCACTTATCTTAGCAAATCGCTGCTGCAGCCGGGCAAGGGAAATGATCGTCATACACTCAAGGTAGATCAGCCTAGAGGTGGCCGCCAACCGGTGGCGCAAGACCCTGCCGTCCGGGAGCTCCTGGCGGATATCGAGAAAGTCACCCCCCTCACGGCAGGTGAGGAGCGGATAACGGTAGATATCCCGCTCACGCTTAGCATGGTAACGCTGCCAGGATTTCACCTTGGCGACAACCGGGCGCCACTGCTTCTCCTGCTGGCCGCGGTCGCCGCGGTACCCCTTGATAATCTGCGGAAAGCGGGCCAGAACCGCTGGCGGAAAGAGCCTTTTATTGGCCGGGTGGGCGGTCTTAGCCAGGATGCCATAGTCAGCCGGCTGGCAGTCCACCGGGGAACCGGCCCCGAGGAAGAATGAGGCGCTGGTCAGGGGCTGAAAGGGGAAGGCAAAGTCAATATTTTCCAGGCTCTCAGCCACCTCTGCCGCGCTGCTGCCCGGAAAGTTAACAATAAGATTGCCGGCAAGCTCCACCCCGCAGGCCACCGCGTCTCGCATGATGGCCAGGTTGTCAATAACCCGCATCCCTTTATTGAAGCGCTTTAATAAGGATGTGGAGAAACCCTCAATCCCCACCTGGACCCGGGCCAAGCCCCCCCGGCGCAGCCGGGCTAACTCGGGGCCGGACTGGCTGGCCCTGATCTCGGCAAAGAAACGGTAATCAGGCGGCTCTGCCGCGCACCTATCCAGCAGGGTCAGGGAGTCGCGCACCGGCAGGGCGTTATCCGTAAAGGTAAAGTCGAGGCAGCGGTAGCGGCGGCGCAGGGTGGTTAGTTCGCCATACATCTGCTCCGCCTTCTTATAGCGGTAGCCGTGCCACTGGACATTGAGGTTGCAGAAGCTGCACTTGCCCCACCAGCAGCCCCGGGAAAACTCCAGGGGCAACACCGGGGGGAAACCGGCCGGAAAGTGACGGCCCATCTCCTGAAAATAGTCATCGTAGTCAGGCACGGGCAGGGCTGAAAGCTTAGGCAGCTGGCCCACCTCATCGCCTGTCCCCCACCCTCCCTGGCTGCGGCTGTAGATCGAGGCGCTTAATGGTTCCTCTTTGCCGCTCAGGTGGCGGCAGAGGTTGAGCAATGGCAGCTCACCCTCCCCCCAGACCACATAATCAATAGCGAAAATATCACATAGGGCGGCGGCGGCCGAGGGGATACAGCTGGAGCCCCCCACCACCACCGGTAGAGAAGGATGATGGCGGCGCAGCTGGACAATGGCGGCGAGACTGGCCAGAAGCTGGTTAAGGCAGATGGAAAAACCCACCAGCTGAAAGCCCTGCCACTCAATCTGGCTGACAAAACGCTCCAGATGATCGCTGAGGATGGTAATTACCTCTGCGGCATCGAGAAGATCCGCCTTGCCCGCCGCCCGCGCCCCCTCTTCCACCAGGGCAATGGCGCTTTGGCGCTGCTCAGGGAAGAGAATGGCGCTGTAAAGGGCCTCGCAGACCCACACCTCAGTGGCCAGCCACTGATACAACTCCTCGCCCAAAAGAGTGGCCACCTCCAGGTAGGGATGGAAATTGCGCACCCCAACATCTTTTGTGGCAAGAAAGGCCTTCAAGGCCCCCAACTGGATGGAGGGCCGATTAAAGGCGGGCCAGGGCATGGCCACCTGGGCCATGGAAAAAGATGGAGTCGTGGGCATCTGTTCTTTAATTCAGGGGGCTGGCCAGTAAGCAATCGGTTTGCCGGAATGAGCGGCAGACAGCAGATAAGCAAAAAATCCTACTGGAGGATTATCTCGGTTCCTTTGGGGGGAGCAAAATCAAAGAGAGAATCGGATAACTCGCCGTTTAAGCGGATCTGACTGAGGCGGATATCGGTGGTGGACTGCAGATGATCCACAATGCGGATATGGGTGATCTGCATCGCCTCATCCACCCAGAGGAGAAGATACTGCACCTGACCATGGTGGCGGTTGGGGGTGAGCCGCAAGCCGTGATGGCCTGGCTCGGCCAGCTCCGGCGGCATACCCTCCACCTTAAAGTCCTTGCTGATATTACCCTTACCAACAAAGAAGGCGTAAGTGAGATCCTCGTTCAGATACTCCTCGGCCCGGGAGACTATCATCTGCTTATCCTGGGCCAGGTAAAGGCTCACCTCCTCGCCGTCACAGATAAGAACCTGGGGGGCGGGCAGCTTATAGTCCCAGCGCAGCTTTCCTGGTTTTTTAACGGCCAGGGTGCCCTGCCCCAGCTGTTTACGGCCACCCAGGCCGGCAATGGCGCTCTCCTGCTCAAAGTGAGCGGTGAGAGCCGCGGTCCCTTCATACTTACCCTGGATGGCGGCGGCGATCTCAAGGGGCTCAAGGGCGAAGGCCGGGAATGGGGCCAGGAGAAGAAGTAGAAAGATCAGTAAGGGGCTATGTTGTTTCATGGAATTTTAAGTAAAGGCTAAGAATCTTGAGGGGAAAAGTTGCGAGTAAAGTAAAAAAATCAGCCACCCACGGCTACCTGGTGCAGCTCCACCTGCCGGGCAAAGATAAGGCGGGCAATACTTTTCACCGCCTCTGTCTCATCGCTGACATAGTAGTTGCGGCTGGGGGAGGAGGCTGGATCTGCCGCCTGCCCCGGCCGCTCCTTTAAAAAGGAGGCCACGGTCCGGGCCACGGCATGGGAGGAATCGATCACCTGCACCCGGGCGCCTATGCGGGCCGCAATGAGGTCACGCAGCAGGGGATAGTGGGTACAGCCCAGGATCAGGGTATCAAGCCCCCTGGCTTTCAGGGGCTGGAGATAGCGGCGAATGATCATCTTGGTCTCCCTTTTATGGAGCCACCCCTCCTCCACCAGGGGGACCAGTAAGGGGCAGGCCTGGGATAACACTGTAGCAGCAGGGCGCAGGGCGGCAATCTTTTTCTCATAGATACCGCTGTTAATGGTGGCCCTGGTCCCCATGACGCCAATGCGCCCCTGGGCTGACTTCTGCACGGCGCTTGCCACGGCCGGGCTTATCACCTCTATGATGGGAACCTGGTAGCGCTCCTTAAGCAGGTCAGCTGCCACACTGGCGGCGGAGTTACAGGCGACAATTATCAACTGGGCGCCTTTGTCCAGGAGAAATTCCGTATTTTGACAGGCGTAACGTTGCAGGGTCTGCGGGCTCTTGGAACCATATGGGGCCCGGGCCACGTCACCTAGATAGACAATATCCTGCCCCGGCAGGACCTGCTCCACGGCCCGGGCCACGGTCATGCCGCCCACACCTGAATCAAAGATACCGATCATTAAAAAAAACCTCTGTCTATTCTCCGCCAGCCCCAAAAGATGCCGGCAATACCAGCAAGGGGAAAGGCTACCCCTTAAACAAAAACAGGGAGAGTGGGGTAATCCCCCGCTCTCCCTGTTTCATAACTGATTTTAAGCGAAACTGTTATTTCTTTTTCTTGGCCCTGGTGGTCTTTTTCTTGGCACCAGCCTTACTGCGCGCCTCAATGGACTTACGCAGGTTATCAGGCAGGCCGCGCTCTTTCCCCGCCTTCTTGCGACGATCAGAGAGGGACTTGGCACACAGGGCCTGGCGCAGGGGCAAGCCATATTTTTTCCGGTAGGAGCGGCCATCAAGGCCATGGGAACGCAGATGCTTGGGCGACAACATCTTAAAAGACTCGCCACACTCCAGACAGATTATCTTGTTTTTCAGGATGGAGCGCTCAGGCTTGATATCGACAGCAGGGGCCTCCTTGTCAGAGGCGGCACCCATTTCAGCATTGGCCTCCATGGACTGCAATGACTGGAGAGAGGTAAAGGTGGACTGCAGGGCCTGGGTTACCTCCTCAGTTGACATAACAGTTGCTTGGGCCTGTGACTTGACAATATCAGCTGCCATCTCTAGTAATGACTTTGACATTTTTTCTCCTTTAAGCGGATAGAGTAATCTTAACAATTGATGAAAAATTATTCTTAACCATAGCAACAATTTAAACTACACGCAAATATATATCTTCATATAAAAACTTTTCAATAGCTACTTACCATTAACCAGCAGAATGGTTGATTCATGGGCCTAAGCCGGGTGCTATCTAGCATGACCAGTGGGCAGGCAATTACCCCCCTGTTGATGATCATCTTTGCCAATATATAACCAAGGAGACGATACCTGGCGCAACCCAGGGTCCGCCTGGTTGATCAGTAAAGGGGTATAATATATTTGCTCCGGCACAGGATAGAGCCTGAATGGTGCAAGGCGACAGGGGCAGCAATGGCAGGCAGGGAAGTTGTTCCAGTTAAACAGGGCAAATCTCCTGACCAGCCCCCTTAACACTCAATACCTTTCCAGCAAAGGGACGCGGAGAAACAACTTAGGCAACTACAAGATTTTTTTTCAGCTAAAAAAGGGGAGGGGGAGAATTTATTCCCTGGCAATAATTATTGTCCCAAGCCGGGACATATGCCCAGGCCAAGCAAGAGCCAGAGACGACGTGGCAAACGGTTACCCAACAACAAAAAAGATAAGCGCCCTAAGCTCCTTCAAGGCATTGGCCCATGGCAAATACCTTGAAAAAACTACAAATCAGCAGTTAAGACCCATCTCTGCCAAAAAGCTTTTTGCAAATCATCATTGACAGTGAGCAAAAGCGCCATTAAAAATGACCATTTCAGTGAACTTACAACAATAGTCTTAAGAGGTAGAAATCATGCCCATCTACGAATATGAGTGTCAGGAATGCCAGAGCATAACTGAACTATGGCAGAGCATGTCAGATGGCCCCTTGGAGAAATGCCCTGACTGTGATGGCCCGGTGCAGAAACTGATCTCCCAGAGCTCCTTTCATCTAAAGGGAGGAGGCTGGTACGCCGATGGCTACGGCAACAGCAAATCTTCTGGGGCCAGCAAAGACAGCACCCCGGCAAAATCAAAGGCCAAGGCGGAGAAAAAGGCTAGTTGCCCCAAGGCGGCCAACTGCCCCTGCGCCTCTTAACACCCCTTTTAACCCCGCCGGCGGCCGCCAATAATGGCCATGGCATCGCCATAACTGAAGAAACGATAACGGTGGGCCACCGCGTGTTCGTAACAGCGTTTGATCCCCTCCTCGCCAGCCAGGGCGCTGACCAGAAAGAGCAGGGATGTCCGGGGTAGATGGAAATTGGTTATCAGATTATCCACCACCTTGAAACGGTAGCCGGGATAGATGTAAAGAGCACAATCCCCCTGCCGGGCCACGACCTTCCCCTGGCTGTCGGCGGCAAACTCCAGGGCCCGCACCGTGGTGGTACCCACGGCCCACACCCTGCGGCCAGCCTCCCTGGTCTCATTGACCAGGGCCGCCGTGGACTCAGACACCGTTAAATACTCGGAATGGATCTGATGATCACGGATATCCGCCACCCGCACCGGGGCGAAGGTACCGTAACCCACGTGCAGGGTTACGGCCGTCTGCTGCACCCCCTTGGCCCGTAGCCTGGCCAGCAACTCCTCACTGAAATGGAGCCCGGCCGTGGGAGCGGCAACGGCCCCGGTCTTACTGGCATAGACGGTCTGATAACGCTGGCGATCACCAGGCTCTTCCCCCTGCTGGCGATCAATATAGGGTGGCAACGGCAATTGCCCGTAACGCTCAAGGATCTCTGCCAGGTGTCCGCCCTTAAAATAAAGGGTCAGGGCAACCTTACCCGCAGCAAGAACCTCCCCCACCCTGGCCTGCAACTGCTCATTGAACATGAGGAGGGATCCCAGCTTGGGCCGCCGGGAACTCTTGAGCAGGGCCAGGGCCGGAACCTGTTGCCAGCCAGGCCGCCCGGCAAGGGCCCGGGGCGGCAGGGCAGGATACTCAAGGAGCAGGAGCTCCACCTTGCCGCCGCTCTCTTTCCTGCCCTGCAGACGGGCGGGAAAGACCTTGGTGTCATTAACCACCAGCAGATCCCCGGGGGCAAACAACTCCGCAACATCGCGGAAAACGAGATCGCTTATGGCAGAAGAGCGGGTATCATAGGCCAACAACCTGGACTCATGGCGGGTGGCAACCGGCTGCTGGGCAATCAACTCCGGCGGCAGCTCAAAGTCATAACTGGCCAGGGAAAAAGCGGAGTCACCTTTAATATCTTGAGGCATTGCAGACACTTAACTTAGTTACGGAGGCAGAGGCCAGTCTAAAAGAGGCCAGAACGCTGGGCGAGATAACAGAGAATGAGGCCAGCGACCAGGGCAACCAGACCCATGGCCCGCAAGAGACCGCTGTCCATCTCGGAAAGCTGGCGCAACCACTCTTTCATACTGTCAGGAAAGGCAAGATAGGGCAGTGATTCCAGGATCAGAACCATCCCCACAAGGGATATCAATAATTTCATTGCCGCATATTAGCAGGGAGGCCAGCTGATTTCAACAGCAGTCTCCCCCTGCCGGCCAGAAGAGAGAGCGATGCCCCCCCTCCCCCTCCCCCTCACCCCGACCGGCAGGAGAAATCCAGGGCCCCCAATCCCTTTCCCAATTAAATTGGATGGGCTATTGTGGAGGAAGCCGCCGGGCAACCCCAGGCAAAGCTCCATGGCCCGCCTGGGGGCCCCGGTCATATTTGCCCTGGCAAATAGCCAGCAGATAGGGTATCTCGAGACGCTGACCATCCCCTTGGTCCAAGACAGGTTGCCGGTGGAGCAACCGTGGCAACGTCACTGATCACAACAGCAGAAGAAACTGCCAACAACCGTCCTTATACATGAACCACGAGCAAGATGGCCCCAGCCCCAGTCAGATGC
Source organism: Thermodesulfobacteriota bacterium (assembly GCA_039714595.1). Classification (GTDB taxonomy): domain Bacteria; phylum Desulfobacterota; class Desulfobulbia; order Desulfobulbales; family SURF-16; genus JAOZSN01. The sequence goes on along the minus strand of JBDLJA010000009.1, from coordinate 53,477 downwards.
AGGGGATGCATAGCCGCCATGGCCAGAATGACAAGAGGGAGCGTGACCCCGGCCAGCGGAAACTCCCGGCCAAACCCATGAGCGGCACCAGCAAGCTAATCCTGTTCACCACCCTCTTCTTTTTCTGCTACACCTTGGCGGGCTTTGTCCTCATCCCCCTGCTGATCAAAAACACCTTAACCACCCAGCTGGAGGCGCGGCTGGGCAGACCTGCCACCATCGGTTCGGCCCGTTTCAACCCCTTCAGCCTGCATCTCACCATAAAAAATGGCATTATCGGGGCCGATACAAAGCTGGCAGACGACCCGGTTGACCCCCTGCTTGCCATCGGCCGCCTTGACCTGCGCCTGCAACCCCTCGGCCTCCTGAGCAGCAGATCAATCATCAGAAACCTCAGCGGCAACACCATCTTTCTCCACGTCAATCGCCCCACCTCAGGGGAGATAAACATCCTGGAGAGCTATAAACAATGGTCTGGCTCCAAGGCAGCCTCCCCCCCGGGCCAGGCCCTGATAACCAGCCTGCTGAGCACCGATGTCGCCATCAGCAACAGCCGTCTCACCTTCAGCGACCAGCTAACCGCCACCACCCATGAACTGGAAGAGGTAAACCTGCTTTACAATGGTTACCGGAGAGGCGCTGGCAGAGCCATTGCCCCCCGCTTCTCAGCCATGGTCAATGGCAGCCCCATGGAACTGGGCGGCTCCACAGGCCAGGGCCAGCCAGGCAGGGGCCTCCATCTGGCCTTCCGCGATATCAGCCTACCCCAATACCTGGCCTACATCCCTGGCAACCCCCTGGCCAACCTGGCCAATGGCCGGGCTGATATTGATCTAAAGGTCGCCATCTCACTGGAGGACAGCGGTAGCCCGCTGACCATCAGCGGTTCGGGGGTGGCCCGTGATCTCTGGCTCAGCGGCAAAGAGAGCAAGGAAAACAAGGTATCCTCCGCCACCTTCAAATTCCGCTATGAGCCGGCCCAGGCAACCCTTATCTTTGACCAACTCTCCCTGCAACAGCCGGAGTTACAGCTCCGCCATACGCAGGAGGAGGGCTGGTACCTGCCGGCCCTCACCGCCAGCCCCAAGGCGACCAAGATTGAGGTTGAGAGCCTCATGGTTAATAATGGCAAATTATCGGTTATAGACCAGAAGGTTAAGGGCGGTTTCGCGGCCACCTTTTCCCGGCTCAATCTCACGGTAGACAAAAGCGACAACAAGAAAGAGAGGGCCTACGCCTTTAACTGTATCACCAGCCGCGGCACCCACATCGCCAGCCAGGGCACCCTGCGCGTCCACCCCCGCCTGAGCATGGACGGCCTGGTGGTAATCAACAACCTTCCCTTAGCCGCCCTGAACAGTTATTTCCAAAACGAGCAGCATATTGACTGCACCGCCGGTATCATTAAAAAGATAGAGGGCCAGGCCCATATCTCTGTCAAGCCAGACCGGTCAATCCGCGCCAGGGCAGAAAAGATCCATGGCGAGATCAGCAATCTGCGCCTTAACCAGGATGGCCATAAATTAATCCAGATAGCCATGCTAAAATGCGCGAATGGCTCCTTTGAGTCGGGCCAGCCTCCGCACTTAGGAGACATTACCCTCAGCGGGGCTGAGCTTAACCTCTCGCCTGCCACCATGGCCGTCATCTTCAAGTCAACAGCCGGCCAGCCGGCGCCCAGGTGGACAAACTTCCAGCAGCTGCAGTTGCAGAACACCAATATCAGACTGGACAACTTTCCAGTGCAACCCCGCGACAGATATACCCTCACCATTGTCAAGGGCGAGGCTAAACAGAACAATAAGGTTTATGATCTGCAGGCCCAGATCAGCCTGCCAGACCACGCCGATCTCAGCGCCACCGGCCAGGTCACAACCGCCCCCTGGGACGGCACCATTGATCTGGCCATGAACAACTATCCCGCCAGCCAACTCCTGCAGGGCCCCAGCCAGGCCCTCTTTCCCACGGCCACCATCAACAAGGCCCGGTTGCATGGCAAAGGCACAGTTGACTTGAGCGCCAAGTCCTTCCAGGGCGCCATCGCCCTCTCAGCTGTCCAGGGCAAAACAGACCGTCTCACGTTTTCCATCCCCAGGCTGGAGAGTAAAGAGAGCCAGATCAGCCTGAGCCCCCTGACCATAGCCCTGGGGCAGACACGTTTAGATAGCCCCAACTTCCGTCTCCAGCTGCAGCCCCAGGCCGACCCCAGTAAGGCCGAGAAGACGGAGTCCGCCCAGGGGGGGGCCGCCATTAAGGTTGCAGAGGTAGAGGTTAGCGATGGCCAGGGGGAGATAATCGACCAGGGCCTGGCCCCGCCCCTGGCCATTAAGGTCAGTGAACTCCAGGCCACCCTCACCGGACTTACGACCGATTCAAACCAGCAGATGGCCATTGACCTGCAGGGACGGCTGAACAGTCAGGGGACAACCAAGGTTACGGGCAGCCTGAGCCCCTTTGCCAAACCGTTGCCGGCCAGTCTTAAGATAGAGATCAGTGATTTCCCCCTGGCGCCCATCTCAGGCTACCTGTTGCCCATTCTCCAGCAGGAGATCTTAGGCGGCACCATTACCAGCCAGATCGACTACCAACAAGAGGAGAACAGGGTCAAGGCCAAGAACCTGATGCAGCTGTCCGGCATAACCATTGACCAGACAGAGCCGAAGGGGGAGCTGGCCACAGCTATCGCCCTAACCAGCGACCAAGAGGGGCTCATCAACCTCGAGTTCAACCTCAACGGCGCCCTCGCTGAACCCTCTTATAGCTACAGGGGCGCCCTGGCCAAGGAGTTACGCAAGAAACTTCTCAAGGCCAAGATTGCCCCCTTCAGCCTGTTAAGCTCCGGCCACGAGGCCAATGACCCGCCGGCCGACCACCTCATCTTCGCCCCCGGTTCAGACGCCATTACAGCTGATGAGACGACCTTAAAAGAGCTGGCCGCCACCTTGAAAGAGCGGCCCCTGTTGCTCCTGACCCTGCACGGCTTTGCCGATGGCGACTCCGACCGGGCGGCCCTGGGCCAGATTAAAAAGCAGCGCCTCCAGGAGCAGCAGCAGCAACAACAGGGGGCCCCGCAGGCCGCACAGACCCACAGCCAGGAAGAAATTGCCCGCCTGCCCCCCCCTGTCCCGGCCGAACTGACCATGGTGAAAAAAAACGAACTCCTGGCCCTGGCCCAACAGCGCTGCCTGACCACGAAGGCCATTCTCATCGAGCTCCATGGGGTCGGCGAAGAACAGCTGGCCGTTGCCAGCCATCAGACTATAATTGCCCAGAAAAATTCCGGCCGCAGCGGCACGCGGGTGGATTTTTCCCTGAGCCACCTTTCACCATCAGCCGGACCCTAAAACAATGCTCCACCCCCCCTATAAACGCTACGACCACCTGTACGTCTACCACCTGGACAAGATTGATCTGCCAGAACCAGACAGCCCGGAGCTTATCGGCGTCTGGATAGAGGATGACACCACTGTTCTCTTCTTTCACCAAGCCCAGGAAGAATTGGTGGCGCGAATTTGCCAGGAGCATAGTTGCGCCATTATCTATCAGGCAGACCTGAGCTATGAGGAGTGGGAGGCGGGTCAGCAGATCACCACCTTTTCGGTGGGCTCATTCACGGTGGCCCCGGTCTGGGAGTCAGGTGAGGCGGACATCGTCCTTGACCCCAGCGTCATATTCGGCAGCGGCTTTCACCCCACCACCCGAACCTGCCTCTCTCTAGTGGACAAATATGTGAAGACCCCGGAGCTTGCCATCAACTCCATGCTTGACTTAGGCACTGGCACGGGGCTCTTGAGTATCGCCGCGGCAAAACATGGCGTGGGCCAGGTGGTGGCGGTGGACAACAACCCCCTGGCCTGCCAGGTAGCTGAGAGCAATGCCCGGCGCAACAAGGTGGCGGGGCAGATCAGAGTGGAACAGGCGGATCTCCGCCTCAACCCGCCAACCACGGCGGGTTTCGATCTGGTGGTGGCCAACCTGTACCGCGGCCTGCTGGAGGAGATGTTTGCCTCCCCTGATTTCTGGCAGGCAAACCTCTATATCCTGTCCGGCTTCATCCGCTCCATGGAGGCGGAGCTGCTGGCGGCCCTGCCGGCCCAGAAGGTGAAATTTCTGGAACGGACCCGGACGGAAAACTGGTGCCTGTGGGTAGTGGCCCCCAACAACAGCAAGTTCATGGGGGATTACAGCTAGAAACAAATTATGAAATTAAGCCTAGACGACCTATATTCTGCGCCGGTGGCCCAGAAACTGGCTACGGCCGAGGCCATTTATCAGGAGATGGGCCAGGAGCTGGCCAGCGACCGCGAAGTAAGGGCCCAGCTGGCGCGCTTAAGTGATGAAGGAGATATCCTCCAGCAGAGCATGACCGACCTCTTTACCCTCTGCGCTCAATGTGGGGCGCGGGAGGACGGCGGCTGCTGCAGCAGTTATATGGCCCAGGAAACCGACGGGCTGCAGCTCCTGATGAACATGCTCCTGGGGGTGAAGGTAGTGGTCCAGCGGGATGATCATGAATGTCGCTACCTGGGGCCAGAGGGGTGCATATTCCCCCTTAAGCCATTTTTTTGCCTTAACTACAACTGCCAGCAGATCATCAAGGCCAATACCCCGGCAGCACTGGCCCCCTACCTGCGGGCCAGCGGCCGCTTACTCCAGCAGCAGTACCGATTGGAACAGCTACTCCTGGAGATCTTGCGCCAGAAAGGGATCCTCGTTTAATAATTTTCACTTAATATCCCAGCGCTAACCCTCTCACTCAGGCCGCCACATGGTGATCGGCCATATGGGCAATCTTCCGCACGGGCCGGGGATCACGCTGGATACGTTTGGGCACCATGCCGTTGGCCATAAAGGCGGTGCACTGTTTCCGCTTGGCAAAGGGACAATCGGAGATATTCCAACAGGGGGTGTAGTTAAGCAGCTTTTTTATGGCGGCGATGGAGATCCCATGCTCATGGATCATGGAGCGCAGACACTCCACCCAGTGAATATCATCCATGGAGTAGTAACGCCACTTCCCCTTACGCTCGGGACTGATCAGACCCTCATCTTCATATATCCGTAAGGTCCGGGGGTGAACCTCCAGCATCTTGGCGGCAGTACCTATGGTGAAAACCGTTTTATCTTCTGCTAACATTATCACATCTCCTATATAAAGCTCTGGGGCATCTGACTGACCCCGGGGACCCCAGCAGCAAGGTGCTGGCCCCATTAACATCATCATCTTCTTCTTCTGGTGAAACCTGAAAACAAAAGAGCCGCATAAACATTTTCAGAGCGGCAAATGGTTACTCAGAGGAGTGGGGTTTGGGCCCCGCCATCTCCTTGCAACTGCTCTGACCGGCCAGAGAAAACAGGGCAATAACAACAATCACCGCGGAAAAAGGCCCCAAGAGCAGGAAGAGAAGCAACGAGGCGCAAAACCAGAACGCCTCACTCAGGCCCGCCAGCCTTGCCGAGAAACGCGCCACCATTCCCTGATTCCCTTGTTTCTGCGTGAGCAGGTACATAATTGCACTCATAATCAGACTCCTATATATGGCCTCCACCCCCGCCAGGGTGGCATCACTTAACGAGGCAGCCTATGATGCCAACTCCGGCACCTGGCGCTTTCTCATTTCCCCCTATCTAAAGCAACTGGCATGCCAACAAACCATGCCAAGGCCCCACCAGCAGTGGCCTCCCGGAGTAAACCTCTAAAAAATCGTTGTTAATCATTGTTACAAATCTTTATTTCCATAAAACCCTATCCCGCAACTGCTTAAATAGTTCGACGGCAATGGGCGCAACCCAAGCCCTTAGCCAATTTCCCCAAGGGGCAACATACGTCCTTCGCCCAGACCACACTCGCAGCTCAGCCCGAAAATCGCCGCCGAAATCGCCAGGGGCAATCACCAAACAAACAAGAGATATCAGATAGATAACTACGCTGCCTCGCCAAAACGGCGCAAATTAAGCCTCCCATCACCGCCTCACAAAGCGATTGCACAGCCGCCCAACCGCCCTGCCAGAGGGAGCCGGAACCGTGGCCAAAACCTGACAGCAGCAGTTGCAGGAAGTTGGCTTTATGGCCAAGTGGCAGGGCCAAGGGCCAAGCCTGCACCCTTCCCAGCCCACCTTTCACACCCGCGCATGGCAGGGTAAAACTGGCTGAAAGCGACAAATCAGCCCCGTCCCACCTTGACAATAGAAACCTGCGGATTATCATATCGTCACATGGCGATATGACGAAACCTACACCCGGTGCTATAAATATGGATACAATACAGATGGCTAACCAGTCCGGCTGCGGATGCCAGAACAAGAAGAAGAAAAAAGGCTCCCTCCCCCCCCTCTCCCTGCCAGTAAAACTGACCCTGGGCATCCTCTTCCTTGGCGCCTGGTTTGCGGTGTACAGTAAACTCTTACCCCTCTCCCACTTCATTACCTATGATCTCCTGGGTATTGGCCAAGGGAGCAGGCAGGGTGCGGCCATCCAGTTCTTCCTCTACGACACACCGAAGATCCTGCTCCTCTTGACCCTGGTGGTCTTCGCGGTGGGCATCCTGCGCAGCTTCTTTACCCCTGAGCGCTCCCGCAAGATCCTGGCCCAGCGCCACCCCCTGGTGGGGCACGGCCTGGGGGCCGTAATCGGCATTGTCACCCCCTTCTGCTCCTGCTCCGCCGTGCCCCTGTTCATCGGCTTCATGAACGCCGGCGTCCCCCTGGGCATCACCTTTTCCTATCTCATCGCCGCCCCCATGATCAATGAGGTGGCGCTGATCCTGCTCTGGGGCATGTTTGGCTGGAAGGTTGCCCTGCTCTATGTGGCCACCGGCCTCACTGTGGCCCTGGTGGCGGGCTGGATCATGGGCCGTCTGCAATTAGAGCATCTGGTCGAGGAGTGGGTCACCACCAGTGGCAGTAGCGCCACCCCCCTGACCATAAAACCAGACTGGAACCAACGTATTGACCTGGGCCTGGCAGCAGTGAGGGAGATCGTCGGCAAGGTCTGGCTCTACATGGTGGCGGGAATTGGTGTGGGCGCCCTGATCCACGGTTATGTCCCCCAGGGCACCATGGCCGCTGTCATGGGCAAGGGGGCCTGGTGGTCGGTTCCGGCCGCGGTAATCATGGGCATCCCCATGTATGCCAACGCGGCCGGCATTGTGCCGGTGGTCCATGCCCTCATGGGCAAGGGCGCCGCCCTGGGTACGGCCCTGGCCTTTATGATGTCGGTTATCGCCCTCTCCCTGCCGGAGATGATGATCCTGCGCAAGGTGCTAAAACCGCAACTGATTGCCATCTTTGTCGGGGTGGTGGGCAGCGGCATCCTGCTGGTGGGTTATCTCTTCAATCTCCTGATCTGACCTCCCCTTACCCCCTGGCTCCTTCCCAGGTGATTTTTGCTAAAAGAAAGAAAAAAATTCACCTGGGACACTATCTGTCCCACCATTGACTCTATCCTGACCGCAGGACAACACCAAGATCCCCCCTGCCATAAGGAGCAAGTCATGCCATCAGCCGAGCCCCCAGCCCATTACCAACTGGTACTGCGCCATTTCCAACGACTAGAAACTGAGATAAAGAGCGCCCTGGCCCAGGATATCAGCCCGGACAGCCAGAGCATTGCCCCTTTACCGACCATGCGCCGCTGGCAGGAAGATCTCCGGAGCACAGGCCGGGATCTGCGCCGCCACCTGCACCGCTTCTCGGCGACAATACTTATCTCTTCTTCAAAGGCAGGGGTGAACCCGGCCCAGGTCCAATGGGCCATCATCGACCTTGAGCAGAGGATAAAAAAACTGTTGAACCTAAGGTACGCGGCCAAACGGTTGCAGGTCCCCCCCCAGCTGGCCCGGGGCCAAGAGCTGCTCATCTCGGCAATCAAAGCAATCCTGACAAAAGTCCAGGATATCTTCTCCTTTTTCAACCAGGCCATGACCAGCCCTGAGGCGGCAACCATGGTATGGCAGGAAGGGCTGCTGGCGGCCCCAGAAATACGCTCCTGCCGGCTCTGGTTTCAGGGCCAGAAAGATCCCAGCAGGGCCTGGGGCCCAGGGTGGTTGCAACCAGTGACAACCCTTTTCCCGCTCCAGCCCATCCTGGCGAGAGCGGGCCTATACTAAGCTTTTCAGAGACAAAGCCCTCCCCTGGCAAGCTAGAACGAAAGCCCCTTGGCAAGCCAGCACCGGTCTGCTAAATAGCAACTGCGCCCCCTGCCCCAGGCGGGGGCAACAGATGAAAGATTAAAGGCAAGGCAAAAAGAGGAGGGGAGAAGAGATGGCAATTTTTTTAGCCCAACACGGCCTGGCCCAGGCCAGGGAGATCGATCCAGAGCAGGGACTATCTGCACGGGGAGAGGCGGAGGTGGAACGCATCGCCGCAGTGGCCAGGGGCTACAAGATAAGGCCCACGCTGATCTGTCACAGCCAGAAGAAAAGGGCCCGGCAGACGGCTGAAATCTTTGCAGAGGCCCTGGAGCCCGGCAATGGCTGCCGGGAGATCAGCGGCCTTGCCCCTTTGGACGATGTGGAAGGATTTGCCCAGCAGCTGAAGAGCAATACCCTCTATGTTGGCCACCTGCCCTTCATGGCCCGGTTAACCGGCCTGCTCACCGCCGGTTCCCCCCAGCTTGCCCCCTTCAAGTTCCAGAACGGCGGCATTGTCTGCCTTGAGCAGGGAGACGAAGGGCTCTGGCAGATCAACTGGGCCCTGATGCCCAATATCAGCAGCGCAAGCTAAGGGCTCCCATGCCAGACATGGCCCAATGCTGGGGGCACTGCCCCCGTTGTGACCTACCCCACAGTTTGAACCGCGGTCCCTCCCTGCCAGCAGCGGAGGAGCTGAAAGAGCGGCTCATCATGGCGGACTCCATTGACCTGGACAATCCCCCGGCCAGCCGTAAGACAGATCTCTCCCTGGCCTACCTGCGCGGCCCGGCCCGGGGCCAGATGTTTGGCGTCATGGTCTATGAAGATCGCGCCGGCAGAAGGGGGACGGCCCGGGCCTTCTCCGGCCAGTACAACGGCCGCTGGCAGGTGGCGGGCTGGGCGGAGCCCCTCTTTGCCGTAGAAGATTTCCAGGAGTTGACCTTGCCAGTGGAGGCGCGGATCAAGGCCTTAACAGTGGAACTTACCAGCCTTCCCGCCGGTGAGCCTGCCCACGCCAAGGCGCGCCGCAAGCGCCAGGCCCTCTCGCGCCAGCTGATGCTCGACATCCAGCAGCTCTACCAGGTCCACAACTTCCGCCAGCAAAAGCGCGCCCTGCCCCAGATCTTCCTGGGAAACGGGGGCATCCCCACCGGCACCGGTGACTGCTGCGGCCCCAAGCTGCTCAACCACGCGGCCCGCCACGGCCTGCGCCCTTTAGGCATCAGTGAGTTTTACCTGGGCCAGACAAACCGCTCAGAGAGCCGCAGGCACGGTCTCTACTACCAGAGCTGCGCGGCCAAATGCCGGCCCATCCTGGGCTACATGCTCTGCGGCCTGGAGGGGTTATGAGCCCCCCACCACCTTTAGAAATTATCTACCAGGACACGGATGTGGCGGTGATCAACAAACCCGGCGGCCTGCTCTCGGTGCCGGGCCGCGGCCCGGACAAACAGGAGTGCGTGGTTAACCGTCTCAAAGAGATGATACCAGGGCTTATCGAACAACCGGCCGTCCACCGGCTGGATATGGCGACCTCCGGCCTCATGGTGCTGGGCCTGAATAAAGAGAGCCACCGGGAGTTGAGCGGGCAATTTGCCAGCCGCCAGGTAGAAAAAAAGTATATCGCCCTGGTGGACGGCATCCCAGAGGCCAGGGCGGGCACCATCTGCCTCGCCTTTCGCCTGGACCCCGCCAACCGCCCCCACCAGATTTTTGACCCCAGGCATGGCAAAATGGCCATCAGCCATTGGCGGCTGGTGGCTGGGGGAGATAGCGGCAGCCGGATCGAGTTTACCCCCTTTACCGGCCGGACCCATCAGCTCAGGCTCCACGCCGCTCATCAGCTGGGGCTGGCCTGCCCCATAATCGGCGACCCTTTATATGGCAAGGGCAAGGAGGGAGAGAGGCTGATGCTCCACAGCACAGAGCTAAGCTTCCACCACCCCCTAAGCGGCAGGCGACTTAAGCTCCACTCCCCTCCCCCCTTCTAAAGAAGGAATCATGGGCGGGAAACGGAAACAGCCCAGCGCCCCTGCTGGTCAAAAAAACATCCCCCCAAAGCAACATTTGCCCTGCCCAACCAATTGAAATGTTGTTAATTTACTTCCAGTTAAGTAATATATTTTCTTCTTAGTCAGCCAACCATGACCTCTCCCCCCAGGTAACATTGCCGCCATGAGCAAACAGGAAACAGCCACCATTGAGCCCATTAACACCTCCCTCTTTGACGTTGCCGTTGTCACCTCTGATGATGGCAAACGCCGTCTCCACCTCTCCCGCAGCGGCCCTGACTATATAAAGAAACAGGTATTTGAACTGGACGAGGCCACCTTGCAGCTCCTGCTGGACACCTTAAAAAACGGCTAGACCAGGGCGGCCCTCTGCCCCAGCACAGTTGTCCGGTGGCAACCTGACAACACCCCTGCCCACCTGACAGACCAAAGCACCTGTTTATCCTGTAATTTCAAATTGTTACCCCCCGAATTAACTTTTTTTTGACATCGCCTGCGCAAATCAGTAAGGTATCTCGTACTTAAAACCAAACCTGCTGCGAGGCAGGGACGGAAAGCCACGGGTCTCTCGTTTAGATAGCCGAGTTACAAGGTACCCCTTAGTTAAGATGTGGCAGCAAAAAACTTTCCCGTCTAAGTTTGGTTTGGTTTCCTCCCACGTTGATTCCCCATCCTTGACCAGCAGTTTTTTCTTCCTCAAGAGTTCGTTAATATTTTCCCGTAAAGTTTTAGTGGTATGAAAGATAACGCTGTACAGGCTACCCCTGTTTCCTCCCAGAATAAATCCCACATAAAGATTGGCCCCGTATTCGGTCTTGATGTGGTCATGAAGGAAGTCTCTTCCTCCCGCCCTGCTCGTCCTGCCCGCAAGGTCGAGAAGAAGAAGAGACCTCCCCGTCAGAAGTCCAGACCGGTCCCAGCCCCCACCCCTGACAAGCCTGTTCGCCAACATGGCGACTGGCAGATTGACCAGTTTGAGGTGGAGGCAAGCAAGGAGCAATCCCGCTTCCATGATTTCAACCTCCCTGACCGGGTAATGCACGCCATCGCTGACCTGGGATTCCGTTACTGCACCCCCATCCAGGCCGGCATCCTTGAGCACACCCTGGCCGGCACAGATGCCACGGGTCGGGCCCAGACCGGAACCGGCAAGTCCGCCGCCTTTCTGATCACCATCCTGAACAATCTCCTGAACAACCCGCGACCGGAGGCCAAGTCCTCCGCCCCCCGCAGCCTGATAATCGCCCCCACCCGGGAACTGGTCATGCAGATCTGCTCTGACGCCAGAGAGCTTGCGGCCTACACCGCCATTAACATCGTCGGTGTCTATGGCGGCATGGATTATCAGCTGCAACAGGATCAGCTGCAGCATGAGGTGGATATTGTCGTGGCCACCCCCGGCCGCCTCCTGGACTTCATGCGGAAACAGGTGGTGAGCCTAAAAGAGGTGGAGATCTTTGTTATTGATGAGGCGGACCGCATGCTTGACATGGGATTCATCCCCGATGTCCGGCAGATTGTCTACTCCCTGCCCAACAAGGATAAGCGCCAGACCCTCTTTTTCAGCGCCACCCTGACCCCCGAGGTTACCCACCTGGCCAGCCAGTGGACCAAGAAGCCGGCAGAGGTGGAGATTGAGCCGGATCAGGTGGCCACCGAGACGGTGGATCAGAAGGTTTACATGGTGACCAGTGAGGAAAAGTATGTCCTGCTCTACAACCTGATCACCACCCAGAACCTGGAGAAGGTCATCGTCTTCTGCAACCGCAAGGTGGATACCCGCCGCCTCACCGATATGCTCAAGGCCCATAAGATCAAATGCGCCCTGCTCTCCGGAGATGTTGAGCAACGCAAACGGATCACCACCCTGGAGAACTTCAAGAGCGGCAAGATCCAGGTCCTGGTGGCCACCGATGTGGCTGGCCGCGGTATCCATATTGACGGCATCAGCCATGTGGTCAACTTCAACCTGCCCTTTGACCCGGAAGATTATGTCCACCGTATCGGCCGCACCGGCCGGGCCGGTTCCTCTGGCACCTCGGTGAGTTTTGCCTGCGAGGAGGATTCCTTCTATCTTCCCGACATAGAAGAGTTTTTAGGTGAAAAACTGGACTGCACCTACCCAGATGAAGAGTTACTGGCCGCCCCACCCAAGGTGAAGGTAGTCAAACAGAGCGACAAGCGAAGTTCCAAAAGCAGACGGCCGGCCCGGGGAGGGCGGCGGCCTGCGAGAAAGAGAAACCACAGTTAAGAGTGTCAAGTTACCTGCCTCAAAATTTTATTAAACTTAAGGAGGGAATTATGGAAGAAAGGCAGACAGGAACAGTTAAATGGTTTAACGACAGAAAAGGTTTTGGTTTCATCATCCCTGAAAGCGGCGACGATGTATTTGTCCACTATCGCTCCATCCGTGGAGAGGGACATCGTACCCTTTACGAGGGCCAGGCCGTGGAATTTGATATTGTTGAGAGTCCCAAGGGGCTGCAGGCAGAGGATGTCGCCCTGGCATCTTCATAAGTTTTGGCCCAAGGGGGCCATATATCCGCTTCACCCCCTTGGCCACCATGAAAATCAGCAAAAAGGCATTACCATATTCGTGGTAATGCCTTTTTGTCTTGGGGACAATGGTATTACTGGCCATCAAAAATCTGACCATCGGTGACAATGAGCCCTTAGCCCTGAAGCTTACTGGTGGGGAAACCATTATGGTCAGCGGCCCGTCCGGCTGCGGCAAGTCCCGGCTCCTGCGCGCCATAGCGGATCTCGACCCCCATGACGGGACAATTCTCCTCAATGAGAAGAGGCAGGAGGATATCGCCCCCTGGCTCTGGCGCCGCCAGGTGGGCTTGTTGCCGGCGGAGAACTTCTGGTGGCACGACCGGGTGGGCGACAACTTTGAGCAGAAAGAGCAACTGCTGCATAAGCGGCTAAAAAATCTTGACTTATCACCGGCAATTTTAGAAAAGAGTATTATCCATCTCTCTTCGGGTGAACGGCAACGACTGGCCCTGATCCGTCTCTTGCAGATGACCCCCAGCCTGCTTCTTCTAGACGAGCCCACTGCCAACCTTGATGACAGCAACACCAGACGGATGGAAAAGCTAATCACCGATTATCAACTGGAACAGCGGTGCGCGATTATCTGGATCAGCCATGATCCGGCCCAGCAGCAGAGGCTGGCCAAACGCCACTACCGCTTTCAGTCACAACATTTTTTGGAAAGCAACGAGTTACAGTGAACACCATGAAAACACTTATTGTTGAGGATGATGCCACCAACCGCCAGATGCTGGTGGAATTTCTTAGCCAGTATGGCCCGGTCCATGAGGCGGCAAACGGTTTTGCCGCCCTTGATCTCTTCACCGAGGCCCATAACCAGGGGAGCCCCTTTAATCTCGTCTGTCTTGATATCATGATGCCTGACCTGGACGGGCAAAAGACCCTGAAAGAGATCCGTGAGATTGAGACAGACCGCGATATCGCCAGCGCGGAAATCGTCAAGGTAATCATGCTCACCGGCCTCATTGATAAGGAGAACATTACCACCGCCTTCATCGATGGCGGCTGTCACGCCTACCTGACCAAACCGGTAACCACCAAAGAGATAATCAGCCAGCTGGAAGAGCTGGAACTCATCGAACCCCAGGCAAAGACGAGCAATGGGCCCTGAGAAAAGCAATCTCTGCCGCAGCATCGTTCGCCCCTAGGCTTCGCTTCCCAGGAGGGAGTCACCTGACATACGCCATGACGACCAGTCATGGCGTTTTCTTTATCTAGACAAAAGAAACTAGAGCAACAGCCTATCGCGCCCAGAGGCTGGGTCTTCCCCAGGGCATCATATCTTCATGGCCGTCATCTCCCTCACACCTGCCGATCTCAGCATCGCCGCCCTGCTGATCTTCATCCTCGGCCTGGTGAGCATTGGCCAACAGCTCCAGTTCAGCAGACAACTATACGTGGCCGCCCTGCGCTGCACCCTGCAGCTGCTGCTCATGGGCCTCATCCTCCAGGTTCTTTTCAGCAGGGGCTCCCTGGCCGCCGTTCTCCTCATGGCCGCCATCATGCTCCTCACCGCCGGCCAGGCCACCGCCAGCCGGCAGGAGCGGCCCTTTAAGGGCAGATGGCCATTTTTCATCAGCCTGGCGGCCATGGCGATCTCCTCCTTTTCCGTCACCATGGTGGCCCTCACCGTGATAATTGACATTACCCCCTGGTACAAACCGCAGTACGCCATTCCCCTCCTTGGTATGCTCCTGGGCAACACCATGAACGGCGTGGCCCTGAGCATGGACACCCTCACCAGCACGGTGTGGCAGCAACGGGGGATAATCGAGCAACAGCTCATGCTGGGAAAGACCTGGCCCCAGGCGATGAACCAGTTGATCAAGGGCGCGGTGCGCACCGGCATGACGCCGATCTTAAACGCCATGGCCACCACCGGCATCGTCTCCCTGCCAGGCATGATGACCGGCCAGATCCTCTCTGGCACCCCACCCATAGAGGCCGTAAAATATCAAATTCTCATCATGTTTCTCATAACCACCGGCACCGGCTTTGGCGTTCTTGCCGTGGTGCGCCTCAGCGCCCGCCACCTCTTTGATGAGCGGCATAGATTACGCCTTGATCGCCTCAAGGTCAGGGGATGATTTTTTTTAAGACCATGCGGGCCGGAAGGGGGTAATTTACCCCACTCCAGGGTGACTAATGGTGACCAGGCAGAAGTGACTGCTGAAACGCAACAATCATATTGGCAGATTAGGGCAACTTTTGTAGATTGTACCTGTAAACGCTTTTTTTAACTTAAAATCCACTTATCGATTAGCTGTAAGTAAGTGGCAGACAAACAATAAATGAGGAAAATCATGGCAGACGACAACCTTATCGCCACCTTTGACACCAGCAAGGGCAAGATCAACATCAAACTCTTTGCCCAGGAGGCGCCGCTGACCGTGGCCAACTTTGTCAATCTGGTCCAACGGGGCTTCTATAACGGCCTCAACTTCCACCGGGTAATCAACGATTTCATGGTCCAGGGCGGTTGTCCCCTGGGCACCGGCACCGGCGAGCCTGGCTACCGTTTTGAAGACGAGTTCGCCCCGGGACTTAACCATGACGCCCCGGGCAAGCTCTCCATGGCCAACGCCGGTCCCGGCACCAACGGCAGCCAGTTCTTTATCACCCATGTCCCCTGCCCCTGGCTGGACGGCAAACACGCGGTCTTTGGCGAGGTGGTCTCTGAGGACGACCAGCAGGTGGTCAACGAGATTGTCCAGGGCGACCTGATCAACGCCATCACCCTGAGCGGTGACGCCGAGGCGGTGCTCAGCAAGATGGAGGATAGGGTTGCTGAGTGGGATAAGGCCCTTGACCTTAATCACCCCAGAAAATAGCTCTTCTACTGCCAATAACTGCCAGAGCTGAGGCCTGACAGTTATTGGCGTTTACAGCCTAAAGTCATTCTTGAAAAATTCGAAAAGCTGTTTCTCTTAGCGCCAGGGCGCGGATAACCACACAGTTCGCAATTCATTTTTCCCCTTTTTACAAGCAGTTACCTTTGCGAACCTTGCGCCTTTGCGGTCAACTTTAATATTAATGCCCAGATAATTATTCAAGATAGCCTGACGGTTGTCATGATTTCCCCCCCCTGCCCCCCTTGCCGCCCTTGCGCCGGCGGGAAGGCGGCCTTTTCCCCTTACCCTGCAAGACGGCCCGCTGGGCCATCCTCTGTTTAAAGCCCCGGGCCACAAAAATTGGCCGGCCATCAGGGCCGCGGCCACTGACATACATGGCCGTGGCCAGGGTTCCCGGGCTGGGGGTAAAATCCTGGACATGGGTGAGATCCAGCCCCAGCCGCCTGGCCGTCCCGGCCAACTCCGCCATATCAGCCGGCCGGCAGCCCGGGTGGGCCGAGATAAAATAAGGGGTAAAGCGAATCGCCTTACCCTCTTCCCGGCCAATCTGCCGGCAGCGGGCGAGAAAATCCACCAGGACCTGGGAGCCCTCCTTATGCATGAGGTGGAGAACCTGAGGTTGACAATGCTCCGGGGCAATCTTCATGGCGCCGGGAACGTGGTGGCGGATCAGCTGCCTGAGCAGCCGGGGCGTTTGCAATAACAGCTCCATCCGCAGGCCGGAGGAGACAAAGAGTTTTGTCACCCCGGCCATCCCCTTACACTCCCGCAGCAGGGCCAGCAACCCCTCTTCATCCTGACGCAGATGGGGGCAGGGACGGGGAAAGAGGCAGTCCCGGCGCGGGCAGCCCCCCTTGGCGCAGCTGGTGCCGTAGAGGTTGGCCGTGGGGCCGCCTAAGTCAGAGATGGTCCCCTTGAAAGAATCCAGCTTAACCAGCTCTGCTATCTCCCCTTTGATGGAACCCTTGGAGCGGCTGACGATCTCGCTCCCCTGGTGGCGGGTTATGGCGCAGAAGGAACAGTTGCCGGAACAACCCCTGACAATGGTCAGCGAATGTCTGATCATCTCCCAGGCCGGCACCCGGCCAAAGGCGGGGTGAGCCCGCCGGGTGTAGGGTAACTCATAGAGACTGTCCAGTTCCTGGCCGCTCAACTGGTCCGCGGCGGGATATTGAACCACCAGCTGGCCCTGTTGCTCCTGGACCAGGACCTTGGCCGAGTTGGCCCGGGCGGCGCGGTCTATGGCCTGCTCCGCCACGAGGAAGAGGGCGGGATCGTCCTTGATGGCGGTTAGCGACGGCAATATCTCTGCCTCGGCCAGATCGACGCGAGCGGCCATCTCCTTGGGACTCAAGCGCTGGCAGGAACCAGCAATAGCGGTTAAGCCCTCGCCCCGCGCCAGCCTTTCGGCCACCTCCACCACTGCCCGCTCCGCCATGCCGTAGAGAAGAAGATCGGCCTTGGCATCGGTGAGCACCGAGCCGCGCAGCTTCTGCTGCTGATAATCGTAATGGCCAAAACGGCGCAGGGAGGCCTCGATCCCCCCCAGGACAATGGTTGCCTCGTCGTAGGCCTGACGGGCCAGGTTGGCGTAACGGATGGTGGCCCGGTCCGGCCGGCGGCGATTATGCTTCTCCCGGGGGCCGGGGAAATAGGGATTACCATCGGGCGAGTAGTTATCCTGATCCCGCACCTTGCCGTTGCCGCTGTAGTTACTGACGATGGAGTCAAGGTTGCCAGCGCTGATACCAAAGAAGAGGCGGGGCCGGCCAAAGGTACGAAAATCATCGGGCCGATCATGGCGCGGCTGACAGAGCATGGCCACCTTAAAGCCCTTACTTTCCAGCAATCGGCCGATGAGGGCCACGCCAAAGGATGGGTGATCCACATAGGCGTCGCCGCTGACCAGAATAATATCAACCTGTTGCCAGCCGCGCCTGGCCATCTCAGCCGCGCTGGTTGGCAGAAACTCAGAAACCGTCATGCCAAAAACTCCACAATAACCATTTAATTTTAAAAGAATTTATACAATTAATAAATTTCTTGTCCCCGGGGAGACACCTCCGTTAAACTAACTGAGAAGTGCTGCCCATAATAACAGAGGGCCAGGCCAAATAATAAAAAAGTTCCGAACCGACAAACCCAGAGCAGGCCAAAAGTCTTGCCATGCATATCATCGACTATAATAAATTAGTAACCATGTTCGCTGGCGACCGGGCAAAGGTGGACTCCTTACTTGCCGCCCTGAACAAACGCATCCCCGAATGGCAGGAAGAGCTTGAGGAGGCCAGCGCCCAGCCCTATGACCGGGAAAAGATCCGGCAGATCTGCCATAAGATCAGCGGCGCCGCCGGCACCATCACCGCCGAAAAAACGGCCCATCTGACAGAATCACTGCGAACCGCCTGCAAGACAGGTGATGACGCCGCCATTACTGACCGCCTTGAACAACTCCACCATAGCCTGATTGAGCTAATCTCCTTTACCCCACCCCCTGCCCCCTGAGCAACCCCGCTTTTGCAGCGAAGCTCAGGCCAGCTGTTCCCCTCGAAGTCTGCCCCTATCTAGGCCAGATGTCATTTCAGTTTCTGATTATCACTAAGTATCAGCCCGTATAAATTCACCGCAGATAAGCGCAGACTTCGAAGGCGCAAAGGACGCAAAGTTTTTTTCTTATAAAGACAAGTAGTTATCTTCGGAATCTCCCTTTGGTCTCTTACCTGCGTCTTCGATGTCTGCGCTGAAAAAGAAGTATTGCTGATTTTTCAAGCCCCAAAATTATTGCAATTAAACTGATAACCTTTCAGTCTCCTGCCAAGCCGGCTAAAAGTCAGTGGTAATCAGATTTCCGTTTGCAACCAGGCCATGGCCAAGTTAGAGGTGACAGATGACCATCTCCTGAGACCCTGCCACCTTAACATCTTAGAATTGATAAAAATATAATCATGGCGATTGTCAATTTGCTCGTGGTGGATTATTTTTACAGATCCTCCCCTTCACTTACCTCAAACAAATTCAGCCAACACCGTTCGCCATGGCCAACTGCCTGCAAGATAAAAGACCTGAGATCAACTATCCCTGTCCCTGGCAGTTTGTGGTTATTGGCAGCGACAAGAGAGCCCTTGAGCTGGCCGTGGCCGGGGTCGTGGCCCCCCAGGCCCATATCCTCCGGCCGTCAAAGAAAAGCTCCAAGGGCAAATACATCTCCCTTAACCTGGAGCTGGTGGTGGAGTCAGAAGAGATGCGCAACAATATCTTTGCCGCCCTCTGCCAGCAACCCGCCATCCGCATGGTTATCTGATGGAACAGCCCACCCCCCACCAGATCTTGAAACTCACCCCGCGGACAAACTGCGGTGAGTGCGGTTATCCCGCCTGCCTGGCCTTTGCCGCCAATGTTGCCAAGGGCGGCGAAGACCCGCATAAATGCCCCTATCTTGACAGTAGCAGCCTCAACCTGGACCAGGGCGGCGCCACCCCCCTGGAGGAGGAGGCCAAAAAACGGGACATGGCCCTTATCGCCCACCTGAAGGGCAAGGTCGCAGGCCTTGACCTGGCCAGCCTGGCCGCCCCTCTGGCGGCAAACTTCATAGGTGACAGCCTGGAGTTCACCTACCTGGGCCAGCAGACCAGAATCAGCGGCAGCGGGGTATTGATCAACGGGGCGGAGCCCGACGACCCGCGGGACCAGATACTTCTCTACAACTATCTCCACTTTGGCGGCGGCCCCGCCCCTGATCCCACCTGGACCGGCCTGGAGAGCCTGCCCAACTCCATCTCCAAGGTGCGCACCCTGGCCACCTACTGTGAAGATAAGCTGGCCCAGGCCTTCAGCGCCAAGGGCCGGGCCCAGGTTCTCGCCCTATGCGCCAAGGTCGGTGGCCGCGAGCTCACCGGCAGCAGCGCCACCGCGGCCTGCGTTGTCCCGGTCCTGCCCCGCATCCCCCAACAGATCATCTTCTGGGACGAAGAGCCGGAGGACGGTTTCCCGGCCAAGGTCAAGGTTCTCTTTGCCGCCAATGTCCTCACCTACCTGGATATCGAATCCCTGGTCTTCACCGCTGAACGGATGGCCGAGATCATAACCGACCAGGGAGAGTGACCAGCCCATGTCCAGCCAATCCCAGCCCTCCCTGTTCGGTGACGCCCGCCCCTTGGCCGAGCGGCTGCGGCCCCAAAGCCTCAGTGACTTTGTGGGGCAGGCCAAGATTGTCGGCCCCGGCTCCTTTCTCCAGCGCCTCCTTTCGGCCAAAAAGCTGCCCTCCCTTATCCTCTGGGGACCGCCCGGCACCGGCAAGACCACCCTGGCCCGGCTGCTGGCCAGCAAGTCGGGGGCCAACTTCATCTTTTTCTCCGCCGTTCTCACCGGCGTCAAGGAGATCCGGGCCATTATAAAGGAGGCGGAGAGCTACCAGCGCCAGGGGGAAAAGACCATCCTCTTTGTCGATGAGATCCATCGCTTCAACAAGGGCCAGCAGGACGGTTTCCTGCCCCATGTGGAGAGCGGTCTTATCACCCTCATCGGCGCCACCACGGAGAACCCATCCTTCCAGGTGGTGGCGCCCCTCCTCTCCCGCTGCCGAGTGGTCACCTTAAACGAGCTGGGGGAAGAAGAGTTAGAGGAGATAGCCAGACGGGCCATCAGCCACCCGGTTCACGGCCTGCAGCGGGACAATATCCAGATCAGCGACGAGGCCATCGCCTTTCTGGTGGCCCAGGCCGACGGTGACGCCCGGCGGCTCCTTAACTCCATGGAGATCGCCGCCTCCCTGGCCGAAGAGGATGGGTCAGGCGTCCGCCAGGTGGAACTTAACATGGTGGAGAATGCCTTTGACCGCGGCAGTCTGCGCTATGACCGGGACGGGGAGGAACATTACAACCTGATCTCCGCCCTCCATAAGAGCCTGCGCGACTCCGACCCGGACGGCGCCCTTTACTGGTTATGCCGGATGCTGGCCGCCGGCGAAGACCCCCTCTACGTAGCCCGGCGGATGATCCGCTTCGCCTCCGAGGATATCGGCAACGCCGACGCCGGGGCCCTTACCCTGGCCATGGCGGCCCGGGACAGCTTCCAGATGCTCGGCTCCCCCGAAGGGGAGCTGGCCCTGGCCCAGTGCGCCACCTATCTAGCCACCGCGCCAAAATCAAACGCCGTTTACCAGGCCTACAAAGGGGTAATGGCCGAGATCAGAAAGAGCGGCAGCCTGCCCGTCCCCTTAGCCATCCGGAACGCCCCCACCTCCCTTATGAAGGACCTGGGCTATGGCAAGGGCTATAAGTACGCCCATGACGACCCGGCAGCCATTGTCGACCAAGACCATCTACCGGAGAAGCTGCGGGGCAACATCTACTATGAACCCACTAACCGTGGCCATGAGGCGGTAATCAGGGACCGCCTCCACAAGTGGCGACAGATCCTGGCCCAGCGGCGCAACAGACAAACATAACTATGAAATTTTCTTACCTTTTTATTCTGGTCCTCCTTTCACTGCCGAACCTCTGCCAGGGGGCAGCCCCCCCCTTGACCCTTCTCTACACCAATGACGGGCGGGGCGAGACCGAACCGTGCGGCTGAAAGTCCAGCCAGTTGGGCGGTCTGCCCAAACGAGCCACCCTGCTTCAGGAAAATCCTGGGGAAAATCGTCTCTTAATCGATGGCGGCGATCTCCTATTTACGGCTGAGAAGGTGAGCAACCCCACCCGCCTGGCCCAGGAGAAGATCACGGCCCAGGCCATAATCTCCGCCTATAACATCTTAGGCTATGAGGCCGTAGCCGTTGGCCGGCGGGATCTCACCGGCGGCCTGCCCTTTCTCAACGAGCTGGCGAAGGCGGCAAAGTTCCCCTTTCTTAGCGCCAATCTGGTTGACCGTGGGGGGAAAACCATCTTTCCGGCCTCCACCATAATCAACAGGGCGGGACTTAAAGTAGCTATCATGGCTCTGACCAGTCCTTCCGCCCCGCCGCGCCCCGGCTATCAGATAAATAAGTGGCAGGAGTCCCTGCCGCCCCTGGTGGCAAAGCTCAAGCGAAAGAGCGATATCCTGATCCTCCTCTCCAACCTGAAGCCGACCATAAACCAAGAGATTGCCCGTCAGCACCAAGAGATCCACCTCATCATCCAGTCGGGCCAGGGCAGCGGCAAGATGGCGCCCCGGCTGGTGAATAATTCCCTGCTTAGCCAGAGCGGCAAGGAGGGAAAGTATATTGGTGAGCTGAAGATAAGGTGGAGTGATAGCGGCAGGTGGCAGAAGAAGGGGGAGTCGCTGCTGGCAAAGCGCCAGGAGATGGACCGCCTTAACTGGCAGATCAAGAGACTGGAACGGCGCGGTGATCCGGCCCAGGTGTACAAAGACGCGCCCCAGACTTATTCCCACTACAAAAGGCTAAAAGGCCAGGTGGCGGAGCTCAAGGGGGAGATTACCCGCTTGAGCAGCAAGAAAAAGCAGAAAAAAAATCCCCCCGCCACCTACACGGCCCGGCAGATGGCCATCAGCAGCAGCCTCCGCGACGAGCCTGAGATCCGCCAGCTGCTGGAGAGACATAAGAGACTGGCAGGCCAGATCAAACCAGCCCGGGGCCAGAAGAACCAGCAGCAGGGCCAGGGACTAAAAAAGTACCTGGGCAGCCGGGGCTGTAAGCCCTGCCACAGCGAAATCTTCACGGCCTGGCAGGAGACCGCCCATGCCCGGGCCATGGCCAGCCTGACCCGCAAGGGGCAGGAGAAGAATATGAAGTGCGTCCACTGCCACGTCACCGGCCTTGAGGCGGAGACGGCCCAGCTGGCCCAAAGCCTGCCGGCCGACCTGCGCCAGGTGGGCTGCGAGGCGTGCCACGGCCCGGGCCGGAGCCATGGCCTCGCCCCGGACAAGGTGAAGATGGCTGGCACGGTAAAAGAAAGCCGCTGTCTTCAGTGCCACAGCGCGGAGCATGACGACGACTTCAACTTTCAGCGCGACAGCCAGCTGATTCACTAAAATCAGTCGTCGGCCGGCAAGTTGGCCATGGCCTCCTTGAATGCTTTGGCCGAGCCGCTGATCACCGAGTCCTCCACGCAGAAGGCGAGGCGGAAGTAACCGGGCATGCCAAAGCCGCGGCCCGGCACCGCCAGGATCTTATAATTCTGGAGATGGTTGCAGAACTTGGCATCATCGGCGATGGGCGACTTGGGGAAGACGTAGAAGGCGCCCTTGGGCGGGTTGAACTCCAGACCGGCGTCACTTAAGACCTTAGAGAAGGTCTCCCGCCGCTTGGTGTAGATATCCGTCTCCACCGTCTGGCCCTGGAGCTTGGCCACCACCCGCTGCATCAGGGCCGGGGCGTTGACAAAGCCGAGGATGCGGTTGGCCAGGGTCATGGCGCCCAGCATGGGTTCCCGTTCGGCTATACGGGGGTTAATGGCGATATAGCCGATCCGCTCACCGGGCAGGGAGAGATCCTTGGAGTAGGAAGAGACCACCACCGAGTTGTCGTACGCCTTGAAGATCGAGGGCACCTCGCACTCATCAAAGACGATCTTCCGGTACGGCTCATCGCTTAAGAGAAAGATGGTGGAAGAAAATTTCTCCTGGCAGCGGCCCAGGAGCTCGCCCAGGGCGGCCAGGTCAGCGGCCGGATAGATCTGGCCACTGGGGTTGTTGGGGGAGTTGATGATAATCGCCTTGGTATTGGCGCTGATCGCCGCCTCGATGGCGCCAAGGTCCAGGTTGAAATCAGCCGTGGTGTTCACCACCTTGGCCACGCCGCCCTGGTTGTCGATGTAGAAGTGGTACTCCACAAAGAAGGGGGCCAGGACAAGCACCTCTTCGCCTGGGTTGAGGATCGCCTTGAGGGTGACGTTGAGGGCGCCGGCCGCGCCGCAGGTCATGAGGATGTCATCGCCGCTCAGTTCCACCCCCTGCTCCTTGGAGATCTGGCCGGCCACCGCCTCTTTGACCCCAGGATAACCGCCGTTGGGCATGTAGGAGTGGGAGCCAGGCCCCTCGCCTGCCACCAGCTCCTGCAAGGTGGCGGCAAACTGGGGCGGGGGCGGCAGGTCCGGGTTGCCCAGGCTGAAGTCAAAGACGTTGTCGGCCCCGTACTGGGCTTTAAGCTTGGCCCCTTCTTCAAACATCTTTCTGATCCAGGAGGCCCGAGCGGCAAACTCCGTCATCTTGGTTGAAATACCCATAAAATATCACCTACTTTTTATTATTAGAATTACGTTGAAAAACTATCCAATTCATTGGCCCTGCCCTCAGCTTTGCTGGGGGGAAAGTTGTGAGATTAAGAAATTAGCGAGAAGGTCGTTTCTTTATCAAGCTAACATCCGCCCTTCACTATTCGCCATTTCTTGTTCGATATTCGATATTCGTTTTTTAAACAAAATAATTAACTGCCAGTAAAAAAGCTACTCCTGCAGCTTCTGGTAGGCCACGTTGATCTCCTTCATCTTCTCCTCCGCCACCTGCCTAAACTCATCACCTAAGTGGGCCACCTTGTCCGGGTGATACTCCTTGCTCAGGGCGCGATAAGCCCTTTTGATCTCCTCCTGACTGGCCCCAGGACTTAAGCCCAGCACCTCATAGTAACGGGCCGTGTCCGTGGCAGCCTGGGCCTGCTGCTGTTGCTGGTGGAAGAAGTAACGGTTGCGGATGGAGGCAAAATCATAGGCGTTGATCTCCAGGGAGCTGGCGATATGGGCGGTGAGATCCTGCTCGGCCTGACTCAAGAGATGGTCGGCGTAGAGGACCTGAAAGACCATCTCCAGCAAGAGAACCCGATACTGATAGGTGAAGCTGGCCTTGAACTCGGCCAGCAGGGTATCCAGGGAGCGCCCGTCATGGGCCGCGTCCTTGATCAACTCCTTCACCCAGAAGATCTGCTCCTGGCTATAGCGGAAATGGCTGCGGAAAAAATTAACGATGGTGGCCCGTTCCGCCTTGCTGATCTGGCCATCACGCTGGGCCACCCGGACCAGAATATGGATTAAAAGGGAGACAAAGAGGTTGCGCTCCTCCGGCTGCTGCGCCTCATACTGGCTCACCCGGTAGCGCACATAGTAGCTCAGCCCCACAAAGGCGAGAACAACAAAGGCCACAAAGCCAAATATGGCCACAATGACAAAGCCGAGTACATTAAAGAGCAGCGGCGCCCCGCCCACCAGGAGGAGGAGCATGGCGACCACCACCAGAAAGGAGCCGCAACCGGGTGATGTATGACGTTGATATGGTGACATCTTTTTTTACTTAAATTTTTTTACCCCCAGGCCCTATGAAGCGCAGGGCGCGGGGGGATCAGCCAGTATTGCGAGACCCAGGTGAGGCATCATCGATTCTGGCGTAAAGTTAATGGCTTACGTTGTCTGTAATCAGCCCTAAATTCACCGCAAAGGACACAAAGTTTTTTTCATATAAAAACAAGTAATTACCTTCAGAGTCTCCCTTTAATCGCTTACCTGCGCCTTCAAAGTCTGCGCTTATCTGCGGATAAAAAGCAGTTTTGCTAATTTTTCAAGCCCCAAAATACAATTAAACTGATACCCTTTCACTCTCCTGCCAAGCGGGCTGAAAGTCAGTGGTAATCAGAAAGAACAAAAATTAAGATTTGCCGGCAAAGAGCGCCTCGGCGAACTCATTGGGATCAAAGTCGCGCAGGTCAGCCATCTGCTCGCCAACACCGATGAAGCGGATGGGGATATCAAACTCCCGGCAGATATTAACCACAATGCCGCCCTTGGCCGTGCCGTCAAGCTTGGTCAGGGTAATGCCGCTGATATCCACCGCCTTGGCAAACTCCCGGGCCTGGGAGATGCCGTTCTGGCCCGTGGTGGCGTCGATGACCAGCATCACCTCGTGGGGGGCGCCAGGCATCTTGCGGTCCATGGTGCGCCGGATCTTCTTCAGCTCCTCCATCAGGTTCACCTTGGTGTGGAGGCGGCCGGCCGTATCGACGATGATCACGTCAAATTTATCCTGGCCCGCGTGGGCCAGGCCATCAAAGACCACGGCGGATGGGTCGGCCCCGGTCTTCTGGGCCACCACCGGCGCCCCCACCCGCTGGCCCCACACCTTGAGCTGCTCCACGGCCGCGGCCCGGAAGGTGTCAGCGGCGATGAGCAGCACCGACTGGCCGCTGGCCTTGAACTTGGCGGCAATCTTACCGATGGTGGTGGTCTTGCCCACCCCGTTTACCCCGACAACCATGATGACGAAGGGACCGGACTCGGGCATAACCAGTTCCGCCGGGCGGTCAGAGCTGATGAGAAACTGGGTGATCCGCTCCTTCAACACCTCTTTTAAGGCCAGGGGATCGGCAAGTTCATGCCGGTCCACCTTCTGCCGGGCCTCATCCATCAGGGCCATGGAGGTTTCCACCCCCAGGTCCGCGGTGATTAAAATCTCCTCAAGCTCATCGAGAAGCTCCGGGTCGATCTCCTTGCGGCCCAAGAAAAGCTCGTCCATCCGGTCCACCAGGGACGAACGGGTCTTGCCCAGCCCCTTGGTGAGACGCTTAAACAACACCCCCACATCCTCGTGGAGAATGGATTTAACCTCTTCTTCCGGCGGGGAAACAGGGGCTTCCGCCTCCTGTTCTGACGCGGCAGGGGGACTCTCCGGGGTAGTGGCGCCGGCCGCCTCTTCCTCTGGCTCATCCGGCGGAGTTTCCGGCGCCAAGCCCATCTGTTTTTTAAACCAACCTAACATACGTTACCTCAAAAAAATAAGCGCCCCTGGCCCAGGCTCAGGGCCAGGATATAGAGGGTAGTTTCCAGCATAAAGGTGGAGGCCAGACCAGGGAAGATCCGCTCCTTCCGGTACATGCTGACAAAGATCCAGAGGAGAAAGATACCGGGCAGAAATAATAGACCCGCCATTGGCAGCGGGGTGGCAATACCGGCAACAGTAAGCCCGGCCAGGAGAAGGAGGATTCTGGTCAACAGCTGCAGGGTCCGCCTCTCACCGATGCAGACAGGCAGGGTCTCCTTGCCCACCATCTTATCACCCTGGACATCAAAGACATCAAAGAGGGCGTTACGCACATAGATGACCCCCAGCATGAGGAGGCCCAGAACCAGCAACACCCCGCCCCGTTCGCTGAGAACGGGCCAGCAGGGCAGGATTACCACCACCAGGGACCAGGCCAGGGCCACCAGAAAGGTCTTGGAACCGGGGATCTCCTTCAACCCCTTGACCTTGAACAGTGACTGGAGGGAATGGGGAAAGATATGGGAGCCGTAGAGGCTGCCAAAAAAGCTCATGGCAATAAAGATGACAAAGGGCAGGCTCCCCAGCTGCCAGACCAGGGCGCCGGAGAAGACCAGGGTCATGCCGCTCAAGACAAGAATGGGCCGGCAGAAGTGGCGGCAGAACCGTTCCTGGACCGGATCGTTTATCTTGCCGGGGTGCATCTCCAGGGCGTAGCCTCTCTTGCCCGCCTTTGGCCGGGCCGGCCTCCCTGAGGCCCCCTGGAAATTCAGGCCGACAAAACGGTTTATATTGTGCATGGCCAGCAGATAGCCAAAGGCAATGGTAAAGGCGGCCAGAGGCGGGACACCGCCACAGATTGCGGCGATGGCCATGGCCAGCAGCCCTCCCCCCCCTGAGACATAGATATTGGTCATTAAAAGGAACCAGACCAGCCGGCGAATAAGGCGGGAGAAGGGACCCTCCTGGCGGCCAGGGACCGCCTCGATCTGGCGGATGACCCGGTTAATCATCCAGGTGGGGGTTGAGGCGCCGGCCGTAACACCCACCACGTCAAACTGGCCCAGGGCGGCCAGGTCAAGATCCGCCTCGTTCTCGCACATGAAGACCGGCCGGCCCATACCTGTGGCAATCTCGCCCAAGCGCTGGGTATTGGCGCTGCTTTTGCCCCCCACCACGACAATGGCCTCCACCTGCTGACAGAGAACACGCACCTCATGCTGGCGCTTATGGGTGGAATCGCAGATGGTATCAAACACCTTGCCCTGGGGGAAACGGGCCATGATCCTGGCGCTGTACTCCTGGAATGATTGCTCATCCTGGGTGGTCTGGCTGACGATTATATAGGGACCAACGAGCTGCAGTTCGTCCGCGTCGGCCAGGGAAGAGACCACATGGACGGCCGGGGCGGCATAGCCCATGAGACCTATCACCTCGGCATGGTTCTTATCGCCGATAATCACCGTGGCCCGCCCCTCTTTCTTATGTTTCTTGATGATGGCCTGCACCTTCATCACCCGGGGACAGGTGGCGTCCTGGACCCGCGCCCCGGCCGACTCAAGCCTCTCCTTGTCCTGGGGCGGAACACCGTGGGCCCGGATAATCACCGTGCCGTTATGCTGGGCCGGGATCTCGGAGAGGACATCCACCCCCCGTTCATCCAGGAGCTGCAGGACTTGGGGATTATGGATGAGGGGACCATAGGTGGCGATGCGCCCGTCGGAATGCTGCACCGTCTTCAGGGTGGTCTCCACGGCCCGGCGCACCCCCATACAAAAACCGGCCTTTTTGGCGAGTATTACTTTCATCTAAGACACTACGTTGTAAAACAAGGTTAAATCGGTGAATTGGCAAATAAATCGATCCCCAAATATCTATCTGGCCCAGGGACCAGAGGATTATCCAGGCTATCATTAATAAAAAAAATCGATACTAATCTGAAAGGGGTAATTTTGCAACGACAGCGCCGCCTTTCACCCCCTATCCCTCCTCTGCCAGCGGCCATTAACCATCAGTTCATGGGGCCAGAAATTACCCTTATAACGCATGGCGCTCAGCTCCTTAATCAGGTAACCAAGGTAGAGATGGGAAATCCCCTGGCGGCCGCAGAGATCAATGAGGGTGAGGATATTGAAGGTACCGGGACTGCGCCGGGCCAACTCCTGCTCAAAGTAGAAGTAGACCGCGTTGAGAAAGCTTGTCCCCACATCCACCACCGCCACGCCAAACAGCTCTCCGGCCAACCGGTACTCCACCTCCATGGTGGCGGTGATTGAGTTGCTAAAAAATGTCCCGTAATAGCTCTCCGGCTCATTATGGGCCAGGGGGTAGCGGTGGGCAAAGAAACGGGCCAGAAGGGAAAACTTCTCCTCCGTCATGGTCAGGGGCGCCAGGCTTATATCCACGTCCTCATTGGCCCGCAACACCCGGCGCTGGTTGCGGTTAGGGGCAAAATCAGCCACGGGCAGACGAATGGGGGTGCAACTGGAACAGTCGGGGCAGGCCATGATGTAGAGGGTGTTACCGTTGCGTCGCATCCCGTGGGCGAGAAAGGCCGCCATCTGCTCATCACCGAGATGGCCAAACTGGGCCTGGCGATAGAGGGCGCAACCACCAACATCGTAGGGGCAGGGGCTGGGGACATCATAAAAATAGGGAAGAAACGGCTCCAGGAGCGACTGCTCACAGGCCAGATCGTTAGTCATAGAGGAGTACCTGGCGCCTCTTGTCCAGAAAGTCATTTAACTCCGGCATCCAGGCCGCCTCAAGCTCCATGATATCGCCACCCGCGGCAAGAGCCTGGCGCAAGTCGCTGTCACCCAGGATCAGGTCCAGGGGCAGCTTGTCAAACTCATACTCGTAGGGCGGCTCCTTATAGGCAAATTCGTCTGGATATAAACGACTTATGGCCTGGAGCAGGGCCAGGGAGGTGCGGTAGGGCCGGAAGGCATCAGGGTCGGTGACATGAATCTGGAAACCGCCGCAGGTCTCACCGGCCCACTTATGAAAGGTGGGTTCAAAGAAGAGGGGGCGCAGCAGGCAGCCGGGCAGGGGCGTCCTGGCGGCGGCAAGAAAGGCCAGCACCGCGTCAGGCTCCACAAAGGGGGCGCCACAGAGCTCAAAGGGCAGCGAGGTGCCCCTGCCCTCGGAGATATTGGTCCCCTCCCAGATCACCTGGCCCGGGTAGACCAGGGCAGTATTAAACGCCGGCATATTGGGGGAGGGGAAGAGCCACGGCAGACCGGTCTGCGGAAAGAGTGTCCCCCGCTGCCAGCCGCTCATCTTGATCACGGAGAGATCGGCGCCGATAGCAGAGTAGCGGTTAAAAAAGAGGGCCAGCTCGCCCAGGGTGAGGCCATGGCGCATGGGGATGGGATAGAGGCCGACAAAGGAGTGGAGGTGATCACGCAGGATATTGCCCTCCACCAAAGCGCCGCCAATGGGGTTGGGCCGATCAAGGATGACCACCTCCTTGCCCTGCTCCGCCGCGGCCTCAAGACAGTAGGCCACCGTATACATGAAGGTGTAGACCCTGGTCCCCACATCCACCAGGTCGATGAGCAGGACGTCCAGCTCAGCCATCATCTCGGCGGTAGGTTTCCGCTCCAGGCCGTAGAGGCTGAACAGGGGCAGCCCTGCCATTGTGGCGTGGGACGACTCCACCATATTATCCTGCTTCTCCGCCATAAAACCGTGCTGGGGCGAAAAGAGACAGCTGAGCTGGCCGGGAAAAGAGCGGGCGATGAGTTCATGGCTGGGCCGGAAACTGCTATCGGTGGAGGCCTGATTAACAAGAAGGCCCAGGCGCTTACCGGCCAAGGAGGCGGGCGGCTCATTGACAAGATGTTCTATCCCTAAGGTTACCATGTGCTTTCACTATCCTTTATCTGGAAAAACTTCGGCATACGAGCTATGGTTCCAGCCTGAAAGCAGGCTTTGGCGTAAGCCGTCCGGGGCCGGTAAGTTTTTCCTGGTTTACGCTTTAGTGATTCCGGTTTAGTTATTTAGCTATACTTTCGCAAAAATATAATTACCGTTATGGATTCAGCCACTTTTTTTATAACCCTGTCCCGGGAACAAAGGCTCTTCTGGGTCCGGGAGGCCAAGAAACCACAATTAGCAGATAAAATTTATCAGGTAAACATAGTAAAAAAAATGGAGATTATCCCATGAAAATAGCTGTCGCCGGTAAGGGCGGGGTGGGCAAGACCACCATAATGGCCCTCATCGCCAAAAAACTGCAGGAGGCGGGCCGGGAGGTGCTGGTAATCGATGCCGACCCCTCCCCCCACATGGCCCAGACCTTAGGCTTTGGCCAGGTGGAGCAGATAACCCCCATCGCCGAGATGGGCAAGCTGCTGGCTGAGAGGGCCGGCAAGGTGGAGGGCTCACCCTTCTACAATATCAACCCGGAGATCAACGATCTCTTGGCCGACTTCATGGTGGAGGAAAACGGCCTGAAGCTCATGGTCTTAGGCGCCATCCAGACGGCGGAGGGGGGCTGCGCCTGCCCCGAAAACACCGTGCTCAAAAGGCTGCTCACCAAACTGCTTTTAAGTGACAATCAGGCCATCCTCCTGGACATGGAGGCGGGGGTGGAGCACCTGGGCCGCGGCACCATCGCCGGGGTGGACGAGCTGTTCATCGTGGTCATTCCCTCCCGCTCCAGCATCAGAACCGCTCAGAAGGTGGAGAAACTGGCAAGGCAAGCGGGCATTAAGGATATCTCCTTTGTCGCCAATCTGGTGGAGGATGAGGATGATCTCGCCTTCTTAACTAAAGGACTGGGCCAGGCCCCGGTGGCAAGCTTTCCCAACTCCGCCGCCATCCGCAAAAGCGAACGGCGGGGCCAGCCGGTGGACCTTGCCGCCGACCCGCAGGCCGCCGCCGCGGCCCAGGCCGTCTTAGATTATCTCAGCCAGTAGCCCCCTCCTGGATTACCGCCGCCCCCCCACGCCAGCAAGCTCTATAACAGTACGCCTGCGGATGTAAAAAGGGTGTCAGTGGTGCAGATTCGCCCCCCTGCCGCCGCGCAGCATACTGCAGGTATGTAAGCGGCGGCAGGGGGGCGAAGATGGGCCGCTGCCGCCCTTTTTACCCGAAGCAGAGGCCGCAGTCGGGGCAGATCGTGGTGGAGGTCTCAAACTCAAAGCCGCAGGCCGGGCAGGTGGCATGGCTGGCATCACTGTTAAAGACCTGATCCACATGGTCCAGATCATGGGAGTCCAGGGCCGTGGCCTTGTGAAACTCCGCCCGGATAAGGGCAACGGCGGCCATCCCGTCCTCCTTGCGCACCTGGAGATAGTAGTCGGTGGGGCAGCAGCCCTGCTGGCAGCCGGCCGGCTGATCCCCCATGATGATCACGCCGATATTCTCGGCCTTAAAGACCTTCTCAAGGTGACGCAGTTCGGCCAGGCCGCCTTTATGGATGGTGATTATCTCATCGTCATCCCGCAACTCACCCTTACGGGCCTGCACCTGGGCCTGCTCCTGCCGCCCCAGGGCGGCCATCTCGGCCCCGGGCAAGAGAAGAAGGCCACAGGCGGCGCAGCTCTCTATCTCGGCTCGATACTCATCATGACACTGGGGACAGTACTTCAAGTCGTCGTCATACATTTTTTTATTTTTTTTACTTTTCTTTAATTAATTGTCGATAGCAGGCCCTTTGTGCCAGGGTTCGCGGCCCGACAACGGGTTACAAGATATAGCGACTCAGGTCCTCATCGGCGGAGATGTCGGTGAGCTGGTCTGCGACATAATCATCGGTAACGGTAAAGGCCGATTCCTCACGCTCGGCGGCGTCAAAGGAGAGCTCCTCAAGGAGACGCTCCAGGATGGTATGGAGGCGCCGGGCCCCGATATTCTCCGTCTTCATATTCACCTCGGCCGCCATCCTCGCCATGGCCCGAATCGCCTCATCGGTGAAGGTGAGATCCATCCCCTCGGTGGCCAGCAGGGCGATGTACTGGCGCACCAGGGCGTTCTGCGGCTCGGTGAGGATACGGTAGAACTCATCCTCGCCCAGGGCGTCAAGCTCCACCCGGACCGGAAAACGGCCCTGCAGCTCCGGCACCAGGTCAGAGGGCTTGCTGACGTGGAAGGCGCCGCTGGCGATGAAAAGTATGTGATCGGTCTTCACCATGCCATACTTGGTGGTGACGGTGGAGCCCTCGACAATGGGCAGCAGATCGCGCTGCACCCCCTCCCGGGACACCTCGCCGCTGGACTGACCGCCGGCGCCGCGGGAGGCGATTTTATCGATCTCATCGAGGAAGATGATTCCGGTCTCCTCCACCCGCCGGGTGGCAAGCCTGGTAACCTTCTCCATGTCCACCAACTTTTCCGCCTCCTCCTTCTCCAGGTAGACTAAAGCGTCCTTCACCTTCATGGTCTGGCGGTTACTCTTCTTGGGAAATATCTTGGAGAACATATCCTTCATGGAACTACCCATGTCATCCATACCGCCAGAGGAGAGGACCTCCACCATGGGCATGGCCTGGGCCTGTTCCACCTGGACCTCCACCTTACGCTCGTCGAGCTTGCCACTCTCCAGCATCTGTTTAAATTTTTCCCGGGTGGATGACTCCACCTGCTGCTGACCGCCCTCCTCTGGGCCCGGCGTGGCCTGGGGCGAGGGGGGAACAAGGAGATCGAGGATCCGCTCCCGGGCCGCACCCTTAGCCTTATCGGCCATGGCAGAGGCCTCCTCCTCCTTGACCAGGCCAATGGCAAGCTCCATAAGATCACGGATCATCGACTCCACGTCGCGGCCCACATAACCCACCTCGGTGAACTTGGTGGCCTCCACCTTGAGGAAGGGGGAACGGTCCAGATGGGCCAGCCGCCGGGCAATCTCGGTCTTGCCGACGCCGGTGGGACCGATCATGATGATGTTCTTGGGGGCGATCTCATCGCGCAGGGGCAGCGGCACCTGCTGGCGGCGCCAGCGGTTACGCAGGGCAACGGCCACCAGACGCTTGGCCGAGTGCTGGCCAATGATGTAGCTGTCAAGGCGCTCAACGATCTCCCTTGGGGTTAAGGGCGTGTTATCTTTCATATCTTTTCAACCACAATATTGGAGTTGGTGTAGACGCAGATGGAGGCGGCAATCTCCATGGCGGACTGACAGACCTGGGCCGCACTCAGCTCACTGTGCTGGACCAGGGCCTTGGCCGCGGCCTGGGCGTAAGGGCCACCGGAACCGATGGCCAGGATACCGTCATCAGACTCTATCACATCGCCGTTGCCGGTGAGGAGCAGGGAGTAGTCCTGATCAGCGGCAATGAGCATCGCCTCCAGGCGCCTGAGCATCTTGTCGGTCCGCCAATCCTTGGCCAGCTCCACCGAGGCGCGCATCAGGTTGCCGTTGAACTGCTCCAGCTTCTGCTCCAGCTTATCAAAGAGGGTAAAGGCGTCGGCCGTGGCCCCGGCAAAACCGGTGACCACCTTGTCATTAAAGAGGCGCCGCACCTTGCGCGCCTCATGCTTCATCACCGTATTGCCTAAAGAGACCTGGCCGTCACCGGCCATCACCACCTCGCCCTTATGGCGGACACAGACTATGGTTGTGGATCGTATTTTCATTTTTTTCTTACTATTTTGTGATCACCAAGCGACAAAAGCAAAATTCTCTTGGCTGACCGATTTTCAGGTTAACGAGAAGCGATTTGCCACAGAATCCACGGAAGACATGGAAATTGAGGAAAAACATTCCGGGGATTCCGTGGCAAATTTAAAGGAGCGCATATCATTGGCTAAATCTCATTGATAAGCAG
The DNA here is from genome assembly GCA_039714595.1 of Thermodesulfobacteriota bacterium. GTDB lineage: Bacteria > Desulfobacterota > Desulfobulbia > Desulfobulbales > SURF-16 > JAOZSN01. Next base: position 19,464 of record JBDLJA010000009.1, on the reverse strand, counting down.
ATTTTATTTTAAATTCAAAACACCTTTGCAAAGGGCGGCTCAGCCATTTTTTTGCTTTCCAGGCCCCAGACCATCCTCCCCACCACTGCGGACCAACTCACGCCTTGGGGTGGGCCTTGTCATAGACCGCCATGAGATGATCAATGGCCAGGTGGGTATATCTCTGGGTGGTGGAGAGGCTGGCATGGCCCAGGAGCTCCTGGACAACCCGGAGATCCGCCCCCATCTCCAGGAGATGGGTGGCAAAGGAGTGGCGCAGGGCGTGGGGGGTAACCGGCAGAGAGAGTCCCGCCCGCTCGCCGTAGCCCTTGACCATCCTCTCGATGGAACGCACGGAGAGGCGCCCCCCCCGATTATTGACAAAGAGGGCGTTGGGGGTCACCGGTTTATCAGCGGCCAGCCGTTTGCTCAAAATCTGCTGGCGCTGATTCATATAGCCGTGCAGGGCGGCCTGGGCCTGGCTGCCCATGGGCACCAGCCTCTCCTTGCTACCTTTGCCAACTACCGTAACCATTTCTGTATCGAAATCAAGGCTGACCAGGTCAAGATCACTGATTTCCGCCACCCGCATGCCGGTGGAGTAAAGCATCTCCAGGATCGCCCGGTCCCGGGCCTGGAAACGATCCGTCGGCCCCGGCTCGTCAAGGAGGAGGAACACCTCATCCACCGAGAGGAAAACAGGCATGTGCCGGCCCTGCTTCGGCATGGTGACAGAGGCGGTGGGATCCGCGGCCAGCAAACCACGGCGGACCAGAAAGAAGAAAAAGGTGCGCAGGGCCGAGATCTTGCGGGCCACCGAGTTGGCCTTGTTGCGGCCATTGAGCTCATAGACCCAGGCCCGCACCTGAGCCGCCGTCAGCTGGCCTAACTCTACATCCTCACCAGCAAACAAAAAAAACTCAGTGACATCACGGCCGTAACTCACCACGGTGTGGGGGGAGTAACCCTTCTCCACCTGGAGCCAATCCTTGAAGTCATTGAGATAATCCAAGCCGCGCGCCATTTCTCTTTCTCCCCTTTCCTGCCGGCCATCTTTTTTCACCGCGCCCCAGAAGCTGCCCACTCTGGGTCAAGCGGAATCAGTGCCGCCAACCTAAACAGCGAATTTAAAAGAATATCTACCGCAGGAAGCCGTCTCTGACCATGTTTTTTTGGAAAGCCATTGCCCATTAATATGCTTTCCTTTAAGATGATTTTTTTTTAAAATCACCCTCCCTTAGCCTATGGGAACGAGGCACCATGGCCAGAAAAACATTTGAAGACGCCATGCAGAAGCTGGAAGCGATCACCCAGGAACTGGAGAATGGCGAGTTGAGCCTGGAGGCCAGCCTGAAGAAGTTTGACGAAGGCATTAAGCTGGCTGATTTCTGCAATAAAAGGCTGGAAGAGTCCCAGCAGAAGGTCAACATGCTCCTTGAAAAGGATGGGGAAATGGACGAGACCCCCTTTGCCACCAGCGATGACAATGGATCTTAAGGCCTACCTTCAGGACAAGCGGGAGATCGTCGAGACGGCCATGGACCGCCTCATGCTCCCGGCCCAAGGTGAGCTGGCCCCCCACATGGAGGCCATGCGCTACTCGCTGTTTGCCGGCGGCAAGAGGGTGCGCCCCATCCTCTGCCTGGCCGCCTGTGAGGCCCTGGGCCATGACCCCAGGCCATTTATGGAGGTGGCCATCAGCCTGGAGTGCATTCACACCTACTCCCTGATCCACGACGACCTGCCGGCCATGGATAATGATGAGCTGCGCCGGGGAAAACCGACCAACCATGTGGTCCATGGCGAGGCCCAGGCCATCCTGGCCGGTGACGGCCTCCTCACCTTCGCCTTTGACCTGCTCTCCTCCCCCGAACTGGCCAAGCAGCTTGACAGCGACAGGCAACTACGGATTATCAATGTCCTGGCCCGCTCGGCCGGTTCCTTAGGCATGGTTGGCGGCCAGGCCCTGGACATCGATTCAGAGGGCAAGGATATCCCCTTTGCCACCCTGCGCCTCCTCCACAGCTGCAAGACCGGCGCCCTTATCACCGCGGCCGTCCAGATGGGGGGTATCCTGGGCCAGGCCGATCAAGGACAGTATGAGGCGCTCACCAGCTACGGCAAGCAGATCGGTCTCGCCTTTCAGATAGTGGATGACATCCTTAACGTGGAGTCAACCACCGAGCAGCTGGGCAAGAAGGCTGGCTCTGACGCGGAACTGGACAAGGCCACCTACCCCAGCTATTTCGGCCTGGAAGAGACCCATAAAAAGGCCAAAGAGGCCGTGGCCAGCGCCGTGGCCGCCCTCTCCTCCTTTGACGCCAAGTCCGACCCCCTAAGGGAGTTGGCCAACTATATATATTACCGGAAACGCTAAGAGACGATGACCACTACCCCGCTACTGGACAATATCGATTCACCCGTTGATCTGCGCAAGATTGCCCCCAGCCACCTGCCGCAGCTGGCCGAAGAGATCAGGCAGCGCATCATTGACACCGTTGCCGAGACCGGCGGCCACCTGGCCCCGGGCCTGGGGGTGGTGGAGCTTACCCTGGCGCTCCATTACGTCTTCAACACCCCGGAGGACAAACTGGTCTGGGATGTGGGCCATCAGGTCTACGCCCACAAACTGATCACCGGCCGCCGCGACCAGTTCCACACCCTGCGCCAGTATAAAGGAATCAGCGGTTTTCCCAAGCGGGACGAGAGCCCCTATGACGCCTTTGACACCGGCCACAGCTCCACCTCCATCTCCGCCAGCCTGGGCATCTCCCTGGCCAAATACCTAAAGGGCGATACGGCCAAGACCATCGCCGTGATCGGTGACGGCTCCATGACCGGCGGCATGGCCTTTGAGGCCCTGAACCAGGCCGGCCATCTGGGCAAGGACCTGATCGTTATCCTAAACGACAACGAGATGTCCATCTCGCCCAATGTGGGCGCCATGTCCAGCTTCTTAAGCCGCAAGCTCACCGGTAAGACCATGGTCCGTTTCAAGCGGGACATGGAACATTTTCTCAAAGGATTTCACGGCGTTGGCGAGAACATCCTCCAGGTCCTCAAGAAGAGCGAGGAGAGCCTCAAGGGTTTTTTCACCCCGGGCATGCTCTTTGAGGCCCTCAAATTTGAGTATATCGGCCCCATCCGCGGCCACAATATCGAGACCCTCATTGACACCCTGACCAATGTCCGCGACCTCTCCAGCGGCCCGGTGCTGATCCATGTCTGCACCACCAAGGGCAAGGGTTATGAACCGGCCGAGAAGAATCCCGGCTCCTATCACGGGGTGGGCCCCTTTGACAAGGTCACCGGCAAATCGCTGCCCAGCACCCCTGGCGCCCCCTCCTATACCGAGGTGTTCGGCGACACCATGATCCAGTTGGCCGAGGAAGACCCGCGCGTTGCCGCCATCACCGCCGCCATGCCGGCCGGCACCGGGCTGACCAAGTTCGCCGACAGTTTTGCTGACCGTTTTTTTGACGTGGGCATTGCCGAACAACACGCCGTTACCTTTGCCGCCGGCCTGGCCACCGAGGGCATCCTGCCGGTGGTGGCCATCTACTCCACCTTTTTCCAGCGGGCCCTGGACCAGGTAATCCATGACGTCTGCCTGCCCAACCTGCCGGTGACCTTTGCCGTGGATCGCGGCGGCATAGTGGGTGACGACGGCCCCACCCATCACGGCGTTTTTGACCTCTCCTTCTTCCGCTTCATTCCCAATATGGTGATTATGGTCCCCAAGGACGAAGAGGAGCTCCAGCAGATGCTTTACACCGCGATCTTCATGCCAGGGCCCGCCGTGGTCCGCTACTGCCGGGGCAGAGGGGAAGGGGTGGAAATGGCCAAGGAATTCACCAAGATCCCCTACGGCAAAGGGGAGCTGCTGCGGGAAGGTGACGATATCCTCCTCCTGCCGGTGGGCAACCGGGTCTACCCCGCCCTGGAGGCGGCGGAGGGGCTGGCCAAGGTGGGCATAGACGCCGCGGTTATCAACCCCCGCTTCGTCAACCCCTTGGATGGCGACCTGATCAGCAGCTGGGCCAGCCGCACCGGCCGGGTTCTCACCATTGAGGACAATGTTAAAAAGGGCGGCTTTGGTTCAGCCGTCCTGGAGCTTCTGGCCCACCGCCAGCTGCATATCCCCGTAAAACTCCTGGGCCTGCCGGATAAATTCATGGAACATGGCAGTCAGGAAACCCTGTGGCACCTGGGCCGGGTTGACACCCCCGCCATTATTAATTCGGCCATGGCCATGGTCCAGCAGGGCTGAGACTTCGTCAGACAAAAAGAAAGGCCGTTTCCCCCGTGAGGAGAAACGGCCTTTCTTTTTGTCTGACACAGCTAAATCTTACAAGCTACAACTTCTCATTGAGCTTCTTCACCAGATCCTTGGTTATATCCAGGGACGGCTTGCCGTAGACGATGAGGCCGCTGCGTGAGGCGACATCCGCGTCCATGATTATGTCGTAACCGCCTTTAGTCCCATACTCCTTGAGGAGGGGATCGAGCTTCTCCAAAATGGGATTAAGAAGTTTTTTCCGTAGTTCAACCACCTCATACTGGGCGTCTTCCTTTTTCAGCTCAACATCACGGCCCAGTTTGGCAAGTTCCCGCCGCTTTTCCGCCAGCTTCTCCGCCGACCAGACAGACTGTTTTTTGGCAATCTCCTCTTGCAGTTTCTTGCCTGCCGCCAGATCACTCTCCAGGCTGGCCATCAGTTTCTTCTCTTTGGCCTGCAGTTTTTCCCGGGCAGCGGCACCACCCTTGCTGCCAAAGAGAACCTTCTGAATGGAGACAAAACCAATCTTGGTCTCAGCCGCCATAACCGCGCCCGGAGCAAGCCAGGCAAGGGCAACGACAAAAACAAGAGTCAGAACATTAAGCTTACGGACAAAATTCATAAAAAAACTCCCTAAGTCATGAAATGTATTTAGTTTAAGAGATGGAAATACCCCTAACCGCTAACCTCAGGTCAGCTTAACAGCGGCCAACAAAAAAAGCCAGGGTGGTTAACCCTGGCTTTCTTATTACAACTACTGGCCTAATCTCTAGTTGATAACAAAATCGTCACGACGATTCTGGGACCAGGAATACTCATCATGGCCAAAGAGCAGAGGCTTCTCTTCGCCATAGCTCACGGTGCTCAGGCGGCTGCCATCAACACCAAGGTCGATCAAATACTTTTTGGCACTCTGAGCCCTTTTCTCGCCCAGGGCGACGTTGTACTCATTGGTACCACGCTCATCACTGTTGCCTTCAATGGTCAGATTAAGGGTGGGGTTGGCCTGGAGAAAGGCAACATTGCCGGAGAGGCGATCCTGCTGATCAGCCCGGATGACGGATTGATCAAAATCAAAATAAACCGGCAGCAGACCCTCGTGGGTCCGGCCCTCAACAATGGCGTAGGCCGTGCCCGCAACATCACCCGCTTCACCGGCGACTGATTCAAGGTCACCTGCACTATCCCCAGTATCGGCTACTTCAACTCCATCATCGGTGGCGGCAGGCTCGATAATCGCCTGGTTCGCATCCTCTTCAGGAGCCACTGTTTTTTTGGCACAGCCGGTGGAAAGTAGCGGCAGGGAGGCCATCAGACCAGCAACACACAACATCTTAATCATCTTACCATTCATAAGAATTTCTCCTTGTTAGCGTCGGGCTTTCTTTATTAAAAGCCCTGACATGTATTGAAGAGGCTGTACCAACTTGGCCCCCATCACCCCCGCAATATGGGACAGGCTCTCAGGTTAAAATTGCTGCTTTATACAACAGTTGAAAAATTATATCCATAAAATTTCAAATTGCTATAATAACCTATAATTTCAAAAAAACAAATCATCATCCTGAAATTCTTAACATTCTGAACGAATATTTTTTTGCCAAAAATCAACCCGCCCGACTATAATTAAATTCCTTTTCAGGGCCATATTGCCTGATAAGCGAAGATGATGATTTATTCAGCCCAAGCAACCAACCATCAAGGCGTCCCCGGGGCGTCCGAGGCCAGTAAATGAGCAAGTATACTATAATTGACCAGGAAAGTGCGGTTGCCGATATGGTGGCCAAAAACAAATGGGGCACCTTTTTTGGTATCTCCCAGCAGACCCTGGACCGGGTGTGGAACGCCCTCAGTGGGCCAGACGGTCAGTCTGTGGCCTATATCACCATGGAGATAGGCGCTGACATCGACGTCTATAACCCGGTGAAAAAACACCTGCAGGAGCTGCAGATAACCGGCAGCAAGAATCAGGTCTTTGACCATTTCACCAAGCGCTTCCTCCATGGCCCGGAAAAGATCCCCAACTATGGTGGGGGCTTAGGGATCCTGGCCGGCGACACCTTAAAGAGCCTGGCCGAGATGAAGATGCCGGTGGTGGCGGTCTCTCTGCTCTACCGGAAGGGCTACTTCTCCCAACAAGTTGACGCCTCTATTGGCCAGATATCCACGGCCACGGACTGGACCCCGGAGTCCACCTCCACCCTTTACCTCATCCGCGACCCGGAGAACCCTGACATCCCTTTAGAGATTGAAGTCCCCTTTTTTGACAACAAAAACAATGTCTCCTACACCTACGCCCAGGTCTGGTTGAAGCTGGAGATAGGTCATAACCTTGACTACTTTGTCCCGGAGATCCTCCTGGACTACTCCATCCCCTCTTCCCCGAAATGGGTGCAACGGGCCGCCCGCCATCTCTACGAGAGCCGCAGCAACGATGATAAGATCATCCAGCGCCGCCTCCTCGGGGCCGGGGTGATTCCGGCCCTGCGCGCCCTGGGATTCACCTCAAAGCTGATCCACCTCAATGAACAGCATGGGGTGGTGGTGGTTCTCCATCTCATTGCCGAGGTGCTGGAAGAAAAATTTGGCGAAGAGTATCAACAGCTCGTCGAAGACGAAGACATCATAGCGGCGGCCGACCAGGTGGCCCAGCAGGTGGTCTACACCATCCACACCCCGGTAAAGGCCGGCCACGATCGTTTCGAGAAGACCCTGTTCAGCGAGTTTGGCCACAACTTCTGTCACCGCGTCCTCCATCTCCTGGCCCAGGATGACGAGTCGCACACCATGTTCAACTTCACCTCCTTTGCCATGCGGGTCAACCGGGCCACGAACAGTGTCAGCCGGCTGCACAAGGAGGTGACCCAGATGCAGTTCCCCCAGTTCGCCGATAAGATCACCGCGGTCACCAACGGCGTCCATCATCTCACCTGGATCTCCGACAACCGGGCCAAGCTCTATGACCGTTTCCCGGAACTAAAAAACTGGCAGAACGACCCCTTAGTCTTTGCCCGGGCCAGCGAGCTGATAGACCAGAAGAAGTTCCGCTCCTACTTCACCAAGGCGTGGCAGCAAGACACCAAGGTCCTCATAAATTACATCAACGTCATGCTCAACCGGCACCGCACCATGATGCACGAGACGTGGATCGACCCCCCTAACTTCCTCTCCCTCTGTGACTTTGAGGATCGCACCCTGGCCACGGATGTCTTAAATATCGGCTTCGCCCGCCGCTTTTCCACCTACAAACGGGCCAACCTGATCTTCGACGACCTGGAGAGGCTCAGCGGCATCATTAATGAGGCGGACAAGCCGATCAACTTCATCTTCGCCGGCAAGGCCCATCCCGCCGACGAACCGGGCCAGGAGGTGATCCGTGACATCCTCAGCATCCAGGAGGAGCTGTACCGCAAGACGGATGGCCTGGCCAAGCTGGTATTCATCACCGGCTATGACATGGCAATTGCCAAGATGATGGTGGCCGGGGTGCATGCCTGGCTCAACAGCCCCAAGCGCCCCTTGGAGGCCAGTGGCACCAGCGGCATGAAGGCGGCCATCAACGGTGTCCCCAACATCTCAACCATGGATGGCTGGTGGGTGGAGGGCTACCATGGCGGAAAGACCGGTTGGAAGTTTGGCATAGAGACCGATGTCAAGCAGGCCTGCCTCAGTGAAGATAAGGGCCAGCTCTTCTATCAGGAGGATGCTGACGCCTTTTATAAGCTGCTGCCGGAGATCCTCAACATGTTCTACGACAAGGAGGAGGGTTTTGAGCAGTACCTGGACCGCTGTATCAACAATATCGCCCTCAACATCCCCATCTTCAACACTCATCGCATGGGGGCGGAGTATGCCGCCCGGTATGGGCTGAAACAACTGCCAAAGGGTACCGAGAGGCACCAGGAGCGGCTGCGGGAGGCGTACAGCAGCGATGATTTTTAGCCCCAGGATTTTTCTAAGGCTCTTGAAAAATTACATTTTTCAAGAGCGGTTCTACTGTCATGTGGACAGCAAAGACGCTAAGCTAACTCACGGATTTAACGAATTATAACGTTGCGTCTTCGAAGCCTGCCCTTAAGGGAAAGCAAGTTCTATTAAGGATTTATGATTTTTTACCGGCAGCCAATTTATCTTAAATAATGGCCACCGTCCCTTCCCCTCCCTCCCCTCACCACAAAAATTCATTCTTTGTTTTACACTCCCGCAAAAATAGCGGCAGGAGGTCAGCGCTTACTTGCGCCCCACCCCCAGCTCCTTGCAGATCTGGGCCGCCAGCTCTTCAATGGACTTGCCGGAGGAAGAGATGTAGGGAATATCATGCTGGAGGTAAAGCTGCAGGGCCTGGCCCAGCTCGTGGCGGCAGGTGGCCAGGGCGGCATAGGTGGAATCGGGCATCCGTTTTTCGCGGATGGCGTGGAGCTGTTCCGGATTGGTGGTGATACCAATGGCCCGGCTCCTGTTGCTTGTAATATAGTCGGGCAGTTCAGCCCGGGCCAGATACTCCTCGGTCAGCGGCAGATTGGCCGCCTTCAGGCCCATGTGGGTGGCCAGGTAGACCGAGACCGGCGTCTTACCGGCCCGGGACACCCCGAGGATAATCACATCCGCCTCATCATACTCGCGAGGGTTGGTGCCATCGTCATGATTGAGGCTGAAGTGAATGGCCTCCACCCTCTTATCCATCGCCTCGTCGCTGGGGTTGTGGGAAAAACCGGGGGCCCGCAGGGCCCGGGCCTCAAGGACAAGTTCCAGACGATCCAGGTGGCTTGAGAGGACATCAAACATCTCCACCTGGGCCACGTCAAAGACCGCCTGGACCTTGGGGTCCATAATGGAGGAAAAGACCAGAGGCCTGAGACCGCTGGACTGGGCCATGATCTTCTCCAGGACCTTCTTCGCCTCGGCCACGGAACCGATAAAGGGAAAGGTTTCCTCGTAAAAGGCCACGGCCGGGAAATGGCAGAGCAGGGCCTGGCCCATGGTCTCAGCCAGGATACCGGTGGAGTCAGAGATGTAATAGACGTCTTTGGATGACCACATTTGTTTTACCCTCCCCTCTTTATTATTTGCCTACAGGGCCACCAGTTCATAGGCGGCCTGGCCCAGCACCCCGTCCAGGGCCCTGATATGCTCGATTGCCTGCCAGCCGAAGCCCAGGAGATCAGCGCCCCAGGCATCGATGGCCACCGGGTCTGGGCTGGCGGCCAATGTATTCTTGGCCGGCTCACAGTGGGGGCCCCAGAGATGGGCCTGCTGCATACCGATGGTACCATCTATTATGGTGAAATCGGGGCAACGGGCCCGGTTAAGATCAATAAGCGAGCCATGAATATCTTCGTGGAAGGCGGCCTTGCGCCAGTTGCCCCCCTGCTGGTAACGGGCCGGGGGCAAGAGGCCCATCATATTCTTCAAAGTCAGGGTAACGCCGGCCAGGCTGTGGGCCTTAAGGACCGGCACGGAGAGAAGGAACACCTCATCCACCAGGCGGGGCAGATGGATCAGCGGCCAGCGCCGGGCCTGGGGCACCTCCCTCTCCCGCCACTCCTCCTCATTGAGATCAATGAGTTCCACCGCCAGTTCACGACCCATCTCACTGTAACCCAACTGGTCAAAGACGTGGAAGGTGTCATAATCTTTAGACCCGCATCCCTCCCCCACCATGATCTCCAGGTCGGGATAGCTGCGGCGCACCTCCCGGATAATCTCCGCCACCAGGGCTACCGGGGTGGTGATGGGAGGGGCCAGCACCTCCACCAGGTTAGGTTTTATCAGGAGCCGCTGCTGGTCGGCGAGGCGGGGCAGCAGGCCGCAGCCCCGGACTAAAGGGGCGACCGAAGCGGACCATGAGGCAAATTCCCGGGTGTAAACCACTGATTCCATATTTTTTTCCCTTTACCGGCAACCTATTAAAAAAAAACCGCGAATATCAGCCCTGCCGATAGCAAAAAAGCCTGAGGGGCCCAAGGCAAAAATAGCCAAGCCTTTTTAAGACATTTATGCTACCAGAGAGCAGCAGCAGCAGCAGTGGCAGCAGCAACCTGCCCCACCGACGCGCCTCAACAACAAAGCCCCCATCGCAAAAAATATGATTACCATTAACGACCTCTCCCTTCAATATGGGGAAAAACATATTTTCAAAAAGATCTCCGCCCGCATCCACGGCCAGGACCACATCGGCCTGGTGGGGGTCAACGGCACCGGCAAGTCCACCTTACTCAAAATCCTGGCCGGGGAGAGCGAAACAGACCCCGGCGTCATCACCATCCCCAAGGGGGACCGGGAGACCATCATCGGCTACCTGCCCCAGGAGATCGCCCCGGTGAAGCCGGGCCGCAGCCTGGTGGACGAGGCGCGCCAGGCCTTCCGCCATCTCCTGGCAAAACAGCAGGAGCTGGATGAGATCTACCAGAAGATGAGCGAGCTTGCCCCCAACTCAGAAGAGGTAAACAGCCTCCTGGAGCGCCAGGGGGAGTTGCAACAGGCCCTGGACCAGGGCCAGATCTTTACCATGGACGCCCAGATAGAGAAGGTCCTCATGGGCTTGGGCTTTACGGCCGATGACATGGACAAGGATTGCCAGGAGTTCTCCGGCGGCTGGCTCATGCGTCTGATGCTGGCCAAGCAGCTGCTCGTCGCCCCGCCCTATCTGCTCCTGGACGAACCCACCAACCACCTGGACATGGAGACCCTCACCTGGCTGGAGGAGTTTTTAAAGGAGTATCATGGGGCCTTAGTGATCATCTCCCATGACCGCGCCTTCCTCGACAACCTCACCAGTTCCACCTGGGAGCTGAGCCTGGGGCGGCTGACAATATATAAGGGCAATTACTCGCACTACGTCCATGACAAGGAGGAGAGGCTCACAATCCTCAAGGCGGCCTATGACAATCAGCAGGCCAAGATCGACCAGACCATGCGCTTTGTGGAGAGGTTCCGGGCCAAATCCACCAAGGCCAAGCAGGCCCAGTCCCGCTTAAAGCAGCTGGAGAAGATGGACCTCATTGAGCTTGAAGATAGCGAGTCCCAGGTCCATTTCCGTTTCCCCCCTGCCCCTGCCAGTGGCCGGCTGGCCGTGGAGCTTGCCGGGGTTAGCAAGTCATTTGCCGATCTCACCGTCTATAAGGAGCTCAACCTGGAGCTTAACCGGGGCGACAAGTTAGCCGTGGTGGGGGTAAACGGGGCCGGCAAGTCCACCCTGGTCAAGATGCTGGCCGGCCTCCACCAGCCCGACAGAGGAGAGATAAAATTTGGCCACAACGTCATCACCTCCTACTTCGGTCAGCACCAGGCCCAGGAGCTGCTGCCAAACTACACGGTGCTGGAGACGATGAACATGATCGACGTGGACAAGGACATGACCCAGGTGCGCTCGCTCTTGGGCGCCTTCCTCTTCCGGGGTGAAGAGGTGGACAAAAAGGTGGCGGTCCTCTCCGGCGGCGAGAAATCGCGCTTGGCCCTGGCCAAGATGATCGCCACCCCGGCCAATTTCCTCATTATGGATGAGCCCACCAACCACCTGGACATCTCCAGCCAGGAGATCCTCATGGCGGCCTTAAACCAGTTTGACGGCACCATCATCGTCGTCTCCCATAACCGTTACTTCCTCGACAACTTCACCAACAAGACCCTGGAGATCAAGGAGGGCCGGGGGGTGGTCTATGATGGCAACATCAGCTATTACCTGGCCAAGAAGGACAAGGAGGGGGGCAAGGCTAGTCCCGGACCGCAAAGCAAACCGGACCCTGCGCCCCAAGAGGCCAAGAAAAAATCAAAACAGCAACGGCAGCAGGAGGCCCGGACCCGCCAGGAGCTGAGCCGCCGCACCACTCCCTTAAAAAGGGAGATCAAGGCGCGGGAAAAGGAGATCGAGACCCTGGAGAGACAAAAGGAGACCCTGGAACAGGCGATGGCCGACCCTGACCTCTACCAGGACCAGGACGCCTTCACCGCCAAGAGCAATGAGTATGGCAAGATGGAACGGCAGCTGGAGCGGGCCTACAAGGCGTGGGAAGAGGCCCAGGAGGAGATGGAAAGGCTTAATAATTCTTGAACTTGTGGCAGATTTGGGTAAATTGCCAGCTGATCTTTTTAGCCGCTAAAGGGAGCACCTCCCCACGGCCAGCCATAGTTAGTAAATTCAGAGCCACGCCAATAACGGCCAACCACGCCCCCGCCCTGTTGCAAACATCAAGGAGATAGAAATGAAAATAATCGCGAAATCCCTTGCCACCCTGAGCGCCGTCAGCCTCCTGGCCTTCACCCCTCTTCTGGCCATGGCCTCCGGCGGCCATGCTCCCACAGCCAAGGCCACTCCCGCCTCCACCATGAAAAGGGTTATTGAGGGCAACAACTCCTTCATCCACCACCATGCCACCACCCACTTCGACGCCTTCCAGAGCGGCCAGGTGCCCAACCTCACCATCATCACCTGTTCCGACTCCCGGGTCCAGACCCAGCTCTTCGGTTTTGAGCCGGACAACAACATCTTCGCCATCCGCAACATCGGCAACCAGATCGTAAACTCGGAAGGATCGGTGGACTATGGCGTCCATCACCTGCCCACCAAGGTGCTGCTGATCTTAGGCCACTCCAGCTGCGGCGCGGTGAAGGCGGCCATGGGCGACTACTCCGGCGAGAGCAGCGGCATCAAGGCTGAGCTCGAGCCGCTCCAGCCCATGCTTGAGGCGGACCCCAAGACCGGCTCCTTTGACGGCCGCTGGGCCGACAACGTGGAGCGCAACGTGGACTACCAGGTGGCCAAGGCCCTGGAACTCTACGGTGACAAGGTGGAGGCGGGAGAGCTGGCCGTGGTTGGCGCGGTTTACGACTTCAACAATCTCTGGGGCAAGGGGCGCGGCGCCGTTGTGGTGGTCAACGTTAACGGCGAGAATAAGCCCGGCAAGATCCAGGATCACCCGGTCCTGGGCCAGCTCAACCGGGGCGACATAGTTACCCACGTGGGCTCCCGGGTAAATTAATTTTTTTCACTTGTCCTAGAATGAGACCGCGGTGGCAAAGCCGCGGTCTCGGTGCCACTAAACAAAGGTGGTCTCAGCCCGCCATTTCCCCTCCGCCACCCGTTCAAGAGCCAGGTTTTCCCAGCTCACCCTCTTTCTTATCTGCTCCTGCTCCGCCTTGGCAGCCATGAAAAAAGTTGCATTTCCGGGCCGATTGCGGTTTTGTCTTCTGTTAGTTCTTTAACCCCCACCCTTTTAAGTGAATACGCCCGCGCCCCGGGTAGGCCACAAAAAAAATGGAAAACCTGCGCATCGACCTGGCCCGGCGGGAGGCGGCCGCCCTCTCCCCCCACGCCTGCCTCAACCAGAACAGTAAAGGCCGCCAGCGGCAAGAAGAAGAATGCCCCCTGCGCCTCCCCTTTCAGCGGGACCGGGACCGGATCATCCACTGCAAGACCTTCCGCCGCCTCACCCACAAGACCCAGGTGTTCCTCGCCCCCACCGGCGATCACTACCGCACCCGCCTCACCCACGCCCTGGAGGTGGCCCAGATCGGCCGCACCATCGGCGTCGCCCTGCGCCTCAACGAACACCTCATCGAGGCCATTGCCCTGGGCCATGACCTGGGCCACACCCCCTTCGGCCATGCCGGTGAATCGGTACTGGACGAACTGTACCCCGGGGGCTTCCGCCACTATGAGCAGAGCCTGCGGGTGGTTGATCTGCTGGAGAAAAAGGGCCAGGGCTTGAACCTCACCTTTGAGGTGCGCGACGGTATCGTCCGCCACTCCAAGGGCTTAAAGGCTATCCTGCCGGACGACCTTGAAGGGTTGCCAACCACCCTGGAGGGCCAGGTGGTTCGGCTGGCCGACATCCTGGCCTACGTCAACCATGACCTGGACGACGCCATCCGGGCCGGGATCATCGAATTAGATCACGAACTCTCCGACATCATTGCCATCCTCGGCCCCAGCAACTCCCAGCGCATCTCCACCATGGTCAATGACCTGATCCACCACACCATGGCCGAAGGCGGGGCGCGGCTGGCCATGGGGGACGATATCCTGGCCGCCATTAACAGCCTGCGTAGCTACCTGTATAAACACGTCTACCAGGCCCGCCTCATCCATGACGACTTCCTCAAGGCGATGAAAATCTTGCGGGAATTGTACGAATACTTTATTGAAGAGGACATCAAACTCCCCTCCGGTGAGGTGTGGGGCTCCGGCATGACCTATAATGATGAGCCGTCCCGGGCCCGCCGGGTATGCGACTTCATCGCCGGCATGACCGACCGCTACGCCCTGGACCTCTACACCAACATCTTCTTTCCTAAGCCGTGGAGTGTGGTTTAGGCCATTGCCGCAGTTCAACTTGTGATTACCAATGAAATTGGAGCCAATGAGATGCGTCCTTTAATTTTGCCACGGAACCCCCAGAATTCACTGAATGTTTTCATTTAATTTTCGTGTCTTCTGGGGGGTCCGTGGCAAATCCTTAGCAAAGTGGTTCTCGTTAACCTGATAATCCACCACTCTCAAGTAAACTGGCTGAAGTTGCTTGGTAAGCACAATTCAACTTATAAATTTAGCAAAAAAATAATGAGCGATAACGAGCAGAAAAGTGGTCTGGCCAAGGCCTATGATTTCAAGGACGTGGAGCGCAAATGGTATGACTCCTGGCAGGAGAACAACCTCTTTTCCGCTAAGATGGAGGAGGGCAAGGATAATTTTGCCATCGTCATCCCGCCGCCCAACGTCACCGGCGTCCTCCATGTGGGCCACGCCCTAAACAACACCCTGCAGGACATCCTCGCCCGCTACCACCGGATGAAGGGCGACAACACCCTGTGGCTGCCCGGCACCGATCACGCCGGCATCGCCACCCAGAACGTGGTGGAGCGCCAGCTGGCTACGGAGAACGAGAGCCGCCATACCTTAGGCCGGGAGAAGTTCATCGAACGGGTCTGGCAGTGGAAGGAGGAGAAGGGCTCCACCATCATCAACCAGCTCAAACACCTGGGCTCGTCCTGCGACTGGCAGCGGGAGCGCTTCACCATGGATAAAGGGTTATCAAAGGCGGTGCGCGCCGTCTTTGTCCGCCTCTTTAATGAAGGGCTGATCTACAAGGGCGACTACATCGTCAACTGGTGCCCCCGCTGTCACACCGCTCTGGCCGACGACGAGGTGGAGCACGAGGACACCGCCGGCGCCCTCTACCACATCCGCTACCCCTATGCTGACGGCTCCGGCCAGGTGATTGTGGCCACCACCCGGCCCGAGACCATGCTGGGCGACACCGCCGTGGCCGTCCACCCGGATGATGAGCGCTACCAGGGCCTAAGCGAGATCGGCATCAAGCTGCCCCTTTCCGAGCGCACCATCCCGGTGGTTCTCGACCACCATGTCCAGCGGGAGTTTGGCACCGGCGCCCTCAAGGTCACCCCGGCCCACGACCGGGACGACTATGAGATCGGCCTGCGCCACGAGCTGGCGGTTCTCAAGGTGATGGACGACTCCGGCACCATGAATGAGGCGGCCGGCGACTACCAGGGGCTGGACCGCTTCGAGTGCCGGAAAAGAATCGTCGCCGACCTGAAAGAGCAGGGATACTTAGAAAAAATCGAAGAGTATGACCACGCGGTGGGCCACTGCTACCGCTGCAAGACGGTGACCGAGCCCACCACATCGCTCCAGTGGTTTGTCTCGGTGAAGCCCTTGGCGGCAAAGGCGGTGGACGCCGTTAGAGACGGCCGGATCAATATCCACCCCAAGAGCTGGAACAACACCTTCTACGCCTGGATGGACAATATCCGCGACTGGTGCATCTCGCGCCAGATCTGGTGGGGCCATCAGATCCCGGCCTGGACCTGCGAGAAGTGCGGCGAGCTGATTGTCAGCGAGAAAGACCCGGACAGTTGCCCCAAATGCGGCAGCGGAGAGCTGGTTCAGGAGACGGATGTGCTGGACACCTGGTTCTCCTCGGCCCTCTGGCCCTTCTCCACCCTGGGCTGGCCGGATGAGACCAAGGAGATGGCCCATTTCTACCCCACCTCGGTGCTGATCACCAGCTTCGACATCCTCTTCTTCTGGGTGGCGCGGATGATGATGATGGGCCTCCACTTCCAGGACGAGGTGCCGTTTAAAGACGTCTACCTCCACGCCCTGGTCCGCGATAAGCATGGCAAGAAGATGTCCAAGTCCACCGGCAATGTCCTGGATCCCCTGGTCCTCATTGAAAAATTCGGCACCGACGCCCTGCGCTTCACCCTCACCGCCTTTGCCGCCCAGGGCCGCGACATCAGGCTTTCCGAGGAGCGCATCGAGGGCTACCGCCACTTCATCAACAAGATCTGGAACGCGGCCCGCTTCTCGCTCATGCACCTGGAAGATTTTTTTACTGGTGAGAAGCCCCCCCCCATTGACCATGGGAAGCTGGCATTACCCCACGCCTGGATCTTGAGCCGCCTGAACCAGGCCACCATCGACAGCCACCGGGCCTTAAACGACTTCCGCTACAACGACTACGCCTCCACCCTCTACCAGTTCATCTGGCATGAGTTATGCGACTGGTACCTGGAGTGGATCAAGGCGGATCTCTACGGTGATGACGACGAGGCAAAGGAGACGGCCCGGTTGGTGCTGCTCACCGTCCTGGAAGAGAGCCTGCTCCTCCTCCACCCCATCGCCCCCTTTATCACGGAAGAGATCTGGCAGGCCCTGCCGGGGGAGCGGGACTCCATCATGATCAGCCCCTTCCCCGAGGCGCGGGACCAGTGGCAAAACAGCGAGGCGGAGACAAGCGCCCAGCTGGTGATGGAGATCATCGGCGGCATCCGGAACATCAGAAGCGAGATGCAGATCCACCCCAAGGCGGAGGTGGAGGCGTTCATTATCAGCAGCGATGCGGCCGCCAATGAGCGGATCATGGCCCAGGCCCAGTCAATAAAGACCCTTACCCGCCTGAAATCCCTGGAGATAGAAAGTTCAGGTCAGGTGCCCAAGGGGGCGGCCAGCTACATCCTGGCCGACAAGGAGATTTTCGTCCCCCTGGCAGGCCTCATCGATGTGGAACAGGAGATGGCCAAGCTGAAGAAGGCAAGGCAGAAGCTGGAAAAGCAGGAAAAGCAGACCAGCGGCAAGCTGAAAAACGAAAAATTCCTGGCCAACGCCCCGGCCGATGTCGTGGCCAAGGAGCAGGAAAAACTGGCCGAATTTAAAGGAAAACTGGAAAAAATTGCCGAGACCATGGCCCGGCTGGGGGATCTCTAAGAAAAGGCCCTGCTAAAAACAACTTTTCCCTTCCCCTGCCACCCTTTTGGCTATAATGAACTGAAGAGTAAAAATCTGGGCCCAGGGAACCCGGCCTTGATAGCCCCTGAAAGGGGCTTGTCTTCCCCCTTGCCACCTGCTTTGCCCGTAGCGGAAGATGGTGAAAAGGATTTTGAGCTGTCTGAGCACCCCTCAAGGGGGTATAAACTCTGCGAGTTCTCAAAATCCCACCATCTTTTGCGGAGGGCAAAGGAAGTCTGCCAAGACCAGATGGCTGGGGTGCCCTTTCTTTCGCCGCTTTGCTGCTGGTTCGCTTTCTTTGCACCCTGCGGGCATAAACACCCTAAAGGGCATAAAGGCAAGCAAAGAAAATGAACATTGCCAACAACTGGCAGAGCCACTGAACTCTGATCACGCCCAAAGGACGTGGTTTTCTACATTCGAATAAAAAAATGCTGCTCTGCACCGCCCAACAGATGCGCGACCTGGATTCCGAGACGATCAACACCCTTGGTCTGCCCGGCGTGGTCCTCATGGAGAACGCCGGCCGGGCCACGGTGGCGGCAATGGCAGAGCGTTATGGGGAGCTGGCCGCCAAGAAAATATTGATCCTTGCGGGGCCGGGCAACAACGGCGGTGACGGGCTGGTCATGGCCCGCCACCTCCATCAGCTGGGGGCCCAGGTGACGGTCTGTCTCCTGGTGGCAGACGATGCTATGCAGGGGGACGCGGCCATAAACCTCTCCTTCTGCCGCAAGCTGCCCATCCCCTTCTCCGCCGGCCTTGGGGCCCTGGGGCCGGACATCAATGAGTACCAGATCCTGGTGGACGCCCTGTTCGGCACCGGCCTGGGGCGGGAGATAGGCGGCGACTTCGCCCGGGCCATTAGCCTGATGAACGAAAGCGCGGCACAGGTGGTGGCGGTGGACATCCCCTCGGGGGTTGATTCCGACACGGGCCAGATCTGGGGCTGCGGGGTCCAGGCGGATCTCACCTGCACCTATGGCTTGGCCAAGGTGGGCCAGGTGCAGTACCCGGGCCGGGAGTTAGTGGGCCAGCTTCAGGTGCTTGATATCGGCATCCCACCCCAGCTGGTGGCTGAAGCGGATATAAAAAACCAGCTCATGAACCATGAATCGGCCAAGGTCCTGCTGCCCCAGCGCTCGGCCACCGGCCACAAGGGGAGCCACGGTCATCTGGCCATTGTCGCCGGCAGCGTCGGCATGAGCGGCGCCGCCACCCTGACCGGCCGCGGCGCCCTGCATGGCGGGGCCGGTCTGGTGAGCCTCCTGGTCCCCCAGCGGTTGCAGACCATCATGGCCGCCTCCTGCCCCGAGGCGCTGACCCACGGGCTCTCCGGCCTCAGCGGTCAGGCCCTGGGCGCCGGCGACTGGCCGGAGATAGAAGTTAATCTTCAGGGAAAAGACGCTCTTGTCCTGGGGCCCGGTCTGGGCCTGGCCCCGGAAACGGCGGAGCTGGTCAACACCACTATTGGCAACAGCGACCTGCCTTTAGTCCTGGACGCCGACGGTCTCAACAATCTCGATCTCTCCGCCCTGAAGACGCGGGCCGCTAGGAGCAGCACCATCCTCACCCCCCATCCCGGCGAGATGGCCCGGCTCCTTGGGGTGGGTACGGCCGAGGTCCAGGCCAAGCGGCTGCAGCTGGCCCAGGAGCTTGCCACTTCCCAGCAGGTCATCGTGGTTCTCAAGGGTGCGGGGACGGTGATCGCCGGACCGGACGGCAGGCTGGCCATAAACAGCAGCGGCAACAGCGGCATGGGCAGCGGCGGCATGGGCGACGTGCTGGCCGGCCTCATCGGGGCCCTGCTGGCCCAGGGGTTGGACGGCTTTGCGGCCGCCTGCCTGGGCGCCTTTCTCCACGGCCGGGCCGGCGACCTCCTGAGCGAGAATGGCCAACCCTGGGGCTACCTGGCCTCGGAACTGGCAAAAAAAATCCCCACGGCCGTGGGGGAGCT
>JBDLJA010000008.1:0-85136 GCA_039714595.1 Thermodesulfobacteriota bacterium | reverse complement strand
AGAAAGGGGCAGAGTACAAGGCTTAAAGCTGCCCGCCCTTAGCCGCCGACCCAGCGCATTCAGACGACAAAAAAATTTGTAAGAACAGGTAAAAAAAAGATGAAGCTTGAAGAATTTATCTCAGGGGAACTGGCCAGGCCAGAAAAAGAGATCCTCCTCATGACCCATATCGTCCTGGGCTACCCGTCGCTGGCCACCAACCGGGAGGTGGTGGCGGCCATGGTCAAGGGCGGGGTGGAGCTCATCGAGCTGCAGATCCCCTTCTCCGAGCCCATGGCCGACGGCCCGGCCATTGTCCGGGCCAATCAGGAGGCCATCGAAGCGGGCATCAAGGTGCGGAAATGCTTCGCCTTTGCCGCCGAACAGGTCAAGGCCCATCCCGGCGTCGCCTTTCTCTTCATGACCTATTACAACATCGTCATGCAATACGGGCCGGAAAAATTTGTCAGAGACGCGGTGGAAATGGGCATTAAGGGCTGCATCATCCCCGACCTGCCGCCGGAGGAGGGCGACGACTTCCTGACCATGGCCCGCGAACACGGCCTCGACCCGATCCTGATCTACGCCCCCACCTCAACTGAGGAGCGCATGACAAGGCTCAACCAGTCGGCCAGCGGTTTTATCTACTGCGTGGCCAGGAAGGGCGTCACCGGCCAGGAGACGGTGCTGGATAAAGAGTTTGCCGCCTACATGACCCGGGCCCACGCGGCCACCGACCTGCCCCTGGCCGTGGGCTTTGGCATCAGTAATGCTGATGACATTAAAGAGCTCTCCGGCCAGGCCGAGATCGGCGTCATCGGCACCAAGACGATCAAGCTGGTTAATGAGAAAGGGGTGGCGGCGGTGGAGCCGTTTATCCGTTCCCTGCGCCCTTAGTCTTTTTATTGGCGGACATCCCTCTGCCTGAAAGCAGCCAATAGTCCCAAAAAAGATACGCCACTGCAACTCAAACAGCCGCGCCTGGCTGAGGGTTTTTAGTGGCGTTTTTTTTTATCAGCGCCCTGCCGCAAAAAAATTTCTCTAAAAGATAACGAGCTGGAGTGGTTAGCCTGGTAGGTCTGCTAGAGCGTAGCGCAAGCGGACACGGTTTGCCGCTCAATGTCCGCTTTCATGCTGCAAGGGGACCCCACAGAAGTGACTTCTGCTGACCCCTTAATTTTCCAAGAAAACCAAAAAACTTAAAAAATAACGAGCAGATAGGTCACCAGGAGAGAACCGACCAGGATATTCAACATCACAAAGCTACGCAGGGTGATATATTCGGAAAACTCCACCACGGAGAACCGCCAGAGGATATAGGCGCTGGCCAGGGTGGCGTTAAGCAGGAAGAAGCCGGAGAGGATCTGGACCGGCAGAGACGGAATAGCAAAGGCGAGTCTCTCCAGCAGCGGCAGAGAGAACTGGCGGCCAATGGTGGGGATGAAATCACCAACCCCATGGGCGAAGAAGGTGAAGCGGTAGACCAACTCGCCGATAAAGGCCAGGGGGATTAAAAGCGGCACCATGGGGGAGAGACGGCCGCAGATGGGGTCTTTCTTGATGCCAAAGTAATTGGCCCCCATGTTAATCACCCAGAGCACGGCCAGGGAGCAGACCACCAGACAGATGGAGAAGAGCAGGGCGTCAGAGATGTGCAGGGTTGACAGCAGCGAGTCGTACAGGGGTTTGTTTTCCCGAAAGAAGCGGGCCAGCTGGGAGCCCATGAGAAAGGGAACTATATAGGTACAGGTGATGAAACGGCCCTGGTTCTTGATCAACTCATTATAGGGGTTGCGGAGCAATAGCTGGGGGGCGTCCCGGTCACAGAAGGGCAGACAGTGACCGCAGACCAGGCAGTGGAGGTTATTCTGGACCGAAAAGGCGCCCAGGTAGACGGGGCAGCCCGCCCGCCCCTCACGGCCCCGTTTACAGGCAAATGTCTTACACCCCTTACACTTGCGGTGATCGGCCCGAAACTCGGTGATGGACATGGTGGCGGCCGCCCCGGTCATCCTCCCCAAGGGACAGAGGTGGCGGCACCAGCTCTGGCCGGGAAAGAGGATGGCCATTATGGCCGCACCGCCAACAATTGCCATGATCAGATAGGAGGTGCCGGCCGGGGAGTAGTTAAGGCCGGCGGTGGACTCCACCCAGATGATCAGGGCCAGGAGGAAGACCGAACAGTACACCCCGTAATCTTTGAGAAACTTAGGCACCGGCAGGTTCAGGGTGAGCCCCTTGCTTTGCAAAAAGACCCCTAAGCCGGGGAAGGGACAGATACCACACCACATCCGACCCACAAAGAACCAGGAGAGGACAATGACCGGCCAGATAATGCCCCAGGTGAGAAAGACGGCAAAGTTGTTCTGCGCCTCCTGGGGGCCAAAGAGACCGGAGATGACCACCACCACGAAGAGAACATCGCCGGCGGTGCGGAGCTGGGCGTAATGATGGCGGGCCGCCAGGAACCGTCTGGTGGCGGGAAAGGCCTTAAAGATGTCAAGGCCTGCCCCCTCCTTGGCGCTCATCAGGCTTTCAAGAGCCTTCTTCCACCAGATCATCCCATCGCCTCCAGGGGAACTTCCACCTGAAACTCCTGACCATCGCGGATGAGCTTCAGGATCACCACCTCGCCGATCTTATAGTTGGCCAGCTGCCGGGCCAGATCAGCAGGCGAACTCACCGCAACACCGTTGACCCCGACGATAATATCGCCCAGGATGATCCCCCCCTGGCCGCGCCTGGTGCCCCGCAACCCCGCCTTGTCGGCGGCAGAACCTTGCTGAACCTTGAGGATCAGGACGCCGCTGAGCCCCATGCGCTGGCTCAACCTCTTATTGGCAATGGCGATGCCCATGCCGGGTTTTAGTATCTTACCGTACTTGATCAGGTCCGGCACCACCCGGTTCACCTGATTCACCGGCACGGCGAAACCTATGCCGGCACTGACCCCGGCCGGGCTTAAGATAGCCGTATTTACCCCCACCAGCCGGCCGGCGCTGTCCAGCAGAGGCCCGCCCGAATTACCTGGATTAATGGCGGCATCGGTCTGAATCACCCCCTGGATGGTCTGGCCGGTCACCGCCTTTATCTCCCGGCCCAGGGCGCTGACTATGCCGGAGGTGAGGGTATGATCCAGGCCAAAGGGATTGCCGATGGCGAACACCTTCTGGCCCACCAGAAGGTCATGGGACTCTCCCACCGGGATGGGGCGCAGTTTCTCCACCGGGGCGGAGATCTGCAGGACGGCCAGATCGATCTCCGGGGCGGCCCCCACCAGAACCGCCTTCCAGCTCGTGTTGTCCTGCAGGGTCACGTGAACGCGGCTGGCATCCTCAATAACGTGAAAATTAGTGACAATACGGCCCTTATCGTCCCAGACAAAGCCGGAGCCGGTGCCCTTGGGGATCTCGTAGGCGTTGAGGGAAAAGAAGTCGCGACGCAGTTCAACACTGGTGATGTAGACCACTGACGGGGCCGTGGACTGAAAGATCTCTATGGCGTTTTTTTCCACCGCCGCCAGATCGCCGCGGGCCGTCACCGCCCGCGGCTCTGCCGTAGGTCCGCGCAGATGCTGCAACGGCTGACTCCAGACGAGCCAGAGGACAGCCAGGCTGGCCACCAGCCAGGCAAGGGGTTTTAGGGAGGGGTATGGTTTGGCCATTACAGTTGCAGCAAGGTCTTGGCGATGAGGAAATAGGCAAAGACGCCGATTATATCGATGGAGGTGGTGACAAAGGGGCCGGTGGCCACGGCCGCGTCAATATCGAGCCGTTTTAAGAGCAGGGGCACTAAAGCACCCACCGTGGCGGCCAGGGTCATGGCAAAGAGGACGGAGAGGCCCACCACCGCGGCCAGTTGGACCGGATGGCTGTAGGTAAAGTAACAGACCAGCCCCAGCAGGGCGCCGTAAAGCACCCCGAGAATCAAGCCCACCCGCAACTCCTTGAGCACCACCTTTGACACCTCGTTGAGGTTGATCCGGCCGGTGGCCATACCGCGGATGATGATGGTGGAGGACTGGGTGCCGATATTGCCGCCCATACCCATGACAATGGGAATAAAACCGGCCAGGGCGATAACCTGCTGCAGCTCCGACTCAAAATAATTAATAACCAAAACCGCCACCACCCCGCCTATCCAGCTGGCAAAGAGCCAGGGGGCGCGGGTCACGGCATTATCGGTAACGGACTTAAGGAGGATCTCCCGGTCCTTACCGGCCCCGGCCATCTGGAGAAAGTCTTCGGTGACCTCCTCGCGGATCACGTCGATGATATCATCCACCGTGACGATACCCACCATGCGGAAGGCGCTGTCCACCACCGGCACGGCCAGGATATTATACTGGGAGACGATATGGGCCGTCTCCTCCTGGTCGGTCTCGGCGTTCACCGAGATCACGTTGGTGTTCATGATGTTTTTCAGCTGCCGGTACGGCTTATGGGTGAGGAGTTCCCGCAGGGAGAGGACGCCGGCCAGCTGGCCGTCCTCGCCATGGAGGATGTAGAGATAAAAGGCCATCTCCATCTCCTCGCTGCTCTCCTGGACCCATTTAATGGCGTCCTCCACCGTGAGCTCGTCATCCAAGGCGAGAAAATCGGGGGACATCCGGCCGCCGGCCGTCTCCGGGTCATACTGGAGAAGCTCATCAACCTCCTGCCGCTCCTCCCGGTCCATCAGTTTGCGGATCTGGGCCGTCAGCTC
The DNA here is from genome assembly GCA_039714595.1 of Thermodesulfobacteriota bacterium. Classification (GTDB taxonomy): domain Bacteria; phylum Desulfobacterota; class Desulfobulbia; order Desulfobulbales; family SURF-16; genus JAOZSN01. The sequence goes on along the minus strand of JBDLJA010000008.1, from coordinate 80,453 downwards.
CTCGGGCAGCAGCTCAAGGATATCGACGGCATCATCGGGGGCCATCCGTTCGAACACCTTGGCCAGAAACGGCGGGGGCAGGTTGGGCACCACCTCCAGGAGGATGGTCTGATCCAGCTCACTGAGAATTTCTCCCACCTGGGAGGCGTGGGAAACCACATTGAAGACATGGTCCCGCTCGGCGGGATTAAGGTGACGGAAGACCCAGGCGATGTCCGCCGGATGGGTCTTATCCACCAGATTTTTCAGGCGGTCAACGGCATGACGGCGGTTGAGACGACGAATGGTATCCAGGAGCACCAGCCCCTCATTACCGATCATCTCCTTTTTCATGGGACTGCTGGCCGCCATAACGTTGTTAATCCCTAAAAAATATTTGGCCCTGGATCTTCTCTCTTAAGAGCAGGGCGCAATGGACAACTACAAGAAATTCTTAAAAAATCAGGTAATATAGCTGATAATAACAAATTAAGCAGTAACTAATATGAGCAGGAGCGGCGCTGCTACTGGCCCGTGGGCCACGGCTGCTCATTTTCAGTCACAAGATAACAAAAGTTCTGCCATTCAAACTCCCGGCCGCTCACCGGGCAGCGCAGGGTAACCTTGTCGCCATTCACCGCCGCCACCAGCCAGTCGCCCTGGCGCTTGCCGGCCGCGATATTGAGCCGCTCTCCCGCCTTGAACGGGTATGGGGCAAAACAACTGACCTTGCTCATAATTTTTCCCCGGCAAATTTTATCTTGAGCCGGCTTACCGCCGGCCTTGAAATCTCCCCATCTTCATTGACTTTTTTCCCTTCCCCTCAGTACAACATAGTCATGTTTTTTTTAATTAATGTCAAATTTGATCTGGGCCAGAGCGGTGGCCTGGGCCACCCCTCTCCCGCCCCATGCTAGCCCAGGTAAGCACCATAGCCCTGCATGGTATCGAAGGCCTTCCGGTTCAGGTGGAGGTGGATATCGCCCTGGGTCTCCCCGCCTTTGCCACCGTGGGCTTGGCGGAGGGGGCGGTGCGCGAGAGCAAGGACCGGGTCAAGGCGGCTATAAATAACAGTGGCTACACCTTCCCCAACCGCCGCATCACCGTCAACCTGGCCCCGGCCGACCTGAAAAAGGGGGGGACAAGCTATGATCTGCCCATTGCCATGGGTATCCTGGCCGCCCAGCAGGAGGTGGTGGCCGCGGAAGAGATAATCTCCGAGACCGCCCTGGTGGGAGAACTCTCCCTGGACGGCCAACTGCGCCCGATCCAGGGGGTCCTACCCATGGTGGCCGGCGCCCGGGAGAGCGGCTGCAAGAAGATCATCGTCCCCGCCGCCAATGGCCGGGAGGCGGCCCTGGTGGAGGGGATCAAGGTGTACCCCATAGCCTCTCTGAGCGAGGCAGTGGAGTTTTTAAGCGGCCGCCAGGAGGTCACCCCCCTGGCAAAGGGAGAGCCGGCCAGCACCAGCCCGGATGATCTCATCGACTACAGCGATGTCAATGGCCAGGACCATGTGAAACGGGCCATGGAGATCGCCGCCTGCGGCAACCATAACCTGCTGCTGGCCGGCCCCCCTGGTTCCGGCAAGACCATGATCGCCCGGCGCCTGCCCACCATCCTCCCCCCCTTCAGCCGGGAAGAGGCGCTGCAGGCCACCAAGGTCCACTCCATTTGCGGCCTGTTGCCAACCGGCCAGGGTCTCCTCCTGGAGCGCCCCTTTCGCAGCCCCCATCACACCATCTCCGACGCGGGGCTCATCGGCGGCGGCAACTACCCTAAGCCAGGCGAGGTCTCCCTGGCCCACCATGGCGTCCTCTTTCTAGACGAGTTGCCGGAGTTTAAGAAACATGTCCTGGAGGTGTTGCGCCAGCCCTTGGAAGACGGGGTGGTAACCATCGCCCGGGCCGCAACGAGCCTCACCTTCCCGGCCAACTTCATGCTGGTGGCGGCCATGAACCCCTGCCCCTGCGGCCACCATGGCGACCATCTCCAGCAATGCGACTGCACACCCCAGCAGATTAAACGTTACCGCCAGAGGCTCTCCGGTCCCCTGCTGGACCGCATCGACATGCATCTCTCGGTGCCCGCCGTGCCCGTGCAAGAGTTACAGGGCCAGTCCCAGGGCCCCGACTCCCAGACCATGCGCACCCGAGTCCTGGCCGGCCGGGAATACCAACAGCGCCGCTTTGCCGGTCAGGCCCATATCCATGCCAACAGCCAGATGAGCAGCCGGATGCTAAAGAAATTCTGTCACCTTAGGCCAGCGGGCCAGACCCTGCTGGAAAGGGGTATGGAGCAGCTTGGCCTCTCGGCCCGGGCCTATAACCGCATCATCAAGATCGCCCGGACCATTGCCGACCTGAGCCAAAGTGAGGCGATCGAGACCGCCCACCTGGCCGAGGCGATCCAATACCGGCGCCTGGATATTTAGGGGGGGGGGAGCAAACATCCCCCTTTTCCTTAAGTGGAGAAGAGCTTAACGAAAGAACACCTTGAGAAACTAATTTTCAGGGCAGAGGCATAAAGATAACCCACGGCAAGACAACCCCTCCCCGCCAAAAAAACTTACAGGTCAAGACAATGCCAACCAGTAAAGAAAACGTTGCGGCCCATTTTGCCGGCAGCTTTTACCCGGCCAGCAAGTCGGAGCTGCAGGAGATGATCAGCGCCCTTGGCGCCAAGGCCAAGAAACCGTGCCCCGACCCCGGCCCCTTAAGGGCCCTGGTTATGCCCCATGCCGGCTATATCTACTCCGGCGCCACCGCGGCCCAGGGTGCCGCCACCCTGACCGGCAAAACGTATCAGACGGTACTGGTCATGGCCCCCGATCACCGGGTGGGGCTGGGCCAGGTGGCGGTGAGTTCAGCCGCCAGCTTCTCCACCCCCCTGGGCGAGATCCCCCTTGCCCCCCTGGCCGCCAAACTAACCGGAGAACAGCCGGATCTCTTTGCCCCTAACTCCTACTCCGATGAGGCGGAACACGCGGTTGAGGTCACCCTGCCCTTCCTCCAGACTTTCTTAGGCCACTTCAACCTGGTGCCCATGGTTATCGGGGCCCAGTCAGTGGCCGAGATTGCCCAGGCAATTGGCCCAGAGCTCAATGATCAGACCCTGCTGGTGGCCTCCAGCGACCTGTCCCATTTCCTCTCTGACGATGAGGCCCGGGCCAAGGATAAAGAGACCCTGGACGCCATCATGGCCATGGACCAGGGGCAGCTCCTGGTCAATGACAATAAGGCGTGCGGCCTGATACCCATCCGGGTCATCATGACCCTGGCCGAACAGAACAACTGGCGCCCCATGCTCCTGGACTACTCCACCAGCGCGGAAAGTTCCGGTGACAGGGAACGGGTGGTGGGTTACGCCGCCATCGCCTTTTACGATAAGGAGACCAAAGCCCATGAGTTTTCCAGGGCGGAACAGGATGATCTCCTGCAACTGGCCAGGGAGACCATCCGCCATGGTTTAAGGGGCGCGGAGACAGAAGAAGATGAGGGGGACGATGATTTCCCCGCCGGTCACCTGTACCAACCGCGGGGGGTCTTTGTCACCCTCCATAAGGACAAAGAGCTGCGCGGCTGCATCGGCTCCATAATGCCGGTGGAATCCCTTGTCGACTCCATCCGCCATAACGCCAGCAGCGCCGCCTTCCACGACCCGCGCTTCAAACCGGTGACAGCGGAGGAGCTTACGGAAATCGACATCGAGATATCTGTCCTCTCCCCACCCTGCCCCCTACCCTTTACCAACCACGACGAACTCTTGACCCTGCTTAAGCCCCACCATGGCGTGGTCCTGCAACTGGGCCACTGCCAGGCCACCTTCCTGCCCCAGGTATGGCAACAGCTGCCCCAGCCCCAGCAATTTCTGGAACAGTTGAGCGTCAAAGCGGGCCTGCAGAAAGACGATTGGCGCCAGGCCAATATCGAGATCTCCATCTATACGGTGGAGTCTTTTGGGGAAGAGGAAAGGGAGAAGAAAGGAGAGAACTAGGGGCGGGCCAGGAGACGATCACCCTCCTGCCAGACATGCCAGCCGGCGGCCTGGAGGGTCTTGAACAGGGGACGGCCCAGAAAGAGAAGCTCCCGGTTCAGCGACAGACCATGCTCTTTGGCCCCCCGCTCCCGGAGTTTCAGGTCAAGGTTGATCAGTTTTATGAACTCTTCGTCCACCCCTCTCTCCAGCTCCAGGTAAGGGGTCAGACGGGCAAAGGAGCAGGACTCCTCCTGCTCGGCGATCAATGAAAGCAGGGGCGAAGACGGCTCCAGGAGATGGCGGCGTTTGACAAGGTCACGCTCCAGCAGGTCAAGCAAGGGCTGAGGCTGCCAACACTCCAGGGTCCGGCACTGCAACGGCTTATCCGGGTGGAGGCGGCAGAGCCCCTCGCGGCTCAAAAATAGACACTCCCAGCTCCCCGCTTTACCCGCCACCTTGACAAACTCCTCCCTGGCCGGCCGCGCCTCGCCGGCCAAGGGGTGGAGACTTGGCTCACCCTGGCGCACACAGATCAGCTGATCCAGGGCGATCTGCCGCCCCACCAGCCCAAGATCTTCCCCATGGAGGGCCGGACCCCCCTTGCGGCAACATGTCCCGCACTGTTTACACTCCCTCTCCTCCACCATCATAGCATTAAGATATCTTAAAACTTACCCAGGGCGGACCAGAGGACACCGGCGGCAATGGCGGAACCAATTACCCCGGCCACGTTGGGGGCCATGGCGTGCATCAGGAGGAAGTTTGTCGGGTCCACCTTCTGACCCACGGCCTGGACCACCCGGGCCGAATCAGGCACGGCCGAGACCCCGGCCGCGCCGATTAAAGGATTGATCTTCTCCTTTAAAAAGAGATTCATCAGCTTGGCAAAGATAAGTCCGCCGCTGGTGGCCACGACAAAGGAGAGGGCGCCCAGGATAAAGATGAAGATCGACTGGGGGGTGAGAAAGGTCTGGGCCTGGGTGGAGGCGCCCACCGTGACCCCTAAAAGGATGGTGACGATGTCGATTAAAGAGTTGCGGGCCGAGTTGGCCAGCCGCTCGGTGACGGTGGACTCCTTCAGGAGATTGCCGAAGAAGAGCATCCCCAAAAGCCCCATGGAACCGGGGGCAAGCATGGCGCAGATGAGAAAGGCGACAATGGGGAAGATGATCTTCTCCTTCTTGGAGACGGTGCGCGGCGGCTTCATCCGGATGCGCCTCTCCTTATCCGTGGTGAACAGATACATGATGGGCGGCTGGATAACCGGGACCAGGGCCATATAGGAGTAGGCGGCAATGGCGATGGGCCCCAGGAGTTCCGGGGCGATCATGGAGGAGAGGAAGATGGCGGTGGGTCCGTCGGCCCCGCCGATGATGCCGATGGCGCCGGCCTGCTGGGGGGAGAAGCCGAGAACCAGGGAGCCCATGAAGGTAAGGAATACGCCGATCTGGGCCGCCGCCCCCAGGAGGATCAGCTTGGGATTGGAGAGCATGGTGGAAAAATCGGTCATGGCCCCGATCCCCAAAAATATCAAGGGGGGATAGATGCCCTTGCTCACCCCGAAGTAGAGGTAGTTAAGGACACTGCCCACGTCATAGACCCCCAACGGCATGCCGACAATGGGGGGGATGTTGCCGATGAGGATGCCGAAGCCGATGGGCACCAAGAGCAGCGGCTCATAGTCCTTAACAATGGCCAGGTAGATAAAGATGACGCCGATACCGATCATGGCCGCGTTACCCCAGGCCAGGTGGGCAAAGCCGGTGTTGGCGAAAAATGACGAGATCTCCATACCCTTACCCGATCTCAATCATGGCCTGGCCATGGGTAACCGCGTCGCCGGTGCGCACCATGACCTTCTTGATCACCCCAGGCTTTTCAGCGGTGATGATGTTCTCCATCTTCATCGCCTCCAGGACCAGAAGCTTCTGGCCGGCCAGCACCTTATCACCCACCTGGACCACGATCTCCAGGATATGGCCAGGGATGGGCGAGGAGATGATGCCGCTGCCGCCATTGCCTGGAGGGGCCGCCGGGGGCCGGGAGACGGCTGGGGTGGAGGCGGGAGTGGCCGGGGTAGTGGCCGGCGCCGGGGGACCACTCAACTTCTTGGTGCTGAGGTTCTTAATGTCATTTATGGTCACCACCTGGCGCACCCCGTTGACCTCGGCCGTCACTTCTTCATCACTAACCCGGTTGATCTTCACCAGATAGTTGTGATCATTTATCGTCAGATTATATTCACGCATTTTTCTTACTTACCGCCTATTTTTCGGCGCATGGCAGAGGGGTTGCGCATGGACAGGCCCCGCACCCGGCCGGAGATCTTCCAGGCCGAATCCAGGTCACCATGCCCCTTGAAGGTAATTTTTTCCTGCTCCTCCGGAAAATCCTGATGGAGGTAAAAGGCGGTGGCAATGGCCAGCAACACCTCGTCATCGCGGTTGGCCCCAGCCACCACCTCCTCCTCCGCCCCTGGGGTCTCGGGGCGGCGCCTGCTCCGCCACCAGCCGGGCAGCTTAAGGAGTTTCGGCAAGGCCAGGATATAAAGGCTTATCACCAGCAGACCGGAAAAGACCAGGCCCATGCCAAATAGGCTGAAATAGATGGCGTTAAACTCTGGCGTCACCAGGTGACTTACGCTGATGTTGGCAAAGGGGGAAAGATCCATATAAAGAGATCAAAAAAGTTTTTTTGTAGCCTGGTTTGCTAAGCTTAGCCCGCCTTACCAGGCAACAAGTACAACACTTAAGTTGCAAGGATGGGACAGACTCAAGCCAGACAGGGGCAGTTACAGTGGTATATTACCATGCTTCTTCATGGGGTTGGCATCCTGCTTGTTATGCAGCATACCCAGGGCCTTTACGATGCGGAAACGGGTGCGGGCCGGCTCGATGATATCATCGATATAACCGCGCTGGGCCGCCACATAGGGGTTGGCCACGGCCCGGCAATATTCATCTTCCTTATCGGCCAGATAGCCTTTCGGGTCTGGTTTATCCTGGGCCTGGCGGGCATAGAGTACCTCCACCGCGCCCTTGCCGCCCATGACGGCGATCTCGGCGGTGGGCCAGGCATAGTTAATGTCACCGCGCAGATGTTTCGAGCTCATCACGCAGTAGGCCCCGCCATACGCCTTGCGGGTCACCACGGTGATCTTCGGGATAGTGGCCTCGGCATAGGCGTAGAGGATCTTGGCGCCGTTTCTTATCACCCCGTTGTACTCCTGATTGGTGCCGGGGAGGAAGCCGGGCACATCGACAAAGGTGACCACCGGGATGTTGAAGCAGTCACAGAAGCGGACAAATCTCGCCCCCTTCACCGAGGCGTTGATGTCCAGGACACCGGAGAGGACCATGGGCTGATTGGCGACGATCCCCACCGGCTGGCCGTTGAAGCGGGCAAAGCCGGTAATGATATTAGGGGCAAACTGGGCCTTGGTCTCCAGGAAGTCGCGGTCATCCACCGTGGCCAGAAGAACCTCGCGCATATCGTAGGCGGCGTTGGCGCTGTCAGGGATAATATCGGTGAGTTCCTCGGCCCGCCGGTCGGCCGGGTCGGAACAGTCCAGGACCTGGGGGCTCTCCACATTGTTCTGGGGCATGAAGGTGAGGAGTCTCTCGGCAAAGGCCAGGGCATCCTTGCCATCTTCCGCCGCGTAATCGGCCACCCCGGACTGGGATGAATGCATCTCCGCTCCGCCCAGCTCCTCCACGCTCACATCCTCATGGGTCACCGACTTCACCACCTTGGGCCCGGTGAGGAACATGTAGCTGTTCTCCTTGACCATGATGATAAAATCAGTCAAGGCCGGGGAGTAGACGGCCCCGCCGGCGCAGGGCCCCAGGACCACCGAGATCTGCGGCACCACGCCACTGGCCATGACGTTACGCAGGAAGATGTCGGAATAACCGGCCAGGGCCTCAATACCCTCCTGGATCCGGGCCCCGCCCGAGTCGTTGAGACCGATCAGCGGCGCGCCGTTCTTGATGGCCAGATCCATCACCTTACAGATCTTCTCCGCCATGGTCTTGGACAATGAGCCACCCAGGACGGTGAAATCCTGGGCATAGACATAGACCAGCCGGCCATCAATGGTGCCGTAACCGGTGACCACGCCATCGCCGGCGAACTGTTTCTTCTCCATGCCGAAATCGGTGCAGCGGTGGCTCTTGAACATATCAAACTCTTCAAAAGAGCCATCGTCCAGCAGCAGATCGATCCGCTCCCGGGCCGTCATCTTACCCCGGGCATGCTGGGCGTCAATGCGGTCCTGGCCACCGCCGAGACGGGCCGCGGCCCGCCTCTCCATGAGATCATCGATCTTCTTCTGCATCAGGGACATTTTTTCCTACTTACCTTATATATTCAGTCTTTAATTACGAACGACTGAAACAAAATAGTTCTTTTCAAGAATAATATCAAACTGTTAACAGGTTATTTTACTTAGGAGCGAACGGGAGAGACCTTAACCCCGTCCGGTGCGGCCAAGGGTATCCGCCTGTAAGATAGTGACTGAAGATCAGTGGCAAGTAAAATACTATTTATCCTGCTGACAAAATTCCGTGAGCACCCCATGGCTGGACTTGGGGTGCAAAAAGGCCACCTGCTTGCCACCGGCGCCGACAATTGGCTCCCCATGGATGAGACGGCAGCCACTCTCCGCCGCCTGGGCCAATTGGCCGTTTATATCGTCACTGCAGTAGGCAATGTGATGGATGCCCTCGCCATTCTTCTCCAGAAACTTGGCAATGGCGCTCTCCGGCCCAGTGGGCTCCAGAAGCTCCAGGTGCACCTCGCCCAAAGAAAAGAAGGCGGTGCGCACCTGCTGGGAGGTAACCTCTTCCTCCCTCTCGCATCTCAGCCCCAGACCATCTTCATAAAATTTCCGGGCCGTTTCAATGGAATGTACGGCAATACCAATATGATCGATTTTCGTCAACATCGTTTTTTCTCTCTTATCCTGCCAGACCAGGCCGGCTCTCCAGCGGTTTAAGGCAATCTTGCCAGATATCAGTCAGGGCGCATCCAGGAGGCCCTTCTTTTCACCGCAAAGGCGCAGGTAAGCGACCAACGGGAGACTCCGAAGGTAACATTAGGATTATACTTTATAACTTTGCGCCCTTTGCGGTTAGTCAAGGTGGCTCTTGTTCCTGAAAAATTTTAACTATTACAAAAAATAGGGTTCGTCTCCCCAGGCGGCTAATAAAAAAACCTACTGCCGGTCCCGGTACTCGCCAAACTCTCCCCGCAGCACGTCGCAGATCTCGCCTAAGCTGGCATAGGCCCGGACGCAGGCCAGGACCGGTTCCATGAGATTGGCGCTGGTCTTGGCGGCAGCGCCTAGCTCCGCCAACCGCCGGGCCAGCAACTGCCCGTCCCGCTCGCCCTTGACACCAGCCAGCCGAGCCACCTGCTCATCCTCCACGGCCGGATCCACCCGCAACAGGGGCGGCTTCGCCTCTTCCTCCACCAAGAACTCGTTGAGGCCGACGATTATCCGCTCGCCATCCTCAATCTGGCGCTGATAGTCGTAGGCCGACGCCTCGATCTGGCGCTGGATGAAGCCCTCTTCAATGGCCGCCACCACCCCGCCGCTCTCGTCAATCTGGGCCATGAGCTCTTCGGCCTGGGCCTCGATGGAGTCGGTGAGCTGTTCCACAAAGTAGGAGCCGGCCAACGGGTCCACCGAACTGGCCACCCCCGACTCATGGGCGATGACCTGCTGGGTGCGCAGGGCGGTGCGCACCGACTCTTCGGTGGGCAGGGACAACGCCTCGTCCCGGGAGTTGGTATGGAGGGACTGGGTGCCGCCCAAGACGGCGGCCAGGGCCTGGAGGGTAACGCGGACAATGTTGTTGTCCACCTGCTGGGCGGTGAGGCTGTTGCCCGCGGTCTGGGTGTGGAAGCGCAGCATCCAGCTGGCCGGCTTCTTGGCCCCGAACCGCTCCCTCATGATCTTCGCCCAGAGCCGGCGGGCGGCCCGGAACTTGGCCACCTCCTCCAGGAGATCCGAGGAGGCGTTGAAGAAGAAGGCGAGGCGCCGGGCAAAGACGTCCAGCGTTAGCCCCGCGTCAAGGGCGGCCTGGACATAGGTAATGCCGTTGGCCAGGGTGAAGGCCAGCTCCTGCCCCGCGGTGGAACCCGCCTCGCGGATGTGATAGCCGGAGATGGAGATGGTGTTAAAGGCGGGGGTGTGCTTCGAACACCAGGAGAAGATGTCGGTGATGAGGCGCAGGCTGGGCCGGGGCGGAAAGATATAGGTGCCCCGGGCCACATACTCCTTTAGGACATCATTCTGGATGGTGCCCTTAATATCACTCAGGGCCACGCCCTGCTTCTCGGCCACCACCACGTACATGGCCAGGAGCACCATGGCCGGCGAGTTGATGGTCATGGAGGTGGAGACCTTGCCCAGGGGAATTTCGGCAAAGAGGGTCTCCATATCGGCCAGGGTATCGATGGCCACCCCCACCTTGCCCACCTCGCCCAGGGCCATCTCATGGTCAGAGTCGTAGCCAATCTGGGTGGGCAGGTCAAAGGCCACCGAGAGGCCGGTTGTCCCCTGCTCCAGGAGATAACGATAGCGCCTGTTCGACTCGGCGGCGGTGGAAAACCCGGCGTACTGGCGCATGGTCCACAAGCGGCCCCGGTACATGGTGGGCTGGACCCCGCGGGTATAGGGATAGCGCCCCGGAAACCCCTGCTTATCCAGATACTCCTCATCCATCTCTGGCGGCACCGCCAGCCGGGGGATCTCAGCCCCGCCATGGTGCTGAAAGCTCTTCCGCCGCTCGGGAAAGCGGCCAAGGCTGGCGGCCAGCTCCTGCTCCTGCCACTCCTCATATGCTGTTTTATTGCTCATCTTATTTATTGCTTACCTGTTAAATTTCGTTACCCAACCCTGCCCGCAGCCAAGGACGGAGCAGAGGTTGGCCACTGAACCCACGGAAAACACGGAAATATTACTTGTCCATTTTTGTGATTTTTGTGGGTTCCGTGGCAAAATAAAAGGGGCCAAAGCTCGTCGGCTGAATTTCGTTTGCTAATAACATAAAATTTATGAAAATCTACCGGCCATATCTCGCCCCAGCTCGAAAAGCAGCTCTTCGGCCAGCCGACGTGGGTTGCCCTCCAGATCAGGGGCCTCTGCCAGACGCTGCTCCAACTCCTGACGCACCAACTCCAGGCCCCAGTCCAGCACCTCCCGGTGCCTCCCCTGCTGCCGCCGCCGCTGAAGCTCGCCGCTGGCCTTGATCAAACCGGCCATCTCCGCCAGTGAAGCCGCCAACTCGGCCACGCCTTCGCCCTCACTGGCCACGGTGTGACAGAGCCTGGGCGGCAGGGAGTTAGCCTGCCGTGATCGCACCACCGCGGCCAGATCCCGGGAGAGGGCCTCGGCCCCGCGCAGGTCAAACTTATTGACCAGCAACAGGTCCACCACCTCCAGCAAACCCGCCTTCATCGCCTGGATCTCATCACCTAAGCCCGGGGCCAGGGCGAGGACAGTGAGGTCGGCCAGGGAAATAATATCCATCTCCGACTGGCCCACCCCCACCGTCTCGATGATAATGAGCTGGCAGCCACTGGCCGCCATGATGCGCAGGGCGGCGCCGGCCCCGCTGGCCAAGCCCCCCAGCCGCCCCCGGCTGGCCATGGAGCGGATCACCACATCGGGATCGGTGGCATGCTTCATCATCCGGATGCGGTCGCCCAGGATGGCGCCGCCGGTGAGCGGCGAGGAGGGATCCACCGCGATTACCCCCACCCGCTGCCCCTGGCGGCGGAAATGACCAATGAGACGGGCGGTGAGGGTTGACTTGCCCGCCCCCGGGGGACCGGTGATGCCCAGGACCAGATAGTCATCCTCCCGGTTCTCCAGATGGGCGAGAATGGCCGCACAGCCATCCTCCTGGTTCTCCACCATGGAGATGGCCCGGCCAATGGCCCGGGGCTGGCCCTGGTCCAGGCCGGCAATGATTTTGGCGACACCACTCATCTTCCTGGCGCTGGAGCTCAATTGGCCCCGCAGGCCCGGGCAAAGGCCTGGACAATGGTGGCCAGGGGAGTCCCCGGGGTAAATACCGTCTTGATGCCAGCCTCTTCCAGGCGGGCCACGTCTTCATCCGGGATAACGCCGCCGCCGAGGACAACGATATCCTCGCCGCCCCGCTGGCGCAGCTCGGCCACCACCGCCGGGAAGAGCCTCAGATGGGCGCCGGAGAGAGAGGAGAGGCCCACGGCCGCCACATCCTCCTGGATGGCGGCCGCGGCAATCTCGGCCGGCGAACGCCTGATGCCGGTGTAGACCACCTCAAAACCAGCGTCCCGCAAGGCCTGGGCGATCACCTTGGCCCCCCGATCATGGCCGTCCAGGCCCGGTTTACCGATGAGAACACGTTTTCTTGCCATTTTTTTTACCAATGTTTTTTCAACCCACCTCTAGCGGAGAGGGCACTGGGCAGCGAAAAGATTTCAGCCAAGGGAATCTCGAATAATAAAAGGAACATCATTTCAACCGCAAAGGCGCAAAGGACGCAAAGTTTTTTTTGTTAATAAAAACAGACAGTTATTTTTGCGCCTTTCTGTCTTCGAAGTCCCGGAGTCTTCGCTTACCTCGCTTATCTACGGTGAATTTTAATTTTGCCTACTGTTGGTGAGACACGAAAAGGGCGAATCAGAAGGCAAAGACCTCTTTGCAAAACTCGCCCAGCCGCCCCAGATCACGGCAGACCGCCACCCCGGCCTCCTCAAAGGCAGCTATCTTGGCCGCGGCCGTGCCACTCCCCCCGCTGACAATGGCCCCGGCGTGGCCCATGCGCCGCCCGGGCGGGGCGGTGATCCCGGCGACAAAGCCCACCACCGGCTTATCCATCTCCGCCTTGATAAAGGCGGCCGCCTCCTCCTCCGCCGTGCCGCCGATCTCCCCCACCAGCACCACCCCTTGGGTAGCCGGGTCACGGTTAAAGGCGGCGAGGCAGTCGATGAAATCAGTACCGATTATCGGATCACCGCCGATGCCGACACAGCTGGACTGACCCAGACCCTGGCCGCTTAACTGGGCCACCACCTCGTAGGTGAGGGTGCCGGAGCGGGAGACCACGCCGATGGGGCCGTGGGGGAGATGAATGGGCCCGGGCATGATCCCCATCTTACACTCCCCCGGGGTGGTGATGCCGGGACAGTTGGGCCCGATGAGACGCACAGATTTTTTTTGACCAGCCACTTCGGGCCCAGTTGCTTCCCGGCCCGGAACCATCATGCTTCGTTGTGAGCTGTCCGGGCTATGAAACATTTCTAGAAAATTCTTGACCCGGAGCATATCCATGACCGGAATGCCCTCGGTGATGCAGACGATGAGCCCCACCCCACCCTGGGCCGCCTCCATGATCGCCTCGGCGGCCATTAGCGGCGGCACGAAGATCAGGCTGGCATTGGCCCCTGTTTGCGCCACCGCCTGGGCCACGGAGTTAAAGACCGGCACGCCGTCCACCTCCTGCCCCCCCTTGCCCGGGGTGACACCGGCAACAATATTAGTGCCGTAGGCCAGACACTGCTCGCTGTGAAAGCGCCCCTCCCGGCCGGTGATGCCCTGGACCAGCACCCGGGTATTGGCATCGACAAAGATACTCATGGCCTTCCCCCCTGGCCGACAATGGCCGCCACCTTGGCCGCGGCATCGGCCAGATCATGGGCCGTGATCAGCTCAAGATCGCTTTGCGCCAGGATGCGCCTGCCCTCCTCCACGTTGGTCCCCTCCATCCGCACCACCACCGGCACGGTGAGCTCCACCTTGGCCGCCGCCTGGACCAACCCTGCCGCCAAAACGTCGCAGCGCAGGATACCGCCGAAGATGTTGACCAAAATCGCCTCCACATTGGCATCGCTCAGGATGATCCGCATCCCGTTCTCCACCATCTCGGCGTTGGCGCCGCCCCCCACGTCGAGGAAGTTGGCTGGCGCGGCCCCGGCCTGTTTGATGATGTCCATGGTGGCCATGGCCAGCCCGGCGCCATTGACCATATTGCCCACATTGCCCTGGAGTTTTATATAGTTAAGGTCGAAGCGGGAGGCGGCCACTTCCAGGGGATCTTCCTCTGCCTCGTCCCGCAATAGGGCCAGCTCCGGATGGCGGACAAGGCCGCTGCCGTCCAGCTCCACCTTGGCATCCAGGGCCACAACCTCCCCGTCCCCAGTCACCACCAGGGGGTTGATCTCCACCAGGGAGCAGTCGTTATCGACAAAGAAGCTGCAGAGGCGGCTGAGCAGGGTGCCAAATGATTTAAAGGCCTGGCCGGTCAGGCCCAAGGAGAAGGCGGCCTCACGCCAGTGATAGCCCTGCAGGCCCGTAAGGGGGTTTACGGCCAGTTTCAGAATCTTTTCCGGATCGCTGGCCGCCACCTCCTCGATATCCATCCCCCCCTCACTGCTCACCATCACCAGGATGGCGGCCTCTGCCCGGTCCACCAGGATGGCCAGGTACAGCTCCCGGGCAATGGTCAGTCCCTCCTCCACCAGCACCTTGGAAACCAGGCGGCCGTCGGGGCCAGTCTGCTTAGTCACCAGGGTCATGCCCAGCATCTGGCGGGAAGTCTCCTCCACCTGGCCCTCATCATGGGCCAGCACCACCCCGCCGCCCTTGCCGCGGCCGCCGGCCTGGATCTGGGCCTTGACCAGCACCGGGTAGCCGGGAAGCCCCTGGGCCACGGCGCCCGCCTCCTCCGGCGTCATGGCAACCTGGCCGCTGGGCACCCTTACCCCGGCAGCCCGCAGGAGATCCTTGGCCTGATATTCGTGGATTTTCATATTTTTTTTCTAATTACCACTAAGTTTCAGCCACTATTAGGAGACCCCTGTGAGGCATCACCGATTCTGGCGTAAAGTTAATGATTTACGTTATTTGTCATCAGGCTTAAGTTCACCGCAGATAAGCGCAGACTTCGAAGGCGCAAAGTTTTTTATAAAAACAGGTAGTTACCCTAGCGTCTTCGAAGTCCCGGAGTCTTCGCTTACCTCGCTTATCTGCGGTGAAAAAGCAGTTTTGCTGATTTTCAAGTTCCAAATTATTTCACTTAAACAGATAACCTTTCAGTCTCCTGCCAAACTGGCTGAAAGTCAGTGGTAATCAGATATTTTTTTGCTCAGACCTGAGAAGGACAGCCCCCTACCTGGGGGCTATGCCCATACCCTGCAGACAGGTTCTGATCTCATCTAAAGAGGTGGGGTCGTCAATGGTGGACGGCATGCGGTAGTCATGGCCCCCGGCAATGGCCCGCATGGTGCCGCGCAGGATCTTGCCTGACCTGGTCTTGGGCAGTCTTTCGACCACGGCGCTAACCTTGTAACAGGCGATGGGGCCGATCTTGGCCCGCACCATCTGGGCCAGCTCCTGGGCCAGCTCCTCTTCGTCCGGGGCCGCGCCGGCCTTCAAGACCACCAGTCCCACCGGCATCTGGCCCTTGAGCCTGTCGTCCACCCCGATGACGGCGCACTCGGCCACGGCCGGGTGGGTGGCCACCACCTCCTCCATGGCGCCGGTGGAGAGCCTGTGGCCGGCGATATTAATCACATCGTCCATCCGTCCCATGATGAAGACGTAGCCGTCCTCGTCGATGTAACCGCCGTCAGAGGTCTCATAGTAGCCGCTGAAGTTGGTCATGTACGATTTGACGAACTTCTCCTCGTCCCGCCACAGGGAGGCGAGGGTGCCGGGGGGCAGGGGCAGTTTGACCACCACGTTGCCCTCCACCCCTGGCTTCACCTCGTGGCCCGCGTCATCGACGATGCGCACGTCATAGCCGGGCACCGGTTTGGTGGGCGAGCCCGGTTTCACCGGGAACTCTTCAATGCCGCGGCAGTTGGCCACTATGGCCCAGCCCGTCTCGGTCTGCCACCAGTGGTCGATCACCGGCACGTTAAGGAGCTCCCGGGCCCAATGGTAGGTGTCCGGGTCAAGGCGCTCACCGGCCAGGTAGAGGGCCGCAAAGCCAGAGAGATCATACTTCTGGCACAGCTCCCCCTCCGGGTCCATCTTCTTGATGGCCCTAAAGGCGGTGGGGGCGGTGAAGAGCACCTTGACCCCATGCTCACTGATAACCCGCCAGAAGGCGCCGGCATCCGGGGTGCCGATGGGCTTGCCCTCGTAGATCACGCTGGTGCAGCCGGCCATGAGCGGCCCGTAGACGATGTAGGAGTGGCCCACCACCCAGCCCACGTCCGAGGCGGACCAGAACACCTCGCCCGGGTTCATATCGTACACATGCTTCATGGACCAGTTGAGGGCCACGGCGTGGCCGCCGTTGTCCCGCATCACGCCCTTGGGCATGCCGGTGGTGCCGGAGGTGTAGAGGATGTAGAGGGGATCGGTGGCCGCCACCGGCACGCATTCGGCTGGAACGGCGCTGGGCAGGAGATCGGCCCAGAGGAAATCGCGGCCCGCCTTGGGTTCGACCTTGATGAAATCGCGCTCACAGATGAGCACCGCCTCCACCCCATGCTCGGCTATCTCCAGCGCCTCGTCCACCAGGGGGAGATAAGCAATGGTCTTCTTGCCCTCGATGGCGCCGGCGGCGGTGACAATCACCTTGGGCTGGGCATGGTCCACCCGGATGGCCAGCTCATTGGGGGCGAAACCGCCAAAGACCACCGAGTGGACCGCACCCAACCGGGCGCAGGCCAGCATGGCCACCGCCGCCTCGGGGATCATGGGCATGTAGATGATTACCGTATCACCCTTGGCCACCCCCTTGGCCCGCAGGACCCCGGCAAAGGCCGCCACCTGCTCCTGCAGCTGGTTGTAGGTTATCTTACGGATCACCCCGGTCACCGGGCTGTCAAAGATGATGGCATGCTGCTCGCCCCGGCCCGCCTCCACATGGCGGTCTACCGCGTTGTAACAGGTATTTAACTCGCCACCGACGAACCAGCGGTAGAAGGGGGGACGGGAGTCGTCCAGGATGGTGGTGGGTTCTTTATCCCAGACAATATCCTTGGCCGCCGTTGCCCAGAATTTTGCTGGTTCTGCCACGCTTTCCTTGAACGCCTCGCTATATCCCATGATCACAATCTCCTCTCATTAGCAAAAAAATGAACCGGGGGCCGCCGCCCCAACCTAGGCAGAAACACCCATGTAAAATTACCTAAAAAACTCGTTTATCATTTGGTCCCTATAATGTCAATGCGTTAGCCCCATGGCGCGGGCTCCTGGCAACGGCAGCCGCCTTGCGGGCCGGGAGTTTACTTGCCGCCAGGCGCCAAGCGCCAAGGCCCACAACCGCACTAAAATAAAACCCCTGCCCTGGCAGATAAACTCAGCTTTCCGCTCCTAAAACCTTGACGGCGAACAGCCAATGGGCAATTAGTTATTTTTTAAATGAAAAATTACCCAAAAGGCAACCCTTCATGCTAAGCGGTATGGTGCAGGCCATAGAGGCTGGAGAAATTCCCGCCAAATCCCCTCTCCAGGGCCGTCTGCGGGCCGCCCTGATCAAAAAAATGGCCTGGCTCCAGCAACCGGTTGCCATGCGCTCCCCAGACTCCAAGCTGAACCCCGCAACCATCCAGCTGGTCTGGGCCGCTATTATTGTTGGCGACGCGGAGTCCCTTGACCTCAGCCTTGACATCTTTTTAACTGAATTAAGCGAGCAGGATGGCGCGGCCATGGAGCGCCAGCTTATCCTGGCAGATTGCCGGGATAAGCTCCTGGCCCTGGCCCCGGACCGGGCCAGCAGGGCGGCCCTGGAGACGTTGTCGAGAAAAATTGACAATTCCGGTTAGTTGCAGAAAGGGAGCATTGACTTTGCTCTGCCAGGCGGCTAATATGCCTTACAAAATTTATCATTAGTTGCGATAAAAAGCTCCAGGGGCGGCCAGCCTTTCCCCGGCCCACGCCACCTTCTGGCGGCTGTCAAACAATTTTGCCGTTAACCCCAGGAGTTAAGTGTTATTTTATGTTTCCCACCGCGACAAAAGTACATACCCTGGCCCTTATCACCCTCGCCCTCATCTCCTCGCCGGCAGTGGCCGCCGAATCCGTTGACGAGGCCGAGCTGAACCAACTCATGGCCGTGCTGGACAAGCACACGGCCATTGCCACCGAGACCCGGATGAACGCCGACTACATCCCCGGCATGGTCACCGTCCTCCATGGCGACGAGCTGGAGGCGCGCGGCATCCGCAACCTGGCCAAGGCCATGACCCTGGTCCCGGGCTTTGACGTGGCCATCAACAACAGCGGGGCCCAGGGCCTCTTGAGCCGGGGCCTGGGCAGCGGTTACGCTCCGGCCACCGCCATGATCATGGTGAACGGCTCACCCATGGTCTCCACATTCGCCGGCCAGAGCAGCGGCGTGGCCGCCATCCCCATCGAGCAGGTGGACCGCATCGAGGTAATCCGCGGGCCCGGATCCGCCATCAACGGCGAGTTTGCCTACTCAGGGGTGATCAATATCATCACCCGCAAGTGCAACAACAGGGTGTATGGTTCGGTCGGACGCTTTGAGAGCTATGACGGCGGCGTGGCCACGGCCTGGACCAGTGATGACAGAGAAGACTTCCTCTCCCTGAACGTGGCCGGGGCAACCAGCAACGGGGCCGATCACTACATTGGCCCGGACAGCTTTGGCAATTACGGCACGACCAACGAGGCGCGGGAGTCGTTAAGCGCCTTTGCCAGCGCCAGCTACGACGACTTCACCCTGCTGGCCCACATAATCAAGGGGGGCCAGGGTGATTTCTTCGGGGTGATGCCCAGCGCCACCATGGAGGAGAGCGGCCATGGGCTGAGCCAGCACCAGCAGGTCAAGACGGTGGAGGCGCGCTTTGCCAGGGAGGTAAACGATGATTTCAGCCTTCACCTCAAGGCGGGCTGGCAGGAGCAGGAGATGGAACAGGATCCCACCTACATGGTACCGGAGGGCTTTGACCCCAGCCTGAGCCAATTGCCCTTTCTAAATGCTGGCAACCCCTATCCTGAGGGGATACTAGTCGGTATACTGGCCCGGGAGAACAAGTACTTTACCGCCATCGACTCCACCTGGTCCGGCTGGACCGGCCACAAGGTACTCACCGGCCTCTCCTACAGCCGCTCCAAGATGCAGGATCTCTGGCATGAGTGGAATATCGACTTAACGCCCCCTTACCCCCCCACACCCCTGCAGCGCTACAGCGGGGCCGCCAACCTCATGGTGCCGGAGGATCCCCAGCGCAAGGTCACCAGCCTCTCGCTCCAGGACGAATGGACCATCAGCGACACCATCCACCTGACCTTCGGGTTGCGCTACGATCATTACAGCGATGTGGGCGATGACCTCACCCCCCGCCTTGCCGGGGTATGGACGCCAAGGCCCCAGCACATCTTCAAGGCCCAGTACGCCCGGGCCTTCCGCCCCCCCACCTTCATGGAGCTTTACGGCAATGAAAGCTTTGTCAAGGGCAACGCCAATATCACCCCGGAGACGGTGGACACCGTCGAGGTCGGCTACATCTTCCGGAATGAGAGGCGCACCGCCAAGGCCACCCTCTTCTACTCCGACAACCATGACACCATCGTCAGCCAGATAAACCCCGTCAGCGGCACCATGAGCTACCAGAACACGGCCGGCGCCATCCAGCGGGGGGGGGAGATCGAGATCAGAGAGGTGCTTAACCGGCTCCTCACCTTAGACGCCAACCTCTCCTACGTGGACACTGAGCTGGTGGACAACAAGGCCACCGTGCCCGGCACCCGCAACTGGCTGGCCAACGCCGCCCTGATCTA
Organism: Thermodesulfobacteriota bacterium; assembly: GCA_039714595.1. Lineage (GTDB taxonomy): Bacteria > Desulfobacterota > Desulfobulbia > Desulfobulbales > SURF-16 > JAOZSN01. Next base: position 60,739 of record JBDLJA010000008.1, on the reverse strand, counting down.
CAGTCCGGTGGCCTGGACCACCATGGCCCTCCAGTACCGCTATGTCGGGGAGCAGGAGAGGAAGGAGATTGACAGCCGGCCACCCGCCGCAGATTACCAGGTGGTGGACTTCACCCTCTCCCTCTTCCCCCTGCCGGGCTTGACCCTGCGGGCCGGGGTCAAGAACCTCCTTGACGAGGATGTGCTCTGCGCCTCCACCCCCCAAAGCGGCATAGGTTATACCCAGGGTTACCCCAATGACCTGCCCACCCAGGATCAGTCCTGGTGGCTGCAATGCTCCTATGAGATGTAAGTGAGAATTTTGAAACCTCGCCAAGCAAGACATAGGGGCCTAACTGCCCTGAAGCGCGGCAGCGCCCTTCTTCTCCTGCTGACCCTTACCTTCGGCCTCAGCGGCAGAGCTGCGGCCGAATCGCCTGAACTGCGCCGCCTGCAGGCCGGCCTGGACCTCTTTCCCAGCGTCCTGGCCGCGGACATCGACATCCGCGAAAAAACGAGTGCTGAGGGTGTGCTCAACATCGCGGTTATCTACGAAAACAACCCGCAACAGGCCGAGGACGCGGCCGCCCGCCTGCGCCAGGTGGCCCGGGTAAAAAACATCCCCCTGCGGGTCTTAATCATTAACCCCGTTCTCCTTGAGGCAACTCCCCCTCCCGTGGCCGGCATATTCATCAGCGAACCCCGCCTGCGCCACCTTGGCCGGGTGGTAGCCTACGGCAAGGCCAACGCCGCCATTACCTTCTCGCCCTTCCAGGGTGATATCAGCGCCGGGGTGGCAAGCTCCATCCAGGTCACGGCCAATATCCTGCCCCAGGTTAACACAAACACCCTGCGCGTCTCCGGCCTGCGCCTCAAACCCTTTTTCCTCCGTATCGCCTCACACTATTGATGAGCGCCTCTCTAAAAGATTTATCCGCAAGATCAAGCTATTACCAGGCCCGCCTCACCCTGATCTTCATTCTCCTCGCCGTAATCCTGGAGGGCGCCCTGGCCGGCTACTGGCTCTTTTTTCTGGAACCAAAGCTTGAAGGGGAGATAACCGCCTACTCCAAGTCCCTCTCCCAGGCCCAGGCCGAGATCCTGGCCCTGGACCTGAGTGAGCAGGAGGGAGAGCTCCGCCTGGACCGCCTCACCCTGGCCATGGACAAGATCCTCCTCTTTCGCCTGCCCCAGTCAGAGCGGCCCTTCACCAGACAGATCAGGCTGGAGATTGATCAGGACGCCCTGGCCGTGGCCGATGAACGCCTCGACTTCAGCCGGGGCGAAGAGAGTCCGGCCAACAGCGAAGAGATCGCAATCCCCCTCTACTGCCCCACCACTAAAGAGTTACTGGGCATCGCCATCTTCAGTAACAATCAGGAGATCCTCTTTGATCTCATGCAGAATGTCCGGGCCAAGTTCACCTTTGGCTCCAGCCTCATAGTCCTGATCCTCATCGGGGTCTGGTTCATTGTCATCCGCCTGGGGCGCCGCCTCTCGGCCTACGCCAACGACCTGGCCCGGGCCCAGCAGACCACCCAACAGATAATCGCCTCCCTGCAGGACATGCGTATCGTTATGGACAGTGACGGTCTGATCCTGGAGGTGAACCCGTATACCCTGCACCTCCTCGGTTACAGCGAGGGAGATATGGCGGGGCGCCACATCAGCGAGTTCATGACCGACCATGGCTTTTTTAAGGAGACCCACCTGGAGCATTTCAAGTCCACCTTCATCATGAACAACCGCGAGAAGATATTCATCGCCAAGGATGGCAGCCAGCGGCAGGTGATGATCTCCGGCGCCTACCTGGCCCCTGACCAGGGCAAGTTTTCCGGCATTATCTGCATGGCCAAGGATATCAGCGCCCTGAAGGAGGCGGAACGAAAGCTGGAGGAGAAACGGGTTCAGATGGAGCATCAGGGCCGCTTAAGCGCCTTAGGTGAGATGGCCACCGGCATGGCCCATGAGATCAACCAACCCCTTTACATCATCCGCCTGGCGGCCGACTGTCTGGCCGATTTCTTCACCGGCCAGGGGGAAAAGGGTGAGGCGGCCCAGGACGTGGATAAGATCCAGGATCAGGTCAAACGGGCCACCAGTATCATCACCAACATGCGCTCATTTGCCCGGGCCAGCGACGGCCATCTGGCCCGCCACAACGTCGCTGAACCGATAAACCTGGCCCTCTCATTTTTCCGGGAACAGTTCCGCCAGCACGCCATCACCTTCAGCGAAGAGATTGCCCCAGACCTGCCAAGGGCCCAGATTGATCCGCAGAAGATTGAACAGATCGTGGTAAACCTGCTGACCAACGCCCGCCACGCCGTCCTGGCCCGCCAGGAGCAGGAGGGTGACCCAGCTTACGTCCCGAAGATCACAACCAGGCTCAGCGGGGTGGACGAGGCGCTGGTCTTTGCCGTGGAGGATAACGGCATCGGCATGGCAAAAGAGACTAAAGAGCGCTGCCTGGAGCCCTTTTACACCACCAAAGAGGTGGGCCAGGGCACCGGCCTGGGGCTTTCCATTATCCACGGCATCATCTCCGAGATGGACATGTCCCTGGAGATCGACTCTGAACCGAATCAGGGCAGCTGCTTCCGGGTTATAATCAGGCCGGTCGCAACGGCTTAGCCAACCGGGAAAAAAAAGTACCCTAACCACCTAATACCAAGTAACATTTTTTTTGTGAGCAGCGGGCCCAGCAATTATCTCCTTGGTTTCTTGGCGAATTTGTAGTTAACATTGATCTCTTCAACTAAATCACCTTACTAGAAAAGAGTGCCATGCCCAGCCCCTCTCCCTCTGCTAAAGTCAACCGCCTCCTGCTGGTGGATGATGAGCCCATCATCCTGGAACTGCTCCAACGGCAGCTGAATCAACGCGGTTACAGCGTCGAGACCGCCGACTCCGGCCAGCGGGCGATGGAGGTTCTGGCCGCCAGCCGCCCCTTCGACATCCTGGTAACAGACATCCGCATGCCTGGCATGGATGGCATGACCCTGCTCAAGACGGCCAGAAAGAGCTATCCGGAGATGGAGGCCATTATGGTCACCGGCCATGGCGACATGGATACGGCCCTGGAGGCCATGCGCCTGGGGGCCTACAATTTCCTGACAAAACCGGTGGGCATCTCGGAACTCTCCGCCGTCTTAGGCAACTGTCAGGAAAAGATCCACCTGCAACAGGAGGTGGCCCAGAAACAGGCGGCCCTGCAGGAGGCCCATGACCAGCTGGAGATAAGGGTCAATCGGCGCACGGCCGAACTGACCCGGGCCAACGCCTTACTGGCCGACGAGATTGAACTCAGCGGCCAGGTGATCCAGGAGATTCGCGAAAAGGACGCCCGTCTCCGCCGGGCCCAGAAGATGGAGGCGTTAGGCTCCCTGGCCGGCGGCATCGCCCATGATTTCAACAATCTCCTCATGGGTATTCAGGGCCATGTCTCCCTGTTGCTGGGCAAGTCAGACAACCAGCCGCCGGTGCTTTCCCACCTGCTCAATATTGAACAATTGGTGGAAAGTGGCGGCCGCCTCACCAAACAGCTGCTGGGCTACGCCCGCAAGGGCCAGTACGATGTCCGGGTCCACAACCTGTGTGACATCATCACCAATATCTGCGAGACGTTCGGCCGCACCCACAAGAACATCGATATCGCCAATCATTTCCCGGTGCCCTGCCTGGCGGTGAAGGCAGATCAGGGCCAGCTGGAGCAGATCCTTTTCAACCTCCTCATCAACGCCAGCGACGCCATGCCCCAGGGCGGCAGCATCAATATCGACACCGAGATCGTCCCCTTTGCCGCCATCGCCAGCAAAATGCACAAGGGCATCCAGGGTGATTACATCCATCTCAGCTTCAGCGATAACGGCGAAGGCATCCCCGAGGAGATCCAGGACCATATCTTTGAACCATTTTTCACCACCAAGCCGCAATCCCGGGGCACGGGACTGGGGCTCGCCTCCACCTACGGTATTGTCGCCGGCTACGGCGGCCTCATTGAGATTAAATCCAGGCTGGGCCGGGGCACCACCTTTCACGTTTACCTGCCGGCCAGCTCCGAGAAACCAGCCAGCCAGGGCCGTTTTTCCGACCTGGCCAGCAGGCCGCCCGGCGGCCGGGTCCTGCTGGTGGACGATGAATACTCCATCCGGGAGATCTGCAAGGAGCTCCTGACGGAACGGGGCTTCACCGTGACCACGGCGGCCAACGGCGTTGAGGCGATCAGCCATTATCAGGAGGATGAGTTTGACATCGTTGTCCTGGACATGGTCATGCCGGAAAAGGGTGGTAGTGAGACCTTTGACGAGCTGCAACGGCTGGACCCGGAAATCAAGGTGATCCTCTCCTCCGGCTACTCCCTGGAGGGTGAGGCGGCTGATATCGTTAAGCGCGGCTGCTCCGCCTTCATCCAGAAACCGTTCAACATGGCGGATCTCACCAACAAGATAATGGAAATTATCTGAAGCCTCCTCCCTCCCCCTTGTCACGCCGTGGCAGCTATTCAGCAGGAGTTAATATTCGCCGCTGGTTTTTAGCTGTTTTCAAACCGCTGGCACTGCCCGCGGACAGCTAACTCTCTTTGAAATTCGCCACCTGCGCCGCCCTTTTCATCTCCCTCTGCAGATAAAGGGCGACAAAAGCCCCCCGTTTTACCCCTGGCTAGCTTACTGTCAGTCTGAATCATCTCCTTCGCACGGTTTGTTAAGCCACTTCCGGCGCTTGCTTTCCTCGAGTCGCCGCAGGCCATGGAGGCCAGGGCGGAGGTATTGCCCCAGGGCAAAGGGAGGAATCATGGTGGTGACAAAGGCTATAACCACCAGGATGGAGAACAGATCATCATCTATTATCCCCAACTTGATCCCCACCGAGGCAATAACCAGTTCCACCGCCCCCCGGCCGTTCATGGCCATGGCGACAACCGTGCTCTCCCGCCTGTTCATCCCGGCCAGACGGGCCACCACCCCGCAACCCAGAACCTTGCCCAACACCGCGATGAGCAGCAGCACCACGATGAGCAGGGTGTGGGTAAAAAAGATGTCAAAGGTGATGTGAAAGGCGAGGCTGACAAAGAAGATCGGCCCTAGAAAGCCGTAGGTGATGGCGACAAAGCGGTCGTTGATCTTCTGAAAAAGGGCCGGATGGACTATCTCTTCGCGGACAAAGAGACCGGCCATGTAAGCGCCGATGATGATGTGCAGCCCCGCGGCCTCGGCCATGAGGCCGAAGACCAGGGCCATGATCAGGGCAAAGGTAAAGCCCTTGGCCTCCCGGCCCATAAAATGGGGGGCGAAACTGGGGTAGAGGTAGATGCCGATGCCGCAGGTCAACCCGAAGAAGAGCAGAACCTTGAACAGGTCAACGACCAGGAGCCAGTAGATGGGCTCGTTGCCCCCCGCTGCCAGGCCGATGATAACGCTGAACAGGGCAAAGGAGCAGACATCATCAATAATGGCCGCGCCGATGATCACCGGCACCACCACATAGGCCTGGAGCTTACAGTCATTGAGCACCCGGGCGTTCACCGCGATGGCGGTTACCGATAAGCCCAAGCCGATGAACATCGCCTGGATCTGGGCCATGCCGAAGAGCAGGCAGAGAGTGTAGCCCATGAGAAAGGGTACCAGGAAACCAAAGAAACCCACCAGGATAGCCGTGCCGCGATGCGCCTTGAGGTCAAAGGGGTTTGTCTCCAGGCCGGCGTAAAACATGAGAAAGAAGGCGCCCAGTTCAGCCAGCACCGTTACCATGCCGTCCGGCTGAATAAAGCCCAGCATGGCCGGGCCGAAGATGATGCCGGCCGTCAGCTCGCCCAGGACCGGCGGCTGCTTTATCTTCCGGAAGAGAACACCGGCGGACCAGACCAGGACCATGATAAAGAGCAGGTTGGTGGTGGGGCTCTGGGGGGTCAACAGCTCCGGCAGGGTCATTTCGCATCTTCTCCAGCACAATGGTTCAATTTTTATACGTTAGGCAGTGCGGCTCCCGCTGTAAAGGGGGAATGGCCACCTAACCTTTACAGCGACTCTGTCGCTGCCTATACTTTACTCCAGGCCCTTAAGCGACCGCCAGTGCTGGACAGGGCCCGGGGCCAGAGACCTTGGCTTACTGGATAAATAAATTACCTCCCCCTTGCAGGAGAAAAAGTCCATGAAAACTCCCTGGCCGCCCCCAGATCCGGAATTCAGCCAGTGGCTCATAGGTATCCGCCGGGCCATTCACCGCTGGCCGGAACTGGCCTTCCAGGAGACGCGAACCCAGGAGCTGATCTGCCGGGAGCTTAGCAAACTGGCCATCCCCTTCCGGACCCACCGCACCGGCGTCATTGCCCGCCTGGGGCCAACGGAGGGCGAGGGTGTCGCCCTGCGGGCCGATATGGACGCCCTGCCCATCGCCGAGAATACCGGCCTCCCCTTCAGCTCGGAAAACAGTGGCGTGATGCACGCCTGTGGTCATGACGGCCATGTGGCCATGCTCCTGGGCGCCGCCGCCCTGCTCCGCGAGGAGTCCCTGCCCGGCCCGGTGATCCTCATCTTCCAGCCGGCCGAAGAGGGGGGGGCCGGGGCCGAGACCATGATAACCGCCGGCGCCCTGGCCCAGGTTAGAATGATATTTGCCGGTCACATTGACCGCCATTTTCAGGCCGGGGAGATCGCCGTCCAGCCCGGCCTGATCTGCGCCTTTACCGACGAGTTCACCATCACCATCGAGGGCAAGGGGGGACACGCCGCCAAACCGCACGAGACCACCGATATCATCGTGGTGGCCAGTCTCCTGGTGATGAGCATCCAGACTTTAGTCTCCCGGGAGACAAACCCGGTTTTCCCCTCAGTGGTCACCGTGGGCCGCATCAGGGGCGGCACGGCCCCCAACGTCATCGCCCATCGGGCCGTGCTGGAGGGCACCATCCGCACCACCATGCCCCAGGCCCGGCAGAAGATCATCAGCGGCCTGCAGCGCATGGTGGCGGCCATGGAGGAGCTTTACTCGGCCGCGGCCACCATTGACCTGGAGCCAGGTTACCCGGCCGTGATCAATGAACCAGGGGCAAGCGGGCTGGCCCGCCAGGCCGCCGAGCTGCTGGTGGGGACAGCAGGGGTCAAGGAACAGGGCCACCCCAGCCTGGGCGGTGAGGACTTCGCCTTTTACCTAAACCGGGTACCCGGTTGCCTGGTGCGGCTGGGGGCCTCACCAGGCCCAGGGGCAGCTCCGGCCCACAGCCCCCAGTTTGACTTTGACGAGGCAGTGCTGCCCCTAGGGGCCGCCTTTCTGGCCCAGGCCGCCCTGCTGGGACTGGCCCAACCGTAAAGAGATGAAACGGGGACATTGTCCCCCCAACAAACATGGCGCTGATCTTTAAAAAGTCCCAACCTTTCACCCTGGGGGTGGAGCTGGAGCTGCAGCTCCTGGACCCCCGGAGCATGAATCTGGTTCCCCAGGGGCCGGCGCTCCTGGCCCTGATCAGTGAGGCGGAACGGCCGCGGATCAAGGCGGAATTCATCCGTTCCATGGTGGAGATCTGCACCCCGGTCTGTGCTGACATGGAGCAGGTGGCCGACCAGCTCAGCCGCCTCTGCCGCCGGGCCGAGGAGCTGGCCGGCCAGGTAGGGGCCTGCTGCCATGCTGCCAGCCTCCACCCCTTTGCCCTGGTTAAAGAGCGCCACATATCCCCTGGACTTCGTTATGACGAGATTATGGCTGATCTGCAGCTGGCCGGCCGGCGCATGATAACCCAGGCCCTCCACGTCCATGTGGGGGTAACCTCCGCCGCCACCGCCATCAAGGTGTGCGACGGGGTGCGGGCCTGGCTCCCACTGCTGCTGGCCTTATCCGGTTCGTCGCCCCTCCTTGAGGGTGAAGACACCGGTTTTGCCTCCTACCGGACCAACCTCTTCGGCTGCCTGCCCCGGACCGGTATGCCCGCCACCTTAGGTAGCTGGAACAACTTCCAGGATATCATCGCCACCTTGAATAAGGGTTCCATCCTCAGCGGCATTAAAGAGCTGTGGTGGGACGTCCGCCCCCACCCAGACTTTGGCACGGTGGAGATCCGCATCTGCGACCTGCCCAGCCGCTTCTCCCACATCTTAGGACTAACCGGTCTGAGCCAGGCCCTGGTGGCCTGGCTGGCAGAAGAGGAGCGGCAGGAGGAGGTTCCCCTGGCCATCATCAACCAGAGCCGCTGGCACGCGGCGCGCTACGGCCTTGACGGCAACTGGCTGGGCCGCAAGGGACACCTGCCCTTCTCAGAGCTGGTCCCGCAACTGCTGGAGAAGCTGCAGCCCCTGGCCAGGGAGCTTGGCAGCCTGAGCTATCTTGACGGCATAAGGGATATCTGCGCCCAGGGCAACAGTAGCTCCCGCCAGCGCCAGCTCCTGGGGGAGGGGCTTACGCCAGCCGCCATGATCCAGCAGCTGCGCCAGGAGTTCTGGTCATGAAAGCGATAGTAGCGGCCGGCCACCATCTGGTGGCGGAGGCGGCCATGACCATGCTGGCCGAAGGCGGCAACGCCTTTGACGCGGCGGTGGCGGCCGGTTTCATGGCGGCCATGGCGGAACCGGGCCTCACCAGCCTGGGCGGTGGCGGTTTTCTCCTGGCCCAGCCGGCCCAGGGGGAGGCCACCCTCTTTGACTTCTTCAGCGACACGCCAGGGATTGGCCTCAGCGGACCGACAGAACCGCACTTTTACCCGGTCACCATCGGTTTTTCCGGCAGTGAGCAGGATTTCCATGTGGGCCGGGGCTCAGTGGCCGTGCCCGGCTGCCTGGCCGGTTATCTCCATGTCCATCAGCGGCTGGGCCGGTTGCCACTGGCCCGGGTGGTTGCCCCGGCCCGCGAGGCGGCTGGACAGGGGGTAGTGGTAACCGAGCAGCAGGCCCATTTCTTCACCCTCCTGGAGCCGATCCTCACCATGAGCCCCGCCGGCCAAAGAATCTACGCCGCCCAGGGGCGGCTGATCCGGGCCGGCGAGCGGCTCCACAACCATGATTACGCTGGCTTTCTGGAGAGTCTGGCCCGTGAAGGCCAGGAGGCCTCCTTCTATCAGGGGGGCCTGGCCGCAAGGATTGCTCAAGATATGCGGCAGGGGGACGGGCTGCTCACGGCCCAGGATTTGGGCCAATACCGGGTCCTGGAACGACAACCCCTGCGCTCAAGCTACCGGGGCAAAAATCTCCTCTGCAACCCGCCACCCTCCATGGGCGGCACCCTCCTGGCCCAGGCCCTGAGCCTGCTGGAAAGCTATGATCTCGCCGAGATGGAGTTTGGCTCAGCCGACCATCTCCTGGCCCACGCCCAGGTGATGGCCCAGGTGGAGGAGAGCCGCAAACGTCCCCAGTGCAGCCGGGGCACCACCCACGTCTCCATTGCCGATCACGAGGGTAACCTGGCCGCCATGACCACCTCCAACGGCGAGGGCTCCGGCTATATCGTCCCTGGCAGCGGCATCATGCTCAACAACATGATGGGTGAGGATGACCTGCACCCCGACGGCTTCCACGCCCACTCCCCCGGCCAGCGGGTGGCCTCCATGATGTGTCCTGCCGTTGTCATGGCGGGGCAGAGGCCGCTGCTGGTCCTGGGCTCGGGCGGCTCCAAGCGGATCCGTACGGCAATAGGCCAGGTTATCAGCCATCTGCTTGACTTTAATCTTGATATAGAGACGGCAGTGACCACGCCCCGCCTCCACTTTGATGGCGAGGTGGTGCAGATAGAGCCGGGCTGGCCGGCGGAGAGCGTCAGGGAACTGGCTAAGAATTTCCCAGTGAATCTATGGCAGAAAAAGGGGGTCTACTTTGGCGGGGTGCATGGGGTGGCCGTGGGCCAGGCCGGAGGCGGAGACCCCCGGCGGGGCGGCTGCTGGCTCAGCGCCTGATTTTATGGAGGAGGGTCCTGGAATAAGATCGGGGTAAAAAAGAATGGGGCTACCAATGAGATACGCCCTTTAATTTTGCCACAGAAGACACGGAAGACAGAGAAATTGCCTGAAAACATTCCGTGCTTTCAGTGGATTCCGTGGCAAACCTAGAGCAAAGCGTTACCCGTCTGACAAGCGGCCAGCCAGGTTAACTAAGCTGCTTGGTAGGCCAAAAAAGGAAGAAAATTCTCAAGGGAGCAGAAACATCGCCCTGAGATACTCGCGGTTCAGGCGGGCAATATTGGCGATGGAGATCGCCTTGGGGCAGGCGGCCTGGCACTCCCCCTCGTTGGTGCACGCCCCGAAACCGGCGAGATCGGCGGCCGCAAGCATGGACAGGGCCCTCTCCTTGCGCTCCGCCTGACCCTGGGGCAGAAGGGACAACTGGGAGACCTTGCCGGCGACAAAGAGCATGGCGGAGGCGTTGGGGCAGGCGGCCACACAGGCGCCGCAGCCGATACAGGCAGCGGCGTCCATGGCCGCCTCGGCGTCCCGCTGCGGCACGGGGATGGCGTTGCCGTCCGGGGCCCCGCCGGTATTCACCGAGATATAACCGCCGGCGACGATGGTGGCGTCCAGGGCGGATCTATCCAGCACCAGGTCACGCACCAGGGGGAAGGCGCGGCTCCTGAACGGCTCGATGACCAGGGTGTCGCCATCGTTAAAATGGCGCATGTGAAGCTGGCAGAGGGTGGTGGCGGCCTCCGGCCCATGGGGCTGGCCGTTGACCACGGCGCCGCACATGCCGCAGATCCCCTCCCGGCAGTCATGGTCAAAGGCCACCGGCTCCTCGCCCTTCCGGGTCAAATCGTCGTTTAGGACATCGAGCATCTCCAAAAACGACATATCGGTGGAGATATCGTCTAACTGGTAGGTGGCCAGTCCGCCCCGGGCCTCAGGCCTCTTCTGGCGCCAGACCTGGACGGTGAGATTTATCTTTTTTGTCTTACTCATTTTTTTTCTCCGGCCCCTTACTTATAGCTGCGCTGAGTCGGGGTAACATTGGTAAAAGCCAACTCTTCCCGGTGGAGGGTGGGCGGGCTCTCCTCGCCCTGATACTCCCAGGCCGCCACGTGGGAGTAGTTGCCGTCATCGCGCAGCGCCTCATGTTCCGGGGTCTGGCTCTCCTCGCGGAGATGGCAGCCACACGACTCCTCCCTCGCCAGGGCGTCATGGACCATAACCGGGGCAAAGTCGAGGAAGTCGGCAATGCGGCCGGCCCGCTCCAGCCCCTGGTTCAACTCGCTGCCCCCCCCTGTCACCCGGGCCTGCCGCCAGAACCTGGCGCGGATCTCCGGGATGCGCTCCAGGGCATGCTCCAGCCCCTGGCGGTTTCTCGCCATGCCGCACTCATCCCAGAGGAGCGCCCCCAGCTCCTTATGAAACTCATCCACCGGCCGGTTGCCGGAGAGATTAAGCAATTTACCCAGCCGCCGGTCCGCCTCCTCCCGCCTCTCCCTGAAGCCCTCACCCCCCACCTTGACCTCAGCAGGGGAAACTTTAGCCAGGTAGTTGCCCATGGTGTAGGGCAGGATGAAGTAACCGTCGGCCAACCCCTGCATCAGGGCGCTGGCCCCCAGGCGGTTGGCGCCATGGTCGGAGAAGTTGGCCTCGCCGATGACAAAGAGACCGGGGATGGTGGACTGGAGGTTGTAATCCACCCAGAGGCCGCCCATGGTGTAATGGACCGCCGGGTAGATGGCCATGGGCTCAGCCAAGGGGTTCACCGCCGTGATCCGTTCATACATCTGAAAGAGATTGCCATATTTTTTAAGAATGGTGGCCTCGCCGTCCCGCTCTATGGCCTCTCCAAAGTCGAGATAGACGGCCAACCCCTCCCCCACCCCCTTGCCGAGATCGCACTGCTCCTTGGCGTTACGTGAGGCCACATCCCGCGGCACCAGGTTGCCGAAGCTGGGGTATTTGTTCTCCAGGTAGTAGTCCCGCTCATCTTCCGGGATCTGGGCCGGTGGCCTTCTGTCCCCCTTGGCCTTAGGCACCCAGACCCGGCCATCGTTACGGAGACTCTCGCTCATCAGGGTCAGTTTTGACTGGTAGTCGCCATGGACCGGGATACAGGTGGGATGAATCTGGACAAAGCAGGGGTTGGCGAACATGGCCCCCCTCTTGAACGCCCGGAAGGCGGCGGTGACATTGGAGGACATGGCGTTGGTGGAGAGGTAGAAGGCGTTACCGTAACCGCCGCTGGCCAGGACCACGGCGTGGGCCCCATACTCCTCCAGCTCGCCGGAAATAAGATTGCGGGCAATGACCCCCCGGGCCACGCCATCCTCCACCACCAGCTCCATCATCTCCCGCCTCGGCAGCATGGTCACCCTACCTAATTTTATCTGGCGGGCCAGGCTGGAGTAGGCCCCCAGGAGGAGCTGCTGGCCGGTCTGGCCCCGGGCGTAAAAGGTGCGGGAGACCTGGGCCCCGCCAAAGGAGCGGTTGGCCAGAGTGCCGCCATACTCCCGGGCAAAGGGCACCCCCTGGGCCACGCACTGGTCGATGATGGAGTTACTCACCTGGGCCAGGCGGTGGACATTGGCCTCCCGGGCCCGGAAATCACCGCCCTTGATGGTGTCGTAGAAGAGGCGGAAGACGGAGTCGCCGTCGTTCTGGTAGTTCTTGGCGGCGTTAATGCCGCCCTGGGCCGAGATGGAGTGGGCCCGCCGGGGTGAGTCCTGGATGCAGAGACAGCTCACCTGATAGCCCTGCTCGGCCAGGGTGGCGGCGGCCGAGGCCCCGGCCAGGCCAGAACCCACCACCAGCACCCGGTACTTCCGTTTATTGGCCGGGCTGACCAGCTGGGCGGCAAAACGGTGTCTATCCCATTTTTCGGCCAGGGGGCCGGCCGGTATCTTGGCGTCTAAAATCATATCTGCCACTCTCTATGCTAAGAAGTTGGGCCAGAAGAACCCCAGGAGGGTAATGGCCAGAAAGATTGCCGAGATGGTAACGGTGAAAAGCCAGGCCAGGGAGCGGATAAGACCGTTGTAGAGGGGATGCTCTACCCCAAGGCTGCGCCAGAGGCTCCAGAACCCGTGGCTGAGATGGAGGGCCAGGGCCGAGAGCCCCAGGAGATAGGCAATCCCCACCCCCCTCTGGCTCAGGTGCGAGCGGACAAGCTCTGCTATCTGGCCGCCGCTGTCAGCAAAACGGACCCGGGCCAGATGAAAGAGGATGAAGAGCAGCACAACCAGACCGCTATAGAACATGGTGCGGGAGCCGAGACTCCTCTCGCCGGAGCTGCGGCTCACCGCATAGCCCTTGTCCCTGGCCCGGCGGTTGGCGAAAAAGAGCAGGGCAGCAAAGGAGATATGGATGATAAAGATGGCAAGGAGCAGCAGCTCAACGAGATAGACCAAGAGCCCCAGGTCATGGAGGTGGTGGGCGTAGCTGCCAAAGACCTCGGCCCCGAAGAAGATGGTGGAGTTGCCCAGGGCGTGGAGCAGCAAAAAAAGGCCCAGATAGAGGCCGCTCACCGCCATTATCACCTTACGGCCAATGGAACTGGTGACAAGACGCCTTAAAATTTCCATTTCAGCTCATCCTCGTATCAGGTAATCTTCTGATCCCGTGTCCATCTATTCTGGGAAAGAAAAAAAATCAGTGCCCCCGGGCCAGGGCGGCCAAGAGCCGCTCCAGGCCGCCCTGCTCCAGCCGCTGAAGGCCCTCATGCCTGGCCCAGGCATAGGCATCCTCATACTCCTGGCCTGAGACCTCCGCGCCAAGCTCGGCAAACTCATGGGCCCGGTGGCAGGGGTGATACTGGCCCATGATATTCACATAGCTCTTCTGCGACAGCTGGGCGAAAAAGGAGAGAATCTCCTTGGCCTCGGCGATAAAGCCCGGCATGAGCAGGTGACGCAGGAGCAGGCCGCGGCCGGCAATACCGTCAGCGCCGATCTCCAGATCTCCCACCTGGTCGTGCATCATAGCAATGGCGACTCGCGCTACCTCGGGATAATCGGCCGCCTGCAGGTAGCGGCCGGCCGACTCCGGCTGCCAGAACTTGAAATCAGCCAGATAGATATCCACCACCCCGGCCAACAACTCCAGGCCGGCGGCAGAGTCGTAGCTGCTGCTGTTATAAACCAGGGGCAGGGTGAGCCCCTGCTCCACCGCCAGGACCAAGGCCCGGAGGATCTGGGGGATGACATGGGAGGGGGTGACCAGATTGATGTTATGGCAGCCCTGTTTCTGGAGGCTCACCATCATGGCGGCCAGCTGGCCGCTGTCCACCGTCACCCCCTGGCCCTGGTGGCTGATCTCCTCATTCTGGCAGAAGACGCAGCCCAGGTTGCAGTTGCTAAAGAAAATGGTCCCCGACCCCGCCACCCCGCTGAGGGGCGTCTCCTCACCAAAATGGGGGGCATAGGATGCCACCCTGGCCATGAGCCCTGTCCGGCAGAAACCCTTCTCGTCCGCCAGCCGGTCAACCCCGCAACCCCGGGGACAGAGGGTGCAATGGCCCAGGGCGGCCAGGGCCTCCTCGGCCCGGGTCGCCAGCTTTCCGCTGCCATGCAAGGTCAAGTAACTAGGTGTCATGGCCCAAGAAAAAGATGGCGCCCCAGACGCCTTTGCGGTTTATTATTCGCAGAATTTTTTACCTGTAAGTTAAAATCAGACAGCGCAGGTCAAGCCTGCTGTTAGCTTTAGCCAGCGAATAACTGCTCATGGAAACTGGCCGCGTGCTTAAGCACTTTTTCCCACCCTTGGCAAAACCAAGGGCGGGAAAGCCCCGCGTTTTAGGCGTGGAGAGTTTACTTGCAGGTCATTATTTTTTCCGCCACGCAGAACCATGAGCGGCCCAAGAGCTGCGGGCCTTAAGAGATAAACCCTTGTTTCCCCAGATATTGGTATCACTTCCGGGAACTTTTTTTCAAAAAAACTTTAAAGCAGACCACTAAACGACAGCCCCTGACAACAAAAAAAACAGCAAATCCATGGACACCTGGCAGCACCTCCTAAACGACTCCATCAGCCAATGTCATCATTTACCAGCCCACCTTGCCCCTAGCAAGGAAATAGGTAGAATTACTGAAAAATTCCCCATGCGGATCAATCCCTACTACCTGGGCCTCATGGCAAAAAGGTATGACCCGATCTGGCTCCAGGGGGTACCCCAGGAGGCGGAGTTAAACGACAAGGTCTGCCTGGAAGACCCGCTGAACGAGGAGAACTTAAGCCCGGTCAAAAATCTCATCCACAAGTACCCGGACCGGGTCCTCTTCCTGGTCCACAGCCAATGCGCCATGTACTGCCGTTTCTGCACCCGTAAACGGAAGGTGGGTACCTGCGCCATGGAGATCAGCCCCCAGAGCTTAGAAGACGGCCTGGACTACATCAAACATACTCCGGCGGTGCGCGATGTCCTGGTCTCAGGCGGCGATCCCCTTCTCCTCCCGGACGACAGGCTGGACTGGCTCCTCTCCCGCTTGCGGGCCATCCCCACGGTGGAGATCATCCGGATCGGCTCCCGGGTGCCGTGCACCCTGCCCCAGCGGGTGACAAAGAGTCTTGCCACCATTCTTAGCAGATACCACCCCCTCTACCTAAACACCCACTTCAACCACCCCCGCGAGATCACCCCGGCAGCGGCAGAGGCGTGCGGCCGCCTGGCCAACGCGGGTATCCCCTTAGGCTGCCAGACCGTGCTCTTAAAAGGGGTCAACGACGATCTTGCCACCATGCGGGAGCTCCTCCATAAGCTGCTCACCATCCGGGTCAAGCCCTACTACCTCTTCCAGGGTGATATGAGCCGCGGCACCAACCACCTGCGCACTTCGGTTACGTGCGGCCAGGAGATCATGCGCGGCCTCATCGGCCACACCTCCGGCCTGGCCCTGCCCACCTACGCGGTGGATGGCCCCCACGGCAGCGGTAAGGTGCCGCTCACCCCAAACTATGTCCAGGAGATAGGGGAGCAGTTGATCTTCAGCAACTACCAGGGCAAGACCTGTTTTTACGATAACAGTGGCGAATAAGAGAAGCCGCCTTTTTGGAACAAGCAATGAATGACGATATAGATTTCAGCGATATACCCACCGATTCTGCCATCATCGACGTGCGCAGCCCGGCCGAGTTTCACCAGGGCCACATCCCCGCCGCCATTAACATCCCCCTCTTTTCCGATCGCGAGCGGGCCGAGATCGGCACCATCTACAAACAAGAGAGTAAGGAGCTGGCCTTAAGCCGGGGCAGGGAGATCGCCGAGCCCAAGGTGGCGGATCTCATCGCCCGGGCCCGGGCCTTGGGAAACAAGAGTCTTCTGGTTCACTGTTGGCGGGGGGGGATGCGCAGTAGCGAGGTGAGCCGGGTCTTAAGGGAGGCGGGCCTGGCGGTGCAGCGTCTCAGCGGCGGTTACAAAGGCTACCGGCGGGCAATCAGAGAGTTTATCGACAGGCCGCGCAGCATAATAGTCCTGGGCGGCAAGACGGGCAGCGGCAAGACCGCCATCCTCCTGGGGCTACGCGACTTGGGCCTCCAGGTAATCGACCTTGAGGGGCTGGCCCACCATAAGGGCTCGGTCTTCGGCCATATTAACGAAAGGCCGCAACCCACCACGGAACAGTTTGAAAACAACCTGCACCAGGAGATGGCCCCCCTTGATCCAGCTAAACCGCTGCTCCTGGAAAACGAGAGCCACATCATCGGCTCAGTCCACCTGCCCCCGCCCCTGCTCCTCCAGATGCGGGCGGCGCCGCTGCTCATGGTGGAGGTTACCCTGAGCGCCCGGGTCAGCCGCCTGGTCAAGGATTACCACACCAGGGACCGGGAGCAGCTGATCACGGCGGCCCGGCGCATCGAGAAGAAACTGACCACGGCCAAGCTGGCCCAGGTCATAGAGTTCCTGGAGGCGGACGACTTTGCTGGCGCCTGCGAGATCCTCCTGGGCTATTACGATTACTTCTACAACCGTGGCTTAGAGAAACGGCGAAACCAGGAGATTTTCTCGCTGGCCATCAGCGGCACTGATCTTAAGGCGGACACCGAATTGGTCCAGGCCAAGGTAGCCAAAATATCCGGCGGCTAGCCCCAAAGAAAAAAACCCACCGGCTATAAAGCCGGTGGGTTTGAAATCGCGGACCGCAAAATCCAGCAATACCGGCCAGGCTGACGCAGCCGGTTTAAAAAACAAACCGCAGAAGGAAGGTACTTTTCTTTATTAAGATAACATCCTTCCTTCTGCGGTTCGACATTTCTGGTGACCTCGATATTCGCTGTAAAAAAATGCAACTGCTAGCTGAAAGCTGTCCGCCTAAGAGGCGGAGGTTTTAACCCTGCCCAGAAACAATAAAAAAGGCCCCAGCACCTTTTGGCTGCGACCTTTCTCACTCCGAGATTGGCAGTGCTTCGGGGCCTTTTACCTAAAGCAACTCCACAAACTAGAAACGAACCCCGCCGATCAGGCGCAGGCAGTCGGTCTCGGGCTCATGGTCCAGATCCACCTTCTCCCAGGTGCCGGTAAAATAGACGCCGTTATCGGCCGTGTAAGAGAGCCTGACACCGGTCAGTATCATCTCATCCTGGCCCAGGCCATTGGAGGCAAAGGAGTATTGGCTGTCCAGCTCATAATAGGTGTAGCGCAGATAGGCGGCCAGCCCTTCGACGCCCAGCTTGCCAAGGTCATAGCCCACCTGCCCCTTGTAGGAGGCGGCATTTCGCAGACTCCCCGCCTCAAAGAAGTGGAAGATCATGCCGTTGGCAAAGTAGGGATAGCCACCCCAGGCCCCCAGGGTGGCCCCTTGCCCCGGGCCGTCGCTGTACTTACTGAGGCCGGTGGCGAAGTTGAAGCCGCCCTTGAAGGAACCGTCGAACATGGCCGAATACAGGGTCCAGTCGATCTCAGTGGTGTTGTGGTCGGCCAATTTCCCCATCTCCTTGAAGTCGATGAGCTGCAGGCCGAAGTTATAGTCGAAACCGCCAGCAAGACCATGCAGCCAGTTATACTGGGCGAAAAAGGTGTTGTACAGGTCGATGGCGAAGTAGTCCCAGAGCTGCAGGTCATGGCGGTCAGTCTCATAGCGGACGCCGCCATAAACCACCCCGCGATCGTTGGCCATCTCCCGGTCTAAAAGCACACCGCTATGGTCGGCCCTGGCCTTGTCGGCCGGATCAACAAAGCTGGCATCCGGCATGGAGTGAAATTCGGTACCGTTGGCGCCACTGTCCCAGACGCCGGCCATGCTGTAGATATAGCCGCCGGTGAGCATGAGATCGTCAATGCCGCGGTTTGTATAGCTTGCCACCCCGAAGGTGTCGGCCAGCATATACCAGTCATCCTTGTTGATCATCGGCGTGTCCAGCTCATAACGGCCAAACAGGGCCTCGTGCCGCCCCGACTTATAGGTGACGTACGCCTCCTGGAGGAGAAAGAACGACTCAAGCTCCGTGCCGTCAAAGACGAAGTTACGCGGCTCATGGGCCTCATCATTGATCCCGAAGTCGGTGGCGCCAGCCAGGGTCATCTTGGCCTGCAGACCACCATAGTGCGGCGTGGCAAGGGACAGCTTGGGGACGAGATAATAGCCTTCCGAGTCGATATGACCTTTATTAATCCCCGGGTCCCCGGTGGGATTGCCATAGTCGTAGTCGAGCCAGCCCATGCGCACGTCACCACTTACCTGCCAGCCGCCATAGTTCAGATCAGCTGTTTCCGCCTGGCCAGTCACCGCTGTCAGCAACACGACAGAACAGATGGAGCTTATAACCTTGATCATTATCACTCTCTCCTCAGGTTAAACTTTTCTGGCCCAAAAGCCCAAGGGGCCTCTGGATTTCAGGTCTGTTATTTGAGGGGCTGCGGGCAACCTCGCCAAAAGAAAAGACTCAAGTTATTTAAGGGGTTTAACCTCATAAGGGTTGCCGCCCAGGGCGTTGGAGATATCGGCAATGGCCCTCTGGGCCCGCACCGAGTTGCCGGCCGCATCCAAGGGGGGTGAGATGGCGGCAATGCCGAACTTGCCGGGCGAAGCGGCCAGAATTCCGCCCCCCACCCCGCTTTTGGCGGGGAGCCCCGTGCTGAAGAGCCATTTCCCCGCGTCATCATAGAGGCCGGCCGTGGCCATAACGGCCAGGATCTCCGGGACATTGGCGGCGCTAACCACCTTCTCCCTGGTAACGGGATTGACCCCACCATTGGCCAGGGTGGCCACCATGGTGGCCAGATCCCTGGCGTTGACCCCCACCGAGCCCTGGCGGGTGTAGACATCGTTGGCCACTAAGGGATCTTTTTTGATCACCCCGTAGGCGTGCATCAGCATGGCAATGGCCTGGTTACGCTGATTGGTCTCTGATTCTGATTTATAGACGTCGGCCATCACCTTGAGCTTGCGGCCGGCAAAGGCGTTGTAGATCTTGCTGATGCTGGCCCACTGGGCCTTGCCGTTCTTGCCCTTGACCATGCTGGTGGCCGTGATGGCACCGGCATTGACCAGGGGATTCATCTCCTTCCCCTGATTCTGCTCAATGGCCACGATGGAGTTGAAGAGCTGGCCGGTGGCGTCCACCCCCTGATTATCGCGAATGGCCGCGGGTCCCGACTCCTCCATGACCAGGGCCATGGTGAACACCTTGGCCACCGACTGGATGGAGACCTCACTCTTGACATCACCGGCGCTAAACACCCGGCCATCCACGGTCACCAGGACGATACCGAAGAGATTAGAGTCAACCTTGGCCAGCACCGGGATATAGTCGGCGTTCTTCCCCTCTTTTAAGCCCTTATACTTGGCATAGGCCTTATCCAGGGCCGCCTGGATCTCTTTATCCGCCAGCTCGGCCGCCTGGACAGAACCTGCGACAAAGAGCAGGATGAAACTTAGCAGCAGTCCACAGTTCAACCGTTTAGCCAGCTTTTCCATCAACGAAGTCCCCTCAATAATTAGGTTAGCCCTGAAAAAATTTCCAGGTCAGCGATTACTATTATTGAGCCTAGCACTCCCCTCCCAAAGCAACCAAGGGAAAATTTCGTCCAATCAAAGGGTTAAGGGCGCCCCAGGGTTAAGCCCGTGAATTTCAAAAGAAAAGTTAGGAGAAAAAGAATCTCAGCTATCCCCGGACCAGCCTGGCAGGTGTTCATCAACATACTCCTTAGCGATCCGGCCGGAAAACATGGAGGGCACCAGGGGCCGATGCTCTTTCAACAACAATGCCCCCACGTGGGCCAGGAAGAGGGCCATGAAGATCATGCCAAACAGGGTATGGAGCATGGTCATGGCCTGGAGGAACAGGGGCTCCAAGACAATATTGCCCAGGTTTTTATAGGACTTGATCAGGCCAGTTACGATGAGCAGCAGGGAGCTTATGCCGATCACCCCGTAGGCCAGCCGCTGTTTGGCCTGAAATTTTTCATGACGGGGCATGGTCGCCAGGCGAAACATCGCCTTGACGGACTGGATACTCTCGGCCACATCACCCCGGCGCGGCATAATGGCAAATTCGTGGCGCCGCAGGTGGTAGATCAGATGATAGACCACGGCGGCGGTGAAGATGGCCGCCGTGACGTAATGGATGGCCAGGGTGAGAGCATACTGGTCCGCCCAGGCGAGA
This sequence comes from Thermodesulfobacteriota bacterium, assembly GCA_039714595.1. Taxonomy (GTDB): domain Bacteria; phylum Desulfobacterota; class Desulfobulbia; order Desulfobulbales; family SURF-16; genus JAOZSN01. The sequence goes on along the minus strand of JBDLJA010000008.1, from coordinate 40,284 downwards.
CCGGGGATCTTAACGATGTTATAACGCTTATACATGGGCATCTGGCCAAAGCCGGAAAAGAGCAGGAGGATGCCGCTGATGGCGATGGACCAGTGACAGAGGCGCACGGTGAGGGGATGGCGCAACAGGGTTTCTTTTTTCATTTGTTCACCTCCTTGCCCTTGCCTGCCATGACAAAGGCCGCTAAGCCCCCGGCCAGCGGGGCCGCAAGGCTTAACGCGGCCAGCCCTTTTTGTTTGGCCAGCATATTTTCCGGCTCATGCAGGGGCATAAGCCCCTTTTCCTCAGACGCCTGGTCGGCCAGGGCCTGATTCAGCTCTTTAAAGTCCACCTTGGAGACATAAAAGGTGGAGGTGCCGCCATTTTCATCGACGCCATAGAGGAAACCGTTATAACTGTCCCGCAAACGCTGGGCTTCGGCCAACATCTCCTGCCTCTGGCCCACGCGCATCGCCTTTTTGGGACATTTTTCCATACAGAAAGGCGTTTTTTCCTCGGCCAGCCGCTTGCGGCACAGGTCGCATTTAAACATCACCCCACCCCCCACCGGCAGCAGTTTCTGCCAGTTGGTATAGATCCCCACCCCGGCCTGACGCTGGGGCACCTGCCAGGGGCAGACGGTGCGGCACTTGGCCCCGCCAAAGCATAGTTTAGGATCGATATAGACCGGCCCCTCCGGGCTCTTGTGATTCACGCCAAAGGGGCAGAGCTTGACGCAGGGCGGGTTGTCACAGTGCATGCAGCGCCTAGGGATAGAAACCTTCTCCCCGGCCACCTCCACCTGCTGGACAAAGATCCAGTTATAGGGGGTGAGCTGGTCATTCACCTGACGCCTGGATGACCAGTCCTCATGACTCTTCTGGGGCCAGTAATCGCGCAGCTGATCTTCGGCCGGTTCCGGAAAACGGTGGCCGTTCCCTGCCCGGCAGGAGCTTACGCAGAGGGGTTCCTCCTTGTCCTGGCAACCGTCACAGAGGGTCAAATCAATTATTGAGGCCCAGGAGTCAGCCTTAATGCCGGCCCGGGCCGCGGGTGGTTTCGGCAGGCCCATGGCCACGGCCGCGGCAGCAGTGCCGGCCAGAAAACCGCGTCTATTCATCTTCATAGTCTCTTCCTCTTATTACCTCGTAAGCACCATCTTGGTGGCGACAATTATAAGCAGTACAGCAAAGATTCGCCGCATCCCCGGCCCAGAGAGGCTGTGGGCCAGAGAGGCGCCCAGGGGGGCGGTGACAACCGTTGCGGCGGAAATCACCAACATGGCCGGCAGATAGACAAAGCCCACGGCAAGAGGGGGAAGTCCTGCCAGCTGCCAACCATTTATCACATAGCCGCCGGTGCCGGCCAGGCCAAGGGGCAGGCCAATGGCGGCGGCCGTACCAATGGCCTGATGGATGGGAATCTTACTCCAGAGAAGAAAGGGTACGGTCATTGAACCGCCACCAATGCCAGCCAGACTGGAGATAAGCCCCACCACGCCGCCGGCGCCAAACATTCCCCCCGGCCCCGGCAGGGAGCGGGTCACCACTGGCCTGATCTCCAGGAGCAGCTGCAGGGCCACCAGGAAAAGAAAGGCGGCGAAGAAGAGCTGGAGGGGACCGGTGGCCAGACGGGCCGCAAGCCAGCTCCCCGCCAGGGTCCCGCAGATAATCCCGGGGCTTATCTTCGCAACCAGGGGCCAGCGCACGGCCCCATGGTGATGATGGGCATAAGCGCTGGCAGCGGCGGTAAAGACAATGGTGGCCAGGGAGGTGCCCAGGGCCAGATGCATGACATACTCCGACTCCATACCCTGCCAGCTAAAGAGCAGGAGGAGCAGGGGCACGATAACCAGGCCGCCGCCAATCCCCAGCAATCCGGCCAGCAGACCGGCAATACCCCCCGTGAGGGCGTATGCGAGGAGAATCAGGGGGGACATGTTTTTCTAGCCAACCATTTGTTCAGGCCAATTTATGGCAAAGACGCCGACGCCTCCCGGGCCCAAGGAGTGGCGGATTACGTTAAGATTTTAGCAGCAGCCAGGCAATATAACCTATTGATAAATATAAATAAATTATTTCAGGCCGCCCCTGCCACAGGCGCCAGATAAAAAAAGGGGGGACGGGGTCTCCCCCATCCCCCCCCCAGGGATATCAATCTAACCTTACTATCTTACTTCTTATGGGTGGCGCGCATGGTCTTGGCCAGCTCTTTGATCTCGCCCAGGTCCTTGGTCATCTCCGCATAACCATACCAGTAGGCATAGTCAGGGTTGACGTGGAAGAAACCCTGGTAGGCCCGCATGCGATGCTTCATATACATCTGGCACAGCACCTGATCGATATAGGACAACTTATCGAAATCTTTGCGAGCCGCGACACCGCCTGTCTCCATGAAGGTTAACAGGAAGGGGTAGTTGAAGGGATAGTCGGCCGGCTTTTTAATCAGGCCATCTTTATAGAGGGCCGCTACGGTTTCAATGCCCTCGGCCATCATCCGGTCAAGTTTTGGCATCATGGAATCACCCAAGGCGAGACGCTCCTTGACATACTTTTCGGAGTGGCACTGGGAGCAGATACCAATCATCTTGTTCCGCTCTTTATCAAAGGCCTCCTTGCTGGTCCGGGCCAGATCAAGCGCGCCAACGGCATCATAAATAGGGCCAGGCTTACCGGTCTCCGGATTCAACACCGCCAGGGCCTTCAAAATGGTGATCTGATCCGCCTTCCACTGCGGATCCTCCGGCAGGGGCAGACGGACGCCTAAGAAACCCCAGGCCGTATGGTTGTTGTGGCTGCCATCCTTCATGTGGCAATCCTGGCATTTGGGGGCCACGGCGCCCTTAGGCAGGTTACCGGCCTGTTGGGAGAGATAGCGCGTGCCATGCTTGGAACTGGACCACATCTCCCACTGGGGATGGTCATAGCCCATGTGACATTGCTGACACGCCTTGGGATCTAAGGCCTCTTTCTTGGAGAATGAGTGGCGGGTATGACACTCGTCACAGGAGTTGTTCTGGTAACGGTAGCCCTTGTCGCGCTGCTCCTTCTTCTGGGCCTCGGTCTTGATCCCCATATTATGGCAACCACCGCAACCTCCACCACCTTCCATCAGCTCATCCGGGGCGATATGGGTGGCGGGAATGGCGTTCATCGAGGTCCAACCGAAGTTATGCTTACCCTTGCTGAACTGCTCAAACTGCTCCTCATGGCATTCCTGACAGACTTGCTCAGAGGGCAGCACCGCCTTCTTATAATCCTTGGCGCTCTTGTGCTTATCACCGTGACAGGTGGCGCAGCCCACATCATTGTCGGCGTGTTTACTCACCTGCCAATCCTTGACCTGGCCCGGTGAAATCTTGGTGTGGCAAGAGACACATTTATCCTTAGCCATGGAACTGCCTGCCACGGTCAGCAGCAGGGCAGCGGCAAACGCCAGAACCTTCCCTTTCATTTTTTTCCTCCTCATTTTCAACCAAGATTGGCCATTCAGACGATATTTGTCCAAGAGTGTATAAAATAAAGAAGACCTAAGTCCAGCAATTCAATACCATTTGCCGGAAGCAACCAGCTACCCACAAATAACCCATTAATATTACAGGATAAATTTAACACACCCTCCCCCCTGCCGCCGCCAAGAGGCCCAGGAGTAGCAGGGGAGTTATGGGGTTTACAGACGACAATTTCCAGACTACGATTTAGCTTTAAAAGGAATAAAAAAAATCAACAAAATAAGCCAAAAGGACCTTCATCATGGGCAACCCCTTCCAGGACCAATTCCTCAAGGCCGGCCTGGTCAACAAGAAGCAGGTAAAAAAAGCCAAACACGAAAAAAGGGTAAAACGTCCCAATAAGGACGCCAGCAAACAAAAAGCCAATGAGGCCATGGCGGCCAAGAAGGCCCAGGAGCGGCAGAACCAGGAGCTGAACCGTAAGCTCCAGCAACAGCGCCAGGAAGAGGAGAAAAAGGCCCAGGCCAGACAACTCATTGCCGACCATGGCCTGGAGATAGAGCAACCCGAAGAGTTCTACCACTTTGTCGAGGATAACAAGATCAAGCGTCTGCAGGTCTCTGGTAACCAGGTGGAGGGCTTGAGCCGGGGCCAGCTGGCCATTGTCAAGGATGACGCCTCCTACGTTCTGGTGGAGGCCAAGGTGGCCCACAAGATCAAGGAACGGCAGGGGGAGCTGATCATCGCCTGGCACCAGTAAGCCCAGAGCCATTTTCACTCGCCAGAGTAAAACCCCGCCCAACTATTCACGCAGAGAGCCAAAAACCAAGGTAAGAAAAATGATCATCGGCGTCCCCAGGGAGATCAAGACGGAAGAGTATCGGGTGGCAGTGGTACCGGCCGGAGTCAGATCCTTGACCAGCAATGGTCATGGGGTCCTTATTGAACAGGGCGCGGGGCTGGGCAGCGGCATCAGCGACGGCGAGTACCAGGCGGCCGGGGCCGAGATTGTCGCCAAGGCAGAAGAGGTGTGGCAAAGGGCCCAGATGATCATCAAGGTCAAAGAACCGCTGCCCCCGGAGTACCCCTTTCTCCGGCAGGACCTGATCATCTACACCTATCTCCACCTGGCCCCGGAGCCGGAACTCACCGAACAGCTGCTGGCCCGCCAGGTGACGGCCATTGGCTATGAGACGGTGCAGCTGGCCGACGGCTCCCTGCCCCTGCTGGTCCCCATGAGCCAGGTGGCGGGCCGCATGGCCGTCCAGGTGGGGGCCCACTTTCTCGAACGTCCAGCCGGGGGCAGCGGCGTCCTGCTGGCTGGGCTGCCCGGCGTCAAACCGGGCCATGTCACCATCTTAGGCAGTGGCACGGTGGCCAGTAACGCGGCCCTGATGGCCATGGGTCTGGGGGCCCGGACCACCATCGTGGCCCGCAATATGGCCCGCCTTGACGAGCTGGCGACCATCCACCATGGCCGCCTCACCACCCTGGTGAGCAACCAGGCCAATATCGAAAGGGAACTTTCCAAGGCGGATCTGGTAATCGGCGGGGTCCTGGTGCCGGGGGGCAGCGCCCCCAAGCTGATCAGCCGGGCCATGCTGGGCTTGATGAAAAAGGGCTCGCTGATCGTTGACGTGGCCATTGACCAGGGGGGCTGCTGCGAGACAAGCCAGCCCACCTATCACTCCGACCCAGTCTATCAGGTGGCTGGCATTAACCACTACTGTGTGGCCAATATGCCGGGGGCGGTGCCGCGCACCGCCACCTTTGGCCTGACCAACGTCACCCTGCCCTATGCCCTGGCCATTGCCAACCAGGGGCTGGCAACGGCGGCCGAGAAGGATCCGGCCCTGGCCCGGGGCATTAATAGCCAAGGCGGGCGTCTTACCAACGAACAGGTTGCCAGGGCCCAAAATAGGCCCTGGCAACCGTATTAACCGGCAGTAAGCAGATCAGGAGATTCAGGCTAATGGCGCAGGGCTGGGGGCCTGGTTCCGGAGCAGAGCGAACCCTGCCGCCAGATCACCCCCATGGGCCAGCAGTGTCAGCCCATCTCAAAAGATACCGGCCACCCTGGTCAGGGTCAGATCACCCACCTTTTCATCTTCCCTCCGCAGGCCAAGGCTGAAAACCTTGGCGCTCAGCCCTTGAGCTGGTCCAGATGGTAGCGGAGAAGCCAAAAGCCCCAGGGCCGAGCAAACGCCAACCAGGGCCGTCTTATTGGGGGCCTGAACGGGCCAAGTCGCCAAAGCAAAAAATTTCACAAGTTTTTTTGCGAAATAGGCAAAGAGCCAGGCCATGACTCCCTTGCAATTTCAGCTGAGCAATGGTAAAAGTTTCTGGTTTTATAGGCCCTGGCAAATGGCACAGGGTCAACTTAAGGCAATGTCACTGTTTGCCATTGCCAAAATCTCACATCCTAACTTTTCCCACTGGTGCCCCAACAGGGGTTGGGAGACAGGATGGACGAACAACCAAAAACAGGAGTTAAAACAAGATGAGCAACATCACCATGAAAGAGATGCTGGCCGCAGGCATGCACTTCGGCCATCAGACCCGGCGCTGGAACCCCAAGATGAAACCGTATATCTTCGGGGCCCGCAACAAGATATATATCGTTAACCTGGACAAGACCCTGCCCCTGTTCAACGAGGCGTACAACTTCATTGCCGACACCGTTGCCAGTGGCGGCACTGTTATGTTTGTCGGCACCAAACGCCAGGCCCAGGAGACCATCAAGGAAGAGGCCGCTCGCTCCGGCATGTTCTTTGTCAACCACCGCTGGCTGGGTGGCATGATGACCAACTATCAGACCATCAAGAAGTCCGTGGACCGGATGAAGAAGATCCAGGCCATGGAGGATGATGGTTCCATCAACCTGTACAAGAAGAAAGAGGCCTTGGGCCTTAAAAAGGACCTGGTTAAGCTGCAGCGTAACCTGGGCGGCATTAAAGAGATGAAGGCCCTGCCTTCAGCCATCTTTGTCATCGACCCCCATCGGGAGAAGATTGCCATTGACGAGGCGAACCGCCTGGGCATCCCGGTTGTGGCCCTCACCGATACCAACTGTGACCCGGACGGCATCGATTACATCATCCCGGGTAACGATGACGCCATCAAATCAATTAAATTGATAACCACCAAGATGGCTAACGCGGCCATGGCCGGCAAGGCCCGCCGCGGTGAGTCGGTTGAGACCGACGCCGACATCGCCACTGCCATGGCCGAGGCCAACACCGAGGCCGCTGCTGCCCCGGCGGAGGCTGCTGCTCCTGAAGCGGCTGCTCCTGAAGCGGCTGCTCCTGAGGCGGCTGCTCCTGAGGCGGCTGCTCCTGAGGCGGCTGCGCCTGAGGCCAAGGAGTAAGGCCACTCCCCAAAGACAAGTTATGAGGGGTTAGAATACCGCCTTTGCCAGCCGTTCACCGGTCAAAGGCGGTTTTTTTCATAAAGCGCCATCATAGGCGCAAGATTTATTTTAAGGATGGATAAGCTGTGAAAATTACAAGTCAAATGGTTAAAGAACTCCGCGACAAGACCAACGCGGGCATGATGGACTGCAAGAAGGCCCTGGTGGAGTATGACGGCGACATGGACAAGGCCCAGGATTTCCTGCGCCAGAAGGGCTTGGCCATTGCCGCCAAACGGGCCGACCGGGCCACCAGTGAGGGCGTGATTGAGACCTATATCCACGCCGGCGGCAAACTGGCCGCCATGGTGGAGGTTGGTTGCGAGACCGACTTTGTCGCCAAGACCGACGGCTTCAAGGAGTTCGCCCGTGACATCGCCATGCACGTTGCCGGCAGCAACCCGGTGGGTGTTAAACGTGAAGATGTTCCGGCCGATGTCCTGGCCCGGGAACAGGCGATCTACGAGAAGCAGGCCGCCGATTCCGGCAAGCCGGCCAATATCATCGAGAAGATCGTCAGCGGTAAGATCGACAAGTACTACTCCGAGGTGTGCCTCATGGAGCAGAAGTACATCAAGGACCCGGATGTCACCATCCAGGACAAACTCAACGAGGTAATCTCCACCCTGGGAGAAAACATCTCCATCAAGCGTTTTGCCCGTTTCCAGGTCGGCGCTTAGATCATCGCAGGACAAGGAGTGACCAAGGTGGGCCTGTAAGCCCCCCTTGTCACTCCTTTTTTTTGGCCCTGACCCAAAGAAAAAACAAAAAAAACTCTGACAGTGAGGCAAACCATGCCCCAAGCCAAGTATAAACGCGTCTTGATCAAATTAAGCGGCGAGGCCCTGATGGGTGACGCCGCCTTTGGCATCAGCCACGCGGTTTTAGACTATGTGGCTGATGAAATTGGCAAGGTTGCCCGCCTTGGCGTGGAGGTGGGGCTGGTGATCGGGGCCGGCAACCTGTTCCGCGGCGTCTCCGGCTCCGCTGAAGGGATGAACCGGGCCGCGGCCGATAATATGGGTATGCTGGCCACGGTGATGAACAGCCTGGCCCTGAAGGACACCCTGGACCAGAAGAACATCCCCACCGCGGTTCTCTCCGCCATCCCCATGGAGACGGTGTGCGAGCCCTATTCCCAGCGCCGGGCCCTGGCGCATATGGCGGCGGGCCAGGCGGTCATATTCGCGGCCGGCACCGGCAACCCCTACTTCACCACCGACACGGCCGGGGTCTTGCGGGGCCTGGAGATAGGGGCCCAGCTGATCTGCAAGGCCACCCGGGTAAATGGCGTCTATGACAAAGACCCCCTCATCCACGATGACGCGGTGAAATTTGACCAGCTTACATTTTCTGAGGTGCTGGACCGGCGTCTGGCGGTGATGGACGCGGCGGCGATCTCCCTGGCCATGGAAAACAACCATAAGTTACTAGTATTTGACCTGAATATACCCGGCAATATTGAACAAGCCGTGTGTGGCGCCCAGGTGGGCACATTGATCAAAGGAGCGTGATTAGGATGACTGTACTTGCCGAAATGACAGAAAAGATGACCAAGTCCATGGACGCCTTCCGGCGGGAACTGGCCAAGATCCGCACCGGCCGCGCCTCGGTGGACATGTTCGACTCTATCAAGGTGGAGTCGTATGGCGCCATGATGCCGGTGAATCAGGTGGCCACCATCACCACCCCGGAGAGCCGGGTTATCGTTATTCAGCCCTGGGATCCCCAGGTGCTGCCCGCCATTGAAAAGGCGATCCTCAAGGCCAACCTGGGGCTGACCCCGGCCAACGACGGCAAGATAATCAGAATCACCATCCCCCAGCTCACCGAGGAGCGGCGCAAGGAGCTGGTCAAGCAGGTGAAACAGACCTGCGAGGATTACCGGGTGAATATCCGCTCCGCCCGGCGCGAGGCCAATGACGTCCTGAAGAAACAGAAGAAGGACAAAGATATCACCGAGGACGACCTGTTCCGCAACCAGGACGAGGCGCAGAAAGAGACGGACAAGTTCATCAAGATGATCGAAGAGGCCCTGGCGGACAAGGAAAAAGAGGTAATGGCGGTTTAACCCATGACTTTCCTTGGTGCCCCCCGCCATATCGCCATAATCATGGATGGCAACGGCCGCTGGGCCAAGTCCCGCGGTATGATCCGTCTCATGGGCCACCGGGCCGGGGTGAAGAGCGTCCGCCGCATCGTCGCAGAGTGCCGCCGCCTGGGGGTGGAGGTCTTAACCCTCTACGCCTTCTCCACTGAAAACTGGCAACGGCCCAAGGCTGAGGTGAAGGGGTTGATGGAGCTGCTCAACTCCTTTCTGGCCAGTGAGCTTAAAGAGATGCTCAAGCACGACATCCGCCTGCACACCATCGGCCAGACCGACAAGCTGCCCAAATCGGTGGGCCAGACCCTTGAGGAGACCATGGCCAAGACGGCCTCCTGCCGCACCATGGTCCTTAACCTGGCCCTAAGCTACGGGGGCCGGGACGAGATGCTCCGCGCCATCCGAACCATAGCCGACAACTGTGTCCAGGGAACGATCCGGCCGGAGCAGATCGACGAGACCATGATGAGCGCCCACCTGGACACCGCCGCCCTGCCCGATCCAGACCTGATCATCCGCACCGGCGGCGAGGCGCGTCTCTCCAACTTCCTCCTCTGGCAATCCTCCTACGCCGAGATCTATTTCACCGACACCCCCTGGCCCGATTTCAAGGAGGTTGATCTCCAGGGGGCCATCAATGATTTTCACCGGCGGCAGCGCCGTTTTGGCCACACCGGTGAGCAGATAACCACCGCCGCCGGCGCCTTAGTAGGTAGCGACACGCCATGAAAACTAGGATTATCTCCGGGGTTCTGATGCTCCTGGCCTGGTTGGCCCTGCTCTACCTGAACAACTTTTCTCTCTTCTGGCTCGCCTCCTGCCTGCTGGCCATCCTGGGGGGCTATGAATTTTTCACCATGCGGGGAGAGAGAGGCGCCTCCCGCCTGTCGGCCATCATTATCACCGGACTGCCCGTCTTCATCCTGGTTAAGGGCGGCAGCCATGATCTCCTCCTGGCCGCCTTGGCGGCTGGCCTGGTTCTCCACGCCAGCTGGACCGTCTTCAGCGCCGGCCCGGGCCGCCCCCCCTTTGACCAGTTCAACAACCGGCTGTTGGGCTTGGCCTATATCGGTTTTACCATCCCCCACATCCTCCTCCTGGTCACCCTGGAGCATGGGGTTATCTGGCTGCTCATCCTCTCCACCATAACCATCGCCTCCGACTCCGGGGCCTACTTCTGCGGTAAGGCGTGGGGCAGCCATAAGCTCAGCCCCCATATCAGCCCGGGCAAGACGGTGGAGGGCTTTGTGGGCGGCGTTGTCTCCGGCACTGCGGTGACCACCATATTCGGCTACTTTTTTCTGCCCCAGACCAATCTAGCCGCCCTGGCCGTTGTCGCCGCCCTCCTCTGCTGCCTGGGGGTTATTGGCGATTTGAGTGAATCGATCATCAAGCGGGCCAGCGGGGTGAAGGACTCCAGCCACCTGATCCCAGGCCATGGCGGCATCCTTGACCGGGTGGACTCCCTGCTCTTCTGCGCCCCATCCCTCTACTACATCCTCCATCTGCAGCTGTTATGAGCAAAACCCTTTCCATCCTCGGCTCCACCGGCTCCATCGGCACCGCGACCCTTGCTATTGTCCGCCAATTTCCTGACCGTTTCCAGGTGGCGGCCCTGGCCGCCGGCAACAATATCCACCTGCTCAGTGAACAGATAAAGGAGTTCAAGCCCCAGCTTGTCTCCGTGGCCACCCCTGAGCTGGCCGCGGAGCTCGGGCAGCTCCTGGACCCGGCCTGGCAAGGCCAGGTGCTCCATGGCCGGGAAGGCAACAGCAAGGTGGCGTGTCATAGCGAAACAGACACGGTGGTCTCGGCCATCGTGGGAGCGGCCGGTCTCCTCCCCACCCTGGCCGCCATTAAACATGGTAAGGATGTGGCCCTGGCCAACAAAGAGACCCTGGTCATGGCCGGTGACCTGATCATGGGGGCGGTGGCCGAGCATGGGGTCAGTCTCCTGCCCATTGACTCGGAGCATAACGCCATTTTCCAGGCCCTGGACGCCGGCCGCCGCCAGGATGTCCACAAGATAATCCTCACCGCCTCCGGCGGCCCCTTCCGGGCCAAAGAGAGCGAGGAGCTGTGGGAGGTGAGCCCGGCCCAGGCCCTGGACCATCCCAACTGGGATATGGGGGCCAAGATCTCCATCGACTCCGCCACCTTGATGAATAAGGGCTTGGAGGTAATCGAGGCAAAATACCTCTTTAACACGGAGCTAGCAGACATTGAGGTGGTCATCCATCCCCAGTCCATTGTCCACTCCATGGTGGAGTTCATCGATGGTTCAGTGATCTCCCAGATGGGCATCCCGGACATGCGCATCCCCATCGCCTACGCCCTGGCCCACCCGGGCCGCCTGCCGGTTAGTCTCCCCCGGCTGGGGCTAACCGAGATGCCACCCCTCACCTTTCAGCCCCCCGACTTTAACCGCTTTCCGGCCCTGGAGCTGGCCTACTGGGCCTGCGAGCAGGGGGGCACCCTGCCCGCCGTGCTTAATGGCGCCAATGAGATCGCCGTGGCCTCCTTCCTGGCCGAGAAGATCCGCTTTCCGGAGATTGCCCGGGTGGTGGCCGCGACCATGGAGCGTCACGCCCGCCAGGAGCTGAAAAGCATTGCCACGGTACTGGCCGCCGACCTCTGGGCCAGACAGCAGGCCGAGACCGTTGTCGAAGAGCTGCAGGGCCAAAGCCCCTGAAGGCTGCCCCCCTGTTTCACGAGAGCAACCATCTCTTGAAGGTTAATAAAAAGGTAAAAAAAATGTTCAAGACAAACGAATACTTTGACGGCAAGGTGAAGTCCATCGCTTTCACCAGTGAGGAGGGGCCGGCCACCATCGGCGTCATGGCCCCGGGCGACTATGAATTCGGCACCGCCAGCGTGGAGATCATGCGGGTGGTATCAGGCCAACTGGAGATTAAACTGCCGGACAGCGACTCCTGGCAGACCTTTAAGGCCGGTGAGGAGTTTGAGGTGGCCAAGGATGTCAAATTCGGCGTCAAGGTGAGCGTCGAGAGCTCCTATCTCTGCCTCTACAAATAGCAGCAAACTAAACTTATCCGGGGGGCATGGCCAAAAGCCGGCGCCCCAAGCCGCACCCTATAACGCAATAAAAATATGACCACCATCCTATCCTTCATTCTCGTCCTGGGCATCCTGATCTTTGTCCATGAACTGGGCCATTTCCTCGTGGCCAAGCTTTTCAATGTCAAGGTCACCAAATTTTCCTTAGGCTTCGGCCCCAAGATGGTGGGCAAGCGCTGGGGGGAGACCGAATATCTGATCTCCGCCCTGCCCCTGGGCGGCTACGTGAAGATGGTGGGTGAGCAGGGCAGCGAGGAGGTGAGCGAGACGGACGTCCCCCGCGCCTTTGCCAACAAACCGGTGTGGCAGCGCTTTCTCGTGGTCTTTGCCGGGCCATTCTCCAACCTGTTCTTCACCTTTGTCATGTTCGCCGTTATCTTCTCCATCATCGGCCTGCCCATCCTGCGCCCCACCACCATGATCGGCAAGGTGATGGAAGGCGGGGCCGGAGAGGCGGCTGGCTTAGTGAGCGGCGACCAGTTCCTGCGCATCAACCACCAGGAGATCAGCGACTGGTCGGAGGTCTATCACGTAGTGACCAATTCGGCCGGGGCACCTTTAGAGATAACGGTGTTGCGCGGCGAGGAAAAGGTGACTCTCACCGCCCAGGCGGAGGAGGTGGACATCAAGAACGAGTTTGGCGAGGTCACCGGCCAGGGCTATCGCTTGGGGGTAGAGCGGGACATGTCGGCCATGGAGTTTGAGGACGCCAGCCTGGTTCAGGGCGTGGCCGCCGGCTACCAGCAGACCTGGGAGATGATCAGTATGACGGTGATTGGCATCGGCAAGATGATCCAGCGGGTGGTCCCCGCCTCGGAGATCGGCGGCCCCATCCTCATCGCCCAGCTGGCCGGCAAACAGATGCGGGCCGGCTGGCTTGAGTTCTGTTACTTCATGGGTTTTTTAAGCGTTAACCTCGGCATCCTCAACCTCCTGCCGGTACCGGTCTTAGACGGCGGTCACCTGGTCTTCTTCTCCCTTGAGGCGGTGCGCCGCAAGCCGCTCACCGCCCAGGCCATGGAGAAGCTGCAGATGATTGGCCTGGCCCTGCTGGTGGCCCTCATGGTCTTTGCCTTTTACAACGATATCATGCGAATGATCAGCAGCTGATGGCAAGCCCCGTCATCCACAGCCCTGCCCCCCTCATCCTGGCCGTGGAGAACTCCACCATGTGCGGTTCCGTGGCCTTGGTTTCCGGGGGCAGCTGCCTCTATGAACAGAGCCTGCTCTCCAGCAAGACCCACTCAAAGCGGCTGCTACCCAGCCTGAAGCGGGCCATGGCGGAGACCGGCCTGGAGTGGGATGAGCTGGACGCCTTGGCGGTGAGTCTGGGACCGGGCAGCTTCACCGGCCTGCGCATCGGCCTGGCCACCATCAAGGGCTTAGCCCTGGCCACGGGCCTGCCGCTCATCGGCGTCAGCAGCCTGAGCGGCCTGGCCAGCCAATTTCCCCACTGCTCCCTCCAGCTCTGCCCCATCCTTGATGCCCGCAAATCAGAGGTGTACACCGCCCTCTACCAGAACCAGGCTGGAGTGATGACCAGAACCAGCGATTACCTGGTCATGGAGCCCAGCAAACTCTGCCGCCTGCTTAAGGAGCCCACCCTCTTTGTCGGCGACGGGGTCCCGCCCTACCAGGAGGAGATCAGCGCGGAGCTTGGGCCACTGGCCCACTTCGCTCCGGGCCAAGGCTTTTTCCCCCGGGCGGCATCCTTAGGCCAGCTGGCCGTCAGCCGTTACCTGGCCGAGGATTTCAGCGACCCGGCCACGGCCGTGCCCATCTATATCCGCGCCTCAGAGGCGGAGATCAACCTGCGCCAGAAACAGCTGGGTTAAGCCCCGGATTAACTGAGGCGCTGTGGCGCAAGTGATCCAGATCCTGTTGTTGACTACGGCTGGCGAGGGAATGTTGCTCCCAGAATTGGGAGGGGCTTTACAGCAAAATCAGAATCAGCCGCGAGAAAGAAACTAGCGGCGGGCCACCAGAGCCTCCAGCTTGGCCAGGTGACCAGCGGGCAGCCGGCTTAAGCGGCCGCTGTGACTGATCGCCGCGTGCTGGGTGAAACCCTTGACCAGCAGACGATTCGTGTCGGCGTGGAAGATGTGGCAGTGGAAACGGCAGGTGAACGGGGTGAGGGCGGCCAGGCAGGTCTTGATAATTATCAGGTCGTCATAGCGGGCCGGCGCCTTGAAACGGAGATAGGTCTCCACCACCGGCAGGACATAACCAAGCTCCTCCAGCTCCTTGTAGGAGAAGGCGAGCTCACGCATGAAGGAGCCGCGGCCCAGCTCGAAGAAACGGGAGTAGTTGGCGTTGTAGACCACCCCGCCGGCATCGGTGTCGCCGTAGAGGATGCGGCTCTCCACCTGGTGGATCGGTTCGGCCAGAGTCAGGCTGAGATCAGTGGCCATATCAGTCCAGCACCGCGGCCATGAACTCCTGGCCGTTGGCAAAGACCAGATCACTGGCCCGGCCGGCCGCCTCGTCATAGCCTTGGCCGCTGCCCTCCCCTTCCGCCTCACTGGCAAAGATAACAAGGGGTACCTCGTCGTCTGTGTGGGTGCGCAGGGCGAGCGGGGTGAAGTGATCCATGCAGACCACCAGCCGGTACGGCTCCCCCAGCTCCGCCAGGCCAGCGGCAACCGGCGCCACCACCCGGGCGTCAAAATCCTCCACCGCCCGCACCTTCTCCGCCACCAGCCCCTGGTGGCCCGTCTCGTCCGGCGCCTCCACATGGACAAAGACCAGATCGTGACGTTTCAGGGCGGCCAGGGCGCCACTCACCTTGCCCTCATAGTTGGTGTCGAGATAGCCGGTGGCACCCGCCACCTCCACCACCTCCATCCCGGCATAGACAGCGATGCCCTTCAGGAGATCCACCGCCGAGATCAATGCGCCGCTCACCCCGAACCGCTCCTTTAAGGGGACAATGGCCGGGGCCATCCCCTCGCCCCAGAGCCAGACGTTATTGGCCGACCGCTTCCCTGCCGCCTGACGCTCTTTATTCACCGGATGAGCGGCCAGGATGGGGCCTGCCGCCCTGTTAAAGGCGGCCAGCTCCGGCACCGCTGCGTAGGCCTGCCAGAAGTCGGTCACATCCTGATCGGAATAATCATGGGGAGGGGCGGTGGTCAGGGAGTCCACCGGGCCGCGATAGACCAGGAGATGGCGGTAATCGATGCCCGGATAGAGGGCCAGGTTACCGGAGAGCGGCAGGGCATCCTGCAGGGCAGCGATGAGCTCATGGGCCTCAAGGGTGGAGATGTGGCCGCCGCTGTAATCCACCATGGTGAGCCGCCCGCCCTCCTCCCTGGTATGGACCAGGTTGAGGCGGAAGGCGATTTCATTTGGTCCCAGATCCACCCCCAGGCTGGCCGCCTCTAAAGGGGATCGGCCGGTATAAAACTCCTCGGGCCGGTAGCCCAGGAGGGAGAGGTTGGCCACGTCAGAGCCGGGCGCCATGCCATCAGGCACGGTGCGCAGCCGACCGACGCGGCCCCGGCTGGCCAGATCGTCCATGGCCGGGGTGTGGGCCGCCTCCAGCACCGTCTTATCACCGAGCTCGGCCACGGGGTAATCGCCCATGCCGTCGCCCACCAGGATCACGCTCTTCATCTTACTTACTCCCCGCCGGTGAGCACCCGGATCTTCACCGTGTCGGCCGTGATAATATCCAAGGAGTTGATCTCGGCCAAGGCCTTCTCCACCGCGGCCTCTTGCGCCTCATGGGTGTGCATGACAATGGGCACCGTCTTGCCCGCCTCGCGGCCCTTCTGGATCACGCTCTCAATGGAGATATCATGTTTGCCCAGGATACCGGCGATGGTGGCCAGGACACCGGGGGCGTCCACGGTGGAGAAGCGGAAGTAGTAGGGACAGCGGAGCTGCTCCATGGGGGTTATGACCCGCGGGCGCATCTCCTCTGGCAGGTAGGAGAGGGCCGGAACACGATTGACCGAGTCGCGGTCGATGTTGCGGGCAATATCCATGATATCGGCCACCACGGCCGAACCGGTGGGCATCTTGCCCGCCCCGGCCCCGTAGAGGAGGATGTCCCCCACCATATCGCCATGGATATGGACCGAGTTCATGGGGCCGTTAATGGCAGCCAGGAGATGGTCCTCCGGCACCAGGGTGGGGTGGACCCGGGCCTCCACGTGGTCGCCATGGTTGCGGCTGATGGCCAGCAGCTTGATCCGGTGGCCGAACGCCTTGGCAAAGTTGATATCGGTGGGCTCAATGGCGCTGATCCCCTCAATGGATACGTCGGAGAGGCGCACCGGCATGCCGTAGGCCATGGTCATCAGGATAACCAGCTTGTGGGCCGTGTCGATCCCCTCAACATCGTAGGTGGGGTCCGCCTCGGCAAAGCCCTTCTCCTGGGCCTCCTTCAGCACCTCGGCAAAGGGGGCGCCGTCGCTGGTCATCTTGCTCAATATATAGTTGGCCGTACCGTTTAAGATACCCCTGATGGAGTCGATGCGGTTGGCCACCAGCCCCTCCTTCATCGCCTTGATCACCGGGATGCCGCCGCCCACGCTGGCCTCGAAGCCCACCTCCACCCCCGCCTTGTTGGCCGCGGCAAAGATCTCCATACCATGCTCGGAGAGCAGGGCCTTATTGGCGGTGACCACATGCTTGCCCGCCTCGATGGCCTGGAGGACAAAGGTGCGGGCCGGCTCCAGGCCGCCGATGAGCTCCACGACAATATCGATGGCCGGGTCACTGCACAGCTCGGCCATGGAGGTAATCAGTGGCACGTCGGCAAAGGGCTCTGGCAGATCACGGGGGAACTGCTCCACCACCGTCTTCAGGACCAGTTCGATACCGCTGCGCCGCGCCATGCGCTCCAGTTGATCATGAAGGACCTGGGCCGTACCACTGCCCACCGTGCCAAAACCGATAATGCCAATATTTATCTTTTTCATTTTTATTACTTAAGAAATTCTCGCCAAAAGGGCCCTTAAGAGGGGCCCCGAACGTTCACGCCGGGCAGCCAGCCTCGCAAAAGCCATGAAGCTTTACCGGAAAAGCAGGGAAGAGGGGCCGCAGGGTGGTTGAAAAAGGTATCATTTACCATTGAACCCCCGGCCATGTCAAAAGAAACCTCTCGGCCGGCAAAGGGGAAAGGGCGACCAGGGGAAGGAAGAAATTTTCTACCTCCACGCCCTCTTCCTGCCGGCCAGAAAAGAGATAAATTGCCCCCCTCCCCTAACTCAAGAGACTGATTGCCTCCTGGCCATGGTCAGCCCACCATTTCTGGCCAAGCTTTTTGAGGTTGTCCAGGTTGCCCTGTTTAACGTTGTCCATGTCGTCGTCCGCCTTTTTCAGCTCGGAATTTACCCGCACATATCTATCGGCCAGGATAGTCTTGGCCTGGAGATGAACAATGGCCTCATCGGTGACAACTCCCAAAAGATCGTGCTTAAACCAGCCTATGGCCCCATAGTCCGCCGACTTCTCCCCAGGAATGGGCCTGGTTCTTGTCCCGGTGCCCACAGAGAGTATCTTGATCTCCTCATCCGGCCACCTCTCTTTGGCCTCAGCAAATCCGGTCATGGTCGGGTTGTTGATAATCACGCCGCCATCAATTAACCAGGCGCCATTCACCTCAACCGTGGGGAAATAGGTGGGCGCGGCCGAGGTGGCGTTCACCGCGTCAACCACCCTCGTGTCATCTTCCTCATATGACTTGAACAGTTTTGGCTTACGCCGTTCAACATCGTAAGCGGTTACCACCAGAGGCTTGGCTGAGCTCCTCAGCAGCCGTTTGCCAAAGTACCTCTTCAAGACACTTAGTTTCCCTTCCCCATCGTACTTCGGTTGGTTCTGGGTGATTAATGTCCGGTCCCAGAACGATTGCGGAAAAATCTCCCTGCCATTCTCTTGATTATAGAGCTGAGCCAAGTCCTCGCCCGCCATCTTCAGGCTGCTTATGGCCGCCGCGATAATTCCCCCGGTGGAGGTGCCAATGAACATATCAAAGGTATTATGTAACGGTTTAGCCAACTGCTTTTCCAGCTTGCGCAGGAACTCCGCTGTTGCCGCTCCCCGTATGCCACCGCCATCAAGTGAAAGAATTAATTTTGCCATTAGTATGCTCCCCCCTTTGTTGATATTTAAACATATTACTCTTCTTATAAAGTAGAACCATTAATATCTATTTAGCAAATGTAAGATAATGATTGGTGGTAAATTCTGACCCATCTTTAAACTCTACTGTTACTCCAATATTAAATGTACCCCACCCTGTAGTGGAAAAAGAAAATGCTTTTGACTGCTTGCCTTGGTGGCATATTGTTTTGGGGCTATCTCCGAAGGTTGGGTGAAGATGATATTTTACACAAGATATCCTTTTTAAGATATCAAGATCAGCTTCCAGGTAGACGGTCCAGTCCCAAGCCCTTTTACCGACATAAAGATTTCGGCCCGAGTATTGAGAGTCATTCTTAATTGTGATTCCATCGTTGAATTTTTCCGCATCAGATATACTTTTTCTTTCTGAGGCAACATCTTTAGAAACTGGTTGCACATGGATAAATCTGGCAATAGTGTCAAATTTCGCTTCCAGAACAATCAGCCTTTTCTCCAATGAAGCTGTTAGCCCGTCTCCAATTTCTGGAGGAGGTGCAGGAAATAGAGCATCCTTTATCTGAACACCGAATATACTCAAAACGGCTATTATTAAGGGGACAACGACTGCTCCAACAATCCACCTGACAAATTTCTTATCCATGGCTATACATTTTTTTATTTGGAGGCCTGTGCTACAAATAGGACCTCTGATTCTCAGGGTTAGATAGGGCGGGGCAACATACTTACAGACGCTAATAGGTCGAGAGCTGAGCCTATACACCTTAGATATTGCCCCCCTACCCTGTTTCCCGGACAAAAGGCTGACCCTAACGCCCAGGCCTCCCCCATGACAGGGCCGGGAAAACAAGATTAGTCTGTCAGGAAGAGGTAACGGTATTGCGGGAGAAAATCAAGACTAATGAATGATATCAGCTAGATCGCTGCTGATGTTGGCAGGAGAGAAGCGCCATGGGGATTTGGCGAGCAAATTCTAAAGAGAAGGGGTGAAGCCGAGAATAAAAAATGAGATTGGTTGGCAGCAGAGGAGAGAGGATTTTCCCGCCCTTTACAGTGCTGCCGGCCGGCCAGGCGATGAGCGCAGATCAGAAAAGACCTGCTGCTCAAGATCGTTGAAGGTACTCATGATCCCGGCCTCAGGGTCATAGAGGAGGATATCCTGCAACTCTTGCAGATAATCGGCCAGGGCCTGACGGAGAATGGGGCGATTTTCCTGTCTGGTCTTGTTGTGATCCCAGACGTCCCAGACCAGCACGCCCACGCCCACTATGGCGCCCAGAAATTTCCCGCCCGCCTTGGCGGCAACCTTCCCCCCTGTCTTGGCGGCCATCTTTGAGGCGGCCTTGCCGGCCGACTTGGCCAACACCTTACTGGAGAGTTTGCCAATCAGAAGTTGCATCTTGCCGGCCAGGAGGAGAGCGCCCCCGGTGCCGGTGGCCACCACGGCCTTCAGGGCAATGGGCACCTGGCGGTTGCCGTCCGTGCCATAGGTGGTGAGGGCGATGCCGTCCATGTACCTGTCCCAGGTGGTGTTCGGTATCTTGTACCTCTGGGGCACGGAGTCCAGATTGGCGCGCAGCTGGACCACGTAATGGTTGACCGTGTTCCGGACAATGCGCTCAAGCTCTAGCTCTGCTATCTGGGGGCGCAATACCCTAGTGGCGAACTGTTCCTGGATCTCCTCGGTGAGCTTTTCAGCGGCGGAGGGTTGATCCCTAAAGAAGTAGTGGACACCATACTGCCCCAGGGCCTTGAGCCCCAGGACCTGTTGATTCCAGTAACTGAAGTACCAGTCAAGGTAGTCGTTATCCACCCGCGCCATGAGACCGGCCCTCCACTCATCCAGCTGCTGGTCGGCGAACGCCTCGGCGCTCTCGCGGGCCCCGGTCATGGCAAGGGCAACATCCTGGTCAACCTCATGCCACGGGATGGACTGATTGACGGGTTTCTCCTGAACCCCCGCCTCTCCCATCTCGCCGCTCCCTTTAATCATGAGATAACGGCCAATGGCGGCAAGAACGACAACCACGATCACGATCCAGATCGTATTGGTGATTATCTTGCGCAGCGCCTCCAAGCGGTGGGCAGTCTTTGTCAGGCCATCTTCATTAGCCATGTTTCATATCCCTTTTAGGCAAAGCGCGATGGAGGTTGTCCAGGGTTGCCAGGGGGGTGTCGCCTCTTGGCAAAAAACTTGACGCAACCTCGACCCTGGAAGATAGCCTTTACCCCTGCAGCATGCCCCCTTGGCTTGCAAGGCTAAAGGCCGGGCAAACTGCAGTGAGTAAGCCAGAAAAAACTGCCTGGCAACAGACGATCTCAATCAATGGGATTAATCCTGGCGATAGTACTCATAGCGGTCCCCATCGTATTGGCGCCGATCGCCATCCTGACGATAGTCGCCACGCGGCCTATCCTCATATTCCCGATATTCCCGCTCATCATCGTCTTCGCGGTAATCTTTCTTGTGTTTTTTCTTATACTTACGCGGCTTTTTATCGCCCCTGTGCTCCTCTTCGTATCTGCGTTCTGCCCTATGATCCCGGCGATCCTCTTTGCTGCGCATCTCTTCGTATCTGCGCTGCTCCCGGTGATCCCGGCGATCCTCTTTGCCGCGCATCTCTTCGTATCTGCGCTGCTCCCGGTGATCCCGGCGATCCTCTTTGCCGCGCATCTCTTCGTATTTACGCCGCTCCCTTAGATCCTGGCGATCCTCTTCGCGGCGCATCTCTTCGTACTTGCGCTGCTCTTTTAGATCCTTGCGATGCTCTCTACTGCGCATCTCTTCATACTTGCGCCGTTCTTTTTGGTCCTTGCGATACTCTTTGTGCTGCTTCTTGCTATATTTACGCTGTTTTTTTACAACCTTACGGCGCTTCTTGTGCTTCTTCTTGTAGCGATAGGGGGGATAGCGCTTATACACCGTCTTATGATGGACGTAGGGCCTGGGGCCTTCAAGCTCCACCCGTAAAAAATCATCAAACTCAATATGGATGTGGCGCGGCAGCACAGCGGCAGTGCGCCAGGCATTCCCTTCCAGGTAGAAGTAGACTTCCCGGCCACGATCATAGTAGACCTGCGGCCCGGGGAAATAACGATAGTTGTAGATCTTTGGCCGGTGGCGATGATGACGCGGCTGAGGCACCGGGGCGACGACCACCGGGGTCGGCGGAGGCGGGACATAGACCCTGCAGCCCGCCATGAATGAAACGAGCATGAATAATGAAACAACAAGAGAGATTCTGCTGCCGAAGGAACGCATGTTTTTCTCCTTTAATAAACTTCAACCAACCAGCCCTAAAAGAGCCACACCTTACACTTATCTGCCTGAAATTACGGCTGTTACAGTTGCCACAATCAAGGCGGTTACGCAAATATTGCGGGGTAAACTTTGATTCGGAATATAGCCCCTTTATTCAAGGTTGTCAAAAGAGGGGTAAGGCCCTTGGGGCCAAAAGAAATCCCCGCAGGCCTGCGGCCAACGGGGTTATGGACATTCATTCGCTAATATTTTTCTGCCTTACACCTCTCTGCAAGCTGCCCTGCCGGCATATCACCTAAACTCCAGCAGCCCAAAAAATTGCGGGAGATGGAAGTTGGGCCGCGGATAGTCAAGCAATGACCATGTGAGCCAGTGAGGGTGGGAGGAGTTGTCGGCGCATTTGCAGAAATTGGCGCGCCAGGTAACGCCTGGGGCCGGCCTGGTGAGATAACAGTAGCTGGCCAGAATATCCAGGGGCAGACGATACTCAACGGTCCAGCTAAGGGGCGTCTCGATCTCAGGGTCAACAAGCTGGGGCAGCGAGTGGCCAATCTCAACTTTGTCATACTCACTCGCAGGGAGGGCGATGGGGTTCTGACGCGGTACCTTTTGAAAGTGGAAGAGCATTGTGCCGCCGCAGTTGACCTCCAAGTTGAAATAGCCATCTGCCACATCCGGGCCAGGGCTAAAGAAGAACTCCACGCAGCTGTCGCCACAGACAGGATCCTGATGATTTTCCGCCACCGCCCGCACGTATCGGTCCGCCACCCGGAAGATCAGGTATAAGGCATGGTCGTCATAGGCAATCTTCACCTCTGCCCTGGGCCTATGGTCCGGCATCTCCCCCATGTAGTTGCCAAGCAACTCCGGCTCCATATCCCGCCAGGGGTATTTATGCCAATCCCCATCAATCTTTGGCACCCTGGCCAGTTTCGGTACCTTGATAGACATAATCCTTTCTGATTAGAGGCAAATTAAGCCGATTTGCCGGCCGGCTCAATCTTAGTTTGGTTTTCTCAAACCAGTAGGTTGGGTTTCGGCCCTCAAGCCAACCGACCAGGCTCTTTTGCAAAGTGAACTATGAAGTAAATCGCCTTATTAATTAGAGTATATTGTTGCGGGCCAAATTTGCTCTGGATCAGTATTGAATTTAAAGCTTGGTAATGTCCATTTGCCTTCTGAGTTGCGAAATACCAAAAACCTGCCAAATAATGGCCCTTTTTCCAGGTTCATGATGACGAAAACTATTTTGTTATTTGGGCCTAACTGTTTTGTTGCTACATACTCATGGCTAAAATATTTACCGAAATAAGTTCCTATTTGACCAAATTGAGAGGCTTGAGCCATTAATTCTGTGCTCCCTTCCAGTGGGCCATTTTTAGCCCAACTCTTCCACGCGGCTTCAACCCCATCTTCTTTAAACGCCTTGAAACCTGCTTCAATGGCAGGTTCACTAGCAAGAGAAGAACTAGCTGAACTAACTATAAAAAGCAGGACAAATAATAATTTTTTCATAATTTTACTCTCCTTTTTGTATTCATAAGGCACAAGACAACCCGCGCCTGCCCAGCAAATGGCGCATAAGGCGCCAGGGAAGTAAGGCCGCTGAACTGGCCAAGGGAACGATCTCGCGAGTCAGATGGATTGAACTGTTAGATGTAATTTTAAAACCTAAAGAATATCACGAGCTGCATTCTTTTGATTTCTTATTTGGTCTCTTGTTAAAGATGTATAAATATTCTTATATGTTGCAGCATTATGTGTTAGTTGGTTTTTTTCATGACAATCACTTCCTTTTATTTCATTAAACATAGCTTCTCCAATTGCAAAAATACTTTCGGTTAAATTGAAAGACATTAACCCTGCGAATAGTCCTCCTAATTGTTCTTCTTCAACTTTCGCAAGACAATTTTCTAAATTTCGTAAAGACTTCCAGTCATTATCCGACATTGTTTTAGTATGATCTGCAAGGTCTTTAAGTGTATATCCTGGTTTGGTTGGTTGAGCTGGACGACTTACTGGTACTGTTTTTTCAATATTTGCTATTCTGTTTTGTCGCTCAATCTCTCTGTCATGTACAGTGTCAATTGCCCCAGATGATACTGGATAAAAAATTATTAAAATAAATATTACGATTGATTTTCTCATTATGCATTTCTCCAAAATTATTATTGTGACATCTAACGCAAAGCTAAGACGCGCGCCTAGCCGAGGTTGAGTAAGTTCGGGTTGTAGTAAAGATGGCCGAAGCCGATTCAGCAAAGCGCAAGTTTGCGCGTCGTACTTGAGCGTATTGTTATGCGGTTTTATTCTTTTGACTTTTTCAATTGTTTAACCGTAAGAAAACTAGCTGTTAATGTTGACGAAAAGACAATTGCAAATGTGCTTAATAAGAGACCCTTGTGATATAAAACCATTGAAGGGCGGGAAAACAGGTATGTAATTCGTTCAAAACCTGTAAGCCTTTTCATTTTTACATGTTTGGATACATAGTTGTCTAGTTCCTCACTTGACATATTGATCATTTTCTCTTCGTCTTCTTTTGTTGTGTCATAGACCATTTCGCCTTCGTCCGGGATATAAGTGATGAGGGTGAAAATGGGTGTTATTGCAGAAGCAAATATAGAGATTAATGCGCAATATATGATTATTCGTATATTCATTTTTTTTCGTAGCATAACATGGCAATACGTGGAAAATATCCTTGATATTGCTCTATCTAGACCTTTCCCCTTCTATTCCCTTACAGGCGATTAAAAATGGCAAAGTCTAGCCAGCCATTAGGCCCGTAACCTTTTCATAGAGTCGGACATTATCACATTATTGCTGGAAAACAATCATAAAATTAACTATTTACCTAAATTCTTGATTGCTGGCAAGAAGAGGTAAGCCGGTGATTTACGGGATGGATGGCAGAGACTATTAATTGGGGTCAAATCCAACCGTCACCCCTTGGCGCCAGCAATTTGGCCTTACCATTTTCGGCAGCGGCAGCGGGCTTGGGTGCTGAAGCAACTATTGCCATCTCTGCCGGAAATCATTACAAAAAAGATATGAAGAAATTTACCGTCCATAAGAGACAGGTTGAGGAAACGATCTCAGACCTGCAGGCCATGATAGAGAAGTTGCGGGCCATGGAAGAGTCATTCCTCAAACAGCAGGAGACCCTCTGGGTTATCTCGGAGTTTGCCAATGACTGGGAGTATTGGCAGGACGAAGATGGTAATTATCAGTATGTCTCGCCCTCCTGTGAGAATTTAACGGGCTATGGGCCGGATGAGTTCTATCAAAACCCCGGCCTGCTGCAAAAAATCATCGTCCCCGACGACTGGCAGAGGTGGCTGGAGCACAGCCACACCAGGGCTGAAAACGGGGTGGTGGAGCCCATTGAGTTTGAGATCCGCACCAAGGCGGGAGAGCGCAAGTGGATCCACCACGTCTGCCGCACCGTCAAAAGCAGCACGGGTGAAAATATCGGCATTCGCGGCAGCAACCGCGACATCTCAGACCTGAAGATACTGCAGCGAAAGCTGGAGCATGTGGCCGGCCATGATCCCCTCACCGGTCTGGCCAACAGGTCGCTTCTGATGGAACATCTCAGGCAACGCCTCAAGGAGGCCAGTCGCCAGCAATCGATGTTTGTCGTGGCCTTCATCGACCTGGACGACTTCAAGGCGATTAATGACGACTATGGCCATGACGTAGGCGATCAGGTCTTGCAACGGGTGGCCGAAGATCTCAAGGCCAATATCCGCCAGGATGATATCATTGCCCGCTTCGGCGGTGATGAATTTGTCGGCATCTTCCGGGTCACGGCCAATGATGACGCCAATGTCTTGAAGGAGAAGATCTTGCAGACCCTAAGTAGAAAAATTGCCTGCCAGAGGTTTAATATTACCGTTATGCTCAGTATCGGCATGAGTGTTTATCCGGCAGACAGCACTGATATTGACGAGTTGCTCAAGATTGCCGACCAGGAGATGTACACCATGAAGGCGCGGAATAAGGCCCGCCGGAACGAGAAAGGCTGAAGAGTGGACCAACTGCTCAATTTCGGGAAATATACCCTCATTAAGGACCTCTTTGAGGTGATGAGTGAGATCCTGGCCGGCCGTGATTATCCGACCTATGAACATACCACCAGGGTGGCGGCGATCGCCAAGGAGATTGGCGCGGTTATGGGCCTGCCGGCCGAGGAGTTGCACATCCTGGAACTGGCAGGATTGGTCCATGATATCGGCAAGACCGCCATCCCCGATGATATCCTCCTGAAACCGGATCTCTTCAATGTCCAGGACAGGCGGATAATGGAGTATCATCCCCTGATCGGGGCCAAACTCTTTGCCAAACGGGTGAGCGACGACAAGATCACCAATATTATCCTGCGCCACCATGAACGCCTTGACGGCAGCGGTTATCCCCTGGGGCTGCAGGGCGAGGAGATCGATCTCCTGTCGCGGATTACGGCCGTGGCCGATGTCTTCGAGGCCCTCACCGCCAAAAGGCCCTATAAAAAGCCCCTCACCAGCAAGATCGCCCACCAGCTCCTGGAGCAGGAGGCAAAGGACAATCATCTTGACAGGGAGGCGGTGGCCGCCCTGATCAGTATCGGCGATGATCTCGCCCCGGAGTCGGACTATCTCTACCCCACGGCCGGCTTCATGGAGGAGATCGAACATTTCCGCCGCGACTCATTCTTCCGGGATACCATAAGCGAGCTTTATAACTACCGCTATTTACTGGTCCTGGACGACCTGCAGCACCTGGGCGAGACCGGCACCGCCGGCTTTGAACTGCAACTGATCAACTTCAGGGATTTTGGCAGATTTCAACAGGAGCACGGCTTTATAGTTGCCAACCAGGTCCATGACGAGATCGGTCAGCGCTTGCGCGAGACAATTGCCCGTTTCCGGGAGAGGCGGGTCAACTACGATGGCTCCATCATGCTCTTTCGCAAGCATTGCGATTATATGATCTACTCCGAGGCGGACAGCGAGGAGGATTTAACCGAGTTCTTAGGCGAGATACGGGGCAAGCTTGAACTGGTTCATGAAGAGTGGGGCCTTGAGGCCAACTGTTTCCGGCGCTGGTTTGAGCGCGGGGTATCCATAGAAGAGGCGATCACCAAGGTGTTCAACCTGGAAGCGCGCCAGGTGGAGAGTTGCAAGAGGTAAGGGGTCTTTGGCGGCAGGCAAGATTATCGCCAGACAAACTAAACAACCAGCAGATGCAAGCAGGTGGGTTTAGCTTCGCGGACAGGTAAGCGAGAGCAGCGAGACTCCGAGAAGTCCAGGAAAACCGCAGAATATCGAATGTCGAATGTCGAAGGAAGGTACTTTCTTTATTAATTAAGATATCTTCCACCCTTCATCATTCGATATTTCTGGTGACCTCGATATTCGTTTTTCAAACAAAAAAATCAGCTGCTAGCAAAACAGACACCGCTGCGCTGTTATTCGCCTAAGGCGAAGGTTTTAACCTTGAACAGTAACAATAAAGCCCCCCCCTGCAGGGCCGCCTGGCAGGGCAAGGGAAAAAGCTGCCTTCACTACCCCTACAACTCATCATCCCAGTCAGAGAGGACTGAACGGGGTAATGAGTCAAGATTAATACTTCTCGCGGCCTCGATGCCAGCCTGCAAGGCCTCGGAGTTCATTTTTTCCGTCCCCCTGGGCACCCGGGCCAGCAGGGCCTGTTCAAGACTGCCAAGACCCACCTGATTACAGAGGTAGCCAACCGCCCCGAGGGCCACCATGTTTGCCACAAGTTCTCTGCCAATTTCTTTTCTGGCGATATGGGTGAATGGGATTGACACGGCGCGACTGGTTGGCAACTGCTCAACAAGGCCACTATCCACAACCAGTAATCCCTCTGGCTTGATATCAAAAAAATAGGCGTCACAGGCCGCTTGAGTCATGGCAAGGAGGAGGTCAACCTCCAGGGCCTTGGGGTAATCTATGGGTGAATTGGAGATAACAACCTCAGCCTTACTCTTCCCCCCCCTGGCCTCGGGACCATAACTCTGGGTCTGGCACACGTATTTATTGTCAAAAGATCCGATTGCATCGGCAAGAACCACGGCTGCGGTGATAATACCCTGACCTCCTGAGCCGCTGAATCTGATTTCATACCTCTCATCACTCATAACGATTAACCTTAGTTTTTTCTTTTTCTTCAGCAGCCTTCACAGCATTTTTCCTCGCTTCAGCAATAACCCGCTGGTACTGCTCAGTGGATAGGGGTTTGTCCACATCTGCCAGGACGCCAATGGTAAATTTCCCGGCAAGCTCTTCCTCACTCATCTTCTCGGCCTTACCAACCGTCACGGCATTTTCCTTAAAACTGTTGATCATCTCAACCGCTCCGCCAAGCTTGTTTCTCCGGCCATGCTGGACATGACAGTTTGAGATCACCTCAACCACAGAAAACCCTTTTTTACTGATTGCCTGGTTGATTAGCTGTTCAAGGTGGGCGGCGTGATATACCGTTCCCCGGGCCACAAAAGAAGCTCCAGCGGTTACGGCAAGCTCGGCAATGGAAAAGGAGTGTTCCACATGACCATAGATGGAGGTGGTTGATTTAGAACCATAAGGAGTAGTTGGTGAGTACTGGCCACCAGTCATACCATAGGTGGAATTATTGATGATGATGGCGGTGAGATCAATATTTCGCCTGGCGGCATGGATAAAATGATTGCCGCCAATGGCGGTGGCATCGCCATCGCCCATGACGGTGAGAACCGTAAGTTCCGGCCGGGCCAACTTGATGCCGGTGGAAAATGTCAGGGCCCGGCCATGGGTTGTGTGAATAGTATTAAAATCAACGTAGGTGGGCATCCGGCCCGAGCAACCTATGCCAGAGGCAAGAACCACTTCATCTTTACTTAAGTCCAGGGTATGGACCGCGCGAAGTAAGGCTCCCATAACAATGCCATTGCCACAGCCCGGGCACCATACATGGGGGAATTTTTTGTCATGCCGCAGATATTCCTGTCTGATTATTTCAGCGCTTTCCAGCATTTCAGCTCTCCTTTCTCTTCATCAGGTTTAACCAGCAGATAACCAGCAGGTAATCATGCTTTAACAATTAGTTTTAATATTTCGCCAGGGCTGATTAACTGTCCATCAATGCGGTTATGTTTGATTACTCTGCAGTCTGCCTGGTTGACCCTGGAAATCTCTCTGCTCATCTGCCCCATGTTCATCTCCGGAATAATGGCAACCCGACATTGGCGCAGATAGGTATCAACACTTTTTCTTGGAAATGGAAAAAGGGTCACAAGTTGGACCAATCCAGCCTTAACCCCCTGCTCACGCGCCTCGCGAATCGCCTTTAAGGCGGAACGGGCAACAGATCCATAGGCAATGACACAGATATCAGCATCTTCCATAAGATAGTCCCTGGTAACCTGAATATCCTGGAAACCTTTGGAGACCTTGCCATGGATACGTTTATAAAATTTTTCAACTTCCTGGGGATCCTGGGTGGGATAGCCCAGGTCATCGTGGATCAGTCCGGTTACATGATGCCTGTAGCCGTCACCAAAGGCAGCCATGTCGGGGACACCGCGATTGTTGTCAGCGTATGGCCTGTACCATTCCGGCGGCACATCGGGGGATATCCGGTCAATGACGCGAATTCTTTCTGTTTCGGGTAAGGCGACCGCCTCACGGGTATGGGCCACCACTTCATCTGAAAGGATTATTACCGGAATCCGATACTTCTCAGACATATTGAAGGCCTTGACGGTTACCGAGAAACAATCGGCAACAGAGGAGACCGCGAGGACTATGATGGGATGGTCGCCATGGGTCCCCCACCTGGCCATCTGCACATCTCCCTGGGACGGACTGGTGGGGAGGCCCGTGGAAGGCCCACCCCGCATAACATTCACCACCACACAGGGCACTTCAGCCACGCAGGCATAGCCAAGATTTTCTTGAATCAAGGAGAACCCCGGGCCACTGGTAGCGGTCAAGGCCTTGGTACCGGCAAGGGATGCGCCAATAACCGCGCCCATGGAGGCGATTTCATCTTCCATCTGAATAAATGTCCCGCCAACCTCGGGCAATTTTACCGAGAGCAGCTCACTAATTTCAGACGCGGGGGTTATGGGATATCCGGCAAAAAAGCGACAGCCGGCAGCAAGGGCTCCGGCAACGATTGCTTCGTTGCCTTGAAGAAGAACCCGTTTAACCTGTTCACTTTCTGCCATCTGTCTTTCTCCTTTCCGGGTGCCTGTTCTTAATGGTAATTGCAAAATCTGGACAATGTATTTCACAAAAACGACACCCTACACAGCTATCCATCTCATCGATATAGGGTTGGCCGGTTTCATCAGTTAAGATTATCTTTTTGGCGCAGAGTGCCGTGCAGAGCCCACACGCCTTGCACCAGTCATGAAAAAAAATAACATTATAGAGCTTCTTCTTACCCTTGCCTTCAGCAGCAGCTGAAGGGGCTGCTTTCTTGGCAGCAGGGGGGGTTTTCGTTTTTTGCGGCATAGGTGTCTCCAGAGGGTATCAATGAAGATTAATTGCAAGTGGTCCCACAGATATAGAGCTTTGAGTATAGCTCAACAGGCCGTTGAAAAACTACTACCCAGCTGAATTTATGCGTTAAAACCATATTTTTTATAGCGAAGAAAGAACAGGGATCACGCGGGTGGGGATAAGGCGAAGTGGCAGAGGGGGGGGGAATAGCCGAAGGGGCTACCCAGCTTTTGCAGCGCGGTGGCAGTTCTCAGAAAAGGGCGGGCCGGCCAGCGGCTGCTGTCCAGAGATTCGCGGGTAACTTGCGGTTCGGCCTGGAAGGGGCAGAGAGAGAAGATAGGGGGTTGCCAACATCCCCCCGTAAAACAAAAAAAAGGGTTTAGCTATAACTAGCTAAACCCTTTTGAAACAATGGTGACCCCTAGGAGAATCGAACTCCTGTTTACGGCGTGAGAGGCCGTCGTCCTAACCGCTAGACGAAGGGGCCATGTTCTCTTTGAGAGAGGTTCATTTACCCCAGGCCATGCCGCTTGTCAAGAAAATATGAGCCAAAAAAGTCAAGGCCAAGCCGGCTAATGGCTGGGGACGGAAGAGAGGGTTAGCCCCTGGTCAGAGACGGTTATAGAAACGGGCCTCCTCCCGGAGGAAGTTGGCCAGATCAGAGCTGAACACCTCGCCAGCGCGCCAGAGCCAGTTATCATGGCTGGTCCCGGGCCGGTTCATCCGGCAATCGGAGCCGTAACCCAACACATCCTGCAAAGGGATAATGGCCAAGTTAGCCACCGAGCCATAGGCCAGGCGGATAAAGTCGAGGTGGACGGCGGAACCGTCACTGTTGGCCAACCGGCGCAGACGATCCTTACTGCGCTGGGCCACACCCCCGTCCATGTACCAGCCCAGGGCGGTATCATTATCATGGGTTCCTGGGTAGATCACCGAGTTTTCCGTAACGTTAAAGGGCAGGTAGAGGTTACGCTCATCCGAATCAAAGGCAAACTGGAGGATCTTCATCCCAGGATAGCCCAGAGCGTCCCGCAGGGCCGTAACCTCCGGAGTTATGATTCCCAGATCCTCGGCAATGACGGCAACATCGGCCAGCTCCTCGGCCAGATCGCTGAAAAATTGGCGCCCCGGCCCCTTGACCCAGGTGCCGTTCAGGGCGGTCTCCTCCTCAGCCGGCACCTGCCAGTACGCCTCGAAGCCGCGGAAGTGATCGATACGCACCATGTCCACCTGCTGGCCGATGATGGCGAAACGCTGGCGCCACCAGTCGTAGAGTCTTTTATTCTTCTCTCCCTGGGTCTCCCAGCTGTAAAGGGGGTTGCCCCAGCGCTGCCCCGTAGCGCTGAAGTAGTCGGGGGGGACGCCGGCCACCACGCTGGGTAAAAAATCGTCATCCAGAAGGAAACAGTCCTGGTTGGCCCAGACGTCACTGGAATCGTGGCCAACATAGATGGGGATATCGCCGCAGAGGCGGACCCCCCGCTGCCGGGCCGTTTTTAGAAGCAGGGCCCACTGCTCATAGAAGAGAAACTGGCCGAACTTCACCAGTTCAAGCTGACGGGGAAAACGTCCGGCCAATTCCGCCAGGGCTGTAGGCTTGCGGGCCGCCAGCTCCGCGGGCCAGTCTGACCAGGCTCCCTGGTAGTGATTGCGGGCCACCATGAACAGGGCGTAATCGTCCAGCCACGGCTGGCCGGCGCAGAACTCAGCAAACACCTGGCGCTTCTCCTCTGTCAGGCGGCCGTGGGCCAGGAGGAGAAGCTGCTCCTTATAGGCGGTCACCGCCTGGAAATCAACGGTGAAGGGCGTGGCGACATGGGGCAGGGGCTCGATATCCTCCTGGGCCAGCCAGCCATGGTCCACCAGGAGATCCGGGCTGATAAACAAAATATTGCCGGCCAGGGCGGAGAGGCCCATGTAGGGGGAATGGCCAAAGGCCGCGGCCGTGGGACAGGTGGGCAGAAACTGCCAGCAACGCTGTCCGGCCGCAGCCAGGAAATCGACAAATTCCAGGCCACTGCCAATATCACCGATACCATAAGGGCCGGGCAGAGAGGTGACGTGCAGCAGGATACCAGAGTGCCGCTGACCTTCCATGGGTAAACCTCCAGGGGGTTTTCGCAAAAATGGTTGCGAAAGAAAGAAATGGTGGTTAAAATGTTCTGTTTCGTGCCAAAAGCCTTTTGCCTTCTGGCACTTTATTTACCATTTAAATTTTTAAGCACAGGAAGTGCTTATTTTGCAAAATATTTTTTTATTTTGCCAGGTAAGATCAGGCCCGCCAAGCCGTGTAAGTATAACCCCTCTGGCCGGCCCCCCACTTCCCTTATACATATAGGAGAAATCTGCCTGTGCCAGCAGAAATTCAAGAAAAGCTGCTTAAATTCGGCAAGCAATTCAAGTGTGTCAGCATCGGCCTTCTCACGGACATCATTCCGTTGGACAAGGATGCTACCTATATTGATCAGATCCTTGACTTCCTCACCGCCAACGGTATCGAAATAGTCACCGTCCTGCCCCCTGAGGCCCAGAAGGCCATAGGCAAAAGTGGTGACGACAAGGACAGCGATGGCAGTGGTGAGAACAAGCTGGAGCCCCCCCAAGAGGTGGAGGAAACCACCACCACCTACCTGCGCGAGATGGGCCGCTTTGAGCTGCTCACCCCTGAGGAGGAGGAGAAGTACTCCAAAACCATCAGGGAGGGCTTTGACTCCATCATCCGCACCATCCGCACCGACCAGTCGGAGATCCCGGCCGTGGGGATGCTGGCCGAGCGCATCGACCTGTGGGAGAAACGGGACCCCACCTTAAAGCCAAAGAAACAGCACCTCAACCACATGCGCCGGACCATGCTCTCCATTGTCGAGGAGAATCCTGACAATGCGCCCCTGGAGTATGGCAACCACCGGATCAGTCTTTACACCCGCTCCATCGAGGGCGCCAAAGACAACATGATCAAGGCCAACCTGCGGCTGGTGGTCTCCATTGCCAAACGCTACATGCACCAGGGGTTGAGCCTGGCCGACCTGATCCAGGAAGGCAACCTGGGGCTGATGCGGGCCGTGTTCCGCTTCGACTACACCAAGGGCAACAAATTCTCCACCTACGCCTCCTGGTGGATCAGACAGGCCATTACCAGGGCCATCCTGGACAAGACCCGGACCATCCGTCTGCCGGTCCACTTCCTGGAACTGCGCAGCCAGTTCTTCAAGGCCTTCTATTCCCTCTTGAAGGAACTGGGCCGGGAGCCCACCCCGGTGGAGATCTCCGCCAAGACCGGCCTGCCCATGGACAAGATCCTGGCCATCCTGGAGGCCTCCCGGGAGCCCATCTCCCTTGAGACGCCAGTGGGCGATGATGACTCCACCCTGGGCGATTTTCTGGAAAACCAGGAGGCTATCTCGCCCTACGAGGCGGTGAAGAACCATGAACTGGCCGACCGGGTAACCGGCATCCTGGCCACTTTGAGCCCCCGGGAGGAGAAGATCATCCGCCTGCGCTTCGGTATCGGCGAGGACGCCGAATACACCCTGGAGGAGATCGGCAAACGTTTCAACGTCTCCCGCGAGCGGATCAGACAGATTGAGAAGAAGGCCCTGAACCGGTTGCGCCACTCCAGCCGCCGGGAAAAGTTGAAATTCTTCCTCGATTAAGTAAAAAATGCCGGCTGCCTCAGCCGGCATTTTTTTTTGGCCAAGGGTAAGCCATGGTCCCAAGCTGGCAAAAGCTCTGCCACCCCTCCTTCCTCCTGATCCATCTCACCGTCGCCTTTACCTTTGGCATCGGCCTGGCGTCCCAACTCCCCGAAGGCCAAACGCGCCTCTCCTGGCTGCTCACCACCGCCTGCGCCGCGGCCACCTTAATCGCCTCTCTGCGTAATAACCGCTGGCGCCATGGCCTGCTCCTCATCACCTTCCTGGCCACTGGCCTGCTCCACGGCCAACTCCATCTCCAGCCAAACCTCCCTGCCAGCCATCTCAGCAACTTCATCACCCCTGACCAGGAGCAGACCTGTCTGGCCACCCTGATGGAGCCGCCCCGGATAGGCCGGGAGCGCAGCCAGCTCCTGGTGGCGACGAAGGAACTCCTCCTCCCGGACCAACCCAGCAAGGCGCAAGAGATGGCGGTCCTGCCGGTGACCGGCCTGGTCCGGGTTACCATGAGGGGACCTCCGCCAGCTCCCCTTACTCCAGGGGACTCCCTGCTCATCCACGGCCGCTTCAACCCGCCCCGCGGCTTTCATAATCCGGCCAGCTTCAACCTGCCCGCCCACCTGGCCCGGGAGG
The DNA here is from genome assembly GCA_039714595.1 of Thermodesulfobacteriota bacterium. GTDB lineage: Bacteria > Desulfobacterota > Desulfobulbia > Desulfobulbales > SURF-16 > JAOZSN01. The sequence continues at coordinate 6,127 of JBDLJA010000008.1, read as the reverse complement.
AGATCTTCCTAACGGCCTGGGTGACCAGCCCCCAGCACATCGTCGCCCTGGGCCAAAAGACAGCTGGGGACCCGGGCCACCTCCTCTTGGCCCAGAGGCTACGGGGCCGGATAATAACATTTATCAACCAGACCCTGCCACCTCCCACGGCCGGCCTTTACCGGGCGCTGCTCACCGGCGACCGCAGCGGCCTCGCCCCGGAAACGCGGGAGGCCTTCCAGCGCCTGGGCATCGCCCACCTCCTGGCCATCTCCGGCCTGCACATGGCCCTGCTGGCCGCCGGCTGCCATCTCCTCTTCAGCTGGCTGGTCAGCCGTTCAGAGTTTCTCCTCCTCCACCTGCCGGTAAAGAAGATAGTCGCGGCCATCTCTCTTGTGCCCCTGCTCTTCTACTGCCTCGTCTCCGGCCTCCAGCCCCCCGCCGTCCGCGCCTTTATCATGATCAGCCTCTTTCTCCTGGCCATCATCATCAATGGCCAGTGGCACACCCCCACCAATATCAGTCTGGCCGCCCTGATCATCCTCCTCTTTAACCCCGCCGAACTAAGCTCCGCCTCATTCCAGCTCTCCTTTGCCGCCGTCATCGGCCTGGCCCTGATCCTGCCGCGACTCATCGCGCCCCTGCCAGCCGCCAGCAACCCCTGGCAGCGAACCAGGGGCTGGCTCATCACCGGACTGGCCGTGGCCGTAGCCGCCAGCGTAGCTACCCTGCCCCTGGTCCTCTTCTACTTCCAGCGCACCTCTTTAGTGGGTGTGGCGGCCACCTTGGTCTTCGAGCCGATCTTCTGCATCTGGTCCCTCACCTGGGGCCTTCTGGCCGTCCCCTTTATCTTCATCTTCCCCCAGCTGGCCAGTCTGCTCCTCCACCTTGGCGCTGGGGGCCTGAGCCTGAGCCACAGCCTGGCCCTGGCCTGGGGTGATACCCCTAGCATCTCCCTCTGGCTTCCCCCCCCTGCCCCGCTGCTTATCGCCATCTACTTCGGCGGCCTCTTCCTCCTCTGCCTGAGCAGACGCCGGCCAGTCCAGCTAGTGGGCCTTGCCGCCTGCCTCCTCCTCTTCATCCCCTGGCCTGTGAGCCGGCCCCATGACCAGATCACTATCCTCGATGTGGGCAAGGGCAACTGCGCCGTGATCGAGCTGAAAAGCGGTGAGACCATCCTGGTGGATGGCGGCGGCCCCCACTCCCCCACCTTTGACGTGGGACGCCGGGTTATCGCCCCTTACCTGCGCCAGCAGCGCATTAAGGAACTGGACCTTATTATCGTCAGCCACGGCGACAGCGATCACTACAGCGGCATCCCCTTTCTCCTGAAAAACTTTCCCTGTGGGGAGCTGTGGCTGGCCGCCCCCCTTGATCCTGACCCGGGCCTGCAGAGGTTAGTGGCAGCGGCCCGCCAGCAGCAGGTGGCCATCAGCCAGCCCCTGCCAGGGGCCACCTTTCCCGCCAGGGCAAGCGGCAAGATTAAACTGCTCTCCCGCCTCCATCTGCAGCCGGAGCTTAACGACAACGAACAGAGCCTGGTCATCTCCTTTAGATCCGGCCCTCACTCATTCCTCCTGCCCGGTGACATCGGCCAGACCGGCGAAAGGGCGCTTATTGACGATTTAGGCCACCATACGGTTCTAGTGGCCCCCCACCACGGCAGCAGCAGCTCATCGTCGCCCCCCTTCATCGCCGCGGCCAATCCTGACTACACCATCTTCTCCAGCAGCGCCTTTCACCACAACCGCTTTCCCGCCCCGGAGGTCACCGCCCGCTACCAGGAGCAAGGGGCCAGGATGCTCCACACCGGCAAGTTAGGCGCCATTCGCTTTACTGTCCGCGATGAGCAACTACGGCCCCTCCTTTTCCACCAGCAACAGCAGCACTTTATCCCCCTGCCCTGACACCATTCCGGCCCAAATTTATCCTTGCTATCCCGGAACCAATTTATTATAAGAAAGGCCTTCTATGGTGGGTGTAGCTCAGTTGGTTAGAGCACCTGGTTGTGGCCCAGGAGGCCGGGGGTTCAAGTCCCCTCACTCACCCCAGCGCTTATTACGGGGAGTCAATTGGACAAATTGACTCCCCTTTTTTTTTATTTCTCCCTGCCAGTCCCACTTTTTTGCGAGATAAGAACATGGCAACGGATCTTGGATGGAATCCGCCTCCCCCTACCCTTCCCAGCGCATTGCCGCTAAAGAGATCTCTTCGGCCAGCTGAGATAGCGGCCAAATTGTTCTGCCTGCTGCTCTGCCTTCTCCTCACCGCCTGCGCCGGGCGGGCCCAGGAGCAGCAGCCAGCAGTTACCCCTCTAGGTCCCCTGAGCCTGTTAGAGGCGAGGGGGACAGATTTCAGCGATGGCCGGGCCCGGTTCCGGCAGATATTCTGCGCGGTTCTGGCTGAGCATGGCCAGGCCCGGCCGAACTACAGGGCGTGCGACGAGGCGTTGGCCGCCGGCTGCCCCTTGCCGCCGGCAGATGGTCCCCCTGTTCACCTGGGTCCCTCCAGGCAGAACTTTCTCATCGGCCTGGTTCCCGGCTTCGCCTGGCAATGCGTCCGGGCCTGGATGAACAACGACCTGTCGGGGATAAAACATGTGGCGCGCTATGGCTACGAGGCCCAGCTCTTTGAGGTTGATGGCCTGTCCAGTGTCAAGGCCAATGGAGCGCAACTGGCCGGCCACCTGGCCGGGAAAGGGGAGCGGCCGGTAATCCTCATCGGCTACTCCAAGGGGGTGCCGGATATCCTGGCGGCCGTCAGCCAGCACCCCGAGGTGAGCAGGCGGGTGGTGGCCGTGGTCAGCGTCGCCGGGGCGGTGGGCGGGGCGCCCCTGGCCAGCCGGGTGAAACCGTCCCAGGCCAAGCTTCTAAGCCTTATCCCCCTATCCGGCTGCGAGGTGGGTGACAATGGGGCCCTGCCTAGCCTGGCCCCGGAAAGGCGGCGAAAATGGCTGGCGGCAAACAGGCTGCCGGCGGACATCCGTTACTATTCCGTGATCTCCTACCCGGACCAGGACCACATCTCCAGGGGGTTGAAGTCATCCTACCGGAAACTGGGCGGCCCGCAGGTCGCCAATGATGGCCAGATCCCCATCCCGGACCAGCTCATTCCCGGCTCCACCCTGCTCGCCTTTGTCAACGCCGACCACTGGGCCATGTCCGTGCCGGTGGCCCACCAGATGGCCTTCACCCGCCTGACATTTGGCAATAAAGAAGGGTACCCGCGCGACGCCCTGCTGGAGGCGATCCTCAGATATGTGGAAGAGGATCTGACAGGTCCATAGAGATATGGCAACATTGAACAGTTCAACAACCCCCTGAAAGGGTAGTCAATCAGATAAATTGACTACCCTTTTTTATTGCCTTCTCCGCCCCAGCAGCCTCGCCAGGCCAATGGCCCGGAGACTCGGGCCTGGCGCGGTGGTAGACAAAATTTCTTTTTTTGCCTGGCCACCTGTAAACTTTTTAGGCCAGCACTACGTCTAATCTAGCAAAGAGCAGCGCACCACCCTTCACAGACACCATGGACCCACAAGACTTTAATAAATTTTTAGACAACCAGCAGGAGGCCCTGTACCGCATGGTTCGCTCCCGGACAGCCTCAGAGCAGGACTGCGAAGATATCCTCCAGGATGTCTATCTGAAGATCTACCAGAACTACGAGAGCTTCCAGGGCCAGGCCCAGCTCTCCACCTGGCTCTACAAGATCTGCCGCAGCGCCATCAGCGACTATTACCGCAAACCGTGGTGGAAGTTTTCCTTCGCGGCCAGGGAAGAGCGAGAGGCCGCCCCCAACAACCCTGAACAGCTGCTGAGCAGGAAGCAGGAGCAGACGGCCCTGCAGGAGATCGTCGCGGGGTTGCCAAAGCGGGAGCAGGAGATATTCAGGCTGAGATACTTTGACAATTTCTCTTTAGATGAAATAGCCGAGGGCCAGAAGATAGGCCTCTCCACGGCCAAGACCCATCTCTACCGGGCGGTGGCCAAGGTGAGAAACAAACTGCGGGAAAGAGACGATGAGTAACCAGGAGCACATGAGCAGTGAAGAGTTTGCCACGGCAGTGGCGCCAACCGAGATGCTGCCGGCAGACAGGCGGGAACACCTTAGGAGCTGCCCCGCCTGCCAGGCGGAGCTTGCCACCTTTAAGCGGGAGATCGCCAGAACAGCTGAGAGGCTGGCGCCTGAAAAGAGACAGCTACAACGGATCAGGGCCAAATTCTGGCAAGAAACGGCCACGACAAGAGCAACATCACTGTTCTTCGGCCCCAGGGCCCTTTCCGCCATGGCCGCCGTCCTTCTTCTTATCCTGGCAGTGGCCTATCCCCTCAGCCAGAGGAAAACGCTGGATGAGGGTACGGAGAGTCAACAGACGATAATGGCGGAGAGGCCCGATTACTCCCTCACCTCCCTGGCCAGCAACCTCTTTGACCAGGAAGAAGAAAAAGAGCCGTTGCTGGCCGAGGTAATCAACCAGGAGACCCTGGCCGCCGCAACAGATGACTTCGAGACTTTTTTAACCTTTATTAACTCAGAAACCACAGGAGCAGAGACATGAAAACGAGCAGAATCTTAATCAGCACCCTTGCCATCTTCCTTTTAATGGCCGGCGCCAGCCAGGCCCGGCCAGGAATGGGCCATGCTGGTCCCATGGCCATGGGAATGGGACCCATGTGGTGGCAAAACCCCCAGGTAAGTGACAAGTTGCAACTGAGCAAGGAGCAGGAGGCAAAGCTTACTGCCCATGCCAAGCAGAGCCGGCCGGCCATGATCGACCTGAAGGCCGAGGTTGACAAGGCGTTATTCGCCTTTGAAACGGCCATGGCCACTGATTTTAACGAGGCCGAGGCCAACAAAAAGCTGAAGAGTTTCCTGAAGGCGAAAAATGAACTGCTGACGGCGAGGATGGCAAACCTGGTTGCCACCCGCAAGATCTTGAGCCTGGAGCAGTTCAAGACCTTACGGGCCATGCGCCAGATGCATCGCGGCAAAGGCGGCAGGAAAGGTGGTCCGGCTGCCGGGCCAAGAAGCGGCGGGCAGCGCGGCAACTAACCGGGCAGATGGGCCGGGCAATTGCTGGCACTATTTTGCGACTATCTCAAGATCGTCGAAATAGGTGACGGCATCGGCCTTGACCCAGAGCCCCACCTTGCCACTTTTCTTAAAGGTATCGTCAACCATATCGACAGCTTTTTTACCATCATAAAAGCAGTGGATATGGTTGGCCTTCATCCTGATCTTAATGGTGTGCCACTGGCCGCTGGGGATATCAATATCGGCGCTGGCCAGCTCCTCCCTCTTGCTACCAACCACCCGGTAGAGCCGCAAGTTGTTCTCTAAAGGATTGGCCCGGGCGATATAATAGTTATCCGCGTCCTGATAACGCCAGACCGGCCCGCCACCTTTAAATCGGTTAAGAACTGCTGCGCCTTATCGTCGCCCAGGGCGGAGAACCAGGCGGCAAAGTGAAAGGAGCTGGTGCCAAAGAGGGGTTAACCCTTATGGCCGTCTCTCTCTCAAAATCCTGCAGGACGCGGAAAATATCTGATCAACCGAGGTTATAAACCACAACCTCGTTGTCATCCTTTCTGGTGCAACTAGACAGACCCAATAAGAGCGCCATGGCAAGCATAATCAGTTTAGTTATTTTCATACCTTTCCCTTTGCTTTAAAAAAAAAAATTCTTACCGGGGCAGGCCGGTAAAATCGCCCCGCAGCCCTTCATCGCCACGGAGTAGCGCCATTACGCCCCAGGACAATACATATCGTAAAGATCCGGGCCCAGAGGGCCCGGCATTGATAGCCCCTGGAGGGGGCTTAGTTTACCCCTTTGCCATCTGCTTTGCGCTCCGGAGAAGATGGTGACAAGGATTTTGAGTTGTCTGAGCACCCCTCAAGGGGGTATAAACTCCGCGAGTTCTCAAAATCCCACCATCTTTTTCGGGGCGCAAAGGAAGCCCGCAGGGCCAGATGGCTGGGGTGCCCTTTCTTTCGCTGAACGGTCAAGCCGTCCGGCTGGTTCGTTTTCTTTGCACCCTGCGGGCATAAAGGCAAGCAAAGAAAATGAACAATAACGGCAGAGCCAGTGAACTCTGACCACGCCCAAAGGACGCGGTTTTCTTCTAACGAATAAAATTTGATCCAGACG
>JBDLJA010000007.1:0-91505 GCA_039714595.1 Thermodesulfobacteriota bacterium | reverse complement strand
GCGGCTAAGCCGCAGCCTAGCCCTCCAGGTAATGCTCGGCCGCCAGGGACGCCACACAACCCTCACCCACGGCATTGGCCACCTGCAGGACATCCTTATCAACGATATCGCCGGCCGCAAAGACCCCCGGCACTGAGGTGCGCATCTCCCGGTCGCAGATCAGAAAACCATTATTATTCTCCAACTGCTCCAGGGGCAGCACCTCCATATTGGGCCTGATGCCGATGAGGACAAAGACACCGCCCACCGGTAACAGCTTCTCACTGCCATCCTTGACGTTCTGCAGCTGCAGACCGGTGACCCCTGTGGCGTCACCCGCCACCTCGGTTGCCACCGTGTCCCAGATCACCTCGATCTTCTCGTTGTCCAACGCCTTTTCCTGGACAACCTTGGTGGCCCGCAGCTCGTCGCGGCGATGGATGAGATACACCTTGTCGGCAAACTTGGTGAGGTAGTTGGCCTCCTGCACCGCGGTATTGCCCCCGCCCACCACCGCCACGGTCTGGCCCCGGTAAAAGGGGGCGTCGCAGGTGGCGCAGTAGGAGACGCCCTTGCCCACCATCTCCGCCTCACCGGGGATATTGAGGCTGTTGGGGCGGGCGCCGGTGGCAATAAGCAGGGCCCGGCAGGTGAGCTCTGAGCCATCCTCCATCTTCAGGACCTTGATATCACCGGCCAGATCCAGGCCGGCAACCGGGGCGTACTCAATCTTGAGGTCAAAACGCTCAGCCTGCTTGGTCATCCGCTCGGCCAGCTCAAAGCCGGAGATGCCGTCAGGAAAGCCGGGATAGTTATCGATCCAGTCGGTGAGCATCACCTGCCCCCCGGGCGCGCCCTTGTCCAGCAGCACCACATCAAGCATGGCCCGGGCCGCGTAAAGGCCGGCGGTGAGACCGGCCGGGCCACCACCTAAGATTACCAGTTCATGGTCAACGGTCATGGCTACATTCCCCCCTAAGCTTAACGAAAAAGGGGGTGAAACCGGTACAGCGGCTCACCCCCTCTAAAAACCTATGCAGGCATCTGCCCCAGGCGGCTTACTTATCAAGCATCGCCTTGAGCTGCGGCTTGCCCACGGCGCCGGTGACCTGGTCCGCCACCTCGCCACCCTTGAAGAAGATCAGGGTGGGAATGGCCCTGATGCCATATTTGCCCGGGGTCTCGGGGCTGTCATCCACATTCATCTTGCAGATCTGCACCTTGCCCTCATACTCGGTCGCCAGCTCGTCAATCATCGGGCCGATGGCCTTGCAGGGTCCGCACCAGGGGGCCCAGAAATCCACCAGGGTGGGGAGCTCCGCCTGCAGCACCTTTTCCGCGAAATCACCATCACTTACCTGAATAATCTTGTCACTGGCCATAATCTGCTCCTATAAATAAATTTTGATATTTTTCTTAACAGTTTCAAACTTTTGTATGATAAAATTACGCCTTAATCAGACAATTGTACAGAGGCTATTTGCGCAAAGCAAGATTTTTTCACCTTTGCCCCTCAGCCGCCAATCTCCCTAATAATTGCCCGCCATGAATTGGAAAACCATCTTCCGTCCCACCAGCAATATCACTGTCCAGGAGGCCCAGGAGTTCATCCGTAAGCAGCCGGTGGGCTCATTTGTCCTCCTCGACGTCAGGCAGCCCAAGGAGTACGACAGGGAGCATCTGCCCGGCGCCACCCTCATCCCGGCCGCCCAGCTGCTGAGCGAGGCGGGGACCCTGGATAAAGAGACCCCAACCCTGATTTACTGCGCCAGCGGCGTCCGCTCCAAGGCGGCCTGCCAGCTCCTCCAGGGCCAGGGCTTCAAGGACGTCCGCAACATCAGCGGCGGCATTAAGGCGTGGCACGGCCAACGGGTGGCTGGCCCTGAAGATGCCGGCATGGAGTTCTTCACCGCCAGCGACTACAACGATATATTCACCATGGCCTACGCCATGGAGGAGGGGCTGCGCCAGCTCTACCTGGGCTTGGCGGAGATGGTCACGGGGGAGGCGGAAAAAGGGCTGCTCACACGGATGGCCGTCTTTGAGGAACACCATAAGACCGCCCTGCGCCACGGCTTCAAAGAGGAGGGGCATGAGATCAACGAGGAGGAGCTGCCCCAGGTAATGGAGGGCGGCCTGGACCGGGAACGGATCATGGCCCATTTCGGCCCCCACCTCCATGACATGGAAGACATCCTCAACCTGGGCATGCTCCTGGAGACCCAGGCCTTTGACCTCTACTCCCGCCTGTCCCGCCAGCACGAGGGGGAGAGGTGCCAGAAGTTATTTCACCACCTGGCCGAAGAGGAGAAGAGACACCTGGGCTATCTCGCCCAACGGCTGGATGAACTCCTGACAACTGCCGCCGGCTAACTTCTTTCAGGCAACAGGGGGCGCAAGCCTACGCCCCCTGCCCACCCTTATCTTTCTCCGCGTCGTCCCCACCATTGCCCTTCTCAAACTCTTGCAGGCGACTGGCATACTCCTGGAGGGTCGCCTCCACCCGGCCATTGATGGATTCGGCCGGGAAGGTGCCATCGGCCAGCCTCTCCCCCGCCTCCTGGCCGGTTAAAAGCTCCAAGGCCTCATCCACCCGTTCAACCGCCGTGACCGCGAAGCGGCCCTCAGTAATGGCCGCCACCACATCAGCACGCAGCATCAGATGGCGGATATTACTGGCCGGAATGACCACCCCCTGCTCGCCGGTGAGGCCGCGCTGATCGCAGAGATCAAAAAAACCTTCAATCTTCTCATTCACCCCGCCGATGGCCTGCACCTCACCCTGCTGACTCACGGAGCCGGTGATGGCAATCTCCTGGCGGATGGCAACTCTGGCCAGGGCCGAGATGAGGACGCAGAGCTCGGCGCAGGAGGCGGAGTCCCCCTCCACCCCGCCGTATGACTGCTCGAATACCAGACTGGCCTGGAGGCTTAGGGGAATGGTCCGGGCGTAACGGGCGGCCAGAAAGGCGGAGAGAATCATCACCCCCTTGGAGTGGATGGGGCCGCCCAGCTCCACCTCCCGCTCGATATCCACTATCTTACCCCGCCCCGGCCGGGTGAGGGCCGTTATCCGGGTGGGGCAGCCAAAGGAGTCGCGGCCCAGGACCAGCACCGACAGGCCGTTGACCTGCCCCACCAGACTGCCCGTGGTCTCTATATGGCGGACCCCCTGGGCCATGGCCGCAAACATCTGATCGCGGATGCGCCCCCCCCGGCGCCGGGCCGCCGCGATGGCGGCCGCCACATCCTCACAGTCAATGCGCTCCTTTTCCGCCTTGCGGGCCAGGTAATCCGCCTCCTGCATCAGGTTGGTGATGTTGCGGATGCGCAGGGAGAGCTTCTCCCGGTCACCCGCCTCCCGGCTGGCCTCCTCGATGACCCGGGCCACGCCGCCGTTATCTAAGGCCAGCATCTCGCTGTCCGTGGCCAGCCGCGCTATGAGCCTGGCATAGTGGGCCTGGCTGGCAGCGCTGCGCGTCATGTCATGTTCAAAATCGGCCTGCACCTTGAACAGGGCGGCAAACTCCGGGTCATAGGCGTTGAGCAGGTAGTAGATCATCGGCTCGCCAATGAGGACCACCTTGGTGGCCAGCTCAATGGGCTCCGGCTCCAGGGACTTGGTGCTCATCAGCCCCATCAACCGTTCCACCGGTTCAATCCTGATCTGCTGGGAGCGCAGGGTGCGCTTCAGGCTGTCATAGGCAAAGGGCTGCATCAGGAGACGCCTGGCGTCAACAATGAGATAACCACTGTTGGCCCGGTGCAGGGCGCCCTGCTTTATCAGGGTAAACTTGGTGGTGAGGACACCCATCTTGGCCTGATGCTCGATGCGGCCATGGAGATTCTGGTAGGTGGGCAGATCCTCATAGACCACCGGCGCTCCCTTAATGTCCGTATTACTCACCAGGACATTGACCTCATACTGCTCAAATGAGGGGGCCTGGCTGCCGCCTAAGGCCAGGATCACCTGGTTCTGCCCTTCACCATCGTCGCCAATGAAATCATCCACCCGCTCGGTGATGTCCTCCTCCACCTCTGCCAGGTAGGAGACCAGCTTATCGTTCCCCTTATACTTACCCTTCAGGGTCTCGATCAGGTCGGAGACCGCCATCTTGGCCGTATCCTTCTTCAGCTTACGTCTTAGCTCCTCGCTCTCCCGCTTCCAGATACTGATCTGGTGCATCATCTCCTGCAGCGAGCCGTGCAACTCCTCGATGGTCTTTTCAATCTTCTTTTTCACCTCAGCGGGCAGTTTGCGGAACTCCTCAATGCTCAAGGTCTCACCATCGCCCCGCATGGGGGCAAAACGGAAGCCCTGGTCACTGCGGCTCACGGCGATGGACTGCTTCTTGGCCATCTCCTCCATCTCATGGTAGAGATTGTCTATCTTCTGACTCAGGGCCTCGTTAACGCTGTTGATCCGGGCCCGATAATCATCCCCCTCAAATATGGCCGGTATGGTGGTCTGCAGGGTATCCACCAGCTCAAACATCTCCTGCTTAAAAATACTCCCCTGACCAGGGGCCAACTCGATGGCCAGGGGCTTATGGGGCTCCTGGAAGTTGTAGACATAACACCAGTCGTTGGGGGTGGGCTGCTCCTTGGCCTTGGCGTCGATAAATGCGGAGATCACCGTATGGCGGCCACTGCCCTCGGGGCCAAGGACAAAGAGGTTGAAGCCCTGGCGTTCCATGCCGATGCCAAAGTCCACCGCCTCCAGGGCCCGCTCCTGACCGATAAAGAGCCCGTCCTGCTCCACCTCAGTGGTATCAGCAAAGGGTAAGGCGGCGGGATCACAACGGTGATACGCCTCATCCGGCCCAACACGCTTAACGGCCATTTTTTTCTCCTTGAGTTAATTCTTCCAGCCCATGCCCCGCAAAAGCCCAGGATGCCTGTTAGGATTGTAGTAAACCACGGCCACCCCTGTCAAAATAATGGCAAGGCCCCCGTGCCTTGCCAGGGGGCCGCAAAAGTCCTGACTGCACTGGGCCAGCCGGCCATTGCTTTCCCCAGTCAGATAGGCTTAAATATTTTTTGCGGCACGAGGCCCGGCCCGGGCCTCGCGCGGCTCTGGAAGTTATGAGTCCAAATAAGGTCGCGGAGAGAAAAGAAGCCGCGGAGAACAAACAGGTCGCTATGAACGCCTTTGGGCAATGATAGGAGGCTAACCAGAACCCCACCATGGACCGACTATTCGTCGCCATCCCCATCGACCAGAGTCACCGCCAGGGCTTGGCCCGCATCTGCACCGGCCTGCCAGGCATGCGCTGGACCCCGGACGAGCAGATCCACCTCACCCTGCGCTTCATCGGCCAGGCCACAGATGAGCAGACCGAGGCCATCGCCGAGGCCCTGGCCCGGGTCAGCCATCCCCCCTTCGATCTCATAATCCAGGGTTGCGGCGTCTTTCCCTACGACAAAAGCCCTCGGGTTCTCTGGGCCGGAGCGGTGGCCAGCGATGAGTTAATGGAACTGGAGAAGAAGGTGAACAGGGCGCTGAGGCGGGCCGGCTGCAAGCTGAGCCGCCAGCGTTTCCACCCCCACATCACCATCGGCCGGCCGCGGAAGACGCCGGCCAGACTCATGGCCAGGTACCTTGAGAGCCAGGCACTCTTCACCCTGCCCCCCATGGCCGTTAAAAAATTCTGCCTCTACACCAGCATCCTCTCGCCGGCCGGGGCCCGCCACTATCTCAGCGCCGAGTTTGATCTGGGCGGCTGAGGGTAACCACCCCATGGGCCGCCATCCCCTCGCCGCGGCCGGCAAAGCCCAGCCCCTCGGTGGTGGTGCCCTTGAGGTTGATCTGACTTGTCGCCACCCCGCACACCTTAGCCAGATTGGCGACCATCTCGGGCCAGAAGGGGGCCAGTTTCGGGGCCTGGGCCACCACCGTTACGTCGGCGTTGGCCAGGCGGTAACCGTGCTCCGCCGCCAGGGCAACCACCTGCTCCAGGAGGAGGAGGCTGGAGATCCCCTTATAGGCCGGATCAGAGTCGGGGAAATGGCGGCCGATGTCGCCTAAGGCCAGGGCGCCGAGGATGGCGTCAGAGAGGGCGTGACAGAGGACATCGGCGTCTGAGTGGCCGAGAAGCCCCTTATCATGGGGGATGGTGACCCCGCCCAGGACCAGGGGCCGATCCGCAACCAAACGGTGGGCGTCGTAACCATGGCCCACCCGCACTTCACCCGTAATGGCCATATCTTCTCCTCGCCCTGGCAACAGGGCCGTGGCAAGACCTAAGTCACCTGGCCTGGTCACCTTAATATTAGTCGCCGCCCCCTCCACCACCACCATCTCCACCCCCAGGGGCTCCAAAAGCGACGCCTCGTCGGTGCCGACAAAACCACGCTCGGCGGCCTGTTCCATGGCCCGGCGCAACAGGGCGGGGGCCACCACCTGGGGGGTCTGGGCCTGGTAGAGATGGCTGCGGTCCACGGTACCCTTGATCCGGCCGCCTCCACCAACCTCCTTGAGGGTATCGCTCACCGGCAGCGCCGCCATGGCGGCGCCATGGTCCTTGGCCGCGGCCACACAGGCATCAATGAGCTCCGGGGCCACCAGGGGCCGGGCCCCGTCATGGACCGCCACCAGATCACACTGGTCGGGCAGGGCCGCCAGGCCTGCGGCCACCGAGTCCTGGCGCAGCTTGCCGCCGGCCACCACCGCCGCCACCTTGGCCACCTGAAAGCGGGCGATGAGCTCCCGGCTGGCCGCCAGATGGTCGGCCGGCACCACCACGATCATGGAGTCGATGGCCTTACTTGCCGCCACACCCCGCAGGGTATGGATGAGGATAGGAACCCCGGCCAGCTCAAGGTACTGCTTGGGCCGGTCTTGGCCCATGCGGCGGCCGGAACCAGAGGCGGGGATAACGGCGAAGGTGGACATTTTTTTCTAATTACCACTGAGTTTCAGCCACTATTGCGAGACCCCTGGGAGGCATCATCGATTTTGGCGTAAAGTTAATGGTTTACGTTGTTTATGCTCAGCCCTAAATTAACCGCAGAGGCGCAAAGGACGCAAAGTTTTTATAAAAACAGGTAGTTATTGTTGCGCCTTCGAAGTCTGCGCTTAACTGCGCTGAAAAAGCAGTTTTGCTGATTTGTTAAGTCTCAAAATTTTGCCATTAAACTGATAACCTTTCAGTCTCCTGCCAAGCTGGCTGAAAGTCAGTGGTAATCACATTTTTTTCAAGAAACCGTTCAGAAAGAAAACAAGAGAAAACCAGGCTGGAGCAGGGGAAAGGCCCCCTGCCCCGCCCAGAAAGAAAGCCAGAGTGAAGCCGCTTACTCCGGCCAGTAAAAAAAATTCGAGTGGACTATAAGCCGAATTCTGTACCCGCCATCTCTGGCGGGCCATGATCATTTCTCTGGGATGCCGGTCGCCCGGCACCTCTAGCAACCTACCCGAAGGCCTTGGGCGGGCAGCCCTCAAACGCCTTCCTATTTGGTCTTGCTCCGGGTGGGGTTTACCATGCCCCGGCTGTCACCAGCGCGGGCGGTGGGCCCTTACCCCACCTTTTCACCCTTACCTCCCAAGGCCATCTTGAACAGTTGCCATCTGGCCCGATTACTGCGTCACAGCAAAAACAAAAATGCTCACATATTACTAATATGCTGCGCTTTATATTTTCACTGTTCCTTGTCCTCGGACCAGATGACTAACTTCAAAATTGACCTTACAAAAGGAGGCGGTATCTTTTCTGTGGCACTTTCCCGGGGTCGCCCCCGGTTCGTGTTACGAACCACCCTGCCCTGCGGAGTTCGGACTTTCCTCCAGCGATCCGCCCCTTAAAAGGAACGGGCCGCCAGCGATCATGCGTCCACTCGAAAAATCTTTTATCTGCTTGCCACTACTACCCTTCAAAAGCCCCCTTGAGCTGAAACAGCAGGGCAATCAGAAAATTCTTATCTGTTATCAATCCCCTCATTGGCCAGTCCGTCCGCCCGGCTGTTGTCGGCCCGGGGAACATGGCCAATGGACCACTCAGGCAGGGCGGCCAGCAACTGCTGGACCTGGGCAAAGAGCGGTTTCAGGCCGGCATTCTTCACCTTGTAGCGCCCCTGGATCTGGCGGACAATGAGCTGGGAATCGAGGAATATCTCCAGACGGCTGGGGGAGAGCTGGACCGCACCCTTCAGGCCATAAATCAGGGCCTTATACTCGGCCACGTTGTTGGTGCAGCGGCCTAAGAATATCCCCTCCGCCAGCAGCTCCTGGCCCTGGCCGTCGTCAACAACAAAACCGGCCCCGGCCAAGCCCGGATTACCGCGGGCCGCGCCATCAGAAAAAAGGCGCATGGCCCGCCCCCCCTGGGGAGTCGGTCTGGCCTCGTCGCCTCCGGACTTCTGCGGCTCCTCTTTGCCCGGCCAGGCGGGCCAGATAAGGCGGCGGATGGCAGCCGGATCCTGGTCAGGAAATATCTCCCCCAGCTGCCCATCAGTGAGCGTATGGGCCAGCCTTTCCGCCACCTGTTGGCCAGTGAGACGGCTCATTCCTGTTCGCTTTCGGCGAGGTGGAACATCATCCGCTGGCAGGAGGGGCAGGTGTGGAGCTGGTCGCCGCGCATCAACTCGTTGTACTGCTGGGGGGGAATATTCATGTAACAGCCGAGACAGACACCGTCGGTGACGCCGACAATGGCCATGCCGTTGCGCCGTTCCCGCAGCTGCTCATAACGGCGATAGACGCCCTTGCTCACCCCGTCGATCTTGGCCTGGCGCTCGGTGGCGATCTTCTTCTTCTGGCCGTCCAGCTCCTTGGCCTTGGCCGCCACTTGGCTTTGCTGCCCTTCCAGGCTCTTCTTCTCCTCGGCCGCGCTGTTGCCCAGATCCTCGATCTTGGCCTCCATCGCCTCGGCGATCTCCAGGTAGCGGGCCACCTCTTCCTCCCGCCGCTTATTGGCCGCCTTGGTCTCCTCGATCTCCTTTAAGAGGGACTGGTACTCGCGGTTGGTCTGGACATTCATCAGCTTGGTCTGCCGGTCCTTGAGGCGGGTGGTCTCGTCCTCCAACTCGGTCTCCACGTCCTGACGCTCCTTACCCACCACCTCCAGCCTCTCGTTGAGGTCCTCGACCTCGGCCAGATAGCCATCAATGGCCGACTGGGTCTGAGCCAGGGTGGCATTATCCGCCTCAATCTCCTCGTCCAGCTTGCGAATGCGCAGATCAATATCCTGTAACTCTAACAGCTTGTTCAACTCCTCTTTCAATGTCACTTCCTCATGGCTAGGGGGCCCACGCGCAGCCCCACGCTTTATGGTGAACTTCTCCAAAAAGGTGCTGGAGAAGGAAAAAAACTCAACCTCGTCTTACGTCCCTGCCGACCAGCCCCTGAGCGGTTTAGCCTGACCAGCGACGCCACGAACCGGCATATCCCGGCCGTAAAGGGCCTGAAGGCGTGCCACCAGAGGGGCGACAATGGGCTGTTCCGTGGCAAAATGACCGCAATCCACCAGACAGATCCCCGCCTCCTCGGCCCAGCGGGCCTGACTGTGCTTAACCTCGGCCGTAACCATCAACTGGGCCCCCTCTTGCCAGGCCAGCTCCGCCAACTCACCGCAGCTGCCGCCACAGACGGCCACCCGCTCCAGCCGGTCCGGAACCGGGCCGGCAACCGTCATCTCCGGCTGGGCCAGGAGTTTTGCCACCCGGGCGAGAAAATCTTGGCCCGCCAGGGGGGGCGACAACTGCCCCAGCCGGCCAAAACCACAGAGCGAGTCATCCCGGTGGGGCTGCAACGGCCGGCAGGCCGTAAGCCCCAGCTCCCGGGCCAGGACATCACTCACCCCGCCGGGCACCACGTCAAGGTTGGTATGGCAGGCAATGATCTGGAGATCAGCGGCCAGGGCCTTCTGCACCATGGCGCCGCCTGGGGTGGCGGTATCGATCTGGCTTAAGGGGTGAAACAGGAGGGGGTGGTGGGTGATGATGGTGTTGCAGTCGTGCTCCACGGCCTCGGCCAACACGGCCAGGGAGGGATCAAGGGCCACGCAGATCCCGCTGACCCGGGTGGCCCGGTTGCCGATCTGCAGTCCCACATTATCCCAATCCGCGGCCAGGGCGAAGGGAGCGAAGTCATCTAACACCCGCAAAAGCTGCTCAATCAGGAGGGTCACAGCCTGCCCCCCAAATAAAAAAAGGTGCAGCCCTTTGAGGCTACACCTTGAGTCTTGATCGGGCCGGATGGTGCCAGCCAGATTTTATCTATGAAAATTAGCGAAGTTAGGGGGGATGGCCAAGCTAACAATGAATGACCTTCCCAGGATGTGAGGTTCGCATTTTTGTGGTTAAAAAATTTAAAAATGGTGGGCCCACCTGGACTCGAACCAGGGACCTACCGGTTATGAGCCGGTGGCTCTAGCCAGCTGAGCTATAGGCCCACACAACGTGGCAAAACTGCAATAATATAGCAGCATTTTTCCCTTTGTCAACATATTAGTACTGGTCAGGATAGCTCCCTGATTCAGCCCCAGATCCCGCCTCCATGCTGACAAAACAGACCGGGCAAAAATCACCCCAGATCATAACTATGGGCGCAGTCGGGACACACCTCTTTGGCAAAGGTCGCAAGCCCCACCCGCTCGACAAAACGGCCCATGCGTTCAGACCTCTTACCATTGGCCTTATAGTAATGAAGAATCTTATCGCAGACGTCCAGGGCCTGCTCATCGGTGAGATCCTTGTAGATCTCGTCGGCCAGCCGCGGCCTTGAGGCAGCGTTGCCGCCCACCAGGACGGTCCAGCCCCCCTTCTTGCCCACAAAACCGATATCCTTCACCGGCGACTCGGCGCAATTATTGAGACAGCCGGAGATGCCGATCTTGCACTTGTTGGGCAGGCTGAGGCCATGGAAACGCTTGTCGATCTCACCGCCCAAGCCCAGGGCATCCTGCTTACCCAGCTTACAGATGGCGGTGCCGGGGCAGGCCTGGATGGAGCGGACGCAGAGGCCCACGGCGTGGCCGGGCCCCACATTGAGATCCTCCCAGGCGCTGTCTACCTCATCGGCCTTGAAACCCACCATGGCGATGCGGGTGGCCGCGGTGATCTTCAGCACCGGGATCTTGTATTTTTCAGCAATATCGGCGACATTACGCAGGTCATCAGGGCTGACAATACCCAGGGGGAAATGGGGCACGATGGCGTAACTGCCATCCTTCTGCTCAACCGCTCCTTTAGGCGTACTACTCATGGTTATTCTCCTTTATATTAATGGCAAGGTAAGCTATTTATCCTAGGCAAAAGCTTGATATCTAACAAGTTTTTAGAAAAACCACCATACAGTTTCCTACGGTTAGGTGCTAATTGCGGAATGATTACCTATTTCTCGTTAGTTAGGCTATATAAGAGGCCAAGCCTGCTGGCTTAAGCTCAGCACTTAACCAAAGATTGCCACCCCACGCAATACAAAATGATAATCATTACTATTTAGCCATGGATATCCCCTCCCTGCCGCCCTGGACTCTGGTGGCCCTGCTGCCACTGCTTCTTTTTTTCATTATCAGCTTAAGGTCCTTGGCCCTGCGCCTCGCCGTCAGCCAGGGACAGGTCCGGCAACTGGGCCAGGAGGCGGCCATTGCCATGACCAGGGCCGAGGGCAGTGAAGAGGCGTGGCAGCTCCGCCAACAAGACTTAGAGACACGCATGGCCGGCCTCAGGGCCGAAAAGCAGGGACTGCAGGCAGAGATAAGCTCACTCCACCGGGAGCAGAGCGCCAGCCAGAGCGAACTGGCCGCCCTTAAGGCCCAGGCCCAGGAGGAACGCAAGGGGGCCGCGGAAAAGATCCGCCTGCTGGAGGCGGCCGAAACAAAGATGGCTAAAGAGTTTGAGCTCCTGGCCAACCGCATCTTCGAGGAGAAGCAGCAGCGCTTCACCACGGCCAACCAGACCAGTATGGAGGCGCTGCTGGCCCCCATGCGCCAGCAGCTCAGCGACTTTCGCCACAAGGTGGACGACGTCTATGACCGGGAGAACAGGGAGCGGGCCTCACTCAAGGCCGAGCTTACGCAGCTGCGCTCCCTCAATGAACGGATCGGCAGCGACGCCCTCAACCTCACCCGGGCCCTGAAGGGCGATGCCAAACTGCGCGGCAACTGGGGGGAGATGCAGCTGGAGCGCCTTTTGGAGGAGTCGGGCCTGAGTAAGGGGCGGGAGTATGAGGTGCAGGTGAACTTAAGCGACCGCCACGGCCAGCGGCTGCAACCCGATGTGGTGGTCCACCTGCCGGAGAAAAAGGATGTGATCATCGACGCCAAGGTCTCCCTGATCGCCTATGAAGAGTACCATGCCAGCGAGAGCGAGTCTAAGCAGGCGGCCAGCCTGAAGGGTCACATAGCCTCCCTGCGCCGCCACTTCCAGGAGCTGAGCAATAAAAATTATGACGAACTGCTGGGCGTAAACTCCCTGGACCTGGTCATCATGTTCGTCCCCATTGAGCCCGCCCTCCTCCTCGCCTTTGAGCATGAGCCAAGCCTCTTCTCCCAGGCCTTCAAGGAGCGCATCCTCCTGGTGAGCCCCTCCACCCTCATGGCCACCCTGCAGATCATAGGCAACATCTGGCGCCACGAGGACCAGAACCGCAACGCCGTCCAGATCGCCACCTCAGCCGGCCGCCTCCACGACCAGTTCGTCCTCTTCAGCCAGGCCCTGGAGGATGTGGGGAACAAACTGGACCGGGCCCGGGAGAGCTATGCAACCGCCCATAAGCGGCTGGTGAGCGGCCGGGGTAACCTGGTGGGCCGGACCAAGCAGCTGGAGACCCTGGGGGCCAAGACCAGGAAGAAGCTGGCCAGCCAGCTGTTGGCAGAGGCGGGCCAGCAAGAAGATGCCCCCCTGGCCAAGCAGCTAATATCATAACTTTTTCTTGCACACAAAATCCCTATTTTATATAAAGGTTCTACTTAAGCGCCGATCTATATTATAACAATTTTCAAGACCCCCCTCACCGCGCCAGACGCCAAGGCGGGGTGAGAGATAACAGTGCAACCTGCAAGGAGCAAGCGCAAATGAAACTTGGTTTAAATGGCCTTGGCCGTATTGGTAAACTCTCCCTCTGGCACCATGTGGGCCGCAAACACTTTTCCGGCATCGTGGCCAACACCGGCCGGGAGATCGGCCAGAGCCTCGAAGACCTGGCCGCCTCCATCGAACGTGACAGCGCTTACGGGCGGCTGACCAACTTCCTCCACGGCTACCAGGCGCCCGACCGGGTGATAGAAAATATCAACCACGCCGAAGGCACCATGACCGTTAACGGCATGCCGGTGACTATCCTGCGTGAGGCCCGTAACCCTAAGGATATCAAGTGGAAGGAGAATGACGTCCGGCTGGTGGTTGACACCACCGGTGTCTTCACCGACCCCACAGCCGACGAGAATGACCCCAGGGGCTCCTTCCGCGGCCACCTGGCCGGCGGGGCCGAAAAGGCGATCCTCTCCGCCCCGTTCAAGATCAAGACCCAAGGCATGGACATGCCGGAGGACGCCATCACCACGGTGATGGGGATCAACGGTGATGACTATATCCCCTCCAAGCACAACCTGCTCTCCGCCGCCTCCTGCACCACCACCTGCCTCTCTTATATGATCAAGCCGCTCCTTGACCACTTTGGGGCCGAGAACATCCTCTCCGCCTCCATGGTCACCGTCCATGCCGCCACCGGCAGCCAGAAGGTGCTCGACTCCCTGGCCAAGACCGGCGCCGCCGACCTGCGGAAGAACCGCTCCATCCTAAACAACATCATCCTCACCACCACCGGCGCGGCCAAGGCGTTGCGGCTGGTGATCCCGGAGATGGCGGATATCGGCTTCATCGCCGAGAGTGTCCGGATCCCCACCTCCACCGGCTCCCTCATCGTCCTGGTGGTCAACCTGCAGGATGACCTGGCCGACCCGATCAAGCGGGCCCGCCTGAACGGCCTCTACGACAAATTCGCCCAGAGCTCGCCCTACCTGATCTACTCCGAGGAGCAGAACGTCTCCAGCGACATCATCGGCACCCCGGCCGCCGCCGCCATCATCGAGGGCACCGAGACCCATACCCGCACCGCCTCCATCAAGGTGAACATGGACAAGCTGGGCTGCGCCGGCGGCGATGTGCCCCACATCCTCGATGTGCCGGTGACCCAGGCGGTGATCTACGGCTGGTACGACAACGAGATGGGCAGCTACACCAACATGCTGGCCGACCGCACCATCACGGTGGCCGAGTCGATGGTCTAGGGGTAGGCGCTCCAGGGACACCACCCTGCCCACGCTCGAAACGCCCGATATACCGATGTATTATCGTGCCCTTCGATCACGCCCATGGCAGCGTCCCTGAATCGCCTACGGTTTCAATGGCTTGCCATTTTAGGGGGTAGTTAATTGCGCGCTTGCGGTCTAAGGTGAGAGAAGAGGCCCAGATCCGGATCATGGCGGCCAGTGACCTCGCCGAGGTGACCGCCATGGATCAGCTCTTCCCCTCGCCCTGGTCGCAAGCCCTCTTCCGCCAGCAGCTGACGGCAAAATTTGCCTTCCACTTCGTGGTATGCCAGCCCGGCCACGGACTAATCGCCTTTATCTGCGGCCAGGCGGTGGCGAACGAGGCAGAGATTCACAAGCTGGCCGTGACCCCGGCCTGGCAACAGCAAGGAGTTGCCAGCCGCCTGCTTAAGCACACCATGGCCGAGGTTGCGGCCAGCGCCTTCTTCCTGGAGGTCCGGGGGGCCAACCAGGCGGCCCTGGCCCTCTATGCGAAGATGGGCTTTACGGCTGTGGGGTGCCGCAAGGGTTACTACAGCTCGCCTGCCGACGACGCCGTGACCATGAGACTGCAACGTTAAGAGAGCCTGCGCTCCTTCCCCAAAGCCCTTCCCCAAGCAGTAAAGACACCTTCGGAGCAAAGTACCGTGAAAAATATCAGAGATCTGGACATAGCCAACAAACGCCTTCTCATCCGGGTGGACTTCAACGTGCCCCTGGACGGGGACGGCAATATCAGCGACGACACCCGCATCTTAGGCGTCCTGGCCACCCTGCGCTACGCCTTGGAGCAGCAGGCCAAGGTGATCATCATGTCCCACATGGGCCGGCCCAAGGGTCAGCGTAATGAAAAATTCACCATGGCCCCGGCTGCCCAGCACCTGGCCCAGCTGCTGGCGGTGGAGGTTGCCATGGCGCCTGACTGCATCGGCCCTGAAGTGGAGGAGCTGGTCATGGGTATGAAGCCTGGCCAGGTGCTGATGCTGGAGAATTTGCGTTTTTACGGCGAAGAGACGGCAAACGATCCTGAGTTTGCCCAGAAACTGGCGAACTTAGCCGAGGTGTATGTCAACGACGCCTTTGCCGTCTCCCACCGGGCCCACGCCTCGGTGGTGGGGGTGCCAGCCCAGCTTAATGCCTCCGGAGCCGGTTTCCTCCTCCAGAAAGAGATGGATTTTTTTCACCAGGCGGTGGAGGCGCCGCGCCGGCCCCTGGCGGCGGTGGTGGGCGGGGCCAAGGTGTCCAGCAAGCTGGGGGCCCTGACGGCCATGATGGAGCGGGTGGACAAGATGATCATCGGCGGGGCCATGGCCAACACCTTTTTGAAGGCCCAGGGCCATGACGTGGGCGCCTCCCTGGTGGAGGACGACCTGCTGGCCACGGCCCGGGAGCTGATGGTCCAGGCGGAGAAGCTGGGGGTAAAACTCTACCTGCCGGTGGACGTGGTGGCGGCCCAGGAGTTTTCCGCCACCGCGGTGAGCAAACGCTGCCCCATCCAGGAGATCCCGGCCGACTGGCTGGCCCTGGATATCGGCCCCGCCTCCACTATTCTTTTCAACGAGGCGCTGGACACGGCCCAGACCGTGGTCTGGAACGGCCCCATGGGCGCCTTTGAGACCGATCCCTACTCCCGGGGCACCTCTGCCATGGTGATGCACCTGGCCTGCTCGCCCGCCCTGACCATTGTCGGCGGCGGCGACACCAACGCCGCGGTGAACCTGGCCGGCGAGAAGGAGAATTTCTCCTACATGTCCACCGGCGGCGGCGCCTTCCTGATGCTCATGGAGGGCAAGGAGCTGCCCGGGGTAACGGTATTGGCATAGTTGAATCTAGACCCATAACTGCGGACCACAGAATATAAGGGCTGATTTCCATAGCCCCCTTCGCAATTCTGCGGTTCGACATTCGATATTCGATATTCTCTTTTTTAATAGGAGCCACCCCATGTCACGTACCCCTCTGCTGGCCGGCAACTGGAAGATGCACACCACCATCAGCGCGGCCAGGGAACTGGCCGCGGCCATTGCCGCCGGCCCCATCACCAGCGGCCGCCAGGTTCTGCTGGCCCCGCCCATGACCGCCCTGGCCGCGGTGGGCGAGAGCCTAAGCGGCAGCCCGGTGGAGCTGGGCAGCCAGAACATCTGCTGGGAGGAGCAGGGCGCCTTCACCGGCGAGATCTCACCGGCCATGCTGAAAGACGTGGGCGGCACCATGGCCATCATCGGCCACTCGGAGCGCCGCGCCATCTTCGGCGAGACGGACCAGCTGATCAACACCCGGGTCAAGGGGGCCCTTAGCCACGGGATCATCCCCATTCTCTGTATCGGCGAGACCCTGGAGCAGCGCGAGAATGGCTCCACCATGGCGCTCCTGGAGGAGCAGCTGAAGGCGGGTCTTGCGGAGACCAGCCTCGACTCCGGCGCCCAGCTGGTGGTGGCCTATGAGCCGGTCTGGGCCATCGGCACCGGCAAGACCGCCACAAGCCGCCAGGCCCAGGAGGTCCACGCCTTTGTCCGCAACCTCCTGGGAAAGCTGTACCAGAAAGATATTGCCGGCCAGATTAGAATATTGTATGGTGGCTCGGTTAATCCAGCCAATGTAGATGAACTCATGGGCCAGGAAGACATTGATGGCGCCCTGGTGGGCGGCGCGGCCCTGAAGGCCGACTCCTTCCTGGCCATTATCAATTTTAACTGATATTTAACCGGCCCTAAGCCTCGGCAAAGGCCCTTTCGTAGCAGATAAATGACGACAATCCTCACCATAATCCATGTGCTGGCCAGCATCTTCCTCATTGCCATTGTTCTCCTGCAACAGGGCAAAGGGGCGGACATGGGCGCGACATTTGGCGGCGGCTCCAGCCAGACCGTGTTCGGGGCCGATGGCCCTGTTTCCCTGCTCTCCAAGATTACCACGGCCGCGGCGATCATCTTCATGGTCACCAGCCTCTTTCTCGCCTACCAGACGGCCCATAACAATTCCGGTTCGGTTATGAGCGAAATTCCCGTGCCGGCCGAGACAAAAGATGCTATAGAGGACGAGCCGCAGCTCATCGAGACCCGGGTTAAGGAGGAGGCCGATGGGGCCGCCAAGACCCAGGACGAAGCAGCTGCCGATGACGCTCCCGCTACCGAGGCCCCCACGGCCACTGAGAGCAGCGACCAGCCCGCACCGGCCAGCCCCGATGAGGCACCTGCGGCCCCAGCAGAAAAGTAAAAAAGAATTGTTGCCGAAGTGGTGGAATTGGTAGACACGCTGTCTTGAGGGGGCAGTGGGCCAACGCCCGTGCCGGTTCGACTCCGGCCTTCGGCACCATTTTTATATCCATCCCCATCCAGGGATGTCCAGCAAACCCCGTCAGCCTAAGGCTTTCGGGGTTTCTTTTTGTCCAGGGTTGCCCCCCTTGCCTCCTTTGAGACTGGCGACCATTCCTGGACCACCATCGCCAGGGCAGCGGGAGCACGGAAATAATCGCTGGCGACCCGCCCTTAGCACCAAGGGTTAAATACCGCATCGCCTCTCAGGGCGAGAACCAGTTGTGGGGGAAAAAACCATCCTAGGCTGTAACTCTCACCCTTGACTGAGCTGACCCGGCCACTGCTGGCCCTCGCCTGGGCCCACCCCGGCCCAAAAACGCTTCATCGACCACCCAGGAAAAACACTTGACGCCTGACGCTTGTTAGCGTAAATCTCCTTTAATTTTCTGTAATAAACTCACCACTTACCCTAAAGGAGGCGAGAGATGAAGGCAGCAACGAGAGTGACGGCCCTGGCCATGCTACTGGCCCTTATCCTGCCCGGCACTGTCCTGGCTAACCTGAAGAGCGGGGAAGACAAGGTTCTGGCCGAGATGCGTAGCGCCATCCCAGGCGACCGGCTGAAGAATATCGAGGATCTCCATGCCAAGTGGCAGCAAATCCAGGCCGGCAGGAGCAAGGCGTACATCATTGATATCCGCTCCCAGGCGGAGTTTGACGCCGGCCATATCATCGGCTCCAGCAATATCGACTCCGGCCATGCCTATGACCTGCCCAAGAAGATCAAGGATTCCAAGGCCGAGATCTGGGTCTTCTGCCGGACCAAGCAGCGCGCCTCCTATTTCACCGGCCTGCTCTACAGGTATGGCTACAAAAACGTCTACCTGGCCGAAGGGGGCATCAAGGCATGGGCCGCAAGGGGTTATCCCCTGGGCAACAAATACCTGGGCGAGTTTGTCGTGACCACCTACCACAAAAAGCTGAAGGAAGACTTCTGGTCCCGGGAGAATAAATAGAAGCTGGCCAGGGGGAATGTTACCTCCCCTCCTGGCCCATGGTCAGTAAAAAAAAGAGCTGTTACAATTACCGTAACAGGTCTTTTTTTTATCAGTGGGGTAAAGTTTACCCTTTGAAGGCTAATCGAAAAACAGCAGCCGGCGCCCCCTCCTGCTCCGGCCCGAACGCAGCCATGCAGATAACCATTCATCAGGGCGACATCACCAAACTCAAAGTTGACGCCATTGTCAACGCCGCCAATAATTCGCTGATGGGCGGCGGCGGAGTGGACGGCGCCATCCATCGGGCCGCCGGGCCAGAGCTTCTCCAGGAGTGTCTGACCCTGGGGGGCTGCGCCACCGGCGAGGCCAAGATCACCATGGCGTACCGGCTGCCGTGCCGTTTCATCATCCATACGGTGGGTCCCATCTGGCGCGGCGGCCAGCAGGGCGAGGCCGAGCTCCTCACCTCCTGCTACCAACACTGCTTTGAACTGGCCGGCGCAAATAAGATCCAGACCATCGCCCTGCCGGCCATCAGCACCGGGGTCTACGGCTTTCCCAAGGAGGAGGCGGCCCGCATCAGTGTGGCCCAGGCCCGCCTTGCCGCGGCCAGCAAGAAAAACCTCACCGAGATCATCTTCACCTGCTTTAATAAAG
Organism: Thermodesulfobacteriota bacterium; assembly: GCA_039714595.1. Taxonomy (GTDB): domain Bacteria; phylum Desulfobacterota; class Desulfobulbia; order Desulfobulbales; family SURF-16; genus JAOZSN01. The sequence goes on along the minus strand of JBDLJA010000007.1, from coordinate 72,365 downwards.
AGAGCTGCCAGGCCCTGGAGCAGGCCCTCTCAGCCAAGCCCTGATTGGCCACTGCTCAAAATCCCCCTTTAGCCGTCAGCCTTTTCCAGCCGCCCTGTCGGGGCAACCCCTCTTTCTCCTCACTGTCCCCCAGCCTCTTGCCACAAGCTATCTCCTGACAACAGGGGGTTAAGTCAACCCCGAAGGCGAGAGTAGAGGCAAGTGGCAAAACGAGCGGCTAACCCTTATCTGCCGCAAAAAAACATGGTCTGCCTGGCCGCCTTTCCCTATGATAACAGACAAGGCCCGTGATCCGGGGCCAACCTCCAAGGGGAAAGGTGATGGCGGCAATGAGCACAGACAACGGGGCAGACGAACAGGCCCGGCTTCTTCTGGAGCTGGTGCGCCAGCTGGAGGCTGAACTGCACAGCGGCCGCCCCTACTCCCTCACCATTGATCTCGACGCCAACCTGGAGCGCGACCTGGGGCTGGACAGCCTGGCCCGGGTGGAGCTGCTGGGCCGCATCGAAAAAAAATTTGGCGTGCGCCTGGCCGAGGCGGTGCTGGCCCAGGCCGAGACGGTGCGGGACCTACTAAACTGCCTCAAGGGGGCAACGAGCAGCAGCGCCCCCGCACCGCTGCCGCTGCCAGCAGAAGGTGGCCAGCAAGGGGAGGAGGCGACCGTGGGCGAGGCCGTCCACGCCACCACCCTGGTGGATCTCCTCAGCTGGCATGAGCGCCACCACGGCGCCCAGCTCCACCTGAACATCTATGGCGAGGGTGAGCTGCGCGAACGGATCACCTTCGCTGGCCTCAGTCACAGGGCCACAGAGGTGGCCGCCGGCCTGCAGGCCATGGGCATCGGCGCCGGCCAGAGCGTGGCCCTGATGTTGCCCAGCGGGGCAGACTACTTCGTCAGCTTCTTCGGGGTTCTCCTGGCCGGGGGGGTGCCGGTCCCCCTCTATCCGCCGGCCCGCCTGAGCCAGATCGAGGAGCACCTGGGCCGCCATGTCACCATCCTTAACAACTGCCAGGCGACCCTCCTCATCACCATCCCCGAGGTCCGCCCCCTGACCCGGCTCCTCCAGGCCCAGGCCCCAGGGCTGGGCGCGGTGCAGACAGTGGCCCAGCTCAAGGGGCCGGCCGGGGAGCTACAGCCCCGGCCACTAAAAGCCAGCGACACCGCCCTGCTCCAGTACACCTCCGGCTCCACCGGCGACCCCAAGGGCGTGGTCCTCACCCACGCCAACCTGCTGGCCAATATCCGCGCCATGGGCCAGGCCATCGACGCCAGCCCAAAGGACGTCTTTGTCAGCTGGCTCCCCCTCTACCATGACATGGGGCTCATCGGCGCCTGGCTGGGCAGCCTCTACTACGGCTGCCAGCTGGTGATCATGTCGCCCCTCGCCTTCCTGGTCCGGCCGGAGAGCTGGCTCTGGGCCATCCATCACCATCGCGGCACCCTTAGCGCCGCCCCCAACTTCGGCTATGAGCTCTGCCTGAAACGGATAGAGGAGGAGGAGATCAGCGGCCTGGACCTCTCCTCCTGGCGCCTCGCCTTTAACGGGGCCGAGCCGGTGAGTCCGGCCACGGTGGAGGATTTCCCCGCCCGCTTCAAGGGGTACGGCTTTAAGGCCGCCGCCATGGCCCCGGTCTACGGCCTGGCCGAGTCGGCCGTGGGCTTGGCCTTCCCCACCCCGGGGGAGCCGCCCGCAATCGACCGCATCCAGCGGCAACCGTTCATGGAAACAGGCCAGGCCCTGCCCGCCCCGGAGGATGAGAAAGGCTGCCTGCGCTTTGTCGCCTGCGGCCGCGTCCTGGCCGGCCATGAGATCCGCATCGTCGACCAAAACGACCAGGTGCTGGCGGAGCGGCAAGAGGGGCGCCTCCAGTTCCGCGGCCCCTCGGCCACCAGCGGTTACCTGCGAGATAGCGAAAAAACCAGGGAGCTGTTCCACGGCAGCTGGCTCGACTCGGGCGACCTGGCCTACCTGGCCGAGGGGGAGGTCTATATCTCCAGCCGCTCCAAGGACATCATCATCCACGGCGGCCGCAACATCTATCCCTCCGAGCTGGAGGAGGCGGTGGGGTGCATCAGCGGGGTGCGCAAGGGGTGCGTGGCCGTCTTCGGCAGCCGCAGTGAGAAAAGCTCCACTGAAAAACTGATCGTCGTCGCCGAGACGAGGGCGCAGGCGGCCGAAGAGCTGCAGCAGCTGACCAAAGAGATCAACGCCACGGTGACTGATCTGGTGGGGATGCCGCCGGACCAGCTCCTCCTCATGCCGCCCCACACCATCCTCAAGACCTCCAGCGGCAAGCTGCGCCGCTCCGCCACCCGCGCCCTGTTTGAAGAAGGGCGCCTGGGGGGCCGGGGCCGGGCCGTCTGGTACCAGCTGGCCCGGGTGGCCGGGGCCGGGCTCCTTCCCCAGCTGGGGAGGGGCCTATCCTGGCTTCTGGCCCGGCTCTACGGCGCTTACTGCTGGGCTCTCTACCTCCTCCTCGCCCTGCTCACCGCCCTGCCCGTCCTTCTCCTGCCGCGCCCCGCCTGGCGCCGGAGTGTGGCGCGGCAGGCGGCAAAGATCCTGGCCATCTTGAGCGGCACGCCCATCAAAGTCCAGGGCCGGGAATTTCTCCAGCAGCACCGCTCCATGGTCCTGGTGGCCAATCACGCCAGCTATCTCGACGCCATGCTCATCAGCGCCGCCCTGGACGTCGACTTCACCTTTGTGGCCAAGGCGGAGTTATGGGATAACCCGCTCCTTGGCCCCCTCCTCTCCCGCCTGGAGGTGGAGCAGGTCCGCCGTGACGATGTGGCCCAGGAGATAGCGGCCAGCCGCCGCTTCCTGAGCCCGGAGAAGAAGAGACGCTCTCTCCTGATCTTTGCCGAAGGCACCACCCAGCGCCTGCCCGGGCTGCTGCCCTTTCACCTGGGGGCCTTTGTCAGCGCGGCCAAAGCCGGTCTGCCGCTGGTGCCGGTAACCATCAGGGGCAGCCGGAAGAAGATGGCGGCCGGCTCCTGGCTCCCCAGGGTTGGCGGGGTCACGGTGATCGTCGCCCCGCCTCTGATCCCCACGGGGGACGGGTGGCAGGCGGCGGTGGAACTGCGTGACCGGGCCCGGGCCGAGATCCTGGCCCGCGGCGGCGAACCGGACCTGGCCGATGTCAGGCCGCCCCAGCGCGGCCGGAAAAAGGAGAATAAGGAGAGTAGCGATGGATAAAGTGAGAGAGGGCCGGGGAAGCAAAAAAAAATTCATCACCCCCCAAGAGGCCATTACCCTGCCCGGCCTGTTCCGGGCCCGGGTGCAAGACAGCCCCCAGGCCCCCGCCTATCAGGAGTATGATCACACCCGAGGCTCCTGGCAGAGCTACAGCTGGGGCGAGATGGCTGAGCTGGTGGGCCGCTGGCGCCAGGGGCTGGTCAACCTGGGGCTTACTCCGGGAGCCAGGGTGGCCCTCTACCTGCCCAACTCCGTGGCCTGGGTCTGCTGCGAACAGGCCGCCCTGGCCCTGGGGCTAATCACCGTACCCCTCTACCACCTGGACAGTCCGGCCAATGTCGCCTTCATCCTCCACGACTCGGGCGCCTCTCTCCTGCTGGTGGCCCAGCCAGAGCAGTGGCAAAAACTGGCCCCCTGGCATGATAAGTTGCCAGAGCTGAGCCAGGTCCTCTGCCTGGACCGCGCCGGGGAGCAGAGCGGCCAGGCCAAGGTGATGGCGGTACCCGATTGGCTGGCCAAGGAGCCAGCAGCCGCCCCGGAAGAAGAGCCTGAGCTGACCGGGGAGGGGCTGGCCACCCTCATCTACACCTCGGGCACCACCGGCAACCCCAAGGGGGTGATGCTCTCCCACCAGAACATCCTGCATAACGGGGAGATGGTCCAGCAGGTGGTACCGGCCCTGGGCGACGACACCTTCCTCTCCTTCCTGCCCCTGTCCCACAGCTTTGAACGCACCGTGGGCTACTATATGGCCATGATGAGCGGGGCCCAGGTGGCCTTCTGCCGCTCCACCCAGGATCTGGCCGAGGATCTCCTCACCGTCCGGCCCACGGTGTTGATCTCGGTGCCGCGCATATATGAAAAGGTGTATGGCCGGATTCAGGAGGGGCTGGCGGCCAAGGGGCGGCTGGCCCGCCTCCTGTTCCGCACTGCCGTGGCCGTGGGCTGGCGCCGTTTTCTGGCCGACCAGGGGCGGGGGGCGGAACGGTTTAGTGACCGGTTGCTCTGGCCCCTGCTCCGGGGAATGGTAGGGGAGAAAATCATGGCCAAATTGGGGGGCCGTCTGCGGCTGGCCGTCACCGGCGGCGCCTCCCTCCACCCCAAGGTGGCCCGCCTCTTCATCGGCCTGGGCTTACCCCTGGTCCAGGGCTACGGCCTCACCGAGTGCGGGCCGGTGGTCTCCACCAACCGCCTGGCCGACAACCTGCCCAGTTCGGTGGGCCGCCCCCTGCCAGGCACTGAGACCCGCCTGGCCAGCGGCGGCGAACTAGAGGTCCGCTCCCCCAGCGTGATGATCGGCTACTGGCAGCAGCCTGAGGCGTTTAGAAACGCGGTGGACCAGGAGGGGTGGCTGGCCACCGGCGACGTGGTTGAGGAGGATGAAGAGGGGCACCTCATCATCCGGGGGCGCTGCAAGGAGATCCTGGTCACCTCCACCGGCGAGAAGGTGCCGCCCACCGATCTGGAGGCGGCCATCAGCGAGGACCCCCTCTTTCAGCAGGCGATGATCATCGGTGAGGCCAAGCCGTACCTGGCGGCCCTCATCGTCCTGGAAGCTTCGGCCTGGCAGGATCTGGCCCGAAAGCTGGATCTTGACCCGGACGCCCCCGCCTCCCTCAGCGCCCCCCAGCTCCAGCAGGAGGTGCTGGCCCGCCTCGCGCAACTCCTCGCCTCCTTCCCCAGCTACGCCCAGGTGCGGGCCGTCCATCTCAGCTGCGAGCCGTGGCGCTTGCGCGACGGCCTGGTCACCTCGCTCCTCAAGCTGCGCCGCGAGGAGATAAAAAAACGGTTCGCCCGCCAGATCGCCCACCTCTACGTGGGCCACGACCTGAGCGGCGCGGCCCAGGGGGATGATTGACAGGGCAGCCCTGGAGTCTCAAAACTAAACAAGCACCAGCCGCAAGTAGGAGGCTTTAGCTTCGTGGACCGGTAGGCGAGTGCGGCGAAATTTAGGAGAAGTCCACCAATACCGGCAGGCTGGCGCAGCCGGCTTTTTAAAAGAGAACCGCAGAGGTCACCAGAAATAGCGAACGATGAAGGACTAAAATTACCTGATGTGCCCCGGCATACTTTTTGGGCCCGGCAAGGTATTCCACCACTTCATCGTTCGCCATTCCCTGTTCGATATTAAATATTCGGTTTTCAAACAAAAAAAACCCGGTGGGACACTATCTGTCCCACCGGGTTTGCTATTCTCCGGGAAAAGGATCAACCAATTTCCCCCAAAACAGAGGAGAATCGCCATGATCAGAAACGTCACCGTCTATCTGGATAATGAACAACTGGAGTTTAACAACAGCGTGCGCTGCGGCTTTATCGTGGCCCAGGACGAGCGGGGGGAGGAGACCTTCCACAACGACCTGATCGACAGCGCCGACTACCATGATATTGGCGCCCTGGTAAGCGACATCAGCGGCCTGTTCGCGGTGAGGCGCGAGGCGGTTATGGTGGCGGCCTAGGGATTTTTTTTGTCAGCAGGCCTCTCCCCGGGCCCATTTCTCGGCCCGGGGCGGCCAGTCGCTGGCAGGAGACTGGCCGCGGCTGGCGCCCCTTGCTAGGTAAAGGCGGCGCCAGAGACAAAAAAAAATCAATCCCCCAGCCAGCCCTGGAGGGTGTTGACTATCTTGCGGGCCTGATCGGCGCTGGAGATGTTAAACTTGCCCTGGGGCTTATACTCGCCACCCAGCTTGCGGTAGCGCCGGATGGTGTAGCGCTCCGGGCCATAATCTTCCTTCTTCTTGTCCCACTGCTGGTAACGAAAGAGGATGGTGGACCAGGCCCCCTTGGATAATACCTCCTTGTCCAGCTCCTTGCAGACCAGGATATCGTCCTCTTCATAGTTGATGGTCAATTCGTCGATGGTTGCCGCCATATTTTTTTCCTCTGTCAGGTATCAGGTATCAGGTATCAGGTATCAGGTATCAGGTATCAGGTATCAGGTATCAGGTATCAGGTATCAGGTATCAGGAAGGGATTGTGCCTGGTTTCAGCGGAAAAATCCAGCTTAAAAAAAGCGCTAACGGTGGATCCCCAGCCGGGCCATCTTGTAACGCAGCACCCGTTCACTGATCCCCAGCCGGGCCGCGGCCCTGGTCTGGACCCAATCATTCTCCTCCAGGGCCTCGCTGATCATCTGCCGTTCCACCGCCTGCAGGCGGGCCTTCAGGTCGCCCGATGATTTTGCCGCCTGGGCAAAGCGAATTTCGGGGGGGAGATCGGCCAGCTCAATGCGGCTGGAGCGGGCCAGGGTGACCAAGCGCTGAACCAGATGTTCCAACTCCCGGACATTACCGGGAAAGGGATACTTGATCAGCATATCCTGGGCCGCACCGCTTAAAGAGGTGGGGCCCGAGCCATACTTGGCCAGGAAGAAGTCGATGAGCTCCGGGATATCCTGGCGCCGCTCCCGCAGCGGCGGGATATGCACGGCCAGAACGTTGAGGCGGTAGTAGAGATCCTCCCGGAAACCGCCCTGGCCGGCGAGGTGGCGGAGATCACGATTGCTGGCGGCCACCACCCGCACATCCACCGCAATATCCGCCTCGCTGCCCAGCCGGCTGATCTTCTGCTCCTGGAGGACCCGCAGCAGCTTGGTCTGCAGGGCCAGGTCAAGCTCTCCCACCTCATCAAGGAAGATGGTCCCGCCATGGGCCTGTTCAAAGCGGCCCAGCCGCCGCTGTTCCGCGCCGGTGAAGGCCCCCCGCTCATGGCCGAACAGCTCCGACTCAAAGAGACTGCCCGGTACGGCAGCGCAGTTCACCGCCACAAAAGGCTCGTTCTTCCGGGGGGAGAGGAGGTGGAGCAGCCTGGCCACCAGCTCCTTGCCGGTGCCGGTCTCGCCGGAGATAAGCACGGTCCACGGGGTAATGGCCATCCGCCCCACCAGGGAGAGGAGATCATTCATGGCCGGGCTGGAACCCACCATCTGCAGGGGCAACTCCCCCTGGCTTAGCTCATCGCGGACCTGCCCCGCCTCGGCCCCAACGGCCAGGACCGAGGCGATCTCCTCCACCCGGACCAGCAGGCGGGCAAGGTCCAGGGGTTTTTCCATGAAGTCATCGGCCCCCAGGGCCATGACCCGCACCGCCGTGTCCACGTCGGCATAGGCGGTGATCATTATGGCCCGCACCAGGGGATTAATCTCCTTGAGCCGGGCCAGAAGCTCGTCCCCGGCCATACCGGCCATCTTCAGATCCAGGAGGAGCAGGTCAACGGGTTGAACCTGGAATAACTCCAGGGCCGCCTCGCCACTTGCTGCCTCAACCACCTGCTGGCCATGTTTCACCAGGAATCCGGCCAGCATCTGGCGCTGCATCTCTTCGTCATCGACAATAAGGATTCGCATAATTTCCCTGCCCGCCTTTCACCCCTTGCTCCATACCATTACGGCTCACAACGCGAATTACCCGACCGGGCCGGCAAACGCACCCTGACCTGGAGAACTTCCGGCCGCGCCAGGTGAAAGGTAAGTTCCCCACCATGGGCGGCAACTATCTTGGCGCAGGTGGCCAGGCCCAGACCGCTGCCCTGACTCTTCCTGGTGAAATATGGCTCTGCCAGGCGACCGATATTGTCCTGCTGATCAAAACCGCCATTTTCCACGGTAAACTCCAGGCAGCCCTGCCGCCAGGCGGCAGAGATGGCCAGAAAACCGCCCTGGGGCTGGGCCTCGAGACTGTTTTTCAGCAGGTTATCCAGCAGCAGGGCCAGGAGCTGCCGGTCGCCCTCCATCTCCAAGTCGCCAGCCAGCTCAAGCGCCACCGCGACCCCCTGCGCCTCGGCCTGGGCCTGGCGGAGCAGGAGCTGCTGGCGGAGCAGGGCGGCAAAATCGAGGTTCTGGGGACGAATGGTCAGGGGAGTGGCGAAACGCTGGAGGTCGGCAACTATACCATTGGTCCGGGCCACCGCCTCGCCCATGGCGTCCAGGAGCTGCCGGGCCTCCGGCTCCAGACCCTGGACCTCGCCGGCCAGACGCTGCAGGCCCATGCCCATGGCATTTAACGGGTTGCGTATCTCATGGGCAATGGCCGCGGCGGAACGGCCCAGGGCCGCGGCCTCCTGCTGGCGGGCCATCTCCTGTTCGTACCGGCTGATCTCAGCGACATGGCGGCCCTGGATCCGGAAGAGAAGCCAGGAGAGAAACAGGCCAAGGAGTGAGAGCAGCAGGGCGAAGAGAAGGAAGTTATGCCAGACCCTGGCCCGACCCTGCTCATAGGGGGCAATATCAAAACCCACCCGCAGGCGCTCACCGGCGACCCTTATCTCCGCCTCGCCCACCCCGGGCTGCAGACGTACCGGCCGGCTGGCCGGCTCCAGATAGCGGACGCCGGGCTGGTCGCTGATAAATTGCCACAGGGCCGAACGGGAAAAGTGGCGGCGCAGATCCGCCAGACGCCGGGCCGGAAAGCCCAGGAGGACACAGCCTCCCCCCTCCCGCATCCGGCTGAACAGGTAATGGCGGCTGTCAGGCGACTGGCGCAACCCCAAGGGCAGACACCCTCCCGTGGCCAGCCAGTCAACCGGACCAGTCACCAGCAGGGCCTCAGAAGAAAAGATAGCAATGCCGCTGAGATTATTCTCCGCCGCAAAACCGGCCAGCTCCTCCGCGCTTAAGGGCTCAACCCCTTGGAGGTAATCGATGAAACGGGCAGAGTTGTCCAGAAATATCTCCGTGGTGGCGCTGAGGGATGACTCGGCCTGGGCGCCCAGGGCCAGGTAACGGCGAATATTTTCCCCCAGGAGCTGGCGCCGCTCCTCAATGTGACTGGCCAGGGTGTGGCGCAGCTGCTGGCTCTGGTAGAGGGCAAAGAGGAGGGCGGCACTGATCAACAGGCCGAAGATAAAGAGGTTGGCCTGCCAGGGTCGCGGGGCTAAGCGCCGGCCCTTCATGGCCGGCCGTGACCAGGACGGCATTGCTTGCGCAGACGGGAACGGACCCCGGTCCTGTCGTGGCGGCCCCGGCACAAACCAGGCCCCGTGGCCTGAAAGATATGGCGCTCATCAAAATAGCCCTGGATCCGCACCTGGCTGCCCACCTTGAGCCAGCGCGGCAGGCAGGCTGGCCTGACCAGCACAACCGCCGCCTCCTCTCCCGCCGGCGGCAGGGGCTGAACTTCCAACAACCCCTGCTGCCGGTCAAAAGAGAGGACCCGTCCGCTTATGGTCAACATCTCCGCCTCTTGGCCCAGGGCCGGCGGAGAGATGGCAACCATGGCTATGAGAAAGAAGAGAAGGGGCATGGGCCTCTTACCGTAGAGCTATTATTTTTTCTTACCTTTAACATCTGCGGGTGCCGCCTTACCCTGGCCGGCGCCTTTCTGGCCCGGCTGCCTGTCGCAGATGCCATCACCATCCTCATCAACAAAACCGCAGCCCTGGTGCTTGGGGCAACCACGATGGTGCATGCCGCGGCCACCCCGCCCCTTCCCGCAAGGGGCACCAGCGCCTTCGCCCGCCTTATAGCAGGGGCGCTGATCCGGACTTGGCCCCTTGCCGTCACCACCCGCCGCCCCGGCCGGGACAGAGATGGCTAACAAGGCCGCCACGGCCAGGGAAACGATTGCACTGCTCAGTTTAACAACTTTCATGATAATCCTCCTGATTCACTTTAGTCAGCCTCGTAAAAAAAAATAAGCCATGGTCCTGCCGGCCGGCCCCCAGGTGATGGGGGAAACTTTTTTCGAGAACAACATCTCTTGCTGTCCCGGGGCCAGCCATTCCGGCCCGGGCAAGTTAGCCGAGATAAATTGCAGGAGGTATGCCAGGAACTCTCGCACCACGGCAAAAACAAGCAAGAAGGAGCTAACTAGTTAATTTTCAAACAATAAAAATTTATTAACAGCCAGGAGAACAGTAAGAGACCGGGGCCGGACCTCGACAAAGGGGGGCTTGGGCTCGACAATTTTGTCGAGGAGCGGCCAGGCTCTAGAGGCGGACCAGCTCAATCTCACCCCAGGCCCCCAACCGCTCGCCGCAGATGATCACCACCCCGATGATCTCCCCCATGGTCCGGGCCAGGGCCAGGGCCTGATCCAGATCCTGCTCCGAGCCCAGCTCGTTGCCCAGCCGGGTGGCAGCGGCGTCGGCCAGGGGCGTGTCCCGGGCCAGCACCGTTACCGAATCGGCCGCCCCGAAGCTTAAGGAGTGGCCAATGGTCCCGGACGAGGTGCAGATACCCAGAGGACCGGGGGGTAGCCGCAGCCCCACCTTGCCGCTCAGGGGCGAGTCGCCGGCATAGATGGCGGAAACGCTCTCCCGGCTCCGGGCGCTGAAGATGTCGCCGCCGTTCTCCACCACCACCTCATCCACCCCGGCCAGGGCCAGCAGCCCCTGGCCCACCCACTGGGCCATGACCCCGGCCACCGCCGCCATGGGCCCCACCCCGGCCCCTTTAGCCGCGGCCAGCATCTGCTGGACCAGGGGCGGGGCCAGCCGGTCTGCGGCCAGGGGCGTCAGGGCCGAAGCGAACCGGGGGTGCTGCTCCATATAACGCTCCAGCTGACTGCGGCCGGCCAGGACCAGATCCCGGGCCTCTGCCGCCACCGCGCGGCTGGCCAGGATATGGAGATCGGTCTCCTGGACCCGCACCTCCATTGCGCACAGATCGGCGCACTCAGCCACCTGCTGCCGATAAAAGCGGCGCCGGTAACTTAAGGGATCCCTTTTTTTTCTCTTCCGAGCCATTTTTTTAATTTAGAATAGTAAAGGCTACCTTGAAAAATAGCCTTATTAACGGCAAAACCATCTTAAATTCAACGCCGTTAAGGGCAGACTTCGTAGATAACCGCTTGTTTTTCTATATAAATAACTTTGCGTCCTGGCGCCGCTGCGGTTAAAAACCATTTCTGCCCCTTTGCCATCTGCTTTGCGGCAGCGGAGAAGATGGTAATTTCCTTTTCTTTGCACCCTGCGGGCATAAATGACAGCCAGTTAACTCTGACCACGCCCAAGGGGCGTGGTTTTCTACTAACGAATAAAACTATAAATTCACGTGCCCTCTCCCTTGTGCATAATATTCAGCCGCTTTCCCCGGCCCGGCCGTTGTAAGACCCGCCTCATTGATGCCGTGGGCCCCCAGGGGGCCGCCCGCCTCCAGCGAGTGATGACGGAGGGGATGTTGGCCGCGGCCAGAGAGCTGGCCCGCCAGCGGCCGGGGCTGCGGGTGGAGCTCCATGTGGCGGGCGCCGGCCCGGCTGAGATCAGGGAGTGGCTTGGCCAGGACCAGCCGTGGCGCCGCCAGGAGGGGCAGAACCTGGGGGAGCGTCTAAGCCACAGCTTCCTGCACGGTTTTCAGGCTGGTTTCGCCCCCATCATCGTCACCGCCAGCGACTGCCCCCGGCTGGACGCCGCCACCCTGGCCCTGGCCCTGGACGGCCTGGCCAACCACGATGTGGTCTTAGGCCCCAGTCTGGACGGCGGCTACTACCTCCTGGGCCTGCGCGCCCCCCAGGAGCGGTTGTTCAGCGAGATAGAGTGGGGACGGTCCGGGGTGCTGGCCGCCACCCGTAAGCGGATCGCGGCGGCGGCTCTCAGCTGCCTTGAGCTGCCCCCCCTGCCGGACATCGACCGGCCGGCCGACATGGAGCTTCTGCCCCTGGAGATCAGGAACAGGGCAGCCGGGCCATGATCTCGGTCATCATTCCAGTCCTAAACGAGGCGAGGAACCTGCCCGCCACCCTGGCCCGGCTCAGCGAAGTCCCTGGATGTGAAATCATCGTGGTGGATGGCGGCAGCCATGATCACTCAGTCCAGATCGCCAAAGAGGCGGGCTGCCGCCTGCTCAGCTGCCCCCCCGGCCGGGGGGCCCAGCTGAACCTTGGCGCCGCCGCGGCAGGGGGCGAAATTCTCATCTTCCTCCACGCCGATACTACCCTGCCCCCGGGCTTCCCGGCCCTGGTAGAAAAAAACCTGGCCCGGCCGCAGGTGGTGGCCGGCGCCTTCAGCCTGAGCTTAGAGGGAAGCTGGTGGGGTCTGAAACTGGTGGCCTGGGGGGCCAATCTGCGCTCCCGCCGCCTGCAGCTGCCCTACGGCGACCAGGCCCTCTTTCTGCGCCGGAGCAGCTTTCTGGCCCATGGCCCCTTTCCGGAGCAGGAGATCCTGGAGGACCTCTGCCTGGTCCGGCGCCTGACCCGCCACGGGAGGGTGGTGACCCTGGAAGAAAAGGTAATCAGCTCGGGGCGGCGCTGGCAGGAGAGGGGTATCATGGCCACCATCAGCAACCAGTTAATCCTGCTCGGTTATCTCCTTGGTCTGCCGGCCAATGTCCTGGCCAAATTTTACCGTGGAGTCAAGGGCCTCTGAGATGGCGGGCTGGCGGGGCAGGAGATCCAGGCGCAGGTCATGGTCGCGGACGGTCATGAGGATGATCATGGTGGATCGCTCCAGCATGGGGTATAAACGGGAACGGGTGAAGATAGTGCTGTTGCCGCTGATGAAGACGGCCAGGACCATGAAGGCGATGCAGGAGACAAAGAGCGCCTTGAGGCAGCCCAGTATCCCGCCCAGGGAGTGGTCAACCCAGCCCAGCAGGGTAAACTTGACCACCTTGCGCAAGGCCAGGCCGATAAAGATGATGGCAAAGAAGACAAAGGAAAAGATAAGCCCGTAGGCCACCAGGAAACCGAGGCGGGGATTGCTGACAAAAGGGGTGACAAGATCGGCTGATCTACCGTAATATTGGCCGGCTACCACAAAGGCCAGGACCAGGGCCAGCATGGAGGCTATCTGCCGGACAAAACCGACCCACAGCCCCCGGCAGCCGAAGAGGGCCAGGGCGAAAATCACCACGGTATCAAGAGAAGACATGAAGCAACCTTGGCAGGGGGAAGTAAATGAGCAGCACTATAGTCATTTTTCCCCAAAGACTCAAGATCTGTTCCCCCATTGGCAGGCCAGGGAGATAACCTCCCTGCTGGCGCCCCCCGCCCCTTCTCCCCCCTGGCTAATCCAACAGGTGGTCCAGGGGCAGGAGGAACCCGCCCCCCCCCTGGAGCAGCTTACGGCAACTGAGAAGACGAAACTCGCCTCCTTCCGCCTGGCCAAACGGCGGCACGAATGGCTGGCCGGCCGCCTGGCGGCCAAGGCGGCCGTCTGCCAGATCGCGCCCCCCCTCAGCCCGGCCCAGGTGGAGATCAGCACCTCAGAACGCGGCCGCCCCCGGGCCAGGCTGCCCCAGGGGCGGACCATGGCCGTTTCCATCTCCCACAGTGGCGGCTTGGCCGTGGGCCTGGCCAGTCCGGCTGGCGAGGCGGGCATCGACATCCAGGAGCTGGTTCCGGCCCTTATCCGCATCCGCGGCCGCTTTGTCCACCATGATGAAGAGAGGCTGCTGGCCCAGCTGGCTCCCCCCGACGAGCCCCTGGCCGCCCTGGGCTTGCTCTGGAGCGCCAAGGAGGCGCTGCGCAAACAGCTTGAGATCTGGCCCCTCCTCGGCTTTCTCGAGGCGCGCCTCAGCCGGGTGGCGTGGCAGGGAAGCATCGCCAGCCTCACCTTCACCCCCAAGCCCGGCCAGCGGACCCTGCCCAGCCAGCTCCCCCAGGTCCAGGCCTGCCAGTTGGGCAATTTCACCCTGGCCGCAACCATCCCATAACTAAAACGAACCGCAGATAAGCACCCTAAAGGGGATAAACGAGCCTGCTTTGACTCCGGAATATCGAAGGCCGAAGGTCCGAAAGGCGGCGGTCTCAACCTATTACAGACAAACAATGAAAAATCTCGACCAACTAAGCCAGATCCCCCTGTTCAGCAAACTAAGCGACCAAGACCTCCAGGCCCTGGCCGGGATCACCAAGGTCCTGGAGCTGAAGCGCCGGCAACAGATCTTCAACGAGGGCGATGAGGCCCGGGGCCTTTACATCGTCAGTGAAGGCCAGGTAAAGGTGTACAAGCTCTCCTTTGACGGCAAGGAACAGATCCTCCACCTCCTGGGACCGGGCGAGCCCTTTGCCGAGGTGGCCGTCTTTGCCGGCACCACCTACCCGGCCAACTCCATGGCCCTGGAGAAGAGCCGGGTCCTCTTCCTCCCCCGCCAGGATTTCCACGAGCTCATCGGCCGCCAGCCCTCCCTGGCCCTGGCCATGCTGGCCACCCTTTCCCTGCGCTTGCGGCAGTTCGCCAACATGATCGAGGCCCTCTCCTTAAAAGAGGTGCCGAGCCGCTTGGCCGTTCACCTCCTCCTCCTCAGTGAGGAGAGCGGCGGCTCACCCACCATCCGCCTGGCCATGGCCAAGGGGCAGCTGGCCAGCCTGCTGGGCACCATCCCGGAAACCCTGTCGCGGATCCTGGCCAAGCTGGCCAGTAACGGCTATATCGAGAGCAGCGGCAAGGAGATCACCATCCGCGACCGGGCCGGGCTGGAGGCGCTGGCCGAGGGAGTGGAAAGGCTTTAGCCAAAAACGAACCGCAGAGGTCACCAGAAATGGCGAATGACGAAGTGCTGAACCCTGACCAGGACCTAAGGGTGAACTGTTCTCCAATCGAACAAACGGATGGCTAGGCGAGGCCATATTTGCCCAAACAGGCCGAGGACTGATTGTTTGAAGATGGGGTGCAGTTGAGCCGTTAGCTCTACTGCTCTAGAACGAACTCGAACTTAAGATTGGCGGTCTTGCGCAGATGGCGCAGGAAGGCGCGGAGCTGATGGAGGTTGGCCACCTGAAACTGCACCTCCCAGGCCGTCTCCGCCACCCGGGCCTTGCTGGACAACGCCTCCATCTCCAGGATGGTCACATAGTCAGGGGCCTTGCCCAGGGCGGCGAATACCTTGGCCCGGCGATGGCCCTCAGGAAGGTAAAGGGTCTGGGGTTTATCCACCTTGGTCTCTTTCAGCTGCCAGCGCAACTCAATGAGATCTTCCCGCTGCACCTTGAGTTCCTGCACCTTCCGGCACTCCACCCGGTGGACCGACAGTCCCCGCTCGCTCAAGAGGCCATAGAGAGACTTCTCCGTGGGCAGGGGGTCGCAGCAGCGGGAGAGCTTGACCCAGGCCGGGTCCACACTGTCCAGCTGAATGGA
Organism: Thermodesulfobacteriota bacterium; assembly: GCA_039714595.1. Classification (GTDB taxonomy): domain Bacteria; phylum Desulfobacterota; class Desulfobulbia; order Desulfobulbales; family SURF-16; genus JAOZSN01. The sequence continues at coordinate 57,156 of JBDLJA010000007.1, read as the reverse complement.
GTTGAGGGCGCCGGTGGGGGGCTGCAGGGTGGGCTGGTCCACGTAGAGCAGACCCTTAATGGCCCCGATCACCTCGCGCAGCCGCAGGGTGCCCTGGCCCAGGCGGAGGAAGATCTCGGTCTCGTCCCGCAGGCCGAAACGTTCACTGACATCCTCCATCTCCTCCGCATCCAGCAGGGTGACGGGCAGGCCATAGCGCTTCATCTCCTGGGCCAGGAGATGGCGCCCCACCTCCCGGGCCAGCCGGTGGCGGCGATGGCGGGCCACCCGGGCCAGTTCGGAGCGGGCCCGGGGGGTCTGGCACAGGGCCTGGATGTCCTGGCTGAAATGGACCGGCCCATCCTGGGTGAAGATCTGGACCCGGTCGCCGTCATAGAGGGCAAAGGATGGCGGCACCAGCTGCTGGCCCACCTTGGCGCCGATGCAGCGGTGGCCGATCTCGGTATGGACCCGGAAGGCAAAGTCAAGGACAATGGCCTGGCGGGGCAGATAGATACAGGTGCCCTTGGGGGTATAGGTGTAGATCTCCTTGCCGCCGCTGGCCGCGATCATGTCCCGGTAGGAGAGGTCGATCTCCGCCCCCATGATATTGAACATCTCGGTTATCTCCTGCTCAAAGCCGGAGTGGACCGTGCCCTCCGAGAACCAGGCCCGGATGATGCCGGTGCCGGCCTGGTGGGCCATCTCGTCGGTTCTGATCTTGAAGAGGTAGTTCTGGCCATGGATATTGGCCCGGGCGTGGAGGCTCTGGTAGCCGGTGGGCTTGGCGTTGGCGATGAAGTCGCGGATGGTCCGGGGGATGGGGGGAAACTTCTGGTTAAGGACCCCCAGGGCCCGGTAACAGGTCTGGACATCATCCACCTGGACGATCACCTCCAGAGGGTTCTCAATCTCGCTGGCCAGCTCGCCGTTGGCCGGGCTGTAGTAAGACCACAACCCTTTACTCTTGAGGCGGATGGTGTGACTGAGCCAGGCATCGTTTAAGGCCTGGGAGAGCTGGCGGTCAATGCCATCCTCCTGGGCCTTGGCCAGCAGCTTCTGGATGGCCGCCAGCCGCTTGGGCGCCTGCTTGGGGAATTTATAGAAGATGGCCAGGTTGTACAGCTCGCGCTTGACGCCAAAGAGCCCCAGCACCCCGGAGAGGGGGGCATAGACGCTTAAGGTCTCGTCGGCGATCTTCTGGCGCTTGTGCTTGGGCATCGACTCCATGGTCCGCAGGTTGTGGAGACGATCGGCCAGCTTGACCAGAATCACCTCCAGCCGCGAGGCGGAGCCGGAGAAGAGCTTACGGTGGACCAGGTTGAGAAAGTGCTGGCGGTCGCCCTGAAAGTTGGAGATCTTGGTGCAGCCGTCAACAACGTCCTCCACCTTGGAACCGAACAGCTCCCCCACCAGCTCCAGGGAGACCCCCTCCACATCCTCCACCGTGTCATGGAGCAGGGCCGCGGCCAGGGTGGGCTGGTCGGAAACCCCCAGCTCCTTGACCATGATCCGGGCCACCTGGCACGGGTGGCTCACGTACGGCTCCCCTGATTTGCGGCGCTGATCCTGATGGGCGTCCACCGCAAAGGAGAAGGCGCGCCAGAAGAGGGGGGCCTGCTCCTGGTCACCCAGCATCCCCTCCATCTCCCGGGAGTAGGCCGCTATGTCAAATTGCTGATGGCGCATGGGTTCTTTTATTGGCAGGGTTTCAGCAGTGGGACCGGTTGCGGGTCCGAAAGTAATTTCTCCGCCGCTTATGTAATGAGGCCGGCGGACAATGGCTAATTAAGAAAAAATATCATACACCACCCATCTCTTTTAACAACAGCAAGTAGTGAATTTTTCCAGGTAATACCCTGGGATAACAAAGCTCCTTTTGCTTTAGGGACGGATCGGGTAGGATGGTCTATCCCTTTACTCCCCCCTCCCCCTTTGAGGCCATCACCTTGAGCCGCAGACGCCGCCACCACCCACCCCGCAAGACACGAAAAAAACAGAGCCGGACCCACGCCCAGAAGAGCCACCTGGCCCAGGAGCAGGCCGATCAGGTGATCAGCGTCATTAACCGGTTGGCCGGCCCGGCCGGCCCCAAGGACATCCTCAAGGCCCTGGGCTGGCCCCGGGGCCGGCGCCAGCTGCTTAACGAACTGCTGCCCGCCCTGGTTGAAGAGGGGCTGCTCCACCAGAAAAACAACAACTGCTTCAGCCTGCGGGCTGAGGCCTTTATCAGTGGCGAACTCACCGTCAACCCCCGCGGCTTTGGCTTTGTCAGCCCTGCTGGCGCAACGGGCCGGGAGAACGACATCTTCATCGGCGGCCGCAACCTGGGGCCTGCCATCCACGGCGACCAGGTCCTGGTCCAGATCATTGGCGGCCGGAAAGGCAAGGACGAGGGGCGGGTGGTCGCGGTAAGCCAGCGCTCCCTTACCGAGCTGGTGGGCATCTTCCACCCCTTAAGCCAGGGGGGAGGCCGCCTCATCCCCGATGACAGCCGCCTGCGGCTGGAGATCACCATCCCGCCCGGCCAGGAGCGGGGGGCCGAGGAGGGCCAGGCGGTCCGGGCCCGCATCAGCCTCTTCCAGACAGAGACCCTTGCCGCCCAGGCCCAGGTGCAGGAGGTGCTGGGTGACCCGGCCCTGCCCCAGGTGCAGATGGCCATGGTCATCGCCAGCCATCGCCTGCCCAAAAAATTCAGCCCGGAGACCATGGCCCAGGTGGCCAAGATCCCGGCCACCGTCCGCCTGGACGACCAGCGCCTGGACCTGCGGGAGATCCCCCACGTCACCATCGATGGCGAGACGGCCCGCGACTTTGACGATGCCGTGGCCGTAAGCCGCCTGAAGGACGGCTTCCGCCTCCATGTCTCCATTGCCGATGTGAGCCACTACGTCCAACCAGGCACCCCTTTAGACCAGGAGGCGTATGAGCGGGGGACCAGCGTCTACTTCCCCACCGGCGTGCTGCCCATGCTGCCCGAACGCCTCTCAAACGGCCTGTGCAGCCTCAACCCCCATGAAAAGCGCTACGCCTTCACCGCCATCATTGACTTTGACCGGCAGGGCAAGAGGCGCAAGAGCCGGTTTGGCAAGAGCGTCATTGAGAGCCGCCACCGCCTCACCTACAACCAGGTGTGGGCTATCATCTCCGGCGAGGAGGAAGAACCGGAGCTGCATGAGCTGATCTCCCCCATGATCGAGCTGGCAGAAGGGCTGGGGAAGATGCGCCACCGCCGCGGTTCCCTGGACTTTGACCTGCCCGAGGCGGAGATTATCATCAACGACGACCAGCAGCAGGTGCTCTCAGTGGAGCGGCGGGCCCGTAACCAGGCCCACCGGATCATCGAGGAGTTCATGCTGGCCGCCAACGAGGCCGTGGCCGCCTTCCTGGCCGAGGAGCACACCCCCTGCCTCTACCGGATCCACGAAGCGCCCAATCCCCTCAAGGTGGAGGAGTTTGCCCAGTTCACCCATAATGTTTTAGGCCAGCTGCCGCCAGACCAGGGCACCCCCCACTGGTACAACGCCATCCTGGCCCAGACCCATGAGAGCCCGGCCGAGTATGTGATCAACAACCTGATGCTGCGCACCATGCAGCAGGCCCGCTACAGCCCGGACAACTCCGGCCATTTCGGCCTGGCCGCCCCCTGTTACTGCCACTTTACCTCCCCCATCCGCCGCTACCCGGATCTCCAGGTCCATCGCGCCCTGGCCGCCACCCTGGCCCGAAAAGCAGGCAAGAAAAAGGGGGGAGAAGATCTCCAGGAGGGGGTAGCCGAACTCCTCTCCGGCCTGGAACGGCGGGCCGTGGACGCGGAGCGCGACATGCACAGCCGCCTGAAGGCGGCCTTTATGCTGGCCCATGTGGGGGAGACCTTCAGCGGCATCATCTCCGGGGTCAGCTCCTACGGCCTCTTTGTTGAGCTGGACCACCCGGCCGTGGGCGGCGGGGTGGCCATGGCAGACCTGGGCAACGACTACTTTGTCCTGGACGACAAGAACCACCGGCTGACGGGACGGAGCAGCGGCCGGAGCCACCGCTTAGGCGACCTGGTCACCGTGGTTGTGGACCGGGTGGACCTGAGCCAGCACCGGGTTAACTTCCGCCTGGTGACTGAAGGATAGCAGATTCACATAACAACCCTACGCGACAAATGGCCCAGCTTGACAAGATAAATGAGGCAATGGCCCAGGTAACCATCGTCCTGGTGGCCCCCCGCTACGCTGAAAACGTGGGAGCGGCGGCCCGGGTCGCCTGCAACATGGGGATTAGCCGGTTGGCCCTGGTCCGGGACAGCTGGCCCGACCAGGAGGCCATGGCCCGGATGGCCACCCACCATGCCAGCCATCTCCTGGAGAAGATGGAGCTCCATCCCACCCTGGCCCAGGCCGTGGCCCCCTGCCAATGGGTGGTTGCCACCTCGGCCCGCCGCGGCCGCCAGCGCCAGCGCCCCCTGGAGCCGCGCGAGCTGGCCGCCGATCTTTTGCCCCGCCTGGCCCACAACCGGGTGGCCCTGGTCTTTGGCCCGGAACATCGGGGCCTGACCAATGACGACCTAAGCTACTGCAACTCCACGCTTACCATCCCCACCGCCGACTTCTCCTCCCTCAACCTGGCCCAGGCCGTGGCCATCGTCTGCCATGAGCTCTTTTCCGCCCTCTGGAACCAGGACCGCACCCCCCCCGCCCTGCCGCGCTCCGCGCCATCCCAGGCACTCCAGGCCATGTACGATGACATTGGCGCCACCATCACGGCCCTGGAGCGGCTGGACGACAAGGAGGTGGGTTACTGGCTGCATAACCTGAAGCAGTTTTTCAACCGGGTGGGCTTGCGGGGCCGGGAGGTCCGCTTCATCCACGGCCTCTGCCGCCAGGTCCTGGCCGCCCTTAAGCAGCCCAAAGAAAGAAGGGGGTAGGGCCATGGACCGGCAAAGCCTGCGCCAGGCCACCCTGGCTGCGCGTGACAGATTAGGGGCAGAAGAGCGGGCCCGGGCCAGCGCGGCCATTGGCCAGAGGCTCCGCAACCTACCCCCATTCCAACAGGCCCAAACCCTGCTCTTCTATGTCAACTTCAAGAGCGAGGTGGCCACCAGGGAGCTCATGGCCCACTGCCTGGCCCAGGGGCAAAGGGTGGCGGCGCCGCTGACCATCCCCCACGACTCACGCCTGGTGGCCTATGAGATCCGGGAGCCCGAGCTTGACCTGCGGCCGGGGTCGTGGGGAATCCCGGAACCGGACCCCCGGCGCTGCCAGGAGCTGGACCCGACCCAGCTGGACCTGGTCCTGGTGCCCGGCGCCGTCTTTGACCGCCAGGGCAACCGGCTGGGCTATGGCGGCGGTTATTATGACCGCTTCTTCGCCAACCTGGCCCCCCAGGCCCTCCGGGTGGCCCTCTGCTTCCAGCTCCAGCTGGCCCCGGCAATACCGGCCCAGTCCCACGACGTGCCGGTCCACTACCTTATCACCGAAGAGGAAGTTATTAGGACCGCCCCCTGAGAACAGATCTTCAGAAAAACCTTCAGCCAGACAAGGACACCACCATGACCACCGCCATCTTTCGCGACGATCTCTTCCTGGCCCATGACCCGGGCCACAGCCATGTGGAACGGCCCCAGCGGCTGGAGTGCATCTACAAAGAGCTGGACCGGCCGGAGATTGCCGAAAATTTCGTCTTCCCCGTGGCCAGGCCCGCCAGCCACGCCATCCTTTCCGCCATCCACACCGAGGGTCATATCGAACGGATAGCCCAGACTAAAGGGCGCACCTTCGACGCCCTGGACGCGGACACCACCACCTCGCCTGATTCCTATGACGCCGCCTGTCTGGCCGCCGGCGCCGTGGTGGAGGGGGTGAGCCAGGTGGTGGCCGGCCAGGTGGACAACGCCTTTGCCCTGGTCCGACCACCGGGCCATCACGCCGAGGGCGACCGGGCCATGGGCTTCTGCCTCTTCAACAACGTGGCCATCGGGGCTCAGTACGCCCTGGACCAGTTGGGATTAAAGCGGGTAATGATCATCGACTGGGACCTGCACCATGGCAACGGCACCCAGCACAGCTTCTATAACAGCGACCAGGTCCTCTACTTCTCCTGCCACCAATACCCCTATTACCCGGGCAGCGGCGCGGTGGACGAGTGCGGTGAGGGCCAGGGTCTGGGCCACACGGTGAACGTACCCCTGCCCGCCGGCCTGGGCGACGAGCAGTACGCCCGGATCTTCAACGACATCGTCGCCCCGGTGGCCCGGGCCTATAAGCCCCAGCTCATCCTGGTCTCGGCCGGCTATGACACCCATGTCAACGACCCGTTGGGGGGCATGACGGTGACCAACGACGGCTTTGCCTACCAGACCCGCAAGGTGATGGAGCTGGCCCAGGAGATCTGTGGCGGCAAGCTGCTCATCACCCTGGAGGGCGGCTATAATCTTGAGGGATTGACCAACGGTATCCTGGTGGGACTGACGGAGATGGTGGGCCGCACCAGCCTGAGCGGGGAGACCCTGGCGCAGCTGACCGGTACCACGGCAGACTTTCCCGGCTTTGCCGCCGCCTTCGAGCAGGCGGCCAGCCACTGGCACTTCTAGGAGGAGGCGCCCCTCTCCTTGCCCAACTCAGCGCAGAACTGGCTGAAGCAGGAGTCCAACTGGGAGATCTGCCTGTTCATCTCTCGCAGGTGACCGGCCCGGCCCAGCCGCTCCAGATCCTGGGCCACATTACTCAACGCCTCACCCCCCACGTTGGCGGACGAGCCCTTTATGGTGTGGGCCAGGCGGGTGGCGGCCTCCACATCGCCCTGGGCCAGGGTCACCTTCAGCTCATCTAGGCGCAGGCGGGTATCGCTTTGAAAGGAGGAGACTATTGTGGCCAGCAGATCATGATCCCCCAGAAGCCGCTCCAGGAGGAGCTGCCGGTTGAATATCATCTGCCTCCCCCCGGCCCACGACGCTCCCCCGGTGGTTCTATCCATCATCGCCCTTCCTCCTCTTGTTTTTCATCTGTTAATAAATCATCTGGGGCGGCCAGGAGTGCCCCTTTACTCGCCTTGGGCCGGCGCTGGTCCAGGCCAACGGGGCGGCCAGGCAGCCACTCTTCAAGGCAGCTGACCAGGGCCGCTATATTGATCGGCTTGGTCAGGTAATCGTTCATGCCCGCGGCCAGGCAGCGCTCCCGGTCCTGGCTGGAGGCGTGGGCCGTCATGGCGACGACGGCCAGCCCCTCCTCTTCCCCCCTAATCCGCCGGGCCGCCTCATAGCCGTCCATCACCGGCATCTGCACATCCATGAAGACCAGGTCATACTCATGATCGGCCACCATATTCACCGCCTCCTCACCGTTGGCGGCCACCTGCACCTGGGCCCCCATCTTCTCCAGGATGGAGCGGGCCACCATCTGGTTGACCTCGTTGTCCTCCACCAGCAGGATTAAGGCGTTCTCACAGGGAAGTATCTCGGGGATCCGGTCCTCATCTGCGGCCTGCTGCTGGCCCGGCACCTCCGTGCTCCCGGCCCTCTGCAGGGGCATGGTGAACCAGAAGGTGGAACCGTGCCCCTCCTCACTGCTCATGCCAATCTCGCCGCCCATCAAGCGCACCAGCTCCTGGCAGATGGCCAGCCCCAGCCCACTGCCACCAAAGCGGCGGGTGGTGGAACTGTCGGCCTGGCTGAACTTCTGGAAGAGCTTGGCCTGCTGCGAGGCGGAAACGCCTATGCCGCTGTCCACCACGACAAAGCGCAGGAGCTCTGGTTGGGGCAGATCCACCCGGATCTCCACCTGGCCCTGGTGGGTGAACTTCAGGGCGTTACCCGCCAGGTTGGTGAGCACCTGGCGCAGGCGCACCGGGTCTCCCAGCAGTTCATCCGGCACGGCCGCGGCCAAAATGTAGCGCCAGGCCACCCCCTTTTCCTGGCCCGCGTAACTCATGGTGTCGCTCAGCTCCCGGAGGATGGTGGCCAGGTTGAAGGGGATCTTCTCCAGCTCCATCAGACCGGCCTCAATCTTGGAGATATCGAGGATATCGTTGATGATATGGACCAGTGACTTGGCGCTGGACTTGGTCACCTGGGCATAGTGGCGCTGCTTGTCGCTGAGATCAGTGGCCAGCAACAGGCCGCTCATGCCAATCACCCCGTTTAAGGGGGTGCGGATCTCGTGACTCATGTTGGCCAGGAACTCACTCTTGGCCCGGCTGGCGTGCTCTGCCTCCTGGGCCATGTGGCGGGCCAGCTCCATGGAGGACCTGAGGTCCTCCTGGGTCTGACTGAGGTGGACCACCTGGCTGGTGAGGTGGGCCACGCCGGCCAGAAAACTGTCCAGCGCCGGCGTAATCTCATGGTCGGCAAAAAGGGCCAGCACCCCCAGGCACTCCCCCTCACTGCTCAGGAGCTGATAGCCGGCAAAGGCCACCAAGCCCAACTCCCTGGCCCTCTGCCGGTCAGCGATACGCGGCTCATGGGCCGCATCGTTGCTCAGGACGCGCTCCTCCCTGCCACTGGCTAAAAGGCCGATCTCATGGCTCCCCAGCGGCACCCTCCGGTGGAGTTCCTGATCGGTGTGGCTATGGCGCCCGGCGGAGGCCAACAGGTGCAGGCAGCTGCAGTTCCCCGGGCAGGCCGCCGCCCCATCATGGCCCAGGTGAACACAGCCCTGCTCACAGCAGTCACCCGGCTCCTTGAGCCAAATGCGGCAGAAGTCGGCCCGGGCCATGGCCACCACCGCGGTGGCAATCTGCTCCATCTTCTCCTCGAGGGAGACGGGCCGGAATAAGCCCTTCTGCAGGTTGTGGAGCAGGGCCTCCCGCCCCTCCAGCTCCTTGCGCTGGCTGATATCACTGTAGACCCCCACCAGTCCCACCATCCCCCCCTTCTCGTCCCGGATGGCATCGGCTTTAAGCTCCACCATGAAGCGGCGGCCACTCTTGCTCCGGGCCATGATCTCGCCCTGCCAGCTCTGGCTGCGCATCAGGCCGCGGAACACCCGGCGGGAGAGATGGCGGTCATCATAGATAACCGAGGGGTGAACCTCTTGAAACTCCTCCAGGCCATAACCAAAGAGGCGGCTGAAGTTCTCGTTCTGATAGAGGGGCGCGCCCCGGGCGGAGGTGATGGCGATGGCCTCACTGGAGGCGTCAAAGGCCTGCTTGATGTGGGCCAGGTTCAGATTGCTCTCCTCCAACTGCTGCCGGCTGTACTCGGCATCCTCCATCATGGAGAGAAGAATCTCCCGGCTCTCCTCCAGCTCCACCTGGTAGGAGGCGCTCTCGTCCCGGGCCGCCTGCAGGGGCGAGATATCCACAAAGGACTCCAGCAGACACTCCATGCCCTGGTAGACGAAGGGCTTCACCGTCTTCAGGATGGGAAGTTTCCGGCCATCATGGCAGAGCAGAGAGCTTTCACAGCTGTTTATCTCCTGCTGCCCGGCCAGGTAGGGGCATGTTTTCTGCTCCGGCGGACAGATAAAACGGTAACAGCTCCGGCCCAGCATCGCCTCCTTGGCCAAGCCCACCATGGCGGCGGCGGCCTGGTTGGCAAAGACGATATGCTGGTCGCTGCTGCGGATAATAACCAGCCCCACCTGCAGGCTGGAGAGCAGTTTGGTCAGCTGCCCCTCCGAGCTCTTCCGCCCGGTAATATCAGAGCCGGTCCCCCGGAAGCCCAGGAAACGTTCATCCTCAGAGATAATGGGGGTGGCGTTGCTCAGCAGGCAGCAGGGGTGTCCGTCCCGGTGGCGGAACCACCACTCCTTATTCCGCACCACCTCACGGTTGGCCATGGCGTCACGGGGCGAGGCATGCTGGTCATCGCAGAGAAGGTGGTGGAGGGGGCGCCCCAGCAGCTCGCCCGGCCCATAACCGAGGATCTCCTCCACCTGCTGGGAGCTGTAGGAAAAGACGCCGCGACCATCCGTCTCCCAGATCCAGTCAGCCATGGTGGTGACTATATCGCGAAACCGTTTCTCGTTGCGGCGCAGGAGAGCGGTCTGGGCCGACACCTGGGCCTCGACCAACTGCTGGCGCCGTCCCTGGCCAAAGAGGAGCAGGGAGAGGAGGAGGCTGACCAGGGTCACCGCCAGGGCCACCCCCAGGGGGCGCTGACTCATATGCTCGGCCCGCAGCCCTTCCCCAGCGGCAAAGAACAGCTCATAGTCCCGGCCAGCAAAGCTGAATGACTCCTTGGCCACCACACCATGGCCATGGGCTCCCGCCAGTTCCGCCGGGGCGAGAGTCGCCAGCTGCGGGTCCAGGGGGTGGCCGCTCATACTGCCGCTGAAAAGAAGCTGGGCCCCTTCCGTGACGTCATGGAACCAGAGATCATAGCGCTTCTCATCCGGGCCAGCCAAGACCGACTCCAGCAGGGGCGAATAGCGGATCAGCCCGACGATGAAGCCGCGCAGATCATTGGGATCCCGCCTCTCCTGGTTGAAGTAGAGGGGGGTGAAGAGGAGAAAACCCTTAGCAAGTCCCTCCCGGCCCAGGGTCAGGGGAGCGGTGGCCCTGCTCCTGCCGCTCTGCCTGGACTCCTCCAGGGCGTCCCGCCGGGCCTGGTCTGAGGAGTGATCCTGGCCCAGGGCCAGTTCGTTGCCGACCAGGGGCTCCACATAGGCAACCGGGTAGGAATCTCGGGCCGGACTCAACTGCGGCCGGCCGCCGCTGGCAACGGTTGTCAGCCGAAAATCAGCGGCACCCTCCTCCTCCTGGCGGGCCGCCTGGACCACGGATGTGGCTGGCCGCCGTTGTTGCCCGCCGCTACGGCGGGGGATCCACTCCATGGCCTGATAGAAGGAGAGCTGGCGTAAGGGCCCCTGGCTGATTATGGCAAAGTCGTCACGGCTCAGCTCCGGAAAGAGGGCGCAGACGGAACTCATATTCTCCTGATTACGCAGACCCTCGTAAAACTGCTCCTCCACCTGATGGGCCCGGGTCTGGCAGGACCTGGCAAAGACGGACTCCAGGTGGCGCTCCTCCAGCCGGACCAAGAGCCTGTAGCAGTCAATGGCGAGGACCAAGCCCAGGGTCATGACCAGCAGGGCTCGCCAATGGCGCCGAAGATGGCCTAACATAAGCCCTCCCGGCCGGCGGCTAAGCCCCCTTCCCCCTCAATCTCCTCCTGGATAAGGGCTGCCATCTCCGCCCGCTCCCCGCCATATCTGGACGGGCGCCCCATCTCCGCCAGCAGGCCGTTCACCTCGTCTTTCATCTCTAGGATCCGGAACTCACGGCCACTCATCAGCATGTTCATCCGCTTGCTCTTGGCCAGGCTGGACTGGAGCCTCTCTTCGGCCAGGCGCACCTTCTCGGCCGCCTCCTCCTGGGGACTCAGGTCCCGCAAGAAGGCCTGGAGAATGGTCCGGCCCGGCACGATGCTCACCGGGGAATGGGAGAGGGTGATCTCAACCGAGACGGGGCTGCCGTCACCCCGCAGGTGTTGCCAGATGAAACGGTTACTCCCCCGGCTAACGGCGATGGCCACCATCTCCCTGGCCTTGGCTACCGAGTCACTTCCATCAGGCTGATAGGGCGGGGCGATCACCGAGAGCTGAAAATCGAGCAGCTCCTCCCTCCCCCCATAACCGAGCATCCGGGCCGCGGCCTCGTTGCTCTCGACAAAGACGTGGTCATCGATGAGAATCATCGCCTCCGGCGAACGGTGCACGGCCTGGATATACCTATCCTCCTGCTTTTGCACCAGGTCAAGGGCCTGATCTTGGGCCTGGCTGGCCTCCCGCAGCCCGCGGGCGATGGCGGCAAACTCCCTGATCTCATAGGAGCTAAGCGGTGGCAACTCGCCATTGGTGCCCCTGAGCTCTTTAAGCAAGGGGGCAAGCTCCCGCCAAATCCGCCCCTCCTGGCGCCTGAAGAGCAGGACGACGCCAGCGCCGGCCAGAAAAAAAGAGGCCAGGATAATGATCATCCGTTTCTCATGGCGGGGGTGATATCCCGCCGCCCTCCCCTCCTGGCCCAGCAGATTCATCCCGCCCAGGGCCTGCTCCCGCGCCAGCTGCTGCTGGCCCTGCTCCTCTCTGGCCATCTGCCCCTTATAGTCCCTCTGGAGATCAAAGAAGAGCACTCCCATGACCAGGATCAGCAGCCCCAGAACCGCCGGCAGCAGACGGCGATGGAGGATGGCCAGCAGGCCCACCGGACCGCTGGCCCGCAGGCCGAGGGCCACCTGCCAGGTAAAGAGAAGCAGGGAGGAGATGAAGAGCAGGGCCAGCAGACCCGGCAGCCAGGGGGGCTGGGATGATTGGGCCCCCTGGCTGGCAACCTCGGCCGGCAGAACCCGCTGCAGCTGGCCGTGGCTGGCCAAGACGGGCCGGGAGAGCACGGTTTTGTCGGCAATAACCCGGGGCTGAAGCGGCAGCTCGCCCCGGGCCGGCTGGGCCGCCACCCTGGTCTGGCCCGGGAGCAGAAGAAGGAGGCCCAGCAGCGGCAGGGTTACTCTGATTATTTGACGGGACAGGGACATCGAAGATTCTCGGCGCGGTTGGTTGCGACCCAGGCGGGTCATCCATATCTGGCGGCAGGCCATTAACTCCCTTAAAATATCACGCCTACTCCTGGCCAGGCAAGGGGCGCCTGACAAATGTCCCTTGCCGCTGGACACTTAAGGGGTGTCTTGAATAGTTTGATATTTCGGAGTCCCGCAAACTCGCTTACCTGTTCGCGGGCAAGGGCAGTGAAAATTTTTCTTTTTTGCGACAAGGCAGTAATCGGGCAAAATAGCAACTATTCAAGATAGCCTAAGGTTTACAGCCGCTCATTGGCGGTTTAGACTCGTCCCTGAATTACTATCTCCGCTGGTCAGCCCCTATTTAAGGCCAGGGAAAGCAAGATGTTAGCCAGAGACAATTTTCAGCGAAGGGGTGGTGCGGCGCCTGAACATTGGCGCACAGGTTCCCGCCCTTGGCCGCTTATGGTAAACCAATAAATTCGAGGAGGGGAGTAGAGTGGCAAGGGACAAAGAGGACTTAAAAAAATTTGACGACCGGGAATGGTACTGCCCCATGCTGGGCCATACCATCGGCTTTAGTTACTGCCGGACCATGCAGGATGGTCTGCCCTGTGGCCGCATCCGCAACTGCTGGTTTGAGCTGCTGCCCATCCAGGATTTTGTCCAGGCAAACTACAGCGAAGATGAACGGAACGCCATCTTCAAACCACCGAAATCACGGGCGGAAAATCTTATGGCTACCCTGGAGCGGGTCACTGGCGACCCGGACGAGAAAGAGAAGTCATAAAAAAAATGTGATTACCACAGAATCTGTGGCCAAAGAGATAAGCCCCGCTACTTTTGCCACAGAATCCACCGAATACACGGAAATTGTGGGAAAACATTCTGTGCTTTCCGTTGGTTCCGTGGCAAGTCGCTTTGTGATTACCAGCGACTTTCAGCCTTCGTGCTCTTCGTCTCTTCGTGGTGAACAGACAACTCGTAAATCGGCTGAAGTTGCTTGGCAATCACAAAAAAATCTCAACCTTTCGGCGCCGTGACCTCCAGGTAGAAGAGGCGGCCATAATCAAAGGCCGCCAGGAGGCTGGCCGCCACGGCCAGGGCCAGGAAGAAGGCCACCAGCAGGCCACCAGGCCAGACAAGGGCCACGGCCAACAGCAGGAACTGACCGGCGGTGGTTACCTTCCCCGGAATCCGGGCCGGCACCCGCTTGAAGGTCTCCCAGGAGCGGTGGTAGAGGCCGTGGAGGGCGGCAAACAGGACCAGGATATCCCGGGCCAGGATGGGTGGCAGCCAGAGCAGGGAAAAATAGCCGCCCCGGGCCACGGTGACCAGGGCGATGAGCATGAAGAACTTGTCGGCAAAGCCGTCCAGCAGGGCCCCCTGCCAGCTGGTAAGGTGCCAGCGCCTGGCCACCCAGCCATCGAGAAAATCGGTGAGGCCGCCGGCGATAATCAGGGCCAGCCACCACGATTGCGGGGCAAAGGGCAGCAGCAGGCCTAGGCCTATGCGCAGGAGGGAGAGGATATTTGGTATCTGGCTAAGCATCTTGCAAGGTTATCAGGGTCAACTCCCCCGGGCAGTTGAAGCGTAAGGGCACGCCGGAGGCCCCTGCCCCGCGGCTGGTGTAGCCCTGCATATTCTGAAAGCGCCAGTGGCCTTTGGCCGTGTAACGCGGGGCCCGGCTGTTGGTGAGCAGCGGCCGCCCCCCGGGCAGGCAGATCTGGCCGCCATGGGTGTGGCCGCAGAGGTAGAGGTTGGCGCCATGGGCCGCCGCCCCCCGGTACGCCTCCGGCGAGTGGGCCAGAACGATTGAAAACTCCCCCTGGCCCACCTGGCGCATGGCCAGGGGCACATTGTCCACCATGTAGTAATGGGGATCGTCCAGCCCCACCAGCCAGAGTCTCTCCCCGTCTTCCTCCAGGCACCAGTTATCGTTGACCAGCATGGTCAGGCCACAGTCCTCCAGCTCCGGGACCATCTCAATACAGTCATGGTTGCCCAGCACGGCGAATATCCCGTGGCGGCTCTTGATCTGCGGCAACAGCTCTTTCAGTTCCCGAAGGCAGGGGGCCATGGCGCCGTAGGTCTTCATCCGCAGATCCCCCCCCACCAGACAGAGATCCACCTCCAGGCCACTCAGCTGACGGCCCATCACCTCCCCCAGGCCGGTCACCCCGTCCAGGTGGAGATCGGTGAGCAGCAGGATACGCAGGCCGGCAAAGGACTTGGGCAGGCCGGGGCAGGAAAAATGACGGGGGGTCACCTCCGGGGCCAGGGTGTTGGCCAGCCCCCGCTCATAGAGGCCGGCCGCCTTAAAGAGGGGGGCCAGCACCACCTGGTTGGAGAGGAGGCTGGTGAGGTTGAGCATGGTCTGCCAGCGGGCCAGGGGCTCATGGCAGGCCCGCCACTCCCGATAGCGCACCGGGGAACGCACCAGCCTGGGCGAGTTTTTCGGCGAGGGCTTGAAGATCAGGGCGTGCCAGAGGCGGACCCCGCCGCTGGCCAGAACGATGAAGAGCAGGCAGGCCAGCCCCACCTGCCACCAGGCAAGCTGCAGCCTGGCGCCCAGGAAGAGGGCGGGCAGCAGTGATTCCAGCAGATGGTCCACCAGCGGGACAACCCGGCCAGAGGCCAGCTTAAAGCGCCGCTTGCCCAGGCTGGTAAGGAGATCGCCGGCCATGGCAAGAGCGCTGGCGGCCAACCCCAGCTGCCAGCTCCAGCCCAGGAGCGGGGCCAGGGCCGCGCCGCCAGCCAAAGAGGCCAAAAGACCGCGCCAGCTCTTATGGGGGCCCAGGAGGGGCTGGCCATCCGGGCCGCAAACGCCAAAGTCCAGGGGCCAACTGTATAGCCGGTTAAAAAAAAGACTGGCCAGGGGCGGCAGGATGTTGACCCAGATGATGAAGAGAAGTATGGCGACCATATAAAACCATACAACCGGGGTAATGGTCCTGGCCAGGGGAAAAAGGGCCTACTCCTTTTTCCGCCATCCCCCCACCAGGGCCGCCGTCTCCTCAAGCTGGGCAGGGGTAAGGGTCCGGGTCACGGAGAAACGCAAGCGGGCCGTATTCTCCGGCACCGTGGGGGGGCGGACGGCGGTGGCGTACACCCCCTGCTCCCGGAGATGGTGGGCCAGGGCCAGGGCCGCCTTACTCTTACCCATGGTCAGGGGAATGATCTGGCTGGGGCTCGAGGTGGGGCAGCCATGGTGGGCCAGGGCGGCCCGAAAGATGGCCACCTTCTCCCACAGCTCCTGGCGCAACCGCGGCTGCTCCTTACAGAGCCTGATGGCGGCCAGGCTGGCCCCGATCACCGCCGGCGGCAGGGCGGTGGAGTAGATGAAGCCCCGGGCCCGGTTGATGAGAAAATCGATCATGGTCCCATCCGCGGCGATATAGGCCCCGAAGCTGCCCAACGCCTTGCCAAAGGTGCCCATGATGAGATCCACCCCGGCCGGGCAGCCGCTTTGCGCCACCAGGCCGCTGCCGTCCGGCCCGAAGAGACCGGTGGCGTGGGCCTCATCCACCATGAGCAGACAGTTGTACCGCTCCTTCAGGGCGACAAGCTCGGCCAGGGGGGCCATATCACCATCCATGGAGTAGAGGGACTCCACCACAATGAGGGCCTCGCCGCTTCCCCTATGCTTACGGAGAAGATCCTCAAGGTGATCCATGTCGTTATGGCGGAAACGGTGGAGGCGGCTTTGCGCCAGGCGGCTGCCATCCACCAGAGAGGCGTGGTTGAGGCGGTCGGCGAAGATCACATCGTGACGGCCCATGAGGGCGGGGATAATGGTAACGTTGGCCTGAAAACCGCTGGCCAGAAGCAGGGCGGCCTCCTTACCCTTGTAGGCCGCCACCTCCGTTTCCAGCTCATGGTGGAGGAGCATGTCGCCGCTCATCAGCCGAGCCGCGCCGGCCCCGGCCCCAAAGCGCTCCAGGGCCGCGCCACTGGCAGCGATAACCTCAGGGTGGCTGGCCAGCCCCAGGTAATCATTGGAGGAAAAATCAACGATGGGCCGGAGGGAGTCGGGCTCCAGGACCTGGCCATCAGCCCGGCGCTCCAGGGGCGAAAGGTGGCGCAGCTCTCCGGCCGCCCGCCGCCGGGCCAGCCAGCTCAATCGGTCCATAGGGCCTTAATCTCTCTGATAAAGCGCTGGTCGTCCGCCACCGATCTCCCCCGCTGGGTGAGGTAGCCGCCGATCATCATGGAGTCGGCCCCGGCCATGAAGGCGCTGGCCAGAAAATCGGGCAGGGCGGTGTCCCGGCCGGCGGCCAACCGCAGAGGCACATGGGGCAGGGTGAGGCGGAAGATGGCAATGGCCCGGAGGATCTCCCCCGGGGCAAGCTGGGTCTGGGAGGCAAGGGGGGTGCCGGCTAAGGGCATGAGGATGTTAAGGGGCACCGAATCAACGCCAAGGGCAGCCAGGTCGCGGGCCAGGGAAAGGCGGTCCGCCTCGCTCTCGCCGAGACCGATGATGCCGCCGCTGCACACCGAAAGACCGGCTCCCTTGGCCGCCCGGATGGTGGCCTGGCGCTCCTCAAAGGTGTGCGACGTACAGATGGCGGGAAAGAACTCCTTGGAGCTCTCCAGGTTATGGTGGTAACGGCTCAACCCCGCCGCCCGCAGCTGGACCAGTCCCTCCTGGTCCATGATGCCGAAGGAACCGCACACCTTGATATCCACCTCCTGGCCAATGGCCCTGATCAGCTGGGTCAGGGCGGGGATCTCCTCCGCCCTGGGCCCCCGGCCGCTGGTAACCAGGGAGAAACGGCTGGCCCCGTCCGCCTTGGCAGCCCTAGCCGCCGCCACCGCCTCTTGCGGGGAGACTAAAGGGTAGTGGGGGGTATCGGTCTGGAAGTGGGCCGACTGGGTGCAGAAACTACAGTCCTCGGAACAGCGGCCCGACTTGGCGTTCATGATGGCGCAGAGGGAAAAACGGTCCTGGCGCTGGGCCAGCTTCTCCTCCAGGGCCAGGGCCATGAGCTTGCGGGTGGGGGTGTTGAGGAGATCGGAATTCATCACGGGGTCGGCACTCAGGGGAGAGAAATGGGGAGTTATATAAATATAGAAGTAGAGAAGTAAAGAAGTAGAGAGGTAGAGAGGTAGAGAAGAAGGGAACGGTCTGCTTAAAAACAGCCGCCATTCTTTACTTCTATATTCCTCTACTTCTTTCTCTTTACTTCGTTCTGCTTAAACCCGAACACCCCGCCCTTCTGCTTTTTAACGGCATAGGCGGGGCCTCGGCTGCGCCGGGCCGGTTTGCGGGCCGAGCGCCGCACCGGGGGAGGGGTGGCGGGCCGGGGCAACAGCTCCGGGTCAACCGGATCACCACCTTTAGCCTCCTGCCAGAGGGAGAAGAAGAGGAGACCTTCCTTGAAATAACTCTTGCGCTGGAACCACTTGGGCCAGCCCCGGCTGGCGGTCTGGTGAAAGATGGGGAGCAGGGCCAGCAGGGTGGCAATCTGCTCCTTGGCGGCCCGCTTGATGTCCAGATGCTTCAGCTCCTTGCCCAGCCGGTCCCTGATCTGGCGGGAGAGCTGGAACGCCTCGCCGGTCTTCAGCTCCTGGCCCATCTCCGTATAGGTGGCCTGGGCCCAGGGGAGAAAGAGTAAGGCCAGGAGGATATCGTCGGGCAAGCGGATGTCAGCGGCCTGGAGACGGTCGGAAACCGCCATGAGCCGGGCCACCTCTTGGTAGACATCCGGCTCCAACCCCCGGTACATGGGAAGCAGCTCCTGGAAGAGACCACACTCCGCGGCCAGCTCCACCCAGGGGCCGGTGGCCACATGGTGGAGATCCTTGAACAACTCATCCCGCACCCGGGAGACCGGGCAGACGGAGAGGTCCGAGAGATGGTCCTTGACGGCGGCCAGGGTGGCCGGTTCAATGGTAAAGCCGGCCCGGGCCGCGTGGCGCACGGCCCGCATCATCCGCACCGGATCACGGGTGATGCGCCGCTCCGGCTCGCCGATGACGCGCACCACCTTGTCATCCAGGTCGGCAACGCCGCCCACATAGTCGATGACGCTCTCCTCGGCCTGATCGTAGAAGATACCGTTAATGGTCAGATCGCGGCGGAAGGCGTCGTCCACCTCGTTGCCAAAGGTGTTGTTGGCGGCCAGCACCTTGTCACTGCTCTCCTGGTCAAACTCGGAGCGGCAGCGGAAGGTGGAGACCTCAATGATTTTTTTCCCGCCGAAAAAGACCTGGACCAAGCGGAAGCGCCGGCCAATGGTCCGGCTGTTGCGGAACACCTTGCGGATCTGACCGGGATGGGCATCGGTGGAGATGTCAAAATCCTTGGGATTCTTACCTAAGTAAAGATCACGGACGCCGCCGCCCACCAGATAGGCCTGGTAACCGGCCGCGGCCAGCCGTTCCAGGACACTCAAGGCATCGGGATCAAGGCGGTCCCGGCTGATACCATGTTCAGCCACCGGGATGACCAGGGGCTGGGGCGCAGATGCGGAGGGTGTTGTCATCACTTCTCTCTAACCTTCCCTGTATACCGATTCGGCCTCACTGACGAACTGATCAAAGACCTCCTTGACCGTGAGAATCTCGTTGATCTTGTAGACATTTTGACCGGAGAAGAAGAGCCCCTCCTCAAAGTTGCCCTCCTGGGCCTTGATGAGGCGGTCGGCGATGCAGTAGTGATGATCACATTTCTTCAGACATTTATACTTACATTCCTTGGTGGCCAGATCCTGCCCTTCGGCCAGGGCCCGGACAAAGGGGGTGTTAATGGCCCGGCCTGGCATGCCCACCGGCGAAGAGGTGTAGACCACGTCATCCTTCTTGGCCTCAAGCATCGCCTGCTTGAAACGGTCCGCCACCGGACACTCCTTGGTGAGGACGAAGCGGGTGGCCACCTGCACCGCATCCGCCCCATATTTTTCCATCAACTCCGCCATCTCAAAGCCATTGGTGACGCCGCCGGCGGCAATCAGCGGCACATTCTTGACCACCTGACGGATCTCGGGAAAGATATCGCGTAACGACTTATCGGTGCCCAGATGGCCGCCCGCCTCCTTGCCCTCCACCACGATGGCGGAGGCCCCGAGGCGCTCGGCCAGCTTGGCAAAGGCGGGGGAAGAGACGATGGAGATGATCGGGGTATTGGTCTCCTTGCCGATCTTGAAGATATCGCGGGAGAAACCGGCCCCGGTGACGATCATGTCCACCCCCGCCTCAATGGCGGCCTGGACAGCCTCATGGAAGTTGCGCATGGCAAACATGATATTGGCGGAGATGATGCCCTTGGTCATCTCCTTGGCCTTGCGGATCTCGGACTTGATCTCCTCCATCGGGATCACGGAAGCGCCAATGGTCCCGATACCGCCGCACTCAGCCACCGGGGCAGCCAGGGCCGCGGTGGAGACCCGAACGGACATACCACCCAGGACAAGGGGGACGGGGGCGGTGAAACGGCCAATTTTCAAGGGGGGTAACTTCATGGTACGGGTGACTCCAAATAATTTAGATTATGTTGATAATGGTTTATGGGGGCAACTACCAATAATGGTAATTTAGCAGCGAATATGCCCCTTGCGCCTGTCTTTGTCAAGCTATAGCTGGCCGCGCCCTACTGAGCCTGAACAGCCCTTGGTATCCATTTTAAAATAGGGTATGGTGATCATTATCATTTTTACCGTTGTGATTTTCCCTCCACCTTACCATCCTTTAAGATATGATTCACCCTGCGACAATCGGTTTTGACCTGGACTGTGTGGTGGTTGACACCATGGAGGCGTTCATCCGCCTGGCCTGGACTGACCATGGCATCCGGGTGCGGCCCGAGGAGATCACCCATTTTCAGGTGGAGGAGTGTCTGACCATGGCCGACACCACCGTCAACGCCATCTTCGCCGAACTGTTGGCAGACCCCCTGGGCACCGCCATGCGGCCCATGGCCGGCGCCGTGGAGGTCCTGGCCGAGATGGCGAGCATGGCCCCCTTAACCTTCATCACGGCCCGCCCCGAAGCAGAACCCATGGCCGCCTGGCTCGACGTCACCCTGGGTCCTGAGATCATGGACCAGGCCACCCTGGTGGCCATGGGCGACCATGACGGCAAGGCCCGCCATATCAAGGCCCACGGCCTCACCACCTTCATCGACGACCGCTTCGAGACGTGCGAACTCCTCCAGCAGGAGGGGATTCGCGCTTTAGTCTTTGACCAGCCCTGGAATAAAGGGCGCCATGATCTGCCCACGGTGGCCAGCTGGCAGGAGATTGGCCAACTGATTAACTACGAACCGTAAAATATCGAATAGTGAATGTCGAAGTAAAAAGAAATTGCCTTAATTCACAGAGATTACTTCCACCCTTCATCATTCGACATTCGACATTCGTTTTTTTCTCTCACCTATGAACTGTCCCAACTGTAAAGCCCCCATCCCCCCCCGCAACCCCCTGCCCACCGTGGATATCATCATCGCCCATGAAGGGGGCATCGTCCTCATCGAACGAAAAAACCCGCCGCCCGGCTGGGCCCTGCCCGGCGGTTTTGTCGACTACGGCGAGTCCTTGGAGACTGCCGCCGCCCGGGAGGCCCAGGAGGAGACAGGCTTAAGCCTCACCAACCTCCGCCAGTTCCGGGCCTACTCCGACCCGGGCCGTGACGCCCGCTTTCACACCATCACCATGGTCTTTGTCGCCCAGGGCCATGGGCCCCTGGTGGCCGGGGACGACGCGGCCAAGGCCCGGGTCTTCAGCCCTGACCAGCTGCCGGAACTGGCCTTTGATCATGCCGAAATCATTAGAGATTACCTCAAAGAGAGCCAGCCTTAAGCACGCTGCGCCCCCATCCCGCTGATTTTCTGTTGCCTAATTCCGGCTTTTATTGGTATAAGGGCAGTTTTATCTTTGCTTAAGTGGTCAGGGAATCATCTTTTTTCCCCGGCCGCCTATCTTTGCAAATCCGGCGTAACGGACGCCGGTCACCCCACTGTGTCCCAAGGCCACCTTAAGGCCCGGGGCCTATTTTTATTTTAGAAGAAGAGGAACTGTTAATGGGCAACCAAGAAACCGCAACCCCAACCGAAGAGATGAGCTTCGCCGATTTTTTCGCGGCCGAAGACATCAAGGTAGTCTCTGTGGGCGATGTCGTAGAAGGCACCGTCATAGAGGTCAATGACAACATGGCCATTGTTGACATTGGCGACAAATCAGAAAGTGAAATCGCCGTAAATGAATTCAAGCATGACGGCGAGCAGGTAGAAGTCAACGTCGGCGACATCTTTGATGTCTTTGTGGAACGCCGGGAGATCAACGGCGGTCTCCGCCTCTCCCGGGAGAAGGCGATCGGCATTAAAGTCTGGGAAGACATCGCCAACATCCAGGAAGAGGACGGCACCATCCCCGGTCGCATCGACAACCGGGTCAAGGGCGGTCTTTCGGTGGACATCGGCGTCCCCGCCTTCCTGCCTTACTCCCAGATCGATCTCCGCCCGGTTAAGGACCTTGACGCCCTTATCGGCGAGTCCTTTGACTTCAAGATCCTGAAATATAATAAGAAACGTAACAACGTAGTGATCTCGCGCCGCGCCATCCTCGAGGAAGAGCGCAACAAGCTGCGCGAGGCGATGCGCTCCACCCTGGAAGAGGGCGCCACGGTTGACGGCGTCATCACCAACATCACCGACTACGGTATCTTTGTTGACTTAGGCGGCCTAGACGGCCTCTGTCACATCACCGATCTTTCCTGGGGCCGGGTCTCCCACCCGTCCAAGCTGTTCAAGGTAAGCGAGGAGGTGCAGGTCAAGGTGCTCAAGTTTGACAAGGAGACGGACAAGGTCTCTTTGGGTATCAAACAGCTCAAGGAAGATCCCTGGTCCACCGTGGCCGACCGCTATCCGGTGGGCAACAAGACCGTGGGCAAGGTGGTCTCCATCACCGACTACGGCGTCTTTGCCGAGCTGGAAGAGGGTGTTGAGGGTCTGATCCATGTCTCTGAGATGTCCTGGTCCAAGAAGACCCGCCACCCCTCCAAGATCGTCTCCGTGAGCGATGAGGTGGAGGTAGCGGTGCTCAACGTGGACGTGGACGCCAAGCGCATCTCACTGGGCATGAAGCAGCTGCAGCCCAACCCGTGGGACCTGGTGGTGGACAACTATCCCCAGGGTGCCATCATCGAGGGCAAGATCAAGAATATCACCGACTTCGGTATATTCATCGGTATCGAAGAGGGTATCGACGGTCTCATCCACGTCTCGGACCTCTCCTGGACCGAGCGGATCAAGCACCCCTCCGAGAAGTACGCCAAGGGTGACACCATCCGCGCCGTTGTCCTGAAGATCGACCGGGAGCATGAGCGTTTCTCCCTGGGCATCAAGCAGCTGGAGCCCGATCCGTGGCAGGCCGCGGTGGAGAAGTACCCCTTGGGTTCCCTGGTGGAAGGCAAGATCACCAATGTCACCGACTTCGGCATCTTTGTCGAGGTGCAGGAGGGCATTGAGGGTCTGGTCCACGTCTCCGAGATCTCCACCGAGAAGGTGAACACCCCGGTGGGTCTCTACAACGTGGGCGACACGCTGGAGACTAAGGTGATCAACGTCTCCGCCAAGGACCGGAAGATCGGTCTCTCCATCAAGGCGCTCACCGGTGAGGCAGGGGCCGGCAGTCTCAGCGACTACCAGCAGCAGGCGACGAGTGGTCCTTCCACCTTCGGCGACCTTCTCCAGTCCGAGATGGACAAGGACAAGGAGGAGTAACCCCACCGAGGCCCCTCTCGCAAAAAGCTGCCCTGGCGACAACAGGGCGGCTTTTTGCCGGAGGGGCCCCTTCTTAACCGCTGTTTAATCATCCACCGCGGAGTATTCAATGGCCGAGAAAAGGCTATTCCACCAGCGTCACCCCCTGATCAGCGCCATCTTCATCATGGGGGTTGTCTTTTTCATGTTCTGGGGCGGGATGACCTTTTTTCTCACCGCTCTCAGCCAGCAGGCCAGCGAAAAGCAGCTCTTTTCCGCTGGCAGCGACGGGGTGGGGGTGATGGAGATTAAAGGCATTATCCTGGCCGCGGAAGAACCGCTGAAGACCCTGCGCCGTTTCGCGGAAAACTCCACGGTCAAGGCGGTTGTTGTCCGGATTGACAGCCCTGGCGGCGCTGTGGGCGCCTCCCAGGAGATATTTTCCGAGATCAGAAATCTGAGTCAGCTGAAGCCGGTGGTGGCCTCCTTTGGCTCGGTGGCCGCCTCCGGCGGCTATTACGCGGCCCTGGGGGCGGAGAAGATCATGGCCTCCCCCGGCACCCTCACCGGTTCCATGGGGGTGATCATGAAGTTTGCCAACCTGCAACAGGTGTTTGACAAGATCGGTTATAAAAACGAGGTGATTAAAAGCGGTGAGTTTAAGGATATGGGCTCCGCCAGCCGGGAAATCACCGCAGCCGAACGCAAACTACTGCAAGGCCTCATTGACACGGTGCACAGCCAGTTTGTGGACGATATCGCCGAGACCCGCGGGCTACCGGTGGCCGAGGTGAAGAAGGTGGCCGATGGCCGCATCTTCTCCGGCTCCCAGGCCAAGGAACTGGGCCTCATTGACGAGCTGGGCAACTTTAACGATGCCGTGCAGCTGGCCGCCGAGATGGGCGGTCTCGACCCGGACACCATGCCGCGGCTGATCTATCCCCCCCGGATGGATGACGGCTTCTTAGGTCTGCTGCTCAACGAGACCAAAAGCGGCCTGGCCGGAGTCCTGCCGGGCCAGGGCCCTGTTCTGGCCTATGAGTGGAATGGCAGCCTGACCGGTCAGCCCTAATTAATCAAGCGAGACACAAAAGATAAGAGAAAAAAAATGTTAAAGAGAGATCTGGTAGACATCGTTGCCGAAAAGATGGGCCCCGGTTACCTGAAAAAGGATGTGGGCCAGGCCGTTGACATAATGCTCGACTCCATCGCCCAGGCCCTGACCGAGGAGCGGCGGGTGGAGATCCGCGGCTTTGGCAGTTTCAGCATCCGCCAACGCAAGGCGCGTTCAACCAAGAACCCCCGCACCGGCAAGATAATGAATATCCCGCCGCGCAAGACCATCCATTTCACCATGAGCAAGTCGTTGAAGGAGCCGCTGGTGAAAAAGGGCTAATTTGGCCTGGGGGGACTTGGGCCCCCTGACGGGTTAGACGATATCGTCCACCGGGCCCAGTCCCGCCCGGATGATCTCCGGATGACCGCCGGTGAGGTCGATAACAGATGAGGGGCGGGGAAAGATGTCGCCCCCATCGATGATCTCATCCACCTGGCTGCCAAACACCTGGTCAAGATCATAGGCCGAGGCGGGCGGTTCCTCGCCGGCCCGGCCGGCGCTGGTGGTGACTAAAGGATTACCTAAACCCGCCACCAACAGCCGGCATATTTCGTTGTCCGGCGCGCGGATACCAACGGTCTTCTGCTTGGTGATCATGATCTTGGGCACCACCTTCATGGCCGGCAGAACAAAGGTATAGGCCCCGGGCAGATGCTTCTTCATCACCCGGTAGGCCATGTTGGACATTGAACAATAGGTGCTGACATTTTTCAGGTCGGCGCCGCAGATAAAGCTGAAAGGCTTATGTTTGGCCCGCCCCTTAAGCTTGTATAACCGTTTAACCGCCTTTTGATTGAACATGTCGCAACCCATGCCGTACACCGTATCGGTGGGGTAACAGACAATTCCCCCCCGCTTGAGAACGGTCACCGCCATGTCAATCAGGCGCTGCTGGGGGTTATCGGGGTTAATGTAGAGCATGGTGATATTCTTTGGGGTGTTTTGAATAATTAGGCATCTGGCCCGATTACTCAAGATAGCCTTAGCCACAGTAGGAAATTATTGGTCTGGCCAACAGGGTCAGACCTTTTCTTTTTTCACAAAGACCATATCTTGTCAATATATGACCCGGCGCTGAAAAGTCAAAAGACAATGATGGGCCGGATAAAGCAAGATAATTAGAAAATAGCTCCAACCAACGAGGCAGACATGCTCACAGACAACATTGAACACGCCTTCACCTTTGATGATCTCCTCCTCATGCCCGGCGCCTCCGAGGTGCTGCCAGACGAGGTGAGCCTCGCCACCCGGATCACCAAGACCATCACCCTCAATATCCCCCTGGTCAGTGCCGCCATGGACACGGTGACCGAGCACCGCAGCGCCATCACCATGGCCCGGGAGGGCGGCATCGGCATAATCCATAAGAACATGGATATCCGCCGCCAGGTCCTGGAGGTGGAGAAGGTGAAGAAGTCGGAATCGGGCATGATCATTGATCCGGTGACCACCGATGTTAACAGCACGGTGGCCGATGTTCAACAGATCATGCAGACCTACCGCATCTCCGGGGTGCCGGTGCTGAAAGAGGGCAAGCTCACCGGCATTGTCACCAACCGCGACCTGCGCTTTGTCTCCGACCCCAGCCTGCGGGTGAGCGACGTGATGACGGCCAAGGGGCTGGTCACCGCCAAGGCGGGTATCACCCTGGAGCAGTCCAAGGCCCTGCTCCACGAGCACCGCATTGAAAAACTGCTGGTGGTGGACGATACCGGCAACCTCACCGGCCTGATCACCATCAAGGACCTGGAAAAGATCAAGAAGTACCCCAACGCCGCCAAGGACAGTCTGGGCCGCCTTTTAGTGGGGGCGGCCATTGGCGTCGGCACCCCCTTAGAGCAGGTGGAGTCGCTGATCCAGGCCGGGGCGGACATCCTGGGCCTCGACTCGGCCCACGGCCACTCCCAGAATGTCCTGCGCACCCTTACAGCGGTTAAGGACGCCTTTCCCGATATTCAGGTCATTGCCGGCAATGTGGCCACGGCCGAAGGGGCCGAGGCCCTGATCAAGGCGGGGGCCGACTGCGTCAAGGTGGGGGTGGGTCCCGGCTCCATCTGCACCACCCGTATCGTGGCCGGCGTGGGCGTGCCGCAGCTCTCCGCCATCTCCAACTGCTCCAAGGTGGCGGCCAAGTATGACGTGCCCATTATCGGGGACGGCGGGATTAAACATTCGGGCGACATCACCAAGGCCATCGGGGCCGGGGCCGACGCCATCATGGCCGGCGGCCTCTTTGCCGGCACCGACGAGTCCCCCGGCGACACCTTCCTCTACCAGGGCCGGACCTACAAGGGTTACCGCGGCATGGGCTCCCTGGGCGCCATGAAGAAGGGCTCCAGCGACCGTTACTTCCAGGACAAGACGGCCAAATTCGTCCCCGAGGGCATTGAGGGCAAGGTGCCCTACAAGGGCCCCTTGACCGACATCATCTACCAGCTCATGGGCGGCCTGCGCTCCGGCATGGGCTATGTGGGCTCCCCCACCATCCGCGAACTGCAGATCAAGTCACGCTTTGTCCAGATCAGCCCCGCCGGCCTCAAGGAGAGCCACGTCCACGACGTTATTATCACCAAAGAGGCGCCAAACTACCGACTGGGGTGAGTTTGGGGTGGGTGAAGTTGGCCAGGTACCGTTAGCGCCTCCCTTCAACCTTCCTGGGCAATTGCCAGGGAATCTGCTATCAGCATAAACTCACCGCAAAGGCGCAAAGGTAACAGCCTGAAAATGGGAATAAACTTCCAAGTCTGCTCTTATCAGCGTCCCTACGTTTAAAAAAATTTCAAAATTCCTTCAGCCTAAAAAAAATGAACATCCATAGCGAAAAAATCATCATCGTCGACTTCGGCTCCCAGACCACCCAGCTCATCGCCCGCCGGATCCGCGAACAGAAGGTGTACTGCGAGATCCACCCCTACACCACCGACCTTGAGGTCATCAGGGCGGCCAAGCCCAGCGGCCTCATCCTCTCCGGCGGACCCTGCTCGGTCTATGACGCCGATGCCCCTAAGTGCGACCCGGCCATCTTTGACTCATCCATCCCGCTCCTTGGCATCTGCTACGGGGCCCAGCTGATGATCCAGGAGATGGGCGGCCGGGTGGCCCAGGCCGACAAACGGGAGTTTGGCAAGGCGGAGCTGGCCATCAACTACTTCGACGGCATCTTCGCCGGCCTCGATGACGAGGCGGGGAGCCATCAGGTCTGGATGAGTCACGGCGACCGCATTGAAGAGATCCCGCCCGGCTTTGAAGTCTCGGCCGCCAGCGGCCATTCGCCCTATGCCGCCATCCGCCATGAGGACCGCCACCTGGTGGGGGTCCAGTTCCACCCCGAGGTGGCCCACACCCTCATCGGCACCGAGATCCTCAAGAACTTCATCTTTGGCATCTGCGGCTGCTCGCCCAGCTGGACCATGGAATCATTTGTGGACACCACCGTGGCGGCCATCCAGGCTAAGGTGGGTAAAGAACAGGTGCTCTGCGCCCTCTCCGGCGGGGTGGACTCGGCCGTGACCGCCGCCCTGATCCACCGCGCCATCGGCGACCAGCTCACCTGTATCTACGTGAACAACGGCCTGATGCGGACAGGCGAGACCAAGAGCCTCCTCGCCTTCTTCGCCAAGACCACCCATCTTAAGGTCATTGACGTCAACGCCACCGACTACTTCCTGGCCGAACTGGCCGGGGTGGTGGACCCGGAAATAAAACGGAAAAAAATCGGCTACGGCTTTATCAAAATCTTCGAGGAGGAGGCCCATAAACTGGGCCAGGTCAAGTTTCTGGCCCAGGGAACCCTTTACCCCGACGTCATCGAGAGCGTGGCCCTAGGCGGCCAAACAGTAATCAAATCCCACCACAACGTGGGCGGCCTGCCGGAGATAATGAAGCTGGACCTGATTGAGCCCCTGCGGGAGCTGTTCAAGGACGAGGTGCGCCTCCTGGGCTTGGAGCTGGGGTTGCCGGAGGAGGCGATCCACCGCCAGCCCTTCCCGGGACCGGGTCTGGGTATCCGAATCATGGGCGAGGTTACCGGTGAGCGGCTCGACATCCTGCGCCAGGCCGATGTCATCGTCCTGGATGAGATGAAGGAGAGCGGCTTCTACCGCAAGGTGTGGCAATCGTTCGCCGTGCTGCTGCCCATCCAGACCGTGGGGGTCATGGGGGACGAGCGCACCTATGAGAACGTCATCGCCCTGCGCTGCGTGGACAGCCTGGACGCCATGACCGCCGACTGGTCGCGGTTGCCCTACGAGCTGCTGGGCCAGATCTCCAACCGGATCATCAACGAGGTGCGTGGCGTCAACCGGGTGGTCTTTGACATCTCCTCCAAGCCGCCCGCCACCATTGAGTGGGAGTAAAACTCTGCTCCGCTAGGCGGGCCCGGCCAGCCTGACCCCTGGGCCTGCCCCACTAATAACAAACTAATTCAACATAACAAAAACTTTGCGCCAGGCCCGTCTTTGTAGCTATTATTATTATTTACAGTGTCGGGCGTAAGCCAATACAAAAAACCTTAAAAAAAATCTTAGAAAAATGCTTAAAACAGGAATCTATGTAGATGCCGAAAATATCCGCCTCTGCGGCGGCTATGGCATGCGTTATGACATCTTGGTGGACCTGGCCAACACCGGCCACTCCGTCTTACTGCGGGCCAACTCCTACCTGGCCGAGGACCGGACCAGGACCAAGGAGGACCGGGAGTACCGCCACAAGCTCTACGCCTACCACGATGTCCTGCGCAAGTGCGGCTTCAAGGTAATCAAGAAGTACGTCAAACATTATGTGGACGATGAGGGGGTGGTTACCACCAAGGCCAATGCCGATATGGACCTGGCCATCGACGCCATCCTCCAGGCCCGCAACCTGGACCGGATCATCCTCCTCACCGGCGACGGCGACTTCATCCGTCTGGTCACCGCCCTGCAGAATAAGGGGTGCCGGGTGGAGGTAATCGGCTTCAACAACGTCAGCAATGAGCTGCGGGAGGCGGCCGACTACTATATCTCCGGCTTCCTCATCCCCGGTCTCCTCCCCTTCAGCCCCGATATGGAGAGCGAAAACAGCCAGCGCGGCATGGTGGCCACCTATAAGCAGGACCGCGGCTTCGGCTTCTTCCGCTACTTCGTCTTCACCCAGGAAGGACTAAAGGCCAAGACCGTCTTCTTCCACTGCTCCAAGTCACAGCACGAGCAGGAGTCGCACATCTTCGCCCAGCCCGGCAACATCTTCGAGTTCCAGATCGTCCCCACCAGCCGGGACGCCAACAAGGTGGAGGCCCAGAACATCCGGCTGCTCAACGCCAGCGATTATTAGGCGTTGGCCTCTTTCCCTTAAGCGCTGTCACCTAACACAAAAAAAGGCGGGACCACACCAGGTGGTCCCGCCTTTTTTATTACCCTGATCTCAGGGAGAAGACGCTAGAAGCGCACGTCCATGAGCAGGTAGGGGTTGTGAAACTCGGTGTTGATGGGCTGCGGCAGGCCGACAGGCATGCCGGAACCGCTGTACTCATACTCGATATAGGTGTAACCGGCCCGGAAGAACAGGTTACGGCTGGCCGGCTGGATCCAGTACACCTCATAGGCGCTGCCCCGGGTGGCCAGCTTGTTGTACAGCTCGTTGGAGCCGCCGGTCATGGCACAGTGGAACTCGGAGCCATGGTTATACTCAAAGCCTATCCTGGGGTTGTTCATCGCCTCCACCGGGATGGTGAAGCGCAGGCCGGTGAAGAAGCCCCAGCCGGTCTGGGACTCGATATTGGCCCCACCGTCACTGAGCAGGCCCGGCATACCCACCATGGCGGTATCATTGGGGTCGGTCTTGTTGGTGGTGTAGGAGGCGAAGATGTCGAGGCCGGAGCCGCCGATGTCACCCCACTGAAAGTGGCCGCTCATGAAGTCCTCGTTGCCCAGGTTATAATAACCATACTCGGTGAAGGAGGCGGGCATATCCTGGACATGGGCGAAGCTCAGGACCAGCAGGGAGTTCTTCAGGCCCGGCACCTGGGTCTCGAAGAAGGCGGCCGCCAGGTTGCCGTCATCGGTGGCAGAGTCGTCCAGGAAGCTCCAGTTGGAGTCATTCATGTCGCTGTGGTAGATCTTGCCGTAACCGAGGCGGAGACCGGATTTCTTCAGGCGGAGATAACGCTCCAGACCCAGGGTGACCACGATACCGTCATTCTGGCCGTCAAAGAGGAGGGCCGGATAGGTGGACTGGCGCTGGCGGTTCTCCTTGAACTCCAGGGGGGGACCCTCGGAGGAGGGGTGGCGGCCCACGGTGATGGCCAGGGGGATGGGGCCCTGGGGGATCCAGTCGATGTAGAAACGATCCACCCGCAGGTCGTTGTTGCCCGGCCGCTGGGCCGCGTTGGCCTCGTTGTAGAAGTTGACTATCTGATTCTCGTCATGGTCGCCCCAGGCGTGGAGGAGGGCCAGGCGGCCATGGAAGCGCAGGGAGCGGGAGATGTTGGCCGCCATGTTGATCCGGAAGCGGTTGGTCCAGTTGTTATGGTCGTCCTCCGACACCCGGTCCTCCGTGATGGGCACCCCTGTACCCAGGTGCATGATACTCAGATTCTCATACATGTAGGTGTCGTAACGGAGACGGTACTCAGCCCCGAAGTTGATCCGGTCCTTAACCGTCTTGGTCTCCACCTGGTCCAGGGTGTCGTAGATGTTGTTGATGTCATCTTCCAGCCGGTCCAGCCGGGCGTCGCCGCTGCCGGCCGGGGCCGCTGAGGCGGGACGACGGGCGGCAGCTGGGGCCTGGGCGCTGCTGGCCGCGGGCCGCTTATCAAGCTGATCAACCTTGTTTTGCAGGGCGTCCAACTGCTTCATTATGGCCCGGTAGTCGTCGGCCGGCATGCGCACCATATCAGTGCTGGCCCCGTGCGCCAGACCGGTCCAGAGCAGCATGGCTCCGGCGGTTACTAATACTTTTTTCATCACTATCTCCTTTATGCGAAGATTCTCATCGGCCTTTAAGGCGACCGGCTAACCTTCATCACTTCATTACGCCCTGAGGGGCATTCCTTTCCGGATCCTGCAAGTTACCTGGGAATTGCCGCTGCCTCCGGCATCTCACTGTCGGCCGCGTGCTCCTCCAGGTAACCGACGATATCCTGCAGCTCCTCATCACTTATCCGGTCGGAAAAATCGGCCCGGTGTCTGCCCCTCTTAAAATACTTGCCCCACACCACAGCGGCCTTATCGGCCGGGTTGACTGGCGTGGCCAGCCCTCCCCTGACGTGGCATGACCCACATTTTTCCTGAAACATGGCTGCGCCATCGGCTGCCAGGGCTCCCTGGGCCAGCAGGGCCAGGGCCGCTGCGTTACATAAAGCTAGACGCCACTTCATAACGTTCCTTCTCCATTCTCTTAATGAATAAAACTGATGTCCCCCTACCAAACCCCCGGCACCCGTTTACTCCTTAAACTTGAAATTACTGGGTCCTGGGACTGTTACTCCATCTATAGCATGGCACCCGGAAAAATCCTAGCGCCTTATTGCTGGAAATTTGAGTAGTTAGCTTGCTAAATACCCTTTGGGCCGGGCCAGGGGAACCGTCAGCGTTGCCAGTATGGCGTCCGGACAGATAACCTACACAAGGGCTTGTGGTCCTCTCATAAATTGACGTGATTTCAACTATTTTTGAAGAAAAAGGCAGTAAATATCTTTTTTTGGGCCAAATTCCCCCTCCCATTATCCTGCCAGGGCGCCACAGGCCGGCTCCAAGGGCCGGGGGTGACCCCTGGGACCAGCTGGTTTTTTTAATGATTTCCCCCCCACCTTCGGCTATAGTGCGTCCCATATAATTTTCAGGTGTCCACCGTGCCTGCCTTTATGGGCCCGGGGGATGAAAAGGGAATACGGTGAAAATCCGTAACGTGGGACCAGCGCTGTGAGCGGCGACTGGCCCGGCCATTACCACTGCGGCAGGTAAAAAATGCCGTGGGAAGGGGCCGGGTTGGGCTAGAGCCGCGAGTCAGAAGACCTGCCTGAGAGTAAGAAAACGGCTGATGTCCACAGATCCGCATGGGGTTTTTTTAACTGCCCCATGCGGATTTTTTTTGGCCAAATTTCGTGAATCCCGTAAAAGCGTGACGCCAGCGGCTCGGGAGGAGCAACTTAGACAAGATGATAAGGAGTCAGTAATGAAGACCCAGTTGGAAAAGGCCCGGGCGGGCGAGATCACAGAGGAGATGAAGCAGGTGGCAGCGGACGAGGGTCTGGAGCCGGAAAAGATCCGGATCCTGGTGGGCCGGGGGGAGGTGGTCATCCCCTGCAATCCCAACCGCCCCAGTCAGCGGGTCCGGGGTATCGGCACCGACCTACGCACCAAGGTTAACGCCTCCATCGGCACCTCGTCTGACATTAAAGACCTGGAGCTGGAGAAGCGCAAGGCGAGAATAGCCGAAGAGGAGCAGGCGGACACCCTGATGGAACTCTCCACCGGCGGCGACCTGGATATGGTCCGCCGGGAGGTGCTGGCCGCAACCACGCTGCCGGTGGGCAATGTCCCCCTCTACCAGGCCTTCAACCACTACAGCCGTAAGCATAAAAACCCCAACAAGCTGGACCCGGAGTACCTTTTTGAGCTCATCGAACAGCAGCTGGCCGACGGCATCTCATTCATGGCCATCCACTGCGGCATCAACCGCTTCTCCATTGAGCGCCTGCGCAAACAGGGCTTCCGCTATGGCGGCCTGGTCTCCAAGGGCGGCACCTTCATGGTCTCCTGGATGGAGTATAACAATAAGGAGAACCCCCTCTACGAACAGTTTGACCGGGTCTGCGCCCTGATGAAGAAGTATGACGCGGTCCTCTCTTTAGGCAACGGCATCCGGGCCGGGGCCATCCACGACTCCCACGACCGGGCCCAGATGGCCGAGATGATCATCAACTGTGAGCTGGCCGAGCTGGGCCGGGAGATGGGCTGCCAGATGATGGTGGAGGGCCCGGGCCACGTGCCGCTGGACGAGATTGAGGGCAACATCATGCTGGAGAAACGGATGAGCGGCAACGCCCCCTACTATGTCCTGGGGCCGCTGCCGGCCGACTCGGGCGCCGGCTACGATCACATCACCGCCGCCATCGGCGCGGCCAACTCGGCCCGCTACGGGGCCGATCTGATCTGCTACATCACCCCGGCCGAACACCTGGCCCTGCCCAACGAGGATGACGTGCGCCAGGGGGTGCGGGCCACGAGGCTGGCGGCCCGGATCGGCGACATCGCCAAATATCCGAAGCGCCGCGAACAGGAGAAGATGGTGGCCCTGAGCCGCCGCGACACCCAGTGGGAGGAGCACTTCAAGCTCCTCATGTTCCCGGACCAGGCAAAAGAGGTGCGCAAGGAGCGCTCGCCGGAGAAAGAGGGAACCTGCACCATGTGCGGCGATTTCTGCGCCATGGAGCGGGGCCACGCCCTGTTCAAGGACGACATGAAGGGTGACAAGGTGGGCCTGAAGGGTTAAGGGGCTGGGGCTTTACTCTCTGCTTACCGGCAAGGTTCGGGCCCGCTGCAGATTTGCCCTGAGCAAGTTGTAATTTCAGCAAACCCTTTACATTCCCCGGTGAGCGGATTATTTTTGCCTAAAAATTGACCCTTGACCCATAGAGGAAAGACAAATGGCAGCAAAGATGACAATGGTCCTGGCCACCAGCAACCAGGGAAAGCTGGCTGAGTTTAAAGAGTTACTAAAAGATTTCGACGTTGACCTGCGCAGTCTGGCCGACTTCGGGCCTTTGCCCCAGCCGGTGGAGGATGGCGCCACCTTTGATGATAACGCCTATAAGAAGGCGTCATTTATCGCCAAGATCCTGGGGCTACCGGCCATCGCCGATGACTCCGGCCTGACGGTGGCGGCCCTGGACGGGGCCCCTGGCGTCATCTCCGCCCGCTATGCCGGCGAAGGTGCCACGGACGAGGAGAATATCGATAAGCTGCTCACGGAGATGGCGGGTCAAAAAAACCGCAAGGCCGCCTTTGAATGCGTCATCTCCATCGCGGTGCCCTCCGGCCCCGCCCTCACCTATGAGGGGCGCTGCGAGGGGGAGATAACCAAGGCCCGCCAGGGCGAGGGTGGTTTTGGCTACGATCCCATCTTCTACTCCCCGGAACTGGGCAAGTCGTTCGCCCAGGCCTCCATGGCGGAGAAGAATGGCGTAAGCCACCGGGGCCGCGCCCTGGCCGAGGTGGCCCAGGAGATGGCCAAGATCCTCAAATGGCTGGAGCAGCGCCTCTTTGAAGAAAAACCAGCCAAGCCAGACCATAGCGAGTTTGAACACAACGACTGGTCTGAGCCGTATATGGTGAGCGATAAGGCGGAGAAGAAGTAAAGGGAGTAGATTCGGTTACTTAAACCCTAATCGTTGAAGCCGAGGCGCTCGATGAGACGGCGGATCGCCTTACGTTCCGTGACCCCCAAGCGGGGCACCTCGAAACCGGTATCAAAGAAGTCGGGGTTAATGTCGTTGGCCGACCAGACGGAACGGGCCTCAAAGACCAGATCTTTTTTTTCGTAGAAGTCATGGGGCAGGGCCAGGCGCAGGGAGTGCGTCTGGTCCGTGGGGATGGGCACCTTGCTCACCAGCTTGCAGCCCCGGGTGGTGATATCCACCAGATTGCCCAGCACCTCGTCACTGGCCGCATCGCGCACCTCCAAGTAATAGATGAGATGCCGTCTTTTCAAGATCCGCGCATCCTGGTTCATGGTGGGCTTCCCCTGGCAGGTTAACGATTGCTTACTTAGCGCTGCTGGCGCCGCTGTTTTTCAAGATGAATAGATTTATGATGGATCGCTTTTTACTTTTTTGCAAGGTACGCCAAAATTAAATTTACCACACCCTGGGCGTCGATCCGCGACGAGTCGATGGTAATGGCGTCTTCGGCCGGGCGCAGGGGGGCCAGGGCCCGGTTGGCGTCATCATGGTCCCTCTTCTCTATCTGGGCAAGAAGTTCTTTTTCATCAACCACTTCTCCCTTGGCCCGCAGCTGCTCGGCCCGCCGCCTGGCCCGCTCCTGGGCGGTGGCGGCGACAAAAAATTTATGGGGGGCGTGGGGAAATACCACGGTGCCCATGTCCCGGCCCTCGGCCACCAGATCACCGTGACGCCCCAGCTCCTGCTGGAGCTGGGTGAGCTTGGCCCGCACCTGGGCCAGGGCCGAGATGCGGGAGGCCACCATGCCCATCTCGGCGCTGCGGATGGCCCGGCTCACGTCGCGGCCATTAATTATGACCTGGACGTATTCCCCGTCCCCCGGGCCCATGACAAGCTCCAGGTCGGCCAGCAGATCCCCCAGCTGGCCCTCATCCTCCAGATCCACCCCCTCCTCTTGGGCCAATAACCCCACGGCCCGGTACATGGCGCCGGTATCGAGATAGGTGTAGCCCAAGCGCTGGGCCACCAGGCGGCTCACCGTGGACTTGCCGCTGCCGGCCGGGCCGTCAATGGTAACGATGGTCATCCCCGCACCTCCTTTAAGCCCTGGGCCAGGGAGGCGACGAGCCGCTCATTCTCTTCCCTGGTGCCCACGGTGATTCGGATCTTCTCCGGGTAGCCGTAGGCCGCCATGGGCCGGACAATCACCCCCTGGCGGAGCAGATTTTCATAGAGGGCGCGGCCGTCACAGGCCACATCCACCAGGAAGAAGTTGGTCTGGGTGGGAAACACCTCACAATCTAAACCCCTGATCTCCCTGGTGAGCCAGGCAATGCCCTCGCGGGTCATGGCCATGGTCCGCTCGTAATGGTCGTCATCCTCCACGCAGGCCAGGGCCCCCACCTGGGCCAGCTCATTGACGTTAAAGGGCTGGCGCACCCGGTGGAGATAAGAGGCGATCTCCGGGGCCATGATGCCGAAACCCACCCGCAGACCGGCGATGCCGTACGCCTTGGAGAAGGTGCGCAGCCCCACCACCGGCACCGGGCCGTCGAGATATTCGCGGAGATCAATCTTTTGCTCCGGCTCGACAAAATCCACATACGCCTCGTCGAGAACCACCACCAGGGTCTCCGGGAGCCCGGCCAGAAAGGCACGGAAGGCGGCCGGGGAAAAGGCGGTGCCGGTGGGGTTGTTGGGGTTATCCAGGAAGATCAATCGGGTGCGCTTGGTCACCTTGGCGGCTATGGTGGCCAGATCATGGCCCATATCTTTGAGGGGGACGACGATGTTTACGCCATCCATGGCCTGGACCATGGTCTGATAGACCAAAAAGGAGGGGTGGCTGGTGATAACCTCGTCGCCGGGGGAGACAAAGGCGCGCACGAGAAAGTCGATCACCTCGTTGGAGCCGTTGCCAAAGACCAGTTGCTCAGGGCTGACCGCCAGCTTTTTGGCCACCGCCTGGGCCAGGTAGTAACAGGAGCCGTCCGGATAGCGGTGGAGACCGGCCAGGGCCTCAGCGATGGCGGCCACCGCCTTGGGCGATGGCCCCAGGGAGTTTTCGTTGGAGGCCATCTTGATGGAGTCAGTGACGCCATACTCCCGCTCCAGCTCCTTCAGCGGCTTGCCAGGGGGATAGGGGACCAGGTTTTTTATGTTGTCGCTTACTTGTAGTTTCATGGGCGGGATAACTGCGAACCGCAGAATATTGAACCGCAGAATTTCGAATGTCGAAGGAATGATGTTGTCTTAATTAAGAAAAGTATACCCCAAGGGCACTTCCTCCGGGGCGCCTTCCTTCTGCGGTTCGACATTCGAAATTCGTTATTCTGCGGTTCGTAGTTTATAAGTTCGGTTTCTGACCAACCAACCCCAGCCGCTGCTCGACACTGTGGGCCGCCCGCAGCAGGGTTCCTTCCTGAAAATGAGCGGCCTGGAGTTGGAGGCCGATGGGCAGGCCGCTTTCGCTGAAGCCGCAGGGCAGGGAAAGCCCTGGGACCCCGGCCAGGTTGGCGGGGATGGTCAACAGGTCAGAGAGGTAGACAGAGAGCGGGTCACTGGCCTTGGCGCCAATCTGCCAGGCCGGAATGGGGCTCACCGGGCTGGCCAGGAGATCGCACTGGGCAAAGGCCTTCTGGTAATCATCCATGATCAGGGTGCGCACCTGGGAGGCCTTTTTATAGTAGGCATCGTAATATCCGGAGGAGAGGGCGTAGGTGCCGATCAATATCCGCCGCTTCACCTCAGGGCCAAAGCCCTGACTCCGGCTGCGCCGGTAAAGCTCCAGCAGCGAGTCCGCCTCTGGGGCCCGGCGGCCATAACGCACCCCGTCATAGCGGGCCAGGTTGGAGCTCGCCTCGGCCGGGGCGATGATGTAGTAGGCGGCCACGCCATACTCGGTGTGGGGCAGACTCACCTCGCGGATCTCGGCCCCCGCCTCGCCAAGGAGGGCGATACCGTTGCGCACCGCCTTCTCCACCTCCGGATCCAACCCAGGCCCGAAATACTCCTGGGGGATCCCCACCCGGAGACCGGTGAGATCTCCCGCCTCCTGGAGGGCGGCGCTGAAATCCTCACTCCCCTGGGTCGCCGAGGTGGAGTCACGCGGGTCATGGCCGCAGATACCGTTTAACAGCAGGGCCGCGTCGGTGACGTCCTTGGTCAGGGGACCGATCTGATCCAGGGAGGAGGCAAAGGCGAGGAGACCGAAGCGGGAGACCCGGCCATAGGTGGGCTTGACCCCCACCACGCCGCAGTGGGAGGCGGGCTGGCGGATGGAGCCGCCGGTATCCGACCCCAGGGAGGCGAGGCACTCATCGGCGGCCACGGCAGCGGCGGAACCGCCACTGGAACCGCCGCAGATGTGATCCAGGGCCCAGGGGTTATGGGGGGTGCCAAAGGCGCAGTTCTCGTTGCCGGAGCCCATGGCAAACTCATCCATACTCACCTTGCCCAGACAGACCGCGCCCTGGGCCGCAAGCCTCTCCATCACCGTGGCGTCATAGGGCGGAATGAAATTCTCCAGGATGCGGGAGCCGGCCGTGGTGGCCAGCCCCTTGGTGCAGATCACGTCTTTAATGGCCAGGGGGATGCCGCACAGGGGGGAGACCTCGCCCTGCTTACGGGCCTGGTCAGCGGCCACGGCCTGCGCCTTGGCCTCATCGCGATCCTGGTTTATATAGGCCGCGACCCGCTCCTCGACCTGGTCGATCCGGCTGAAAACGGCCTCGGTGAGCTCCAGGCTGGAGATCTCGCCCGCCGCCAGCAGGTCACTGGCCGCGTGGATGGTGAGTTGTGATAGTTCCATGAATTTTTTATGACAAAGAATTATAGAAAGATAGAAGGTAGAGAAATCAGAAATTATAGAAATAAAGAATGGTGGAAGGGGCTAACTAAATAACTTCCTACTTCTCTACATTCTATATTTCTTTACTTCTTACTTAAATCACCCGGGGCACCAGAAAGGCCTCGCCATTCTCCTCCGGGCCGTTGGCCAGGGCCTCATCCCGGCTCAGGGAGGGGCGCGACTCATCGTCCCGGAAGGCGTTGGTCAGGGCCAGGGCGTGACTGGTGACCGGGACCGAAGCGGTGTCCAATTCATCAAGTTTAGCCACATAGGCCAGGATGGAACCCAGCTGCTCGGTCATCTCCGTTATCTCATCGGGGCCCAGTTCCAGGCGGGCCAGGTTGGCCACCTTTTCCACGTCTTCCTTGCTGATACTCATATCCTGTCCCAATTTAATGATCCGCAGACCAGGTGAGGGTGTTATGCTAATTGCCAGAGGGGCCCAGCGCCCCGCCAGGAGAGGCTTTCGTCTAAAAGCAAAAATAATTACAACCTGTTACCCCTGCTGCCAAGGGGGCAACATGATAAACAAAATATCTTAACCTGCCCGACCGGGAACTTCAACAGCCCATTTGCCTTAGCCCGCTGGCGGAAAATTCATTTTTCCCATTGTTGCCCGGCAAAATTACTCGTAATATAGCCAGCTATTCTTAAAAGCAAACAAGGGGCAGAGGAAAGCAACATCTGGCCAGGCGACTTGGCTGGCCTGCGAGACCCGCCCGGGGCTTCAAGCCCGTGATAAAATTATTTAAGGACGCAAAAAATATGGACAAGGTAAACAACCAGGAAAAACTGGTGGGCCAGGTGGAGGAGATCATCGCCCTGGCCGGCGAGCGGGCCGCCAATATCTATGAGGCCCGGGGGTTATGCTGCTCCGAATCGGTACTAGCCACCGTGAATCAGGGCTTTGGCGGTGATCTTTCCGAGGAGATGGCAATCCAGCTGGGCTCCGGCTTCTGCCACGGCATGGGGGGGGCGGGCTGCAGCTGCGGCTCCCTGGCCGGCGGTGAGCTGGCCTTAGGCCTCATCCTCAGCCACCGGGGGGTGGGTGGCCTGAAGAAGAAAAAGTTTGAAAGGGTGTGCCGCCAGATGCATGACCAGTTCAAAAAGAGGTTCAGCGCCACCTGCTGCCGGGTCCTGATAAGCAGGCGGAAGAAAAATAATGGCGCCACCTGTAAGGAGCTGACCCAAGGCGCCGCCGAGCTGGTCACCGCCCTGCTCCTGGAAAACAGGCCGGCCCTCGCCGTTGAGGTGGACTTTGACTATCTCCGCCTGCGGGAGAGCAAGGCGGCCAATATGGCGAAGAAACTATTCAAACGGAAGTAAGGGAGTAAACCTCCCGGCCCTAAGCGAACAATGAAAGATTTCATCCGCGTCATGAAGGCCCTGGCCGATCCCAACCGGGTCCGGGTGATTAAACTTCTGGAGGAAGACCGCGCCCTCTGTGTCTGCGAGATCCAGGCCCTGCTGGGCCTGGCCCAGTCCACCGTCTCCAAACACCTGAAGATCCTAGAAGATGCCGGTCTGGTGGAGCGCCAGCGCCAGGGGAGCTGGATAATCTACTCCCTCTGCCGCCAGGCCGATAACCCATACCGGGCCGTTATCCTCCGGGAGATTAAAGGCTGGTTGAACGATGACCAGGAGCTTTGTGATATGCGGCAGCGCCTGCCAGAAGTCGCCTGCCTGCGCCAGGATGGAGAGATCTCTTCCCTAAAAAAGGCGGCAGGCCCTGATGTCTGATCCCGCAGGGACGGACAGGGGGAGCCAGCAAAAAAGAATTCTCTTTCTCTGTACCGGCAACTCCTGCCGCAGCCAGATGGCCGAGGGGTGGGCCCGCGCCCTGCGCGCCGGCGAGTTTACAGCCTGTTCCGCCGGCCTGGAGCGCCACGGCGTCAACCCCCTGGCCGTCCAGGTAATGGCCGAGGCAGGGGTGGATATCAGCGGTCAGCAGTCAAATCTTATCAGCGAGATATCCCTGCCAGTGGAGCTGCTGGTCACGGTCTGTGACCAGGCCCATGAGCAGTGCCCCATCCTGCCCGGGGCCGGCCGGGTAATCCATCACGGCTTCAGCGACCCCCCCCGCCTTGCCGCCGGGGCCAAGACAGAGGCCGAGGCCCTGGCCCATTACCGCCTGGTCCGGGACCAGATCAGGGACTTTATCGCCAGCCTGCAGGTCTGAGACCTGCCGCACGCAGCTCAATCCCCCGTCTCCACCTCACCGGTGACATACCTCTCATAGTTATCGATATAGATCTCGGCCAGGGTAAGAAAGGCGGTGACGATGAGGGGGCCATAGATAATACCCAGGACCCCGAAGACACTGAGCCCCCCCAGGATGGCGAGAAAGACCAGAACGGTATGCATCTGGACATGACTGCCCACCAGTTTCGGCTTGAGGAGATATTCGACAAGCATGGAGAGGAGGATGTAGAAGATGGCCAGCCCCATGCCCTGGGCGAAATGGCCCTGAATGATCAGGACAATGGCCGCCGGTCCCAGCACGGCGCCGATACCGACAATGGGCAGAAAGGCGAGAATTCCCATCACACAACCCCAGAGCAGCGGGGCCGACAGGCCCAGGATAGCGAAGGCTATCCCCCCCAGCACCCCCTGGATCACCCCGCAGATACCGTTGCCCACCAGAATGGCCCCGGCGATCTTTTCAAACTTCCTGATCAGCAGGCGGTCATGGTTGTTGGGCAGGGGGGAGAGGTGGATGAGAAAGGTGACCAGCCGCTCCTGTTCAATGAGCAGCGAGAAGATGATGAGAATCATCATCAGAAACTGGAGGATGAAATTGATAATATTACCGGCCCAGATGGAGGCCTGGGCATAGATGGTCTTGACAATCTCCCGCCCCAGGTCTGACAGGGTGGCCGAGAACTCTTCCATCTCCAGATTAATGCCATAACCGGCCAGCAGAGACTCAAAGCGGAGGAAGAGGGGGTTGTGCTGGATATAGGAGGTGACGGTGGAGGCGATATTGGTCCCCCGGGTGGCCTGAACCAGCTGCAGGGCCTCGGTGTAGAGGGCCCCGAAAAAAAAGATCAAGGGGACAAAGAGCAGGACCACGATGAGGCTACAGGTCACCACCGAGGCCATGGTCGACGAGAGGTAGCGACAGAAGTAATTATAGACCGGCATTGCCAGCGAGGTAATGAGGTAGGAGAGGATGAGCAGGGAGGCAAAGGGCCACAGTAACCGCAGCAACAGGAGCAGGGAGAAGATAAAAAGGATGAGAAATGTGGTCAGCACCAGATTGCTGGGTCGTCGATATACCATGGAGAGATGATAACAGAATTTTTTAGCAAAGAGGATATAGTTGTTGGGAAATGGCGGAAAAACCTGCTTATCACCGTAACTTAAGTCATTAGCCGCCCCGCCGTGGAGGCCAAGGTGGCCCCGCTAAATCGCCAGGGACAGATTATGATCTCCGGCCATGGCAATAGGACTATGGTTTCCGACAAACCACAAGCTAACTTCCTTATTTTCTTTAAAAAACATCTGGGACCCAGGCCCCGGCCGGCTGGAGGCTGAGACAGCGGCCGCCGGGGTGCGATTATTGCCACCGGGCCTGCCACTCTTGAGTAATAAATTAAGTTGTTTCAAAGAAGAAAATAATCCGCTATATTTTTGCCCTTCCCTGTTCCTTTGCCAAACATTCCCTAATTTTATTGTTTTATTATGATGGAAATTAATATCACCCCCGCCCAGCCCGGTCAGCTCAAGGCAAAACCTGATGAAAACGCCCTGGGCTTTGGCGCCAGCTTTTCCGACCACATGTTCACCATGCGCTATGAAGGCGGCCAGTGGCATTCACCGGCCATCACCCCTTACGGTGACTTCATGCTGGATCCGGCCGCCATGGTCCTCCACTACGGCCAGGCCATTTTCGAGGGCCTCAAGGCGTACCGGGGCAAGGACGACGCCACCTACCTGTTCCGCCCCAAGGACAACCTGGCCCGCTTCAACCGTTCGGCTAAGCGGATGTGCATGCCAGAGGTTGACATCGATCTGGTCTTTGCCGGCATCAGCCAGCTCCTGGAGCTGGACCGGGCCTGGGTCCCCTCGGCCCCAGGCGCCTCCCTCTATATCCGCCCCACCATGGTGGCCACCGAGGCGGGCCTGGGAGTGCGACCGGCCAAGGAGTATCTCTTCTTCACCATCCTCAGCCCGGTGGGGGCCTATTACCCGGAGGGGTTCAACCCGGTGAAGATCTTTGTCACCGAGAAGTATGTCCGGGCCGTGCGCGGCGGGGTGGGTGAGGCCAAGACCGCCGGCAATTACGCCGCCTCCATCATGGCCGCCGTGGAGGCCCAGTCCCAGGGCTTTACCCAGGTCCTGTGGCTGGACGCCTGTGACCGGCAGTCGGTGGAAGAGGTGGGCACCATGAACATCTTCTTTGTCATTAACGACGAGATAGTCACCCCGCCGCTTTCCGGCTCCATCCTCCCCGGCATCACCCGGGAGTCGGTGCTCCAGCTCTGCCGCGATCAGGGCCGCACCGTCCGCGAGCGGCCCATCACCATAGATGAGGTGTTTACCGCCAACGAGAGCGGCCAGCTCCAGGAGGTATTCGGGACCGGCACCGCCGCCATCATCTCCCCGGTGGGCTCCCTCTTCTTCCAGGGCAGGGAGTGTCAGGTTAACGGCGGCAACACCGGCCCCCTGGCCCAGCAGCTGTTTGACGACCTGCAGGGTATCCAGTACGGTTACCAGCCCGACAGCTACAACTGGGTAACCACGGTGTGAGATCACGCCTTCCTGGCGGGCACCACCCCCACCAGGAGGCCCCAGGGGCGCCACAACGAAA
Organism: Thermodesulfobacteriota bacterium; assembly: GCA_039714595.1. Taxonomy (GTDB): domain Bacteria; phylum Desulfobacterota; class Desulfobulbia; order Desulfobulbales; family SURF-16; genus JAOZSN01. Next base: position 13,881 of record JBDLJA010000007.1, on the reverse strand, counting down.
TAGTTATTGTTATTGTTATAATTACAATTCGGTTGTATGATTTTGGCAGGCAACCTGCCCCCCCTTGACCTCCCGGCCCAACAGCTGCCAGGGATTTCCCCGGCAGATAACGACCATCACCTCCTTATGATCCAGCCATTGTCCGGCTTCCGCCGGGAAATAGATTTCGCCGATCTCCTCCAGGGGGACGAGATCATCGTCATCGTCGATGATGATCCTGATATCAGCAGTCCCCTGGCCGAGTACCTGGACGAAAGCGGCCTTACCACCAGCAACGTCACCACGGCCGGTGACCTGCGCCAGCGGTTGGCCCAGGACAACGTGGCCCTGATCCTCCTGGATATTGGCCTACCGGACGCCGACGGCAACACCCTGATCCCGGAACTGATCCGCGATTACCCCTCCACCGCCATTATCATGCTCTCCGGCCTGGGCGATATCCATGTGGCCATCGACTGCATCAGAAACGGGGCCGATGACTACCTGGCCAAGCCGGTAAAGTTCAACGAAATCTTCATTGTCATCAAGAAGGTCCTGGAGCGCCGGCGCCTCCTCGTGGTCAACCGCCAATACCAGGAGGAGCTGGAGCAGGCCAACTTCCGCTTCCAGCTCCTCCATCAGCTCTCCCTGAAGATCAACTCCGTCTACCTGGACACAACAGAGCTGGACAAACTCTTTTACGCCATCCTGGTGGCCATCACCGCCCACGAGGGGTTGCGCTTCAACCGCGCCTTCCTGGCCCTCTTTGACGAAGAGCACAAGACCCTGCAGGGCCAGTTGGCCATAGGCCCCGACTGCCCGGAGGAGGCATCCACTATCTGGGGGGAGATTGACGAGAAGCAGCTGGGCTTTGCCGATATGCTCACCAACCTCCAGCAGTGCCAGGCAGACAGGCAGGACTCCAACCTCAACCGCACGGTCAGGCGCCTCTCCTTTCCGGCCACCGACCTTAACAATATCTTTGTCCGCAGCGCCGAAGAGAGGCGCAGCTTCCTGATTCAAAACGGCCGGGGCGACCACCAGGTAGCCAAAGAGATCCTGACCCTGCTGGACACCGACAGCTTTGTAGTGGTCCCCCTCTTCTCCCCCCGCCGCCCCCTGGGGGTGATCATCGCCGACCAGTATGTCACCCGGGAAACCATTGACCAGGACAGCGTGGCCATCCTGGAGCTCTTTGCCAGCCAGGTGAGCGTGGCCATTGAACACAGCCAGCTCCACCGGGACATGCAGGCCAAGATCAGGGAACTGGAGCAGGTCACCCATGAGCTGGACCACAACAAGGACCTGCTGGTGGCGGCGGAACGCTACGCCGCCCTGGGCCAGATGGCGGCCCAGATGATGCACGTCCTGCGCAACCCCATCACCGCCATCGGCGGGCTCAGCCGCATCCTGGGCCGCAAGGTGGATCAGGAGAAGTATGGCAGTTATCTTGAGGCGATGAACAAGGAGACCAGCCGGCTGGAGGACACCCTGGGCGACCTCTTTGACTTTGTCAGCCAGGCCGAGCCGGAGAAAGAGGAGGCCCCCTTCTACCCCCTGCTGGAAAAGACCCTCCACCTCCTGCAGCCCACCATGATCAAGCAGAACATTATGTGGCAGCTGAAGCTGGACCAGGCCGCCCCCCGGCTGAACATGGACGTCCGCCAGATCAGGCAGATGCTCCTCCACATCTGCCGCAACGCCATAGAGGCGATGGAAAACGGTGGTGACCTCCTGGTAAGGGGCCAGGTGCGCGGCAGCAAGATCCAGATCGAGATCCAGGACAGCGGCCCGGGTATAAGCAACGGCAACATCGCCCGGGCCAAAGAGCCCTTTTTCACCACCAAGAGCTATGGCAGCGGCATCGGCCTGGCCATGGTGGAACGGATCATCACCAGCCACGACGGCACCTTTACCATGGTAAACAGCGAGCAGGGCATGCTGGTCAAACTGGAACTGCCACTGGCCGCCAGCAACCAGGCGGGCTGAGCCTGCCATCCCCCCCCTCCCGGACCAACAAACGCGAACCATCTCCCCTGCCATACCTGGCTTAAGCTAGGTGGTAATCGGCAAAATCATGGAAAAATCACCCCCTGGACCAGACAGCCGGACGGCCATCTTCATTGATCCCCCCGGCCTCCGCCTGCCCCTGGCCGAGGTGGAGATGCGGGCCATTCGGGCCCAGGGTCCGGGGGGGCAGCATGTGAACAAGTCTTCCTCCGCCATCCAGCTTATCTTCGCCATCCGGTCCTCCTCCCTGGCCAAGCCCATCCAGCAACGCCTCCTGGGCCAGAGCCGGCAGCAGGCGCAAACGGGCCTCATCGTCATCAAGGCCCAACGCTTTCGCAGTCTGGAGAGAAACAGGCAGGACGCCTTGGAGCGGCTGGCGGCAATGATAAGGGCGGCGGCCCGGCCGGCCAGAAAACGCAAAGCCACCCGGCCCAGCCGCCGGGCCAAGGAAAAGAGGCTGAAGGGCAAGGCGCGCCGCGGCCAGCTCAAGGAGCAGCGCCGCAAGGTCTTCTAAAAACGGCTACGCCAAAGGCCCCCTGCGTCCCTCCTCCTCCCGGCAGCCCTTCTGGCCAAAGCGGTGGCCCGGGGGACGCAGGAGGGAGAGAAAGAGGGCCGCCAGCCCCACCAGCAGGAAGCACCTGTAGGACCAGGCCAGGGCCGCCACAAAGGCCCCGGCCTGGGCGGAGGTATAATCCCGCAGCTCCATGCCCCCGCTGAAATGGGCGAAAAATCGGGAAAAAAGGAGGCTGGCCAGGGCGATACCCAACATCATTCCCACCGTCCGGGCCGTGGCCAGCAGGGCCGACACCACCCCGGTGTGGGCCGTGCGGCGCAGGGCCGAGGTGGAGTTGGGCGAGAGAAAGAGGGCCTGCCCCAGACCGAAACAGCCCAGGACCAGGGCCACCTGCCAGGGGGAGCTGGTCACGGTGAGGCGGCTGAAGAGAAAGATCCCCAGGCAACAGATGGCTAAGCCCAGGCTGGCCACCACCCTGGTGTCGCCGCAGTCGGCCAGCCAGCCGGCCACCGGGCCGGTGAGCAGGACCATAACGGGAATGGCCAGCATGACCAGGCCGATGGGCCCGCCCTCCAGGCCGAGAACCCGGTCCAAATAAAAGGGGGTGAGGATGAGGACGGCAAAGAGGCAGAGAAAGGAGAGACAGGCCGTGAGCACCGCTATGACCAGGGCCCGCTGGCGCAGCAGGGGGGCCGGGATGATGGGCGCCACCTCCCCCGCGCCGCCGCTGCCATCGTCGTCGGCTCTAGCCGCCAAACGCCGTTCCTGGAGGATGAAAAAAAGCAGGCTCAGTAGCACCATGAAACTGCTCAGCAGCAGCACCGGGCGGCTGCTCACCGGACTCGCGGCGTGGGTCAGGGTGTAAGTGGTTCCGGCCAGCAGAAAAGACCACCATAGCCCCCCCAGCCAGTCGAAGTTATGCCAACGCCCCGGGCCATGCTCCCGGGCCAGGAGAAAAAAGGCGATGACGGTGATGAGGAGATAGAGGGGCAGGGGGGCGAGAAACATCAGGCGCCAGGAGGAGAAGTGGAGAACCAGCCCGGCCAGGACCGGGCCGCTCATCAAGCCCAGGGAGGTGGCAATGGTGATATAGCCCAGGGAACGGCCCAGCTGCTGGGGTGGAAAGGCCTCCTTTAACAGGGCCGGGCCATTGGCCATCATCATGGCCGCCCCAAAGGCCTGGATAAAGCGGCCCAGGAGCAGCAGGGCCAGGGTGGCGGCCTGGGAGCAGCAGAGGGAGCCCACGGCGAAAAAGAGCAAACCGCCGCTGTACACCCGCCCCCGCCCCAGACCATCACCAAGATGGCCCCAGAAGAGCATGGTGGTGGAGGTGGTGAGCAGGTAGATGAGCACCACCCACTGGGTCTGGGCCAGGGGGCTGGCAAATTCCGCCATGATGGCCGGCAGGCCGATATTGACCATGGAGCTGTCCATGGTGGCGAAGAATACCCCGGCGGCAACCAGGGTAAAAACCAACCATTTTCGGCTAGTTAATTTATTTTTTGTTGGCGCATCAGCCAAAATTTAGTTATTCTCTTAAGTTTAAAAGTAATTTTAAAATTCTTTCTACCCGTAAAGGCGCTAAGGGCGCAAAGACTTTAAGGAAAAATTATGATCGCCAACCCCAGATCTGCTGCCCGCGCCCTTACCCTGGCCCTGCTGCTGACCATTATTGGCGGCCTTGCCCCCGCCCAGGCCGGGACCAAGATGCCCGCCTTCACCCTGGATGATGTCAAGACCGATGAACCGGTGGCCAGCTCCACCTTCGCCGGCAAGGCCAAGCTGGTGGTCTTCTTCGCCACCTGGTGTATGCCCTGCATGCAGGAGGTACCGGCCCTCATCAGCCTCCAGGAGGAGTATGGCCCCAAGGGTTTCACCGTCATCGCCATCTCTGTGGACCGCCGGGCCATGGACGTCAAACGTTTCCTGAACCGGACCGAGGTCAACTATCCGATCCTCATGGCCGACAAAAAAATCGTTAAGGCCTTTGGCGGCATCCCCGGCCTGCCCACCTCCTTCCTGGTGAACAGCGACGACACGGTGCTGAAAAAGATGCCTGGACTGCGGCCCCACGCCCAGTTGGAGCGCGAAATAAACAGCGTCCTCTCCGCCAGTGAATAGTCATTCACTTTCTTATTGACAAGAATTTTTCCATCAGTTACTGAACATAAGGTCAATTTTATTCATGTGTTATGTGAGGGTCAAACTGTATTGATTCCCTTGCGACACAATCCTAAAAAAGGAGAAAGCAACATGAAAAAAGTACTCGCAATCGCTATGGCTCTGGCCTTCACCGCTACCGCTGCCTCTGCTGCCAGTGTAAAGTGCACCGTAAAAGCCATTGACGGCAACAACGTAACCATGGAGTGCAAGAAAGCCTCCAGCCTGAAGGCCGGTGACGCTGTAACCGTTAAGGCCAAGAAGAAGAAGGCCATCGAGGGCTGCTAAGTCCCCGACTGGGCTTTCTCTAAAAAGTCCAGAGGTTAAAAAAACCCCCTTCCCGCTCCATGGGAAAGGGGTTTTTTTATGGATTTTTTTTGCCGCCAGGCTGCCCTTCCTCTCTCCTGGCAATAACGGGCGGCCCCATGGTTCGCCCCGCCTCCCCCTTTCCCCATAGCCGTTGCGCCTTTACGGTGGATTTAAAGCTGTTTTGTTAATACAATTGAGCGATTATTCCTCTAGCCAACCTCTGCTTGCCTATTTGCCATGTCCCCTGCCGCCAAACAAAGTCCTTCCGCCATCAATATAATCTGGCTGGCCCTGGTACTTACGGCCACCCTCACCGCGGCCTACACCGGCCGGATGGATGAGGTGACCCGCGCCTCCTTTGAGGCGGCCAAGGGCGGTGTTACCCTGGCCATCGGCCTCATCGGGCCCATGGCCCTCTGGCTGGGGATCATGAAGGTGGCCGAGGCGGGCGGTCTCATGGCCATGGTGGCCCGGGGGGTGCGCCCTTTAATGATCCGCCTCTTCCCCGAGGTGCCGGCCGAACACCCGGCCATGAGCGCCATGATCATGAATATGGCGGCCAACGCCCTGGGGCTGGGCAACGCGGCCACGCCCATGGGCATCAAGGCCATGCAGGAGCTGGAAAAACTGGCCCCGGAGAAGGGCACGGCCACCAACGCCATGTGCCTCTTCCTGGCCATCAACACCTCCTCGGTGACCATCCTGCCCCTGGGGGTTATAACGGTACGGGCCGCGGCCGGGGCCACCAGCCCGGCCGCCATCCTCATCCCCTCTCTTATCGCCACCCTCTGCTCCACCTGTGTGGCCATATTAACGGCCAAGATCATGGCCAGCCGCGCCCCCCTGGTTGTCCCCCCCCAGGGGAGTGAAGGGAGTGATGAAAAAATAAAATATCCTGAGCAAGAAAAATTTGACCTCCACCCTCCCGGCCCCTGGGGCCGGGGTTTTATCTGGCTCTGCGGTCTGGGGCTGGCCGGCGGGGTGGCCTATAACCTGTTCACGAATCCACCGGAAAAATGGCTGGCCACCAGCCATCTGGCTACTGTCTCCTCCTGGCTCATTCCCCTCCTCATCGCCGGGCTCCTCACCTTCGGCTACCTGCGCGGGGTCAAGGTGTATGAGGTCCTCACCGACGGGGCCAAGGAGGGCTTCCACACCGCGGTACGCATCATCCCCTTCCTGGTGGCCATCTTTGTGGCCATCGGCATGTTCCGGGCCAGCGGCGCCATGGACATCATGGTCAAACTCCTCTCGCCCCTCACCAGCCTGATTCACATGCCGGCCGAGGCCTTGGCCATGGCCCTTATGCGGCCCCTGTCCGGCTCCGGCGCCTTCGGCATCATGAGTGAGATGGTGAACCAGGGGCCAGATTCCTTCCTCTCCTTCCTGGTCTCCACCATGCAGGGCTCCACCGAGACCACCTTCTACGTCCTGGCCGTCTACTTCGGGGCGGTGGGCATCAAACGCAGCCGCCACGCCCTGGCCGCCGCCCTCTGCGCCGATGGGGCCGGCATCCTGGCCGCCGTCCTGATCTGCAACCTCTGGTTTTAATTTTTTCCTGATTACCACTAAGTTTCAGCCACTATTGCGAGGCCCTTGTGAGGCATCATCGATTCTGGCGAAAAGTCAATGGTTCGGAGTCTCCCTGCGGTCGCTTACCTACAGTTGCCGGTAACCAGCCCTAAATTCACCGCAAAGCCGCAAAGGGTGCAGTGATAACCGCCTGTTTTTGTAGCTAAAAAACTTCACGCCGTCGAAGGCTGCGGTTAACTTTCAACTGTTTTGCCTTTAATCAGGTAATTACTCAAGACACCCCACTACCAGAGTCATCTAGCCGGGAAGAGAGCCAAACCCGCGGCTTTTCAGCCCTGCAGGCGGCGCAGCCGGGCCAGAAGGGGCGGGTGGGAGTAGTTGAAAAAGACGTAGGCCGGATGGGGGGTGAGGTTGCTCAGGTTATTGCGGGCCAGCTTGCGCAGACCCTGGGCCAGGGGGGGGGCGCCATAATGATCCATGGCATAGCGGTCCGCCTCATACTCATTCCGGCGGGACAGGGAGTTCATGGCCAGGCCTGAGACGGTGGAGAGGGGTGAGTAGAGGATGGCAAAGGTGATCATGGCCAGATGAACGCCAGGCTGCCCCGCCCCCAGCACCTCAGAGAGCTGGGGGTAAGCCAGACAGAGGGAGAAGACGTAGAGCATCAGGCCGCTCTCCATCAGGCCCAGGCCTAAGCCCTTGATGATGTGGCGCCTCTGATAATGACCCACCTCATGGGCCAGCACCGCCACCAATTCCTCCACCTCCAGGTCATTGATCAAGGTGTCGTAGAGAACGATGCGTTTCTTGGGCCCCAGGCCGCTGAAATAGGCGTTGGCCTTGGTGGAGCGCTTGGAGCCATCGATGACAAATATATTATCGAGCCTGAAGCCCTGGGCCCCGGCAAAGGCCTCAATGGCCTGGCGCAGCTCGCCATCCGCCAGGGGCGTCTGCTTATTAAAGAGGGGGACAATGAGCGACGAGTAAAACATGGCCATGAAGATGGCAAAAGCGCTGAGGAGCAGCCAGGCCCAGAGCCAGAAGCTGGGCCCGGCCAGCTCGATGAACCAGAGGACCAGTCCCATAATGGTGCCGCCGATGACCATGGTCAAGAGCCAGCCCTTGACCTTATCCGCCGCAAAGAGCGGCAGGGTGGTCTTGTTGAAACCGAAACGGGCCTCAATCACGAAGGTAGCGTAGAGGGAGAAGGGCAGGGTGATGATGTCGGCGGCCAGAAAGAGAATGGCGAAAAAAACCAGGGCCGTGCCTATCTCCCCCAGGCCCAGGGCCCGGGACCAGCCGTCAACCAGACCAAAGCCGCCAAAGCAGAGGAGGCCCAGGAGCAAGGCAAAGGAGCAGGAGGAGGTGAGCAGGCCAAAACGGCTGTTGGCCCGGCTATACTCCTGGCTCCGCCGGTACTCATCGCCCTCATACACCCCGGCCAGCTCCGACGGCGGGCTGGCGCTGATAGAGCGGTAATTAAGGAAGGCGAGGAGCCGTTCCAGAATAAAATCAGCGGCTACTATGACAATGAGGATGGCAAAGAGGGTAATCATGGCAGGAGAAGGTACTTTTCAGGCCGTGATTAGGCAAGTCATTATTTTCGCGGTCTATCTACCCTCGGGGCCGCCGAGATTCACGGCGCCATGGTGAACCTAAGAGGAGCCTTGGCCCGGCCGGGCTCCTCCAGGGTGCTCAGGGAAGAGGCGCCCCTGCCACCTTCAGGAGCGGGGGTGAGAGATAATCGGTTTACAGTTGCCCGTTTCCGGTTTACGGTTTACGACTTTCTTGACCCGAAAGGATAAACCGCCTCCGCCGCCCTTTTGGCCGGGGCTCACCAGCCACGTCAGCACCTAGAAAAAATCATGTCAGAAACACGTTACGCCATCGGCATCGACACCGGCGGCACATACACCGACGGTGTCCTCCTCAACCTGGATGACCTCAGTGTGGTGGCCACGGCCAAGAGCCCCACCACCCACTTCGCCCTGAGCAACGGCATCGCCCTCTGCCTGCGCGACATCTTTGTCGCCAGCAAGGTTAAACCAAACGAGGTGGAGCTGGTGGCGGTCTCCACCACCCTGGCCACCAACGCGGTGGTGGAACAAAAAGGGGACCGGGTGGGCCTTATCGTGGCCGGCTACAACAAGCCCTTTACCCTGCCGGTGGTCACCACCCTCTTCGTCGAAGGCGGCCATACCATCACCGGTGACGAGGCCAAACCCCTGGACATGGACTCCCTGGTCCGGGCCGTGAGTCAGCTGCAGGGCAATGTGGACGCCTATGCGGTCTGCTCGGCCATGAGCATCAAGAACCCCGCCCACGAGATGGTTATGGCCAAGGCGATCAGCATGATGGATCCCCTGCCCACCTTCATGTCCCACGAGGTTTCAAACCGGGCCGGCATGCAGGAACGGGCCGCCACCGCTGTCTTAAACGCCCGGCTGCGGCCGGTTATGGACGACTTCCTCCGCGGCATGCAGGAGACCCTGGTTATGCTGGGCTTGGCCTCCAATGTCAAAATCATCCGCGGCGACGCCAAGGCCATGGACATCGCCGATACCGCCCGCCAGGCAGCCGCCACCGTGGCCAGCGGCCCGGCCGCCACCGCCTGGTTCGGCCTCTCCTTCGCCCCGGCCCCCAACTGCATCATTGTCGATGTGGGCGGCACCACCACCGACATCACCATGATCAAGGACGGCCAGCCCACCCTCAGCGAGGATGGCAGCCACATCGGCGCCTGGCAGACCCACGTGGACTCGGTGCGCATGTCCACCGTGGGGGCCGGCGGCGACTCCCAGGCCAAGGTGAGCGCCGAAGGCACCTTAAGCGTGGGCCCGGCCCGGGTTCTGCCCCTGGCCATGGCCCAGGAGCTGCCCGCGCCCGGAGAGTGGCTGGGGCCGGGGCTGCGCACCAGCATGCTCACCATCGCCGGCGACCTCAGCGGCGAACAGGCGGCCAACGACCCCGTCCTCGCCTATCTCTTCGAGAGCGGCCCGGCCACCCCGGAGCAGCTCCTGGCCCATTTCGAGATGAGCGAGATCACCCTGGTCAACCACCTGCACGACCTGGTCAAGGGTGATATGGCCTGGGAGACCGGCTTCACCCCCACCGACGCCCTCCACGTCGTGGGCGAGCTGGAACTTGGTAATATTGAGGCGGCCCGCCAGGGCGCCGAAATTCTGGGGGCGGCCATGGGGCTGAGCGGCGAGGAGTTCGCCCGCCAGGTCCTGGTCCAGGTGAGCAAAAAGATAGAAGATGGCATCCTGGATCACATCCTCGCCATGGAAACGGGCAAGACCCTCTCCGGCTTCTATCCGGAGTTCCGCCACAGCCAGGTCCTGGACATCCGCCTGGGGCTGAAACTGCCCCTGGTGGGCATTGGCGCCGCCGCCCGCCTTCTCCTGCCGCCGGTGGCGAAGAAGCTGGCCACCAGCGTCACCTTTCCGGACCACTTTGAGGTGGGCAACGCCCTGGGCGGGGTACTCATGGCGGCGGGAGAAGGGCCAAGGTGAAGGGGGAAACCGTGGAGGCCGGGGAGAGCCCGGTCCCGGAGAGGGAACTGGCCGATCTGAAGCTGAAGGTAGAGCCTGACCTCTGCCGCGCCTTCAGGCGGGCCAGCTGGATCATCACCCATGAGACGGGCCGCGACCAGATCGACATCGCCCGGGAGATGATTAAAGATTTTCTCGTCAAGCACGGCTGCTGACCAGGGCCGGGGCTGGATAAAAAAAAGGGGGATGGCCGCAGCCACCCCCCTTTTTTACTTCTATACTTCTATACTTCTGTATTTCTATACTTCTGTAGCCCCTATCACCAGCCCCAGAGGAGATCGCGCTTCACCCAGCCCTCGACCTTCTCCTCCTCGTGGCGCACCTTGACCCAGCCCTTACGGCTGGTGACGGTGCGAAAGACCACGCCCCGCTTGGCCTGACGAACGATCTTATACCTGGTGGACGGGCCGCTCCGCAGATTTATAGCCCTCTTCTTCACCACCAGATGGGGGGTGCGGTCCACCAGCTTCTTCGAGACCCAGCCCTTATCATTTTCATAATCCTGGACCCGGTACCAACTACCCTTGGCGCCGATCACCTTCAGGGGATAGCCCTGACCCAGCTCCCAGAGGATCTTGTACTTGGACCCTGGCCCGGAGCGCATATTGATCAACTCGGACTTGACACTAACCATCTTCGCCTGGGCCACTCCGGCTAAAAGCAGCAAGGCGCCCAGCACTACCACCGGCAAAATAAACTTTTTCATAAAACAATTACCTAATTTTTATTTGCAATTTCAACGAGGTAAAATAACTGCTCATAACCATCATGTCCAGTATTAATCACTATTTTCATCGGCCCGGCCCAGACGACGGATGTCCAGGGAACGAACCGGCAGGCCAGCCACCTCCAGGCTGATGGCGCCGAACTGACAGGCCTGATTAAGGCACTTCAGACAGGTGATGCATTCGGCGTCATCCGGCGATTCATTGAATTTAACCCCCATGGGGCAGACATGGTGACACTCACCACAGTTGGTGCAGCGCGCCTTGTCCAGGGTGAGACGGACAAACTTTACCTTGGTGAATAAGCCGTACCAGGCCCCCAAGGGGCAGGTGGTCTGGCAAAAGGGCCGGCTGGCCACCACGCTCCAGAGAAGAAAGAAGATAAGGACGGTAAGCTTGGAGTAGAAGAGGGTGGAGATAATCTGGCGCAGATCCGGCTGGAGAATAAGCATGGGCAAGCCCGCCTCCAGGGTCCCGGCCGGACAGATGTACTTGCAAAACCAGGGCAGTCCCAGGCCAAACTCATTAACCACCAGCAGGGGCAGGAGAATCACGGTCAGCAGGAGGATGGCGTACTTGACAAAGCGCAGGGGGCGCGGGACAAAAAACTTGGGCGAAGGCAGCCGGTAGAGCAGCTCCTGGAGATAGCCAAAGGGGCAAAACCAACCGCAGATCATCCGGCCAAACATGGAACCGAGGATGCCCATGGTACCGACGACGTAGAAGCCTAGAAACAACTGGCCGCCCCCCAGGGTGAGGCGCGCGGAGAGGAATAACTGCTGCAGGGCGCCAATGGGGCAGGAGACAATGGCGGCCGGACAGGAGTAACAGTTGAGCCCGGGGGAACAGACCACCTTCAGGGGGCCCTGATAAATGGTGGCGGTCCAGGGGAAGGCCCAGTAGCTGTTCATGAACAGGAAGGCCACGGTCTGGACCCATTTTCGTATCACTTCCATAACTAACCTATCCCAATGCAACTAAGGCAGATCTGCCAGGCCTGCTCCAGCACCCGGGACGGCTCATCCACCGCCACGCCAATGGCAAAGAGGACCAGAAAGAAGCTACCCACTGCCAGGGACCATTTATGGGCCGGCGGGTTCTGATGTTTCTTCTTTAAGGCCATGGTTAGAGCCGCTCCTGGACAAAGTTAATCTTGTCGCCGATATGCACCTCTTTGTCCCGTCGGTCATCGATGACCATCTGGGTCACCACCCGCTGGGCCCCATGGTTGAAGGGGATATCATATACCTGGCGCACCACGGCGAGCAACTGGTCAATATCACCCTCGATGAGGGTCCCCATATCGTTAAGCTGGAAGTCCACCCCGCTTTTCTCTAGGAGCCGCTGAACCTGGGCCACGTGATCACCAACACTGGTGGTGGCCGTGCCCAAAGGGATTATGGTCAACTGTAATATAGCCATATCATCACCTGGTGAAGTCTTCCCTGACCGCGTCAGGCTCACCGCTGTTAAAATAAACAATCTGGCGCAGGTGGGTGCAGGCGTCCAGCTCCATCTCCTCGAAGTGAATGGCCAGCCCGTCTGCCGCCTGGCGCACCACCTTGCCCGTCAAGGCCAGATCTTCAAGGTTGCCCGCCAGCCGTAATTTGACCAGACACTCATCACCTGGAGCCCGATCCACAACCCCGCTGACAAAGAGCCCTTTAATGGACAGATCCCCCACAGGGCAGGCGCCATAGGAGTTATCGACAAAGCTTAGGTCAACACTTACCTTGAAGGGCACCCTGCTGTTTCTCCGCCGTTCTTCGACCATCATCATCCCCGGCAGCTCCTATTGTCGCAAGCCCCCAGCACTAAGGGATGCCTTGAATAATTAGATATTTCGGAGTCTCGTAAACTCGTTTATGCCCTTTAGGGTGCTTACCTGTTCGAGGACAAAAAAACAGTAAAAAATAAAAAGTCCCCTGGCGGGGATAAACTTCGCACATTAGTGATATGTACCCCAAGGGCATAAATGAGCATTTTTATTTTTTGCTGTGACAAAGTCAATCGGGCAAAACAGCAATTATTCCAGGGACCCTAAGGCCTAGAGCACCCCCGACCTGGCCCCTACTATACGCCATAGGCGCACCTTTATTCCATAAAAACCTTAAGCAAATTAATCCTTGTATCCCGACGAGGCAAGCTCTATAATCACAATTTTTTATAGGAAATTATGGAACTTATAGAAAATTCAGTCCTCATATTCGCCTTCGTCCTCGGCGCCTTGGTGGGCAGCTTCCTCAATGTCGTAATCCTCCGCCTGCCGGCCAAGGGCAGTTCCATCGTCTTTCCCGCCTCCCACTGCCCCCACTGCCAGACCCCCCTGGCCTGGTTTGATAATATCCCCGTGCTCAGCTTTCTTATCCTCAAAGGGCGCTGCCGCTCCTGCCACGCCTCCATCTCCTGGCAATACCCCCTGGTGGAGATGGCCATGGCCCTCCTTTCCCTGGCCCTGGCTTACCGCTTTGGCCTGGGGCCCGCCTTCTTCATCTACTTTGTCTATGTGGCCGCCCTGCTGGCCATCATCGTCATTGACCTGTACCATCAGATCATCCCCGATGTGATCAGCCTGCCCGGCATTATCCTGGGGCTTGCGGCCTCTTTTGCCCTGCCGGGACTGAACTGGCTCGCCTCCCTGCTGGGCATCCTCATCGGCGGCGGCATCTTTTACGCCATCGCCTTAGGCTACTACCTCATCACTAAGCGCCAGGGCATGGGGGGGGGAGACATTAAACTCCTGGCCATGATCGGCGCCTTCCAGGGCTGGCAGGCCATACCCTTTGTCATCTTTGCCAGCTCCCTGCTTGGCACCTTCATTGGTCTTGGCGCCATGATCAAACAGGGCAAAGGCGGCCAGACCAAGATCCCCTATGGCCCTTTTCTGGCCAGCGCCGCCCTGCTCTACCTCTTTTTCTCCCCCGCCATCGACCAGGCCCTGCTCACCTATCTTCTGCCCCCCAGCTAAACAGACCCGGCCACCTCTCCCCTGGTTACGGCCTGCCCCCTAAAAAAACAAGTTTCCGCCCCGCATGACCCCCGTTGCAAAAGCTGTTGTTAGCCAATTCCCCCATGGACCATGTATGGCAGCAATAAA
>JBDLJA010000006.1:0-101355 GCA_039714595.1 Thermodesulfobacteriota bacterium | reverse complement strand
CGCAAGCGCGCTCTGCGCCCTTTTCCTGGGGCGTAACTGGGAAACTTGCGCCGTTGGTCCCCTTGCTGGCTCTGGCCGACTTAAGCCAGAGGGCCGGGCAGCCGGGCTGCCCCTGCTCTTTCGCTTTATCTTTCTCTTTCTCCTGCTCATCCTGGCAATTAGCTCCCAAGCCCACGCCGCGCCTGGTAACTTTTCGGCTGAGTACCCCCTTGAAGGTGAGCAAAATGTCATTGACGGCAATGCCTTCCCTGTAACACTGCCATATAATGCTGACGGCACAGTTAATCCCACTCCTATTACTATTTCATGGATTCCCCCCCAAATAAGCATCAATACCCCCACTATCTTTCGGAACTTTACCGCCGATAACCCCCTGGACGCCAACCTCAACTTTGCCCAAACGGTCGGCGGGGATATCAGCAACCTCATTATCTTTGATAATGTCATTTTTACCGGCAACCTCTCCTGCGCCAATATTGATCATAAGATCTGGGTGGTTAACAGTCCGGATGGAGGTTTCAGACCCAACTGTCAGGAGTTCATCATCCCGGTGGAGAGTATTTTTAAGGAGAATCCGGCTGGCCAGACCACGGCCGCCATCGGCGTCCCCTTTACCTATAGCCTCACCGCGCCGGAGATGTATGACCCGTGGACCGAGACCTACATAGGCGGTCCCTCTATAAGTGATCTTCACTCCGTGCGGATCTGGGATGACCTCTCCCGGACCGTCACGGCCGTCACCGATCCCGCCGATCCCAGCCTCGACATCGAGGGCGCTGACCTCACCTGGGTGGCAACCAACGCCACCTACTATAACAACACTGCCGGCACCTCTTTTCCCATTACCCTGGTCCCGGAGACTGTTGCCGATCCTGGTGGCAAGTATCCCGCCTGGAGCAACAAAACGCCCTCCTACCAGCCTTATCCACTCATTAACGCCGGTGATCAGATTGTGGTGGAGTTCACCGTTGTCCTGGACGACACCCCGGCCAACGTGCCGGGTGATCGGTTCGTCAACTGGGGCCAATGGGAGTTTGGCATCAGTATCTGGCTTGATGATAACCGGGATGGGATCGACGACCCCACCGACCACAACGGGGTGGATGACGGTCCCCAGGAGTACAAATTTTATGACCCCCTGCCGGGCCAGTCGGGCGTCACCGAGCCCATGACCATCGTCGCCCCGGATCTCATCGTCAGCAAGACCAGCGCCGAGGCGGCCATTAATCTCGGGACGGCGGGCAATTACACCATCGACGTGGAGAACAACGGCGGCGGCGCGGCCTGGAACGCCACCATCCTCGACCAGCTGCCTCTGGAGATGTGCGCCAACCCTCCCACGGCAGTCACGGCCCAGGTCATCGCGGCGGACGGTTTCACTATCACGCCGCTGACCGTAGGGACCGACTATAGTGTTACCTTTCGGGGAGAAAGTCCACCGCCCGGCGACGACTGCCAGCTGGAACTCACCATGCTCTCCGCCGCGGCGGTCATCGAGCCTTTGGGGGGGCGGCTGGTCATCAGCTACCAGAGTGAGCTTGACACCCTCCTCCAGGCCCATCCGCCGGTGGATGGCCAGGTCCTCATCAACGTGGCCGGCGCCATCCAGTGGTACAACGGTCCTGCCAGCGCTAGCGGCCGGATCGAGCAGAACCGGAGCCTGAGCGACGGCACCCCCGCTACCCCTGACCATGAGGACAGCGAGGATATTCTCGCCGGCCTCTCCGGCTACTACTTCCAGAAGTTGGTGGCCAATCTCACCACCGGCCAGGACCAAACCAGCGTTCCGGCGGGCCAACCCCTCTCCGCCTCGGCGGGCGATACTCTACGTTACAGTCTGCACCTCTTCAACCTGAGCGAGACGGTCAACAACATCTCCATCAGCGATATTTTGAGCCCCACCTGGTTTGACACGGGGTCTTTTGTGCTGCAATCCACCCTGCCTGTTGGCTTAACCCCTATTTACGATGCCGGTACCGGTACCCTGACGATCTCCGGCTCCCCCATCTTTGACCTCGGGACCGGCAACAATCTGTTGGTGGAGTTTGATATCACCCTGCTCCCCACCCTGGCCAATGGTTTAACGGTGCCCAACCAGGCGGTCCTCATCTCTTACGACGATTTGGGCAATTCGCGCACCACCCCCAGTGACGATTCTTTTGTCAATGGCCTGGCCAACCCCCTGGACGACCCTTACGAGCCAGAATCCACCGACATCGTCATCGCCAACCCCGGACCGCTGACCAAGGTTGCGGGCCAGGCCAGCGCCACCATCGGCGAGGAGTTCACCTACACCATCACCGTGCCCGCCACGCCGATGGCCCGGTACCTTTATGATGTGCGGATCCTCGACGATCTGAGCGGTATTGGGGCTGATCTCACCCTCGTTAGCGTGACCGATGTCAGCAGCGGATTTGCCCATACCTGGGTGCCGGTAAATATCAGCACCGATCCCACTGTGCTGGAGATCGCGGCCCCCGCTACCGGCGGCATCGACATCCCGCCCGATAATCAGGCGGTGATAGAGGTTACCCTGCGGCTGGCCAACACCGATGCAAACAACCTTGGCGGCACCTTTACCAATACGGCCACCTACACCTATAATAATATCAATAATCTTGCCTCCAGCCAGACCAACGGCGAGGCGGGCGTATCCGGACCCATTACCATCCTTGAGCCGGTGGTGACGGCCAGCAAGGTCGGCACTCAGATCACCCCGGCGCCCCCGGCGGACCTGGTGGGCGGCGGCATCATTGAGTACCAGGTTACCATGGTGAACAGCGGCACCTCCACCGCCCATGACGTTAACCTGGTGGATAACCTGCCGCCGGAGCTGGCCCTGCTGGCCATTCCTCCCCCCACCGCTGAAATTGTTGGCGGCCCGAGCCCTGGCCCTGTGGCCGGTTTTGTCGCCACTCCCACCATTGACGCGGTGAGCGGTCAGCTCACCTGGGGCCGGGGTAACGGCGATGGATCCCTGGACATTCCGGTTGGGGCCAGCCTGCTTCTCACCTACCAGGCCCAGGTGGTGGTTACCCCTGTTGCCACCTTCAACAACGAGGTGGGGGTGGACTGGACCTCCCTGGACACAGCCAGCGTTGGCGAGCGGACCGGTATTGACTGCCTGGCTGGCGTGGTCGGGCCCAACGACTACTGTGCCACGGCCGTTACCCCTCCCTTCACCATTGTTGACAATAATAGCTTGAGCAAGGCGATCACCAGCGACAGCTGGAACCCGACCGGCAGTACGGTCGATGACGCCACCGTCCGCATCGGCGACACGGCCACCTATGAGCTCAGCCTGAACCTGGGGGAGGGGAGCACCAGCGGCGTGACCGTGACCGACGTGCTGCCGGCCGGCCTGGAGCTGGTTGGCCCGGCCACCATTACCCCCTCGGACGGCGCGCCCTTCACCTACAGCCTGATTGCCCAGCCTGGCGCCGGAGATTCCGGCACCCTGGTCTGGGATTTCGGCGATATCGTTAACCTTGCCAGCAACGATGGCACGCCGGTGGACCAGCTGGTCATCCAGTACACGGTCCGGGTGGTAGAAGATACCCTGGCCCAGGCCGCCACCACAACCCTGACCAACACCGCCACCCTGGCCTACCTGGATGGGGTCGGCAACCCGGTGGTTGATCCCACCCGCCTTGTGGCCAGCGATGACCTCATCGTCCTCCAGCCGGTGATGGAGCCGATCGTCAAGACGGGGAATGGCGCAAGCAACGACGCCACCACCCCCCTCAACGTCAATGTGGCCAGCGACACGGTCCTTTTCCAGGTCGAGACCTGCAACAGCAGCGGTCTGGCCCCGGCCTACAACCTGACCATCAGCGACACCCTGGCCCCTGAGCTGGACGAGGGGTCCATTGCAGGCTTCACGGTGGCCATCGATGGCACTGACCTGACTCCGGCGAACTACACCTATACCGCCCCGGCCGCCCGCGGCGGGACCATGACGGTTGAGCTGGCTGTCCCGGTGGACCCGGGCCAATGTGTCACCATCGATTATGAGATCGGTTTTTACACCGACTTCCCGGCCAACAGCACCTGGAACAACAGCGCCACAATCAACGACTACTGGTCGCTGGCGGGGGACACGGGTCAGCAGTACCTGCCCACGGAGACGGCCCACTTCTTCATGACCAACCTTGCCGGCGCCGTGCCCATGAGCAAGGTGGTCGCAACGCCGGCCAGCGGTGAGATCACCATCGGCGAAGATGTGGTCTACACCATTACGGTGCCAGCCATTACCACCTATAACGCAGTGCTCTCCAGCGCTGCGGTGACCGATACCCTGCCGCCGGAGCTGGTCTATGTCAGCGCCTCGGCCACGGCCACCTTTGCCGGCTTCACCCTGACCGACAGCACGGTGGGCCAGGATGTTGATCTGGCCTTGGGCGACATTCCGGCCAACGGTCAGGTAACCATCACCCTCACCGCCCGGCTGGCCAATAACAGTAGCACCAACGCTGGCGTTACTTTCTCCAACACTGCTACCTTTACCGCAACTGACCTGCCTGATAGTGACGGGGACGGCACCCCGGACGTGGTCACCGCCACCAGCGGCGACCTGCTGATCGTCGAGCCGTTGATCGCCATCACCAAGGCGGTGGCCCCTGTCACCGCCCCCAACCCGGGCGACACCCTTACCTACACCCTGACCCTGACGGCCAGTGACGGCGGTAACTTTTCTGACGCCTTTGACCTGACCATCGAGGATGATTTGAGCCTGGGTCTTGCCTATGTGGCTGGCAGTGCCACGGTGGACGGGGCCGGCCTCGCCGATCCCACGGTAAGCGGCGATGGCGTGGCCACCGCCCAGCGGCTGGTCTGGGATCTGGCCGGCGGTAGCGATATCGACGTGGCCGAGGCTGCCACCGTTATCGTCACCTATGATGTCCTGGTGATTAATGATGGCAGCGTGGCGCCGGGCCAGGAACTGAGCAACTCCGCCCTGGCCCGCTGGACCGGCCTGGACGATGGCCATGCCAATGAGGGCGATGAGCGGGACGGCAGTGAGACACCGGTCGAAAACGATTACTTCACCGGGCCGGAAACCACTACTCTGATCACCCAGGCCGGCCCCCTGGCCAAGACGATTGTTTCAAGCCACGTTAACGATGAGGTGGCCATCGGCGAGGCAATCACCTACCGGATCACCGTGCCGGCCGTAGCCCAGACCACCGAACTTGACGATGTTCGCATCATCGATGATCTGAACACCATGGTGAGCAGCGAGGTGGATTTGACCTTTGTCTCCGTCGCCAAGATCTCCACCTTCGGGACTTGGCTGCCGGGCAACACCAGCGGCGATGACAAGAACCTGGTGATCGAGGACGTCAGCGGCACCGGCGGCATCGACATCCCGGCCGGCGAGCAGGCGGTGATCGAGGTCACCGTGGTGGTGGACGATTCGGCCGATAACATCAGCGGCACCGTCTTTAACAACACGGCCGACTACACCTATAACCTTACAGAAGATCCGGGCCAGCCCGGCACCAGTGGCGATCTGACCATTGTCGGGCCCGATAACCTGGTGATGGACAAGACCGGCCCGCTCTTCATCGGTCCGGGCGTGCCCGAGACCTTCAGCCTGGACCTCCACAACCCGGGGACGGGCGCGGCCTGGAACCCCACGGTGACCGATATCCTGCCCCCCGAGATGTGCGGGGCAGGGCCGGCCAACGTCACGCTTGCCATAGTTGATGGCGCCATCACCACCCCCCTTACCGAGACAACCCATTACAGCCAGACCTTCAGCGTCGCCACCTGCCGCTGGACGGTGGCCCTTAACTCCAACGCCGGCGGGCTGCCGGCCGATGGCCACCTGCTCATCACCTACGAGGCCGAGCTTGTCCCCGGCACCGCTAACGGTCTGTCGCTGACCAACGTGGCCGGCGCCACCAGCTGGTACAGCACCAATCCGGCCGGGGCGGCCATTCCCCGCAACTACACGGAAACCCTCACCGACGGCAGTCCTGGCACCGATGACTTCGAGGATAACCATGTGGTGACCAGCCAGGCGCCCATCCTGCTCTTCGCCAAGTCGGTGGTCAACTTCACCAGCGGCCTGGGGCCCTTGGCCGGCCTCACCGCCAGCCCCGGTGATACCCTGCGCTACACCCTGGAGCTGACTAATAACGGGCCAGTTGCCCTGACCGGGGCAGAGATCAGCGACGAGGTGGACCGGCTTAATGGCGCTCCCGCCTTCGCGCCGAACAGCCTGGTTCTCCAGAGCAATAGTTGTGGTGGAACGGAAACCGCCGATCCCTTGGGCGGGGCCAGCGGCACCGGCCTGCTCACCGTGACCGGTCTCACCGTGCCCGCCGTCGGCAGCTGCCTGATCGTCTTTGACGTTGACCTGGCCGCGACCTTGACAGACGCCACCCTGGTGCGCAACCAGGCCCAGCTCGACTATGGCGTCGTAACGTTGCTGGACAGCGATGACCCCATTGTCGGCGGCCTGGCCGATCCGGCGGTGCTGCCCTACACCCCTGACACCACCGATGTGACCATTGTCGTGCCCGGCCCCCTGACCAAGGTGAGCGACCGGGCAGAGGCCACCATCGGCGAGGAGTTCACCTACACCATCACCGTGCCGGATGCGCCGGCCACCAGTCCCCTCTACGACGTGCGGGTCCTGGATGATTTGAGTCTTTCCGGGGCGGATCTCACCTTTGTCTCGGCCACTCTGGAATCCAGCGGGTCATTACCCCTGACCAACTCGGGCACTCCGACAAACCTCATTCTTGGCGATACAGAAAACATCGATATACCGGTGGGCGGCCAGGCGGTGATCGCGATCACCGTGGCCCTGGCCAATACCACCACCAATGATATCGGCGACACCTTCAGCAACCGCGCCTCCTACACCTATAACCGCGGCGATGGCGATCCTGCCACTGAGGTGGTGGGCAGCGAGGTGGTAGCCAGCCCCATGACAGTGCTGGAGCCGCAGCTTACGGTGACGAAGACAACCTCCATGCCAACCTTGTCTGTGGTGGGCGGCTCCACCATCGACTACACCGTGACCATGGTGAACAGCGGCACCTCCACCGCCCATGACGTCAACGTTTTAGACAACCTGCCGCCTGAGTTGGCCCTGCTGACCAGCCCAGCCCCCTCTGCCACCATTGGCGGGACGCCGGTGGCCGGTTTTATTTCGACCCCCACCATAGACGGGGCCACCGGTCAGCTCACCTGGGGCCGGGACAATGGCGACGAGTCTCTGGACATTCCGGCCGGCGCCACCCTGGTTCTTACCTATCAGGCCCAGGTGGTGATCAGCAGCGCGGCCACCTTTTATAATGAAGTGTGGGTTGACTGGACCTCCCTGGCCGGCGTAAGCGCCAGCGAGCGGACCGGCACCTGTCCCACTCCCACTGCCCCAGATGATTACTGCGCCACGGCCATTGGCCCGTCGTTTGACATTGTCGACAGCAATAGCTTGAGCAAGGCGATCATTGCTGACAGCTGGACCACGGACGGCAGCAGCGCGGTTGACCAGCGGGTGCGCATTGGCGACAGCGCCACCTACCAGCTCACCCTCGCCTTAGGGGAGGGGACTACTAGTAACGTGACGGTGACTGACCTGCTGCCGGCCGGCCTGGAGTTGCTCAGCTTCACCGTAACACCGGCCTCGGGCGCCTCAAGTTTCACCTACAGTCTGACTGCCCCTGCTAACACCACCGGCACCCTGGTCTGGGACTTCGGCGATATCGTCAATGCTGCCAGCAATGACGGCACGCCGGTGGACCAGCTGGTCATCGAGTATGTGGCCCAGGTGGTCGCGCCCTCAGCCCTGGCCCAGCAGCCCAGCACCAGTCTGACCAACACCGCCACCATGGCCTACGATGATGGCGCCGGCATCCCGGTGGTGGACCCGGCTCGGCTTGAGGCCAGCGCCGACCTGACCCTGGAGCAGCCGGTAATGGCTGTTCCCGTTAAGACCGGCCGCCTGGCTACCTCCCCGCCACCGGGAACCACCAACGACGCGGCTACCGCCCTCAACGTCAATGTGGTCAGCGACAGGGTCCACTTCCAGGTGGAGTCGTGTAATAGCACCGGCCTGGCCCCGGCCTACAACCTGACCATCAGCGACAGCCTGGATAGCAATTTCTTTGATCTCGCGAGCATCACCGCTCTAGAGGTGAGGGTAGGCGGGACCCTGCTGGCCGCGGGTGACTACACCTACACCGACCCCGTCACTGGTGGCGGGACCATGACCATTGAGTTGGCCGACACCACACCGGTGCTGCCGGGCGACTGCCTCACCGTCGATTATGAGATAGGTTTTGTCAACACCATTGCCCCTAACGAGACCTGGAGCAATAACGCCACTGTTACAGATTACTGGTCACTGCCGGGCGACAGCGGCCAGCAGTACGCATCCCTTGGCCCGGCTCAGTTCTACATGACCAATATCGTCGGCGCCGTGGCCATGAGTAAGGTGCTCACTTCACCTCTCAGCGGCGAGGCCACCATCGGCGAAGAGGTTATCTACACCATCACCATCCCGGCAACCCCCATTGCGGCGGCCTTGACCAACGTAGTGGTGAGCGACAGCCTGGACCCGGTGCTGCACTATGATGATCTCACGGCGGAAAGGGTTCCTGTGAGTGGCGCCAATGTTGTTCTTGCGCCAGTGGTCACGGTTGCCGGCCAGGATCTGAGTATTGAGGTGGGCGATATCGCGGCCGGCGAACAGGTTATTATCACCCTCACCACCTGGGTGGACAATAACGTCAGCGCCAACGCCGGCGGCGACTCCTTCAGCAATACGGCCTCTTTTGTGGCCGTCGAGCAGGTCACTCCGGTGACGGCCACCAGCGCGCCCTTGACCATCGTTGAGCCGCTGGTCACCATCGGCAAGTCGGTGGTTCTCGGAGTGGATAACGACGGTAACGGCTTGCCTAACCCGGGGGATATTCTCACCTACACCCTCACCTTGACGGCCAGTTCCGGCCCCGACTTCACCGATGCCTATGACCTGACCATCGAGGATACCCTGGGTAGCGGCCTGCTCTATGTGGGCGGCAGCGCCCAAGTTAATGGCACTGGTGTTGGCGATCCCGACATCGCTGGTCAGCTCCTGGTTTGGAGTCCCACCACCACCAATCCCCTTAATCTCGATATCGCTGAGGGCGCAAGCGCCACGGTGAGCTATCAGGTCGAGGTTCAGCCCGGTGTGTTGCCCGGCCAGCTTCTCACTAACTCCGCCCTGGCCCGCTGGACCAGCCTTGATGGCAGCGATGTCAAAGAGCGGTATGGCACCGATGATCCCCTTGACGTAAACGATTATGTCACCGGACCGGTAACCGCCATCATCGCCACCCAGGCCGGCGCCCTGCTTAAGGAGGTGGTCATCCCGGCCGCCCCGGATACCGAGGTGGCCATTGGCGAGGAGATTACTTACCGGATCATTGTCCCGGCCGTACCCCAGGCCACTGCCCTTAATGATGTCCGCATCCTCGATGACCTGACAGCTTCGGCGGTAGATCTCACCCTGGTGAGCTTCACCAAGGTGGCCACCGTGCCGGGCAGCATCAACACCGGCGCCTGGGTTCTGACCAACAGTGGCGACAGCAAAAACCTGATCCTGGAAGACAGCAGCGGGCTGGGCATCGATATCCCGGCCAATGAGCAGGCGGTGATCGAGGTCACCGTGGTGGTGGACAACTCGGCCGCTAACTTTGCCGCCAGCGGCACCAGTTTCACCAACACGGCCGGTTACACCTACGCCGAAGGCCCGGGCCTGGACGGGATCAGTCCCCCCCTGACCCTGGTCGGCCCCGACAACCTGGTGATGACCAAGACCGGCCCGGCCACCATTGCCCTGGGCAGCCTTGGCGCCTTCAGCCTCGATCTCCACAATCCGAGTAGCGCCACGGCCTGGAACCCCACCATCCTCGACCGTCTGCCCCCCGAGATGTGCGGGGCGGCGCCGGTGATCGGCACGGTGGAGATCCTTGATGGCGCTCTGGTGACCGTGGCCACCCTTGCTGAGGGCACCGGTTACAGCCAAACTTTTGACGCGACCAGCTGTGAATGGACGGTACAGATCCTCTCCGCCGCCGGTGGGTTGGAGGCCGACCATCACCTAAGCATCAATTACACGGCCGGTCTGGTCGCCGGTACCGCCGATGGCCTGAGCCTGACCAATGTGGCCGGTGTTACCAGCTGGTACAGCGCCGATCCGGCTGTGGCAACTGACGCCCACAACTATACGGAAATCCTGACCGACGGCACTCCCGGGGTTGTTGATGACACCCAGGACCTCTGGACCCTGGTCACCCAGGCGCCGGTCCTTGAGCTTGACAAGAGGGTGATAAACCTCACCAGCGGCCTTGGGCCGGTGGCAGGGCTCACCGCCAACCCCGGCGACAGACTGCGCTACACCCTGGAGGTTAGAAACACCAGTGCGGTACCCCTGCCTTCCTTTGCCATAACGGACGAGGTGGATCGCCTTAATGGTGCGGCCTGGTTTGCCCCTGGCACCCTGAGCCTGGTCAGCGCCCCGGCCGGAGCAACCGTCACCCTTGATGGGGTGGGCGGAGTGAACGGCACCGGCCTGCTCCAGGTGGCTGACCTTGCCATCGGCGCAAACGCCACCGTCACTATAGAATTTGATGTCACCCTGGCGCCGGTTATTCCCGGCGGTTCTGTGGTCGTCAATCAGGCCCAGCTTGATCTGGGTGGCGGCGTACTCCTCAACAGTGACGAGCCCTTGCTCGGTGGGGCTGAAGACCCCACCCCCATCACCATCGTCTCGGCTCCGCTCTTGACGGTGACAAAGAGCTCTCAGGATATCAGCGGCGATCCCCTCCTGCTCCTGCCCGGCGACACCCTGGCCTACACCATAACTGTGGCCAACGTGGGCAACGAGGATGGGGTTAACGTCAGCTTAAGCGACCTGATACCAACCAATACCAGCTATGTGGCCGGCTCCACCACCCTCAACGGCGCGGCCGTGGCCGATTCAGGCCCCGGTATCTCGCCCCTGCAGGACGGCATGCTCATCGCCACCCCGGGCAGCGCTACGCCGGGCACCATGGCGGCCGATCCCGGCGGGGCAGGGGGCAATGTGGCCACCATCACCTTCCAGGTGACGGTGAACTCTGACGTGTTGGATGGGACCATCATCAGTAACCAGGGCTTTGTCACCGGCAGCGGTTCAGGCAGCGGCCCCTTTGTTGAGCAGCCCTCGGACGATCCGGACACCGCGGTGGTGGACGATCCCACCGAGGACGTGGTCGGCTCAATGCCCCTGCTTGATGCCCAGAAGACAGTGGTCATGCAGGTGGACAACAACGGCGACACGGTGCTTAGCCCGGGCGATGTGCTGCGTTACACCATCGTTATCAGCAACAGCGGCCAGGTCCCGGCCACCGGCGTTACCTTCAGCGATAGCGTGCCGGTGGGCACCAGCTATGTGGCCGGCTCCACCAGCCTCAACGGATTGGCCGTGGCCGATGCGGCCGGGCCCGCCTCGCCGCTCATCGCCGGCATCCCGGTGAGTTCCTCCGACCTGACACCGCCCCTGCCCGGGGTTGGCGGCGGCATTGTGAGCCCCGGCGCATCAGCCACCATCACCTTCGATGTCCTGGTGGACGCTGGCCTGGCCGCAGGCACCGTTATCTCCAACCAGGGTATGGTCGCCAGCGTGGAGATGCCCGATGAGCCCACGGACAGCGACGGTATAGATAGTAACGGCGATCAGCCCACCCTGATCACCGTGGGTGACTCCCAGTTGGTCGCCATCACCAAGCAGGTCTTCGTGGTGGGCGGCGGCACCGCCGAGCCGGGCAGCGAGCTGGAGTACCAGGTCCAGGTGACCAACAATGGCACAGTGCCGGCCGCTGGCGTGGTGGTAAGCGATGACCTGGCCCCGCTCATCAGTCTGGGCGCGAACTACGTGGCCGGCTCGGCCCAGATGGCCGGCTCCACTGCTGGTGTGAGCTATGCGGGCACTATCTTGACGGCTGACTATGGCGCTACCTACGGCACCCTTGCCCCAGGCGCCACCTTCAACCTGCGTTTCCGGGTTCTGATCGATCCTGCTGTGCCCATCGGCACTACTTTGAGTAACACCGCTCTGGTGAGCTGGGACAGCCCGGTCCAGACGGCCCCGGCCTCGGTTGATCTCGGGGTGGGCGGTACTCCGGGCCGGGGCGCCGTCAATGGCCGCATCTGGTATGACGCCGGTCTTGACAACGTTTTTGATTCCGGTGAATTGCCCCAGGAGGGCTGGCTGGTGGAGGTGTTCCAGGGTAGCAGTCTCGTCACCAGTTCGCTGAGCGATGTAGACGGTCTCTATCGCCTCAGCGGCCTGCTGGCCAACGATCTCCCTGGTTCCCTGCCCTATGAGCTGCGTTTCACCGCTCCGGGCGCCGGCCCCAACACCGCCTCCTTAGGTACGGCCCACTCGCCATTTACCAACGGGATCCAGCAGATCAGCGATATCGTCATCGCCACCGGCGCCAACCTCCCGGACCTCAACCTGCCCCTCTGGCCCAACGGCGTGGTCTACAACTCGGTGGCCCGGGAACCTGTGGCCGGCGCCACCCTGGTGATGCAGAACGCTGCCACCAGGGCACCCCTGCCGGCCGCCTGTTTTGACGACCCGGCCCAGCAGAATCAGGTGACCCTGGCTAGCGGCTTCTACAAGTTTGCTATCAACTTCAGTGATCCTGTCGCCTGCCCGGCTGGCGGCAACTATCTCATTGCCGTGACCCCGCCGGCCACAGGCTATATCAACCAGCAGTCGCGGGTGATTGTCAGCGGCAGCGATGCAACCACCGCTCCCTACTCCATCCCGGTATGCCCCAATGACGCGGTGGCCGGCGGGATAGATTCCTGCCAGGCGGCGCCCTCGGCTCTGATGGCGCCGGTGGATGTGGCGCCCAATAGCGCCGCCACCACCTACTATCTCCACCTGACCCTGAATGATGATCCCGGAACGGTGCCGGAGAACAGCCAGCCCTTCCAGAACCATATCCCCCTTGATCCGGAGCTGGAAAGCGCGGTGGCCATCACCAAGACCTCTTCGGCTCTCAACGTCAGCAAGGGGGCCCTGGTGCCCTACACCATCACGGTGAACAATATCTACGGCGTGCCCCTCTACGGACTTTCCATCGTCGACCTCTTTCCGGCCGGCTTCAAGTATGTGGCCGGCTCGGCCCGCCTTAACGATGTGGCCAGGGAGCCGGTGATCAGCGGCCGCGTCCTGCGCTGGGATGGTCTGGATCTCCAGGTCAACCAGCGGTATGTCATCCGCTTGCTGCTGGTGGTGGGCGCCGGTGTCACGGAAGGGGAGTATATCAACCGGGCCCAGGTCCTTGCTCCGGGCAGCGACGGTGACGGGGCGGCCGAGGCCCAGGCCGTTGTCGCCGTGGTGGCGGACCCTGACCTCGACTGCACCGATATCATCGGCAAGGTGTTTGACGATCGCGATCTCAACGGCTGGCAGGAGGGCGCCGAGACAGGTATTGGCGGGGTGCGGGTCGTTACGGCCCGGGGGCTTATCGTCACCAGTGACGAGCATGGCCGCTTCCACATCACCTGCGCCGCTGTGCCGGATGAGGATCGGGGCAGTAACTTCATCCTCAAGGTGGATGAGCGCAGCCTGCCCTCCGGTTTCCGGCTGACCACGGAGAACCCGCGGGTCCAGCGGCTCACCCGCGGTAAGATGGCCCGTTTCAACTTCGGCGCCACCATCCACCGCATAGTCCGTCTCGATATCGCTGCCGGTGTCTTTGAACCTGACACCACTGAGCTCCGCCCGCAGTGGCAGGGCAAGATTGTTCAGCTGCTGACAGAGCTTGGCAAGGGACCGGCCGTGCTGCGCCTCTCCTACCTGGCCGACATCGAAGACGAAGATCTGGTGGAGGAGCGGCTTGAGACCCTGCAGGCTGAAATCAGCCGCCGCTGGCTTGAGGACGAGGGTGGTTATCGGCTCGATATCGAGCAGGAAATATTCTGGCGCCGCGGCGGGCCGATGAAGGGGGGGAGATAATGATGGATTTCAGCCCCTTGTATAGAAGAGCAGGCCGTCAGCTCCTTCTTCGTGGCCTGACCGCCCTGTCTGTCCTGCTGCTGCTGCTGGCCGCCGGGCCGCACTCCGCCCTGGCTGCCCTCCTCGCCCCTGAGAATATCCGGGAGGCTGGCGGTGTGCCCAAGGACAGCGAGATGCACCTGCCCAGCGACCAGGAACTCACCCCCTGGATCCATGACCCGTCAGTCTTTACCATTGATGAGGGCGACCGGACAGAGATGCGTGAGGTTGCTGTTCAGGATGTGGAGACCATCAAGCTTGACAACCTGGTGCCGCCCATCCATTTTGACCAGGGCGAGGCGGAGATCCTGCCGGAGTATCTGAGCCTGCTGCGTAACGTCCTGGCTGATATGCGCGGCAAGAACAACGTCCGCCTCCACTTTATCGGTCATGCCGACTCCCAGAAATTAAGTCCCACCCTCCAGGCCCAGTATGGTGATAACTTCGGTCTCTCAAAGGAACGGGCCGGCACCGCGGCCGAATATTGCCAGCTGGCCCTTGATCTGCCCCCTGAGGCGATCTCCTATGAGGGGCTGGGTGATAGTAAGCCGCTGGCCAGTAATAAGACCGAGGCGGGGCGCCGGCAAAACCGCCGGGTTGAGGTGCAGGTGTGGCATGATTTGATCACCGAGAGGATGGAGGAGCAGGAGGTCATTATCTCCCGGGAGCTTAAACGGTTGAAGGTGTGCCGGACCGAGACGGTCTGTAAGATGCGCTATAAGGTGGGCCACTCCCATCGGGCCCGGGTGAAGAACCTTGTCTCCCCCATGCACTATGAAAAGGGTCTGCTCACCGTCCCCGGCCATTTCATCCAGCAGATTCAGCGGGCCTTGAACAATCTCGGTAGTGAGGAGAATGTCCAGGTCTCCTTTACGGCCTATACCGATAACCTTAGGCTCCAGGGCCGCGATGAGCGGATCTACGGGGACCATGTTGGTCTTTCCAAGGCGGTTGGCCGCCGGGTTTCCCTGGCGGTGCAGGAGGCCCTTAAGCTGCCCAGCGCCGCCGTTACCAGCACCGGCAAGGGGGCCATGCAGCCCCTGGCCTCCAACGATACCCAGCAGGGCAGGGCGATGAACCGTCGGGTGGAGGTTGATTTCTGGCATGATGACCCCCTCCAGAGTCTGCCTGATGAGCCGCAGATCTGCCCTGAGGATATCGGGGCAGACACCATTACCCGGGTCTACACTCCCCTCACCGGGCCCATTGGCCCCATCATGTTCGAAGGTGGCGATCCGGTGCTGCCGGAGGGTTATACGGATGAGCTGGCCGCGGTTATGGCCGAGGTGAGTGATAAGAGTAACGCCCGTCTCCGTTTTGTCGGCTATACCAAGGACCAGCGCCTGAACCGCCGGACAGCATCGGTGTACGGTGACGACATCGGCTGGTCCACGGCCCGGGCCCGACGGGCCAGGGATGCGGTGATGGCTCAGATGGGTCTCGCTGAGGCCCAGACGGAGTTTGAGGGCCGCGGTTATGTCTACTCCCATGACGTGGTTAATGCCGGCTTCCTGGCGGCGGAGAGTTCCCATGTCATGGTGGAGGTGGTCTATGATGAGCTGATCGCCCTGGATAAATATGAGGGGGTGGATATCACCCGCCTCACCCGGGAGGTTGAGCTGGCCGACCCCTTTGGCCTCAATCAGATGCGGATCACCGTGGACGGCGATCCGGTGGATGATCCGGGCAAGTGCAGCGCAGATGTGCAGCGTTGTACCGATCTGGCCCTGCAGAAGGCGAAGATCCAGTTCAAGCATGACAACCTGCGCCTTGAGCCGCGCCTGAATATCACGGCCTGGCCCCGCACCATCCGCTACCAGGACAGGAGCGATACCCTGGAGGTGGAGGACCTGGTTAATTTCCGCCTCTACAGTAATTACCGCAGTTTCATCGCTCAGGCCCAGGTGCGGATCTTTGCCGATGGGAAGTCGCTGCGTGATGAGCCCCTGGCCGTCATCGCCATCGATGACGATGGCCGGGCCCAGTGGCAGCCGGGCCTGGTTGATTATAGCGCCCCGGGGAAGGTGTTGCAGTACGTGGTGCGGGTCTATGACGCTGAGGGTCACTTTGATCAAACCCGGCCGCAACCCCTGTGGCTGGTGGATGAGCTTGACCCGTTGACCAATGGGGAGACGGACCTGAACCGGGAACTTCTGGCCGGCTATGGCGAAAGCCGTCTGGCTGTGCGCAACATACCCTTAAGCGGCGGCACGGTGCAGGCCTTTGGTTCCGCTATCCCGCCGGACCATGGGGTGTGGATGGCAGGCTACAGCGTGCCGGTGGCTGAGAACGGCAAGTTTATCGCCGAGGAGATCCTGCCCCCTGGGATGCATACCGTTGAGGTGGCGGTGCTTGATTCGGCCGGTAACGGTGAACTCTACCTGCGTGACCTGGCCCTGGAGAAGAGTGACTGGTTCACGGTGGCTCTGGCTGATCTGACATTTTCCGCTGATGATACCAGCGGCCCGGCCCATCTCCTGGCCCCTGAAAGGCAGCAGTACAGCGATGATATGAACCTCCAGGGACGGCTGGCCTTCTATACCAATGGCAAGTTCGCAGGCGGCTGGGGTATCACCGCCAGTGGTGATACCCGGGAAGGTCCTTTAGATGAGATCTTCTCCAATTTTCTCGATAAGTCGCCGGACGCCCTGTTCCGGAGGATGGACCCCGATTACCACTATCCCACCCTTGGCGATGACTCCACCCTGGTGGAGGACGCCCCCACCATGGGCAAGTTCTATGTGAAGGCGAAGAAGAACGAGAGCTTCGCCATGTGGGGCAACTTTACCATCGACTACACCGATAACGATCTGGCCCAGGTGGACCGTGGTCTCTACGGATTCAATATCCATGATCAGCCCCTGAATACCACCAGCTTCGGCGAAGCCAGGTTTTTACTTGACGCCTTTGCCGCCGACCCAGGCACCGTGGCTGGCCGCGACGAGTTCCGAGGCACGGGCGGTTCCCTCTACTTCCTGGGGCGGCAGGATATCCTCCAGGGCTCGGAGCGGTTGCGGGTTGAGGTGCGCGACAAGGATTCTGGCATCGTTTTGGCCACTAAGAATCTGGTGCCGCTCCTCGACTATGATATCGACTACCTCCAGGGCCGCCTGATGCTCACTAAGCCCCTGGCCTCCTTCGCGGACGATGAGCTCCTGGTGGACAGTGGTAGCAGCAGCGGCCACCCGGTCTACCTGGTGAGCCGTTATGAGTTCTCCCCCGGCTTCGAGGATCCGGATGCCATGGCCTTTGGTGGCCGGCTGCACTACTGGTTCAATGACTTTGTCAAGCTAGGCGCCACAGTCAGCCAGGATTCGGCCGGGGATGTGGATACCTCCCTGCAGGGGGTGGACTTCACCCTGCGCAAGTCGGCAGCCACCTGGTTGAAGGTGGAGGGCGGACGGAGCAGCGGCCCGGGGCTGAGCCAATCCTCCTCCCTGGATGGCGGTTTTAATTTCGGTAGCGCCAGCGCAGGCGCTGACGAAGAGACATCCGCCACGGCCTACCGGGTTGACGCCAATGTGGGTTTTGCCGATTTCTTTGAAGCTGGCCGCGGCACACTCTCTCTCTACATGCAGAACAGTGACGGCGGTTACAGCGCCCCTGGCCAGCTGACAGCAAACGAGCTTAAACAGTACGGGCTCAGCGCCCAGGTACCCTTTACAGATAAGATAAAGGCCCGGCTGAAGACGGACAAGCGCGAGGTGGACCAGGGCCTGGTTACTGAGGCGGTTGAGCTTGATGGTGATTACGCCATTGATGAGCACTGGACGGTGAGTTCTGGCCTGCGCCACGACACCCGGGAGGACGAATCACTGCTGGTCCCCGCCACCCAGGAGGAGGGGGACCGCACCGATATGGTGGCGAAGTTGAGCTATGATTCCCGTGGCCGCTGGCAGAGCTTTGGCTATGTCCAGGAGTCGCTCTCCACCACGGGCACCCGGGATGAGAACAGCCGGGTGGGAGCTGGTGGTGCTTACCGCTTCACTGACCGTTTCCGCCTTGATGGCGAGCTGTCCCACGGTGATTTAGGTATTGGCGGGCGGCTGGGAACCGAGTATCTCTACTCGGACCGGACCACCCTCTACAGCAACTACAGCCAGACGGACGAGCGCAGTGACACCGGGGTACGGGCCCGGCGGGGCAATATGACCTCCGGTTTCAGGACCCGCTATTCAGACAGCGCCAGCGTCTATGTGGAAGAGCGTTACGACCATGGCGACGTGCCCACCGGCCTGACCCACTCCACCGGGGTGGAGCTGGCTGCCACTGACCGCCTTAACCTGGGGGCCAACCTTGACCTTGGCACCCTTAAGGATAATATTACCAGTGCTGAGCTGACGAGAACCGCGGTGGGGGTAAACGCCGGCTATGGCTTTGCCAGCCTGAAGATTGCCAGTGCGGTGGAGTACCGCGATGACGAGAGTGAGAATCCCCTGGACGCCAGCCTCTCAAGCCGCACCACCTGGCTCTTCAAAAACAGCCTGAGCTACCAGCTCTCGGCCGACTGGCGCCTGTTCGGCAAGTTGAACTACGCGACCAGTGATAGCTCCCTGGGCAGCGCCTATGACGGTAATTTCACCGAAGGTGTCCTGGGTTACGCCTATCGGCCCGTGGGTCACGATCGCTTAAACGCCCTGCTCAAGTATACCTATTTTGACAATGTCCCAGCAGTCAATCCTGTGGGCCTTGTCGCGGGTTCTACGGGTGCGGTTGCCCAGCGCAGCCATATCGGCGCCCTGGATCTGATGTATGATCTGTCGAAGCGCTGGAGCCTGGGCGGTAAGTACGCCTACCGCCATGGCGAGGTGAGCCTGGACAGGGAGAACCCGGACTACTTCCTCAGCCGGGCAAGTCTCTATGTCGTTCGGGCCGACTACCACATTGTCCACCGCTGGGACGCCCTGCTGGAGGGGCGGATGCTCGATCTGCCCGATGCCGAGGACCAGCGCAGCGGTGTCTTGTGCGCCCTCTATCACCATATCGGCGCCAACATCAAGCTGGGCGTGGGTTATAACTTCAGCGATTTTACGGATGATCTCACGAACTTGGATTATCGCCACCAGGGAGTATTCATTAACCTGCTTGGCAAAATTTAGGACTTTGCAATAATTGATAAGGTGCGCCCATGGGCAAAAAATTCCAATTTACACTTCCGCTGCTTCTCATCTTCCTCTTTTTCATTCTCCTCTTTGGCAGGGGGGGGGCGCAGGCCGTAGAGGTCTCCAAGGAACAGATCAAGGGGTTGGATGAACAGGTTCAGGAGATCAAAAGCGATATGCTCGCCATTGCCGAAGATCTCAACCAGCTGGAAGAAAAGCTGCTCTACCCCTCCCATACCCAGGTTGCCCTCTTTGTCTCCCTGAAACGAGGGGCAGACAAGTTTCGTCTCGATTCCCTGGACATTACCCTTGATGATAAGGCGGTGAGTCATTACCTATACACCTTTAAGGAGCTTGAGGCCCTGCGTAAGGGCGGCGTGCAGCGCATCTACACCGGCAATCTCCGTTCCGGCACCCACAACATGCAGGTCACCCTGCGGGGTAAGACGGCAGGGGGCAGTGATTTCTCCACCACGGGGAGCATGCAGATCAAAAAGGGTGTGGGCCCGGAGGTAGTGGAAATCATCCTCGCTTCCAAGTCGCTGAGTTTTAAGACCAGATAATATAATGCCACGTATCTTCCTCCTCATCATCTGCCTGCTTTTGCCCACGGCTTCCGCCCGTGCCACCACGGCACCGGCAGAGCTTAAGGATCTCTTCTTCGGCGAGGCACTCTACTACGCCTTTCAGGACGAATGGTTTGCTGCCATCTCGCGCCTGGATACGGAGTTGCGCCAATATCAGGTCCTGGATGAGCCGGAGCTCGATTCGTTATTTTCCCATGTGGATCAGGCCCAGTTTCAGGTGGGTGATTTCGAGCTGGCCTATCGGATGCATCATAAGGCTGGCCGGGCCATTAAGCGGGTAATCGAGGGTCATGTGGCGGAAGAGGTGCGTAACGAGGCGATCTACCGTCTGGCCAGGATCTATTTTCAGAAGGAGCAGCCGGTAACCGCCCATCAGGTGGTGGAGCGGATCAGCGGCGAGGTGCCTGACTCCCTGGACGATGACCTGCCCTTTCTCCGGGCCCAGATCGCCATGGCCAATGGCCGTTTTTCCGAGGTGAGCCCCATCCTCCGCGGTCTGCTGGGTTCCGAAGAACTGGCCGGTTTTTCTTCCTACAACCTGGGCATTGCCATGCTCCGCGCCGGCAAGGAGGAAGAGGGGCGGCGTTATCTGGACCGCACCGGTCTCCTCAAGGGTAAGGGGCCGGCCGACGTGGCCATCAGGGACAAGGCCAACCTGGTTCTGGCCGATAAGCTGATGACGGATGAAGAGTATGGCCAGGCCAACTTAGTCTTTGACCGGGTGCGCTTAAGTGGCCCCTTTTCCAACCGGGCCCTCCTCGGTTCGGGCTGGGCAGCCGCCTCCGAGGACCGTTATGAACGGGCCTTGGTGCCGTGGACCATCCTGGCCAAGCGCGATGTGACTGATTCAGCGGTCCAGGAGGCGCTTTTAGCCGTGCCCTATGCCTATGGCAAGCTCAAGGTGTACAGCCGGGCTGCCCTGGGTTATGGTTATGCCCTGAAGGTGTTCAGCGCCCAGATTGAGCGGCTGGACGCCTCCATTGTAAGTATCCGCGAGGGCAAGTTCCTGGAGGCCCTGGTGCGGGAGGAGTTGCAGCAGGACGCCAACTGGGTGGTCAGGTTGCGCGAACTGCCTGATAGCCCGGAGACCTACTATCTCCTTGACCTCTTGGCCTCCCACGCCTTTCAGGAGTCGTTGAAGAATTATCTCGATCTGGAAGAGCTGCGGAAGAAGGTAACCAGCTGGCAGGAGGATCTGGCGGCCCTGGAGGATATTATCGGCCAGCGGGAGGTCTACTATACGCCCCTTCTCCCCAAGATCGACGGCAAGTTCAGGCGTCTCAACTCCAAGATGCGCCTGCGTCTGGAACAGCGGGACCGCATCGCCAAGCGTCTGAACAACATGCTGGTGGTGCCCCGGCCCGATTACCTGGCCACAGCCGAGGAGCGTATTGCCGCCGCCTCCCTCACCAGCCTGGAGGCGGGGGCGGATCAAGGCGACAGCGAGGCCGCAGTCGCCTACCGCCAGCGGCTGGCGACCCTGCGGGGGATATTGCACTGGAATATCTATACCCAGTATGACCAGCGCTTTACCGAGGCGCACAAGAACCTTAAGGATTTAAACAGCGTCATTGAAGATACGCAGAAACAATACACCTCCTTTGTCCGCGGCCGCCAGGCTGCCACCCACAGTTTTCAAGGCTATGACGAAGACCTGCAGCGCCAGAATATCCGGGTTAAGGCAGGCCTTGAGCGGCTGGAGGAGTTGATGAACCGCCAGGGCTACATGCTTGAAGTGATGGCGGTTAATGAGTTAACCGGTCGTCGCGACCGGTTGGAAGAGTATCTGGTCAAGGCGCGTTTTGCCATGGCTGACAGCTATGACCGGGCCACCAGGGACCAGGAGAAGAGGGACCAGGAGGCTGGAAAGGCCGAACAGGACGAAGGGGCCGGGCAGCCTGAGGAGACTAAAGCGGCTGAAGAAAGTGAGGAGGCCGGGCAGCCTGAGGAGTCTAAACCGGCTGAAGAGAGTGAGGAGGCCGGCCAGCCTGAGGAGTCTAAACCGGGCGAGCAGAGTGAGGAGGCCGGCCAGCCTGAGGAGTCTAAACCGGCTGGGCAGAGTGAGGAGACCGGGCAGCCTGAGGAGTTTAAACCCACCGAGCAGAGTGAGCAGGTCGAGGGGACTGAGGAGCCAGAGTCCACCGAGGCAAGTGAGTCGCTGGAGCCAAGTGAGCAGATGGACAAAGGGGCGGAACAATGAGCAGGAAGACACTGTTCATAATGGGGCTTTCTGCCCTTCTCTGCGCGGCCTGCGCCTCACGGGGTACTAAAGGTACCATCGCTGAACTGGCCAATATGCGGGTGGAGATTAAAGAGGAGAAGATTGAGGGTGGCCTGGATAAGGCGATGGAGAGCTACCGCCGCTTCCTTGAAGAGGCAGGTGACTCCGCCCTGGCCCCGGAGGCCATTCGCCGCCTGGCTGATTTGAAGGTGGAAAAGGAATATGGCTATACCAGCAGCGGAGCTGAAGCCGGTGAGGAGGTGGGCGCCGGAGAAAAAAGAGCGGTTACGGATAAGGGTGCGCCCCTTGCGGGTATGGCGGCGCCCTCCACTGTTTCACCAGACAAGGTAGCCGCGGGACAGCCCCCGGCTAAGGCACAGGCCGCTGGAGAATCAGATGCCGACTTTGAGAAACGGGTGACGGCCTTTACTCCCCTGCCGGCTGGCCCTGGCGACAGGGGCGAGGAACCCCTGCCTGGCGGGGTGGATGATCTTGAGCGGGCCGGTCCCCTTGAGGCCATCGAACTCTACAAGAAACTTCTGGCCGAATACCCGCTCTACGAGCGGAACGACCAGGTGTTGTATCAGATGTCGCGGGCCTACGAGGAACTGGGCCGGCCCAAAGAGGCCATGGCCGTCATGGACCGGCTGGTTCGCGAATATCCCCATTCCCGTTATATGGATGAGGTCCAGTTTAGGCGGGCCGAGCATTTCTTTACCCATCGCAGATATATGGATGCTGAAGAGGCGTATCTCAGTGTCGTCAACATGGGTGAGGGTTCGTTCTACTATGAGCTCTGTCTCTATAAGCTGGGCTGGGCCTTTTATAAGCAGGAACTCTATGAGGAATCGTTACACAGGTTTATCGCCCTCCTGGATTACAAGGTGTCCGTCGGTTATGACTTCGAGCAGACAGAGGATGAGGGAGAGGCCAAGCGGGTAAGCGATACCTTTCATGTTATCAGCCTCGCCTTCTCAAACCTGGGCGGCGCCGATACGGTGGTGGATTACTTTGCCAAGCATGGCAGACGCCGCTATGATGACAGGGTTTACAGCAACCTGGCTGAGCATTATTTTGTTAAGCGGCGCTACAGTGACGCGGTTAAGACCTACGACGCCTTTGTCACCCGCAACACCTTCCACCAGCGCTCTCCCAACTTCCACATGCGGATGATTGAGATCAATGTCGCCGGTGGTTTCCCCACCCTGGTCATCGACTCGAAAAAGTCCTTTGCCACCAACTACGGTCTCAAGGCCGAGTACTGGCAACATTTCGAGCCGGAAAAGCGGCCTGAGGTGCTTGAGTTTCTTAAGACCAACCTGAAGGATCTGGCCCATCATTACCATGCCCTGTACCAGGCAAAGGGCAGGGAGAAGGATAAGGGGACAAACCTGGGTGAGGCCCTCCATTGGTACCGGGAATATCTGGTCTCCTTCCCAACCGGCCTGGAGTCGGCCGAGATGAACTTCCAGCTGGCAGCCCTGCTCCTGGAAAACAAGTCATGGGCTGAGGCCGCCGTGGAGTATGAAAAAACGGCCTACGGCTATGAGCCCCACGAAAGATCAGCCGAGGCCGGTTATGCCACCGTTTTTGCCCATCGGAAACATCTGGCCCAGGTGGCTGAGGATAAGAAGACCCCAGTTAAGGTGAATGTTGTCCGGACATCCCTTCTCTTTGCCGACACCTTCCCTGAGCATGAGAAGGCGCCCTTTGTCCTGGGCGCGGCAGCGGATGACCTCTTTGAGATGGGCGATTATAAACAGGCCCTGGCCAGTGCCCATAAGCTTATTGAAAAATTCCCGGCAGCCGGCACGGATATCTTGCGCCCCGGTTGGCTGGTGGTGGGCCATGCCTCCTTTGAGCTGCAGCTATACAGTGAGGCGGAAGCCGCCTACGTCAAGGTCTTGGAGCTTCTGCCGGCAAAGGATAAGTCCCGTCAAGGACTGATCGACAACCTGGCCCTGTCTATCTATAAGCAGGGTGAGGCTGCCAATGCAGAGGAGGATTATCAGGCCGCGGCAGACCACTTCCTGCGGGTGGGAGTCATGGCGCCCTCCTCGAAGTTTCACTCCACCGCCGAGTTTGATGGGGCCACCGCCCTGATTAAGCTGGAGGCGTGGAGCAAGGCGGCCGAGGTCCTTGTCGCCTTCCGGAAGACTTTTCCGGGTCATGAGTTGCAGGCCGATGTGACGAAGAAGATGGCCTTCGTCTACCGCAAGGATGGCAAACTGGCCCTGGCCGCCGCCGAGTTTGAACGGATTGAAAAGGAATCACAGGTTGAGGAGATCAGGCGGGAGGCCCTGCTCACGGCCGCTGATCTTTATGAAGAGGCGGAGGATGAGGAGCAGGCGCTTACGGTGTTGCGCCGCTATGTCAGCTACTTCCCCCGGCCGGCCGAGCCGCAGCTAGAGACGCGCCACAGGATCGCCGGGCTGCTCAAGGAGCGCGATGATCTTAAGGGCTACCATGAAGAGCTGAGGCAGATCGTTAAAATTGAACTGGCCGCGGGTGCGGAGCGCACCGATCGGACGCGTTACATCGGCGCGACCTCGGCCCTGGTCTTGGCCCAGCTGAGCTATGATGATTTCGTGGCGATTCATCTGGTGAAACCCTTTGCCCAGAACCTGGCAAAGAAGAAGACGCAGATGAAGGCGGCGACCAAGAGGTTTAACAGTCTCCTGGACTATGGAGTGGGGGAGGTGACCGCCGCCGCTACTTTTTATCTCGGCGAGATCTATGCTAATTTCAGTGTGTCCCTCATCGAGTCTGAACGGCCAGAGGGGCTCAGCCCCATGGAGCTGGAGGAGTATGAGCTGGCCATTGAAGAGCAGGCCTATCCCTTTGAGGACCGGGCCATCTCCGTCCACCAGAGTAATATGGAGTTGATCACCCAGGGCGTATACAACAGCTGGGTGGACAAGAGTCTCCAGAAACTGGCCAAGCTTGTTCCGGCCCGTTATGCCAAGCCAGAGGTTGAGCCCGCTGTTGTTACCTCCCTGACCACCTTTTCCTACGGCTATGGCCAGGCGGTCACCGCGGCCCCTGTCCCGGCAGCCGTTCCCGCGGCGCCAGGTGGAGAGGCCGAGGCCGCCGAGACCAGTGCCACTCCGCCCGTAGCGGAACCGGCCACGGAGACTCCCGCGGCCACTCCCGAGACAGCCGGTGAGGAGCCAGGGGCTGTCGAGACCAGTGCCACTCCGCCCGCGCCTGAAGCAGCCGAGGAAGCCGAACCGGAAGAAGTTGAGACTGCTACCCCGGCTCCTCCGCCTGTAACGGAACCAGCCGAGGAGACGCCAGCGGCCGGCCCTGAAACCGCCGGCCCAGAGCCAGAAGCCGTTGAGACTGTTGCCCCGGAACCTGCCGAGGAGACCCCGGCGACTACCTCTGAGGACGCAGGCG
This sequence comes from Thermodesulfobacteriota bacterium, assembly GCA_039714595.1. Taxonomy (GTDB): domain Bacteria; phylum Desulfobacterota; class Desulfobulbia; order Desulfobulbales; family SURF-16; genus JAOZSN01. Next base: position 75,990 of record JBDLJA010000006.1, on the reverse strand, counting down.
AGGAGCCAGAGGTGGCTGAGCCAACCCCGGCCACCCCGTTCGAAGCAGAACCAGCTGGGGAGGAGGCTCCCGCGGCCGGTCCTGAAACCGCCGCCCCAGAATCGGAAGAGGATGAGACTGTTGCCCCGGTACCTGCCGAGGAGACCCCGGTGACTACCACTGAGGACGCAGGCGAGGTGCCGGAGGTGGCTGATGAGCCTACCCCGACCACCCCGACCGAATCAGAACCTGCCGGGGAGGAGGCTCCTCCCGCGGCCAGCCCTGAAACCGCCGCCTCGGAACCGGAAGAGGATGAGACTGTTGCCCCGGTACCTGCCGAAGAGGCCCCGGTGACTACCTCTGAGGGCACAGGCGAGGAGCCAGAGGTGGCTGAGCCCGCCGAACCCACGGTCACCCCCCAGGAGACGGACGGCGCTGACCAGGATGGCCAGGGTACTCCCAGTAACGGGGGAGGGGAGTAGGAGATGATGAAAATGGTGAGAGAATTGCGGAAAAAATGGGCCCTGAATCAGCCTTTAAAAACCTTTCTATTTCTTCTCCTGCTGACGGCAATCATCTCCGGTTGTGCCGCCAGGAGTGACAAGGTCGATGTTGCCCCCCCAGTTTCTGAGAGCCCGTCCGCGGCGGTTGAGCCGCGCCAGGATGGGCGTCACGGTTTTGTTATCAAAGAGGTGCCCTCCATGGATGGAGAGGCCCGGCGCGATTTTGCCGCGGCCGTGGAGTTGCTGGCCGAGGAGGAGTATGAGAAGGCTATCGAGCTCCTGGAAAAGGTGGTTGCCACCTCGCCGGGGGTCACCGCCCCTTATATCAATCTGGCCCTGGCCTATGGCAAGACGGAAAAGACGATGGCCAAGGCTGACAAGACCAAGAGGGCGGAATTGGCCGAAAAACACCTGAAAACGGCCTTGAATATCTTCCCTGGCCACCCGGTGGCGACTAATGAGTATGGCTTGTTGCTCCGCAGAGATGGCCGTTTTAGCGAGGCGAAGGCCCTTTACGAGAAAAGCCTGGAGCGGTTCCCCGATTATCAACCGGCCCATAGGAACCTTGCCATCCTCTGTGATCTCTACCTTAATGACCTGCAGTGCGCCCTGGAACACTATGAGATATACAGCAAGGCCATGCCAGAGGATAAGCAGGTCAAGACGTGGATTGCCGAGGCGGGTATGCGGTTCAATAAGTAGGAAGCTTTACTGTAAGGCCCGGGAGTATGGGGCCTTACCTAGGAGGGGACTTATGTGGCGAATTATCTTTTTATCTCTGGGCCTAACCTGGGTTGCGGCCGGTACGTTTTGGGTCCCAGCCGCGGCGGCTCAGGAGGCAAAGGAGCTGAGCGGTATGTCCATTGTTGGTAACGATGAGGCGCCTAAGTCTCTTTATATCGTGCCGTGGAAGAGTTCGGAGATTGGAATTGAGACGGGTTTGAATATGATGCTTAACTCCGGGGCCGCCCCGGTTGATCGTGATGTCTTCATGCGGCAGCTTGATTTTTATGAAGCCAGCACGATGAAATAAACAGGACGAACGGAACTTGTTAATTACAAGACCCCGGGGCTGTTCCCGGGGAAGTGGAACATTTTTTTCTCAAGGAGGAACGTGATGGGAACCATCTACGCAATAGTAGGATTTTTTCAAAAGGGTGGGGTGTTTATGTACCCCATTCTTCTTATCTTTGCCTTTGGTATGGCCATCGCGGTGGAGCGTTGGTTCCATCTGCGGCGGGTTAAGACCGCTAACCAGAAGACCTGGGAGGAGGTGCAGCCCGCTCTTGAGAGCAGTGATTTTGATCAGGCCAGGAATGTGGTGAATGAATCAAACTCCGTGGTTGCCCAGATGCTGAGCATGGGCTTGGCCCGGCAAGGGGCGGTGCGGCGGCGGGAAGACATTGAGATCGCCATGGAGGAGAGCCTCATGGAGATTGTCCCGCAGCTGGAGGAGCGCACGCCTTATGTTGGTCTCTTCGCCAACATCGCCACCCTGCTGGGGCTCCTGGGTACTATTATGGGTCTTATTCAGGCCTTTACGGCAGTGGCCAACGCCAACCCGGCGGAGAAGGCCGATCTCCTCTCCGCCAGTATCTCCACGGCGATGAATACCACCGCCTTTGGTCTCATTGTCGCCATTCCTTTACTCCTGGCCCATGCCAAGATTACCTCTACCACCGGTAAGATTGTCACCAGTCTGGAGATGGCCTCCATCAAGGCCCTTAATGTCATCTCCAGGAGTTCCAGGCGTAAAGTTAACCTGAAGGTTGATAAACGTAACGTTGACTTGGGAACAGACCATGATGAGACAACGGATAAGTAGGAGAGTTTCGGATACACCCGAGCTGGATATCACCACCTTTCTTAACTTGATGGTGGTCCTTATCCCCTTTCTGCTGATCAGTGCCGTGTTTTCCCGGGTGGCGATCATGGAGTTGACCGTTCCCACGGGCGGCGGGCCGGGCGCACCCAAGACCCCGCAATTCACCATTGAGGTGATCGTCCGCAGTAATGGCATGGAGCTGGGCAATGGCTCCCAGGTCATCGCGGCCATAGCCAAGAAGGATGATAAGTATGATATGCAGCAACTGTCGGAGCTCCTCGTCCGCCTGAAGGGTGATTACCCGGAGAAGGAAGACGCCACAATTCTGATGGAGCCGGATATAGAGTACAACTACCTGATTAAGGTGATGGATGTGCTGCGCTCCGTTGATGTGAAATTGCCCGACAGTGAAGAGATCGAGAAGCTTCCTCTCTTCCCCTCTATTTCAATTGGAGATGCGCCATGAATAAAAGCAGACGATTGAAACGGATGGAGCGCAGCCGCAAGAGTGTATTGAAGCTGAATCTGACGTCGCTGATGGACGTCTTCACCATTCTCGTCTTCTTCCTCCTCTTTAACTCCGCCTCCGGTGATGTGCTGGAGGCGCCCAGGGAGATTAAATTGCCTGACTCCGCCATCGATGCCAAACCGCGGGAAACCGTGGTGGTGCTGGTGACGCCCACCCAGGTGTTGGTCCAGGGCAGACTGGTGGCCTCCACCCCCGAGATTCGCGAGAGCAAGGAGATGGGGGTTCCAGCCATTAAAGAGCATCTTGAACAGCTTGAGCTTAATATTATTGGCATCAGCACAAAGGCGGTGGTGGAGGCCAAGGAGATTACGGTTTTGGCCGATAAGGGTATTCCGTTCAATGTGCTCAAGAAAATAATGTCAACGTGCACAAGTGCTGGATACGGCAAGATTTCCTTGGCCGTCAACCAGAAGGCTTCACAAGACTAAGGTGGTTTTAGTGAATTCAGACATATTGACAGGAGAGTTGCAGGTTATCAATGGGCAGATCCGGGAGGTGGAAAAAAGTATTTCCACCTTGGAGGGTCAGCTGCGTGAGGTTGAGGATAGACTCGCGCTCTTTGCCACGGACAGGAAGCGTTACGATGCCCTGCGTACGGTGAGTACAGCCCTTGAGACCTTGGTAAAACTAGAGGGCGCAGATCTCTTCTGGGGGGAAGGAGCTGGGGATACGGCAGGGCGGACAACAGAGCATGTTGCCGGGCTGCAGTCCCGGATCGGCGAATTTGAGAAAAAGGTCAGTGTCGAGGATGCCGAGCAGGCCAGGATCAAGGGTGAGATCGACAGCTGCCTTGATGAGATTTATGACTTCAATGAAGAGATTCGTGCCGCCCATGCCCGGGATGTGCGGCGCATGGAAGAGCTGCTCGTTGTCCGCGAGGTATCAGCTATTCCTGCCCGTAAGTTCATTATGCCGTGGGAGGGTAATCCCCAGTCGGCCCGTGATTTCCGCCGTTCCATGCTCATTGCCCTGCTCCTCTGCTTATTTTTCGGCTGGATCATTCCCATGATCCATGTGCCGGTGCCGGAGCGGGTTGTTGTCGAGATACCCAAGCGGTTGGCCAAGCTGGTGAAGGCGAAGATTCCTCGGGCTAAACCAAAGCCGAAGCCAAAGAAGGTTAAGGAGGAGAAGAAAGAAGAGCCCAAGGAAAAGCCAAAAGAGGCCAAGCCTAAGAAGAAGTCGGACAAGAAGGTTGCCAAGGCTGATAAGGCGCGGAAGGTCAAGAGAAAGAGCGCCCGGCAGAAGGCGGAGGCAACCGGCGTGCTGGCCTTCAAGAGCAGTTTCGCCGATCTCATGGAGGAGACTCCGGTGGCCCGCCTCGGTTCTGCCGCCCAGATCAGCAAGGGTTCTTCCCGGGCCCCGGGCGGGAGAACCGCCAGCCGCTCCCTGGTGGCCATGCAGGCCCAGGGAGGCAGTGGCGGCATCGGTACTGGTTCCGTCAGCCGGAATGTGGGCCGCGGCGGCAGTGGCGGGCGCATGGGTGGTGGTGTAGGCTTCGCCCGGGTGGAGAGCTCCATGGCCGATATGGTGGAGCAGGAGGGTATGCCGGTTAGCGATGGTGTTGGTCCCGCCCGGACCGACGAAGAGATCCAGATCGTCTTTGATCGCTACAAGGCCCTGCTCTACCGCATCTATAACCGGGAGCTGCGCAAGGATCCGACCTTAAAGGGTAAGATACTCCTTAAGCTCACCATTCAACCTGATGGTTCCGTCTCCAAGTGTACGGTGGAATCCACCGACCTTGGTTCTCCTGCCCTGGTTAAAAAGGTGGTTGAACGGGTTAAGAAGTTTAACTTTGGCGCCAAGGAGGGTGTGCCGCCGACAACTATTCTCTATCCCATCCACTTCCTGCCAGCCGGCTAGGAGAGCGGTATCTCGCCTGGGCTCCTCCTTGGGCCGGGGTGAGGAGGAAGGGTGGATCATGGGGGCAGTTTGGCTGATGTTTGCCAAACTGCCCCTTTTTTTATGGTCGCGGGGCGAAAGATGTTGGGCCCGGCCCCTGGTAATATAGGCGCCCCGCTTCCATTGTTCCCGAAGGTGGGTTGTTTTTTCTTTTTTAAATGGATTCCTTCGGCTATCTTTGGGGCGACCCAACCCGAGAGAGCTGGTCAAGGCCATGGGGCCTTGCCGGCGGCCACCGTGGCTCAGCTGATTTTTTCATTGTTTTTGGGACAACCATGCGCCATTTCCTTTCTTTCTCACAAGTTACAGCTCCTTTGTCCTGGGGCGGGAACGCTTATGACCGCTAAGGAACCTGCTTCTGAGCCGCGGCCGGAGAAATTTCGGATCCTGCTGGTGGATGACCTGAGCACCAACATAAAGCTGCTGGCCCGCTATCTCCAGGGCTATCAGCTCTACTTTGCCCTGGACGGGCCCAAGGCCCTGGCCCTGGCCCAGGAGGTGCGGCCCGATATTATCCTCCTCGATGTGATGATGCCGGAGATGGATGGCTATGAGGTGTGCCGCCACCTCAAGGAGGACTCCCGCACCGCCGATATCCCGGTTATCTTTGTCACGGCCCGTTCCCAGGACGATGATGAGGAGCTGGGGCTGATGGCCGGGGCGGTTGATTTTATTGCCAAGCCGGTTAATGGCGCGGTGCTCAGGGCCCGGCTGCGCAGTCACCTGGAGCTTAAAGAACATCGGGACAACCTCTCCGGTATGCTGGTCCGGCGGGAGGAGGAGCTGCGCCGCACCTATGAGCAGCTTCTCCATGCCGAGAAGTTGACGGCCATCGGCAAGCTCTCCTCTTCCATCTCCCATGAATTCTCCTCGCCCCTGCTGGGCATCGAACAGATCCTCAAGGGCTTTCTGGCCGAGGATGAGGAGAACGAGGCCAGGGTCGAGCTGCTTTCGGTCTGCGTCAGTGAGTGCGTCCGCTTGCGGGAGTTGATCCGTTCCCTCCAGAAGTTCGGGCGGCCCACCTCGGCCCGTTTTGCCCCCATTGCCATTAATGAGATCATCGCCGACGTCCTGCAGCTCAGTGGCAAGCATATGGCCCGGCAGGGGGTAAACGTTGTTTTCCGCCAGGGTGAGGTGCCAAAGGTGCGGGCGGTGGAGGACCAGTTGAAGCAGGTGGTCTTTAACCTGTTGACCAATGCCTGTGACGCCATGGCCCCTGACGGCGGCACCGTGGAGGTGGTAACCCATGAGCAGGATGGTCAGGTGTTGCTCATGGTCCGCGACGAGGGGTGCGGAATCCCGCCGGAAAAGCTGGGTTCGGTCTTCGCCCCCTTTTATACCACCAAGGAAGAGGAGGAGGGTACCGGCCTGGGTCTCTCCAACTGTTTTGGGATCATTACCCGCCACCAGGGCATGATTCATGTGGAGTCGGAGCTGGGCCAGGGATCGCTGTTCACGGTGGAGCTTCCCTCTTATCCAGTTGGCGGGCCATGAAATAGATTGCAATTTGCCGGTTATTCGGGCAAGTTTAACCAGTAGTTGCGGTGGAGTTGGCTTGAAAAAAGTGTTTTCTTAACCATAAAGGGGTAGCCGTGCAGCAGTTTGATAAAGATATTACGGTGTTGTTGGTGGATGATCATATCCTGGTGCGCTACGGCATGAAGGCCATGCTGGACCGTCTGCCCGGTTTCTCCTGTGTTGGCGAGGCGGCCAGCGGCCGAGAGGGGGTTGATCTCAGCTGTGAGCTGCAGCCAGATATCGTGGTGCTTGATATCGATCTGGGCCACGGCCTCAATGGTTTTGAGGCGGCCCAGGAGATCAGGCAGAAGGTGCCAAACTCTAAGCTCCTCATGCTCACCGGCAACCCCAAGACCCAGCTCTTTCAGCAGGGCATTCAGCAGGGCTGTGACGCTTACGTCCTGAAGGTGGATTCTGACGCGGAACTGACCACGGCCTTAGAGGCGGTGGCCCGGGGCGAGAAGTACTTAAGTAAATCGTTTACCAGTGACGTCTTTGCCATCCTCCAGCGGGGCACAGATTCCGACGGGCTGGCGGACGCACCGCCTCTCACCCCGCGGGAGAGGGGCGTGGCCCAACTGATCCAGCGGGGTTTGGCCGATATGGAGATTGCCGGCCAGCTGGCCATCAGCCCCAAGACAGTGCGGGTCCATAAGTCCAATATCAAGCGTAAATGCGGTTGCCGCACCACGGCCGAACTCATTATCCAACTGACAAGCAGTCCCGACTGGGTGTTGGCCGGGGCGGAGTCGGGCTGACACGGAGGCGACATTTGTGGCCGATGAAGAGCAGATAGTAGAAGAGCTCACCGCCTGCCTGGTGCGCCAGGCCGACGTGAAACAGGGGCAGCGGCGTGAAGATGCCCCTGCTTCGGTCCGGGCCCAGCTCGATCTCTGGCAGGCCACCTTCGATGCCATTCCCGACCTGATCATTGTCATTGATCGGGAGTTCAATATTGTTCTGGCCAACAAGATGGCCAGGGATCTCTTTCCCTCCCAGGTTATCCTGGGAGTCAAATGTTTCTCACTCTTCCATAACAGTGACCATCCCACGGCCAACTGCCCGGCCTGTAAGGCCTTTCACAGTGGCCGCTCCCATCTGGTGGAGCGGCAGGAGCCGCAGCTTGGCGGGAAATGGTACAGGGTTGCGGCCCATCCCCTGGCGGACGCGGCCGGTTTTGTCTGGCACTGCGTCCATATCTTCCGTGACATCAGCGACGAGCGACAGCTGGCGGAGCGCTTGGAGCAGCTGGAGACCCAGGACATCCAGACAACCCTGCTGAACCGGGGCCGTTTCAATGAGCTGTTCAGCCGGGAGTTTGACCTGGCCTGCCGCCGCTATACCGATCTTGTCCTGCTGGTCATCGAACTGGATGATTTCAAGGCGGTCAACGAGGAGTGCGGCCTCAGTTTTGGTGATTTTATCCTTAAGGAGTTTGCCGGTGAGCTGCATTCCCTGGTCCGGGAAAATGATCTCTGTGCCCGCTTGGGTGATGAGCGCTTCGCCGTGGTGTTGCCGGCAACCAGGGTGGCGGAGGGTATGAGTCTGGCCCGGGCCATTCATGGTATGGCCGAGAATCACGTCTATGACAACAACGCCTTCTGCCGCCAGGTGACGGTGAGTATTGGCGGCGCCTCCCTCCAGGACCATGGCCCGCGGACCATGGATGATCTCTTCTTCATGGCCGAGAACTCCATGCGGGCCGCCAAAAGGGGCGGCCGCAACCGCATCGTTTTCTACGATGAGGACCAGCTTATCTAGTTTTTTTCTGCCCTTCGTCTCTGCTGCCGCTCCCTCTTGCCTTGCTCCCCTGATCCTCGAGAATTGTTTTTGCGTCAATAATTATCGGCAGCGGTCAAAGAGTTTTCGATTCGCGATCTCTGGGCGGCAAGATCCATAATTTCCTGGCGCCAATAGGAATCACTCCCCCAGTCGCGGCTGATGGTGGGGCTCACCCCGCCGGCCGCGGCCTGGTGGGCGCACCAGGCGCAGAAGTGGATGTAGCGCATGGCCCGCAGGGGCTCAATAAGGGCCAACTGGCGCCGGTCAAAGGGGTGAAAGGTCTCGTAGCCCTCCAGGAATAGTTCGATCTCCCGTAGACATTCATGATGATAGCCGGGCAGGAGCATCCAGAAGTCCTGGACCGCCGGCCCATTGGCCATGTCATCAAAATCAAAGAGGAAAAAAGATTCGCCCGGCCGGTGGATCAGGTTGGCGAAGTGGCAGTCGCCGTGGAGGCGGCAGAGTCTGACGTCGCTGAAAAGAGGGGTGATGAGCGCCAGCAGGGCGCTGGTCTCGCGGGCGTAGGACTCTTGTAACTCTGGTGGCAGAAAGGGGCCGGCCAGGATTTCTGCCACCTGGGCCCTGGTCACCTGGTCCGGGGTGAGGGTCACCCGCCCCGGGGCCAGGCGGCCCGCCCCGGCCCGGTGGAGGCGGCCGATGAGATGGCCCATCTCCAGCCACTGCTCGTCATTTAGTTCGGCCAGGAAACGGCCGCCCTTCTTGGGAAAGATGGCGTAGGTTATCCCGCCAAACTGGGCCAGGGTGTGGCCGTTTGTCAGGCGGAAGGGGGCGATAACCGGGATGTCCAGCTCAAAGAGCTCCCGGGTGAAGTCGTGCTCCTCTTCCAGGGCGGCGGGGGCCCAGCGCCCCGGCCGGTAAAATTTGGCTATTACCGTCTCGTCGCTCTCCAGCAGATTCACCTCGTACACCCGGTTGATGTAGGAGTTTAAGGGACGGCAGATGTTAGAGCAGGGCTGGCCCAGCCCCTCTTCCACCGCGTCCAGCACCTGGTGGGGGGCAAGATCGCTGAAGGATGTCATCTCTCCTTGACCGTGTAGTAACGGCCAAAGGCGCACGGTTTGCACAGCTCCTTGCCGTCCTTGGCGACAGAGCGCCGGTCCTGGACCCAGTCGCCGCACTCCTGGCACTGGACGCGGTCTAACGGGCGGCCCGGCATGTCCTCGGCCGGAATGGTGATCTCAACCTGTTCAACCTTGAAGAGCTCATCCTCGGCCATGAGCCGGTACGCCTCCAGCTGCTGCTTATACTTATTGCCGATCTCCGGGGCATACTTCTTGGCCGTCTCCCGCGACTCCTCCAGGGCCGTGACCCGCACCGCCTGGCCGCTCTCCAGGTTGACAAAGGTGGCGGCCATGATGCCGTAGTCCAGCCACTTGAGGGAGCGTTTGCCTAAGGTGCAGCCGGTGACGGTCTGGATGGCGTCAGTGGCGCAGCGGTCGATCTCCACCAGGACGTAGTGTTTCTTGCGCTCCTCTCCCCGGGGATCGCTGATGCCGATCTCCCGCAGGCCGATCATGGCCATCCGGACGCCAATTACCTGGCCGGCGCAGATGTGGCCGTGGATCTTGGTGGATCGTTCCAGTAGTGTTTCAAAGTCTTCCATGGCTCTTCGTCTCTCCAAGGTTGAATTGCCTTATTTTGGTCTCCGTGCCCGGGCCGGGCAAAACGTAGTAGTCGTCGTCTTTGGCCGCAAACGGCTCTATAAAAAAAATTCTGATTACCACTAAGTTTCAGCCACTATTGCTAGATCCCTGTGAGGCATCATCGATTCTGGCCTAAAGTTAGTGGCTCACTTTGTCTGTAATCAGCCAATGCAAATTCACCGCAAAGGCGCAAAGGACGCAAAGATTTTTATAAAAACAATTAGTTATCTTCGGAGTCTCCCTTTGCTTGCTTACCTGTGTCTTCGAAGTCTGCGCTTATCTGCGGTGAAAAAGCTGTTTTGCTGATCTTTCAAGCCCCAAAATTATTGCAATTAAACTGATAACCTTTCAGTCTCATACCAAACAGGCTGACAGTCAGTGGTAATCAGATAAAAAAATTATACCCCCCGTGCTAACCCGGGCCAGAGGATGGTGTGGAGCTGGAGCTGGAGGCGGACCGGCAGGCCGTCGGCCAGGATCCAGTTGGCCAGTTCGGTCGGCTCAAGCTCCTCTGTCACCGGCGAGAAGAGGAGGCGGGGCCGGGATGAATCACTGGTCCCTTTTTTGGGTAGCAGATCATGGTCCAGCAGAAATTTTTTGGCCCACTCATAGTCCTCCCGGGAGCTTAGGACAAATTTCAGCTCATCATCGCTGGTAAGCAGGGGTAGGTTGGCCAGGTCCATCTCCGCCGTCATCCCTGAGCCGGGACATTTGACGTCCATGATCTTCACCACCCCGCCGGGCACCTTGCTTAGACTGAGGCTGCCGTTGGTCTCCAGCAGCACCTTGCGGCCCAGGGCCAGGAGCTGGTTCATTAAAGGGTAAACCCCATCCTGGAGCAACGGTTCGCCGCCGGTGATCTCCACCAGGGCGCCGGGGTACTTCTGGCAGAAGGCGAGGATCTCGCTTACCGTCTGTTTTCGCCCCTCTTCCTCGTAGCTGTAGCGGGCGTCGCAGAAGCGGCAGCGCAGGTTGCAACCGCTCAGGCGGATGAAGACACAGGGGTAGCCGGCAAAGCTGGACTCGCCCTGGATGGAGTAAAACAGCTCAGAGGTGGCGAGTCGCGTCTCAGTCGGCACGGTAGATAACCCCGGTGCCCGGGGTCTCTCCCACCAGCACCGAGTGGAGGTTGTAGCGCTGGGCCGAGAGCGGTCCCCGCAGCTGGGCGAAGATATAGGCCGCTATGTTTTCCGATGAGGGGTTCTTGTCCAGGAAGGCGGGGTGCTCGTTCAGGTTGCGATGGTCCAGATCGTCCATCACCTGGCTCACCGCGTTTTTCACCGTGCGGAAGTCCACCCCCATGCCCAGCTCGTCCAGCTCATGGGCCCGCACCGTCACCTCCACGTGCCAGTTGTGGCCGTGGGGCTTTTCACAGTCGCCGGGATAATCACGGAGATGATGGCCGGCGGAGAAGTGGGTCTTTATGAATATATCGAACATGGTGCTTACTCCAATTTTTTTCTTATTTTTACGCCTTTGCTCAAGGTTTTTTTCCTTGTGGAGAGGCGAAGTTTTTGTCATGTTGCGTCGGTTGCCCGTAATATAATTATTTCCGTGGCAAGTGCCATAAAAATAAAGAATTTTCAGCTGGCCCCGGGCCCAACATTCTTACTTAGGAGTAGACAATGGCAGATATTGCCCCGTTTCGGGCGGTTCGATTCAACCCGGCCAAGATAGAGCGGCTGGAGGAGGTGGTATCCCCTCCCTATGACGTGCTGGGGCCGGCGGCCCAGGCCGCCCTGGAGGATCGCAACCCGTACAATATGATCCACCTGGATTTGAGCAAGAGCGCCGCGACCAAGATTAGTGACCAGCGTTATGAGGCGGCCCGGGATACCTTTGCCAGCTGGCAGGAGGAGAACGTCCTCATCCGTGACGCGGTGCCGGCCATCTACCTCTACGCCATCGACTACACCCTGCCCAATGGCAAGACCCTGCGGCGCAAGGGCTTTTCCGCCCTGGTGGGGCTCCATGAGTTCAGCGAAGGGGTGGTCAAGCCCCATGAGAAGACCTTCCGTTCCGTCACCGATGACCGCTTGCGCCTCATCGATACCTGTCAGGCCCAGTTTTCCCAGATCTTTTCCCTCTATGGTGATGAGAAGGGCGAGGTGATGGCGGCCTTGGAGCAGGCCGCGCCGGCAGAGCCTATTCACCAGGTGCGGGACCAAGATGGCTGTCTTCACACGATCTGGGCGGTGACTCAAGGTGATGTCATCGCCAGGGTGCGTGATTTTTTTGCTGGCCAGCCGGTCTACATCGCCGATGGCCATCACCGCTACACCACCTCCCTGCGTCTGCGGGAGACCATGGCAGAGCGCCAGGGGAAGCCGGTGGCCAAGGATAGTCCCTACAACCAGATCATGATGTACCTCTGCCCCATGGAGGATGAGGGGCTGTCGGTGCTGCCCACCCATCGCCTGGTCCGCTTCCCCGGTGGGATCGACGCCCCTGAGCTGGTGGAGCGGCTGCGTGATTCCTTCGCGGTGGCGGAGATCAAAGCGGGCAGCCGGGAGGAGCAGGTGGCCGAGGTGATGAGCCGGATGGGCGACGAGCAGGGCGAAGAGACCTGCCTGGGCATGTATGTCCCCGGTTCTGACCGCTGTTTCCTGTTAGGGCTTAAAGGTGGCAGTCTGGAAAAAGAGCTGGGGGAGAAAGAGCCGGCCGTCCTGCGCGATCTGGATGTGGTGGTCCTCTCCGACCTGGTCATTGCCAAGCTCCTGGGGTTGTCCCACAAGCGGTGCGAGGAGGAGGATCTGGTCAGCTACTTCAGCGATCCCGACGAGATCCTCGACACGGCGGTGAAGGAGGAGGCGGCGGAGCTGGGCTTTAGCCCCATCATCTTCTTCATGAACCACACCCTGGTCTCCCAGGTGAAGGAGGTGGCGGATGAAAATCTCATCATGCCCCACAAGTCCACCTACTTCTACCCCAAGATTCTCACCGGTCTCCTCATGCAGAAGATCGTGGCCGACGAAGTTGTCAAGTGAGCTGAACCCTGATCTCAGCCGTGACACCCTGCAGGGCGGTGGGCTTGTCTGCTGGCAGCATAAAGAGGGCTATCGTTTCTCCCTCGACGCCATTCTCCTGGCCCATTTCGCCCCTTTGCCGCCCGGCGGCCAGGTTCTGGACTTAGGGGCGGGCAGCGGCGTGGTGGGGCTTATGGCCGCCTCCCTTGAGCCCACCATAAAGGTTATCTCTTACGAGCTGCAGGAGTCCCTGCTCAAGCTCATCCGTCTGAATATAAAGGAAAACAGCCTGGAAGGGCGCTGGACAGCAGTGGCCGGTGACGTCCGCAGCCGGCAGGGCCTTGTCCCGGAGGCCATGGATCTGGTCCTCTGTAACCCCCCCTACGGTAAGCTGGGGCGGGGACGGCTCAACCCAGGCCACGAGCAGGCCGTGGCCCGCCACGAACTGGCCGGTGAGCTGGCTGATTTTGTCAAGGCAGCCGCCTTTAGCGTGAAGAACCGCTCTCCCGTCGCCTTTGTCTATCCCGCCGCGGAACTCACCAAGCTGATCACCACCATGGCCGACTTCCGCCTGGAACCCAAGCGGTTGCGCCTGGTCCACTCCTACCCCGGGGCGCCGGCCAAACTGGCCCTGGTGAGCGCGGTGAAAAACGGCGGGGCCGAGCTGCAGGTTGCGCCGCCGCTCTTTATCTATCAGGAGAGGGGAGGGGAGTACAGTGCTGAGGTGGCGGCGCTGTTTGGGCCCTAGTTTTTTGTGCTTTCCCCAACCAGCCTCCCGGGTTATGAAAGCTTTTGTAGAAATAAATTTTAGCAACTGCTGAAACGGCCCGAGGCTTTCATACCCCTCTATTCTTTATTCCGAGTAAAAAAAACTACAGCCGGTTGCGGAATTCCTGCAGCATGCCGGGGTGGTGCAGTTCATCCGCCATGGCCTTGGTGTGACACACCGCGCAGCCTTTGTCGGCCCCCATGGGGTATGGTTTCTGCTGGTACTGCAGGGGCTGGATTACCCCCACCTCTCTGCTGTGGGGACTCCTGGCCGGGTAGAGACCATGGGGCGAGCCGTGGCAGCTGAGGCAGAGCAGAACCGCCCCTTCCCCCATTCTCTGGCCGAATAATCCCTGCTTTCCATTGGTCCACTGGTTGAAACCGCTGAACTTTTCCGGCGGCGCAAAGCCTGGGTGGCAGCTGAGGCAGTCGGGCTCCATCTCCCATGGTCTGCGGCTCCTTATCTCTTCTACTGGCAGGGCTGTCCGGCCGGCGAGTTTGGCCAGCAGGGGCTTGGCGCCCGGGGAACTCTCCGCCTTTAAGATGGCGGCCCCATGGGAGGCGAGACCGCCGTGGCAGTCGCTGCAGTTTAGCCCTATGGTGGTCCCGTGCAGGCCGTCAAAGCTCTGGCTCTGACTGTCACTCCCCACCGGGTGGCAGAGATGGCAGTTGTTCTCATCGCCCGTACCTAAGATTGCCCCGTGAAAACCGTGGACTGCCCCGGAGAGGGTGAGAAGGCTTGCATCCCCTTTGGCCCCGCGGCTGGAGTCACTATGACAGCTGGAGCAGACGACGATTTTTCCCTGTTCATGCTCCCTGGCAAGCTTGGTATGGGAGCGCTTATCATGGGCCGTGAGGATGTTTTCGGCTGTCTGGCGGGAGAGGCCGCTGCCCTCACTGCGCCACGGCCCGCCATGGCAGTTGCGGCAGGCAAAGCCGTTGGAGAGCCCCACCCGGACTTTTGTCTTAGCCACCAGTTTGCCAGCCACCTTCGCCTCTAGGTTGATCAAACGGTAAGGGCGGAAGGGCTTGGCGGCGGGCGTAAGATCGGCCAGCTCCGCCTGGAAGTAGCCCGCGGCCGCCTTTAGTCTTCCTCCCTCTCCCTCAGGTTTCCCGATAACTCTGTAGCTGATCTCCACCCTATCGCTGGTCACGGTGGGGCTCTCGGCCCGCTGGATAAGCTGCGCCTTTATCCTTGGCGGGGCAAAGGAGAAATCAAGCCCGGATAGCTGCGGCTCAGAGGTGAGGATGGCACCGCGGTCGCTGGCGGCGACGAGCAGGTATTTATCCTCTGGGGCAAACCTGGGGATCGCCAACTCCTCTGGGCTTATCTGGGGCTGGGACTCCCGGGACTGGGTGAGAACAGTGGTTAGATAACCGCTTAGAAGGTCCCTTTCCTGGGGGGTGCCGGGGAAGGGCGGCATGTAACTGTTGACCCGGCCCAGGCCGGCCAGGTAGCTCGCCATGCCCTCCCTGGTGAAAGATTGGACCAGGGGCTTGATGTCGTTTAAGAAGCCGCCCTGGGAGTGGCAGGGCAGGCAGAGCAGGGTAGAGAGCTTGCGGCCAGCGACCTCTGGGCTCTTGGCCGCCCGCTCCTCATCTGTGACCCAGCGCGCCTTCTCCAGCACCCCTTCCTCCCTAAATTCGCCCAGCTCCTCCTTGAGAATGCCGTTGGAGTACATGTAGTCATGGATGATAAAGGGCCTTCTCCCCCCCTCCCGGATCATCTCAAAACAGCCCATGTAGCCAAAGCCCAAGATAACCAGGAGCCAGGCCAGTGGTCTGATAAGAAAGGAGGGGCGGGCCATGGCGATGAGCAGGCCGCCGGCGAAGAGCAGGGGGGAGATGATGATAAAGCCGCGCACATATCGGGCCATCTCTGGCGAGGTGGCAAAGATCATCTCAGCCTGGGGTGGGGGCAGGGCAACCTTATACCAGAAGCCGGATGCCACCAGGAGGAGAAGGGCGGGCAGCAGCCAGAGGGCGCAGTAGCGCACCATCTCTTCTCGCAGGGCTTTATTCTTGATGTTGGCGCTGGTGATGAAGCCGAAGAGTCCGGCTATCATCAGGGCGAAAAATGTTCTGAAGAAGAGGGCGGGCCAGAAGGTGGGATTGAAAAAGCCGGACCAGAAATTTCTATTCTCCAGCCACGCCCCCGGGGTGAGCATGAAGTCGATGATGCCGTTGATCAGAAAGAGAGACATCCAGGCGCAGCCAAAGTAGATCCAGCCCAGAGTTAGATGTTTGCCGGAATCAAGGCGGTCAAAGGTGTAGTAGTAGAGAAAAAGTGAAAGGATCTCGCAGAAGAAAAAGACCCACTCGGCGGCCCAGCCAAAGACAAAGATGTGGATCAGGCTGGAGGTGGCCGTGGGGTGGATCAGGGCGATGGTAAACCAGATGCCCACCCCGCTCATCCCGCCAAAGACCATGGTGAGCAGCAGGAAAAACTTGCTGTGGACTTTGACGTAGCTCAGGATCTCGCGGGAACCCTGGCGCAGCCCCTTCATCTCGGTGAGGACCAGGAAGAGGCCGCCGCCCACGGCAAGGTGGGAGATGTAGACATGGGCCACCGCCACCAGGGCGATGATGGTGCCGCCGCCATAAATATCTAGTAACCAGGTGGGATAGTTCATCTTTGCCCTCCAGAGAGGCCGCTTAGGACAAGGCGCGCCATGTAGACCACCAGGAAGACGCCGAAACCAAGGACCAGGAGAAAGAAGATGAAGGGTGAGTATTCCGGCCGCAGGGGGATCTCGCCATAGTCGCGCCAGGGGGCGAGGAGAATGGCGCGGGCGAACTCCCGGACCAGGGTCATGGCCAGCAGGGTGAGAAGGAGAAAGGCCAGTGCCTGGCGGGCCCGTTCCCGCAGACCGTTAATAACGGCCAGGGCCGTGGTCGCTATGGCCAGCAGCAGGCAGAAGGCCATGAGCTTGCCGGCGAGGCCCGGCTGGCGGAAGATTCCGGTGGGCAGGGAGCCCAGATACCAGAAGCCCACGCCAAAGTTGGCAATGGTGGCATAAGAGAAGAGCCGGCAACCCCCTGCCACCATATGTTCCGGGCAGGAGTGTCCCCTCTCTTGCCGGTAATCGCCATAGAGGGCCAGGGCCAGGCCGGCCGTGGCCACCGCCCCCAGCACCGTGTGGAGGAAACGGGGCATAAGCCGCGGGTCGTTGAGGTTTAATATCCAGCCCTCTGGCCGGGCAAAGTATTCGGGCCAGGCATTAGGGTTCTCCATCAGGGCCATGTTGGCGCTGAAGATAAAGGCGATGTATAAGAGGCCGGCGACCATAACGCCGGCCGGTATTCCCCGCAAAACTGCCAGATCCTCATAGCGTAACTGATAAATATAGGCGGCATAGTAGGAGATGATCAGGACCGCCACGACGCTGAGCCAGAGAGAGGCCATGAGGATGGAGCTGACATAGATGAAGTGGCCGCTTAAGACCTGGAGGAAGAGGAGCGGCGCCACCCCGAGATTGACGGCAAAGGCGATGGAAAAGGGCAGTTTCTGGGCGGTGAGCTGGGCCACAGCGGAGTCGGGGGTGGCAACCTGGTACCAGAGGCTGATAATTGCTGCCCCCAGCATCACATTCATCACCAGCAGGTGACAGAAGAATGTCCCGGTCTGCAGGAGCTGAAACCAGCCCCACTGGACCTGCAGGAAGTCAGGCGGGGGGATTAGTTGGCCGATATCCATTTTTTTTTGTCCTTGCGATGACTTTTTTTCTCTTAAGCGCCGCCAACCCCTTGGGGATTTCCCCTTAACGGGCCCCGCCCCTTGGCTGGCCCCGGCCCGGGACGGCAGGGACGGATAAGGGTATTCTGGGGTTAGGTAGGCTGTCTTTTAATATAGGCCCATCAGCGCTCCTTCATAAAATAAATTTTTGGCGCCAGCCGATATTTTGGCCTTCAGGATGGAGTTCCCCCTGGCAAATCCGCTCTGGCCGCCAAAAGAGTTGGGCAACCTGGGATGGCAGCGGAAAAAATAGTTATTATTTTTAAAGTTTGGATAAGCTGCTAAAAACTAATTGAAAAATGACAAAGAGATGGGTGGCGGGCAGGGAATCAAACTTTACAGATGCCACGATATGTTTACCCTGTTTACTATCATCTGCTTCTTTCAGAGAGGCAGATGATAATAACAGAAGAGGAGGTGGACCATGATCTGCTATAGACGAAGACCACTGTTTCTTAAGGGTACAGCTCTGCTGCTTTACACCCTTGCTACCCTTATCTTTACCCCAGCTCTGCAGGCGCAGGAGGCGGCTGTAGCCTATACCCATAATGACAAGGAGATTGAATGGGGTCCCTGCCCCGCCTTCATCCCTGAGGGATGTCAGATAGCTGTTCTCCATGGCGACCCGGCCAAGAACAATACGGATATTTTTTTTAAAGTCCCTGCTGAATTCGCCATCCCCCACCACTGGCATACCTCGCCGGAGAGGATGGTTCTCGTCTCTGGTACCTTGAAAGTTACCTATGACAACCAGACAACAGAGACCCTGGAGCCGGGAACATACGCCTATGGGCCGGCAAAGTTACCCCATACCGCCTTTTGCGAAGAGGGTGAGGCGTGCGTCCTTTTCATCGCCTTTGAGGATCCGGTGGATGCCTTTGCGGTGATAAAGGAGATGAAATAACGAAACATTACTGTTTATCCCCTGTCCTGTCCCTGCCCAGGCCTGGCCTGGGCAGGGATTTTTTATCCGGCCATCGCAAGGCCGTCTTGGCCTCTTAAGGGGCGCCTTTTTCAGCGCCATCTCCTGAATAACTTGGTGGCCAGAGCGGCCTGGCCGGGGTATCCCCTTGCCCGTCTGAAGCTGGACGTGGCACAATAATCCATGTATCTGCCGCAGGTTAACCCGCTAGAAAGAGGGTGGAGGGGCCGCTCTTAAAATAAAAATGCTTTGATACATATGGCCAACGACCTTTCATCTCCATGGGGTAAACCCGCTGTCGCCCTGTTGGGGCTGCTTATCTCCATCTCCCTGGGCCCTCCCATGACCAGCCAGGCGGCTGATGCTGGAGGCGGCCAGTCAGATGAGATGGCCAACTGGGCCTATGCGGCCTTTCAGGGCACCGGGGTGTACCGGATAGGTGAGAGCACCATGGGGGTGCTGGCCCTGCAATTCTCCTCTGAGGTTGATCCGGGCTGGCTCGACGAAGGTCAGGGGGTACTGGAGATAACCTACCCCGTGATCATTGGTGTCTATGACTTTGATGTGCGGGAGCATGGTTTCAGCAACCTCCAGGAGCGGCTGGGGACCTTAAGCCTTGTCCCCGGTCTCCATTTCCATTATCAACCCTGTGATGATTGGCTTCTTACCCCCTTTGTCGAAGGCGGCGTGGGTAAGATAATCACTGAAAGCGGTTATTACTGGATCTATTCAGGGGGGCTGGAGAGCCGTTTCTCATTCAGCCTGGCGGCTGAGGATTTCATGCTGGGCAACAGGCTGCGCTGGGCCGGCTACACCGTGGGTGACAGCGGTTTCTCCGACGATTACTACAGCCTGGAATCCATCTTGGAATACTACATTGACTCACCCTGGACTCCTTTAGAGCGCCAGGCGGGTTTCAGCGTCTATCTCTTTAATCAGCTGAACTTTTCGGCCGATGTTTTGCGCTACTCGCCAGGGGATTCGCTGGAGCTGGGGAGTTTATGGGAGGTGGGCGCGGCCCTTGAATTGCAGGGCGAGGAGGAAGGGGAAGAAGATTTCCTTAACTCCCTGCGCATCGGTCTGGGCTACCGGATCGGCCATAAGCTGCGGGCCATAAAAATCATTTTTGGCAACGTCTTCTAGCCCTCCCCCTGCCCTTAAAAACTTAGCAGTGATAGGGGGAGGCGGGTTGCAGCTGGCCGCTGGACCCGTCCATGATCATGGGCAACCCCAGGGGCAGCCAGTGGTTGGCCCGGCCGTGGCCCACCGCAAGGCCGGCCCAGAGGGGGGTGGCGGGGGGCAATAGATCCCGGCAGCGCTGCCAGATGGCCTCTTCTTCCCCGCAGTTACTGAACTGGCCCAGGAGCAGGCCGCTGATCCTCTCCAGGTGGCCGCCTAGGGCCAGCTGGCTCAGGAGACGGTCGATGCGGTAGGGTGGTTCCCCCACATCTTCGAGGAAGAGGATCTTCTGCGACCAGTCCAGCTCATAGGGGGTGGCCAGCAGGTGGGCGAGGGTGGTGAGGTTGCCGCCGCAGAGGATACCTTTGGCCGAACCGGGGTTGATGATCTCCAGGTCATTGCTGAGGTCCAGCTGCGAACAGTGGCGCTGTGAGAGAAGCTCCCGGAAGGCGTCTTGACTGGCCGTATCCGAACTGCTCAGGGTGGTGAGGTTGGGGCCGTGGAAGGTAACCAGGCCGCTTTGACCGCTGATTACATTGAGCAGGCCGCTGATGTCGCTGAAGCCGATAATGGACTTGGCCCCCTCCTGGTGGCGGAAGATATCAAAGTCTAAAAGCGGCAGGATCCGCATGGTGCCGTAGCCCCCCCGGCAGGCCAGCACGGCCGCCACCTCCGGGTCCTGGTAGAGCTCCATGAATATCTCGGCCCGCTCTTCATCCGGGGCGGCCAGGAATGGTTCGCTGGCGGTCTCATGGCGCAGCATCTTCACCTGGTAGCCGCAGTCGCGCAGGAAGTTGATCCCCTTATTAAAGGGCTCTTCCTGCCAGGGACCGGCCAGGGGGGCCAGGCCGATGGTGGCGCCAGGCGCAAGGGCCGGGGGCAGGATTAAAGGTTTTTCAGCTGTTGCGTTCATGGATCAGGCGCAGCCCCTCCAGGGTTAGGCTTGGCAGGACATGTTTGATGGTGGGGGCGAAGGGGGCGATGAGCTCTGCCATGCCGCCGGTGGCAATGGTCAGGGGCGGGGCGGGAAATTCCCTGGCCAGCCGGGCGACAAGTCCCTCCACCAACCCGCCGTAACCGAAGAGGATGCCGGAACGGATGGCGTCCTCGGTACTGGTTCCCATGGCCTTGGCCGGTGGTTTGCTGATGTCGATGCTGGGCAGTTTGGCGGTCTGTTGGCTCAGGGCGTCCATGGAGATCCCTAAGCCCGGGGCAATGGCGCCGCCCATATAAGCGCCCGTCTCCGAGACACAGTCGAAGGTTATGGCGGTGCCAAAGTCGACGATGATCAGGGGACGATGGTAGCGGGCAAAGCCTGCCACCGCGTTGATTATCCGGTCCGCCCCCACCTCAAGGCTGGCGGCCAGCTCAATGGTGATGCCGGGATCCACCTCGCCCACCACCATGGCGGTTTGCCCGAGATAGTCGCGGCATAAATTCTGCCAGGCGCTCTTGAGGCTGGGCACCACCGAGCCGAGGATGGCACTCTCCACCGCGTCCAGGGTAAGATCGTGGAGGGCCAGCAGGGAGCGCAGGGTGGTGGCCAACTCATCGCCGGTGGCGTGATGGTCGGTACGGATGCGCCACTGGTGGCGCAGCTTTTGGCCGGCAAAGAGGCCCAGGACGGTGTGGGTATTGCCGATGTCAATGGCGAGGAGCATGTTATGGTTTACGGTTGCCGGTTTACAGTTTACAGTCCCTTGCTTGGACCTTTATAGTGACAATTTTCTTCACCGTAAACCGTAAAGCGGCAACCGTCAACTTGGCAGGGGGACAACTTTCCTTCTACCAGGTTCGCCTCAGGCGCGTGCTGGCAAATATCAAACCGTAAAATCCTTTTTTTCATGACCGTCCTTGAATCCCTGCTCAGCAAGAACCACGACGACCTGGTCACCTTTGCCCGCCGCCTGGGCCATCGCTTCCATGATCTCTCTCTGCTCCAGGAGGCCTTTGTCCATTCCTCCTTCGCCTTTGAACAGGGGGGGGACCTCCGCCGCGATAATGAGACCCTGGAGTTTTTAGGCGACGCGGTGCTCGATCTGGCCGTGGGCCACGCCCTCTACGAACTCTACCCCGCCATGCGGGAGGGCGAGCTCACCCAGCTGCGGGCCGCCGTGGTCCAGGAAGGTCAGTTGGCCCGCATGGCCCGCCAGATTGATCTGGGCCGTTTCCTTCTCTTGGGCCGGGGGGAGGAGGGGTCCGGCGGCCGCAGCAAGGACTCCATCCTCTCCTGCGCCTTTGAGGCGGTGATGGGGGCCGTCTTCCTGGACGGCGGCTATGATGCGGCCAACCAGGTCGTTCAGGGGTTGGTGGTGCCCTGGTTTGCCGAGTGCCGCCAGGCCATGGAGCTGGCCGATGCCAAGAGCAGGCTGCAGGAGCTTCTCCAGCACCACTTCAGCCAGGGCCCCAGCTATGAGCTTACGGAGGCCAGTGGGCCGGACCATGATAAGACCTTCACCGTCTCTGTCTCTTTCCAGGGCCGGGTCCTGGCCCGGGGTGAGGCCAAGAGCAAGAAACGGGCGGAGCAGCAGGCCGCGGCCCAGGTGGTGGCGGATTTTTCCGCTATCCTTGAGGAGTTGCAGGGCCAGCAATGACCCCCTTTATCATTCCCATCTTCATCAGTCACCAGGGCTGTCCCCACCAATGTGTCTTCTGCAATCAGGGGGCCATTGCCGGCTCCACCGATGTACCAGTCAGCCCGGCCCAGGTCGCGGGTCTGATCGCTGAGCAGCTGGCCTGGCCGCGTAAGACAGGGCGGCAGGAGGAGGTGCAGGTGGCCTTTTACGGCGGCAGCTTTACCTGTCTGGACCAAGAGCGGCAGCAGGCCTATTTGCGTGCGGTGCAACCCTTTCTTGACCGGGGCCAGGTGGCAAAGGTCAGGCTTTCCACCCGGCCCGACTGCCTGGATCTTCCCACCGCCCTCTGGCTGCGGGAGCAGGGGGTGGGGCTGGTGGAGGTGGGGGTGCAGTCGCTGGATGAGGAGGTGCTTTTAGCCAGCCGCCGGGGCCATGATGGGGCCCAGGTCGCGGCGGCCTTTGGGGCTCTTCGGGAGGCGGGGCTGCAGAGCTGCGGCCAGCTCATGGTGGGTCTGCCCGGCGACACCCCGGCCAGGGCCGTGGCCAGCGCCCGCCGTCTCCTGGAGATGGGGCCGGATATGGTCCGGATCTATCCCACCCTGGTGGTGGCCGGCAGTCCCCTGGCCGAGCTCTATGAGCAAAAGAAATTTCAACCCTGGTCCCTGGCCAAGGCCGTGCTGGTCTGCGCCCGCCTCAAGGAGATCTGTGAGAAGGCCCGGGTCAAGGTGATCCGTCTGGGGCTGCAGCCATCCCAGGCGCTCAAGGCAAGTGTGCTGGCCGGTCCCTTCCACCCCGCCTTTGGCGAGATGGTGGCCAGCCGGATTTTTTTTAAGTATCTTCGCTCCTTGCTCCGGCGGCGGCCGGCAGGACCCGCCCTGCTGCGCCTCTCCCCCCGGGATCGCTCCCTGTTCTCCGGCGTGGGCAAGGAAAATCTCCAGCGTCTCCAGGGGCTGGGGCTCCTTAAGGGGGTGGAAGTTGTTTTCGCCAGCAAGCAGCCGCGCTTTTCCGCCGCTATCTTGCCCGGCTGAGGTCCCTTTGGGGAAAGCGGCGCCCCAGGAGCCTTGTGAGCCAGCATCGATTCTCTGGCCTAAAGTTAACGGTTCGGACTCTCCCTGCGGTCGCTTGCCTACAGTTGCCTGGAGCCAGCCCTAAATTCACCGCAAAGACGCAATGGCGCAAAGATAATTTAGAAAAACAATCAGTTATCTTCGCACCATTGCGGTGAAAAAGCAGTTTTGCCGATTTTTCAACATCCTGCCAAGTCGGTTGAAAGTATATGGTAATCAGATAAGCAATTAGCAGGTAAAATAATATGGAAGCATTTCGCTTAATTGCCGAGCGCAAGATCAGCCAGGCCATCAAGGATGGCAGCCTGGAGACCGTCTCGAAAAAGTGGCGGGGCCGGCCCCTGGTCCATGAGGATGACTCCTTTGTCCCCGCTGATCTGAAGATGGCCTATAAGATGTTGCAGAACAGCGGTTTTGTCCCGCCCGAGGTTCAGGAGCGCCAGGAGGTGGCCCGTTTGGAGGATCTCATCGCCAAAAGCGAGGACAGCCACGAGCGGCTGCGGCAGCTCAAGAAGCTGGAGGTGTTGCTGATGAAGATGAACCTCCAGGGCAGTGGGCGCCTGGAAAATATCCAGGCCCAGGAGGAGTATCTGCAGAGGGTGGTGGAGCGGGTGAGGGTCAAGGGATAGCCCAGAGCTTTATCCTCTTCCCCTTTGGCGCTCGCTAGCTGTATGGAGTAGCTCAAGTTTCAGGAGGCTGGCCACCGTTTTCGGGTCAGCCTGTTCCAGCTATCGCCACCCCTTTTCCATAGGGTGAAGCGGCAGCAGATAATTTAAGTTGGGAGGAATCAGAATGGAACGACTATTTTTCAGCCTCGGGGCCCTGATGGCCGGGCTGGCCGTGGTCCTCGGGGCCTATGGCGCCCACGGCGGGGAGTCTGCCCTCGGGGTGGAGCAGGCCCGCTGGATAGCCAAGGGCGCCAGGTATCAGATGTACCATGGCCTCGGGCTGCTGGCCTTGGCCTGGGCCTCTAGTCACTGGCCCAAGCAGTTGCGCCTCTTCCAGATCTCCGGCCTCTTCCTGTTGGCCGGTATCATCTGCTTTTCCGGCAGTCTCTATCTCATGGCCTTTACCGGCTTCTCCGCCGGCTACATTACCCCCCTTGGCGGTGTCTCTTTTCTCCTCGGCTGGTTGCTGATGGGGGTCGCCGTCTGGCGTTGACAGCCCATTGGTTGCCCTTGCCCTCTGGCTTGAGCAGAGGGTTATGAGATGGCTGGCGCCGAAAGTGGCTCTTGCAGGCCGTTGCCTATGTCAAGGGGCATTGATCGCCTTGACAAAGACGCGCCACGGGGCCGGGTAACCCTCGATGGTGAGAGACGGGTTGGCGGGGTCAAGGAAGTCGCTGTACGACTCAAACTCCATCCATTCCGTGCGCCGCTGTTCTTTACTGCTCATGGGGTGGCTGGCAAAGATCTCAACCTCGCTGAAGCCGGCCCGCTTTATCCAGTTAGCCAGGCAGCTGGCCGTGGGCACGAAGTAGGTACCCGGCACCTTGGCGTAGCGGCTCTCCGGAAAGAGGGCCACCTCGCGCTCTCCCGGTATGGCCTGGGATTCAACGATGAGGGTGGCGCCTTTAGTCATGGCCTTGCGCACCTCGCGCAGACAGTCTAAGGGCGAGACCCGGTGGTAGAGGATGCCCAGGAGGAGGACCAGATCAAAGCTTTTCGTGAAGAGCCCCGCCTCTTCCACCCCCAGAAGCTCCAGGCTGAGATTATCCTGGCCGGCCATGGAGTTTAAGGCCTGAAAGGTGAAGAAGTGGTGCAGGTACGGCTCGAACCCTAGCACCAGCTTGGGCTTGTGCTGGGCCAGGCGGAACATGTAGTAGCCGTTGTTGCAGCCGATATCCGCCACCACCTTGCCGGTGAGATCCGGAAGATGGGGCCGCAGCCGCTCCCACTTGCGATTGGAGCGCCACTCGGCGTCGATATCGATGCCGAAGATGGAGAAGGGGCCCTTGCGCCACGGCATGAAGGAGCGCAGGGTCTGCTCCAGGTTTTTTCTTTCCTCCTGGTCTATCTCGTCGGGGTGGCCGATGACCACCTCTGGGCCGCTAAAATCCAGATGGCGGGCCCGAAGATGGCTCACCGACTGGGCCAGCTCCCGCAGGCGTTTAATGCCCCTCTTCTCACTGGTGAGGCGGCGGCTGTTCTGCTGCTGGAGGGCGCTGATGGCCTCCTGATCGGCCTGGGGCAGGAGGTGAAGATAGTCGGTCTGCATCTTCATCCCTCTTCCCCCTCCTTCAGCGCCACCAGGCCAACAAAGTTAAACCACTGGCAGAAGCTCTCGCAGCCGGAGAAGCCGGTGTCGCGCAGAAGCTCCAGGTTCTCCTGGATGGAGAAGGGGATGAGGACGTTTTCCAGCGCCTCCCGCTTGCGGGCGATCTCCAGCTCCGAGTAGCCCTGCTGCCGTTTGAAGTCGTGGTAGAGGTCGATGAAGGCGCTGTTGAGCCCAGGATGGCGGCTGATCACCTTCTCGGCCATGATGAGGATGCCGCCGGGCCGCAGGCTGGCGAAGATCTTGGCCAGCAGGGCCGCCCTGGTCAGGGGCCGGAGGAACTGGAGGGTGTAGTTGAGGAGTATTGCCCCGCATGGTTGCAGCTCCGTGCTGGTGATATCGGCCAGTTGGAAGGTCACAGACCCTTCCTTGCCATACATCTCCGCCTTGAGGCGGGCCTTGGCGATCATCGCCTCGGAGTTGTCCAGGCCGATGAAGCGGAGCTGCCGGTGGCGCAACTGGCTGGCCAGGGCCACCAGGTTATGACCGGTGGAGCAGCCCAGGTCATAGATCAGGTCACCTTCGGCTAGAAACTGGTCCAGGAGGCCGGCGCTCATCTTTATGACCTGCTCATAGTTGGGCACTGAACGGTGCAGCATGTCATCAAACACCTCCGCCACCTTATCGTTAAAGGTGAAGGGGGGGGCAGGGGAGTGATCCGTGAAGATGTTGTCTTTGCTCATCTGGGGAGTAGGGTTGGGTGCTGGGGGGGGGAGCCGTTTATCTAAAGCTAGCCATAATAAAAAAAGCCCCTGCTGGCAAGGGCAGGGGCTTTTTGCTCGGGTAACTCTTGAGACTTGGCGGGAGTTTAATGGGTGATGGTGGAACGCGGGGGGGCAGCGCTCAGCAGCTCGTTCAGGTAACGTTTAAGCCCCTTGTTGAGGCGATGAACCGTGCCACCGGGGCGTTTGCCATCTTCCTGCCACGCCTGCTGGAATAACTCAGGTGGCACTTCTACCTTGGCCATTTCCTCGGCCCCCTCCACGGTACGATGGATGAGGGTGGCCAGGGGCGGGGAGTTTTCCCAGTCAAAGATGACGAAGTAGTACGATTCGTCTGAGGCGCTGGCGACAAAGTCGTGGCCCCTTATCCAGCCGGTTCCCCACTCCAGGTACATCTCCACCGCCTTCTCCGGTGTCATCTCCCAATCAATTTTTCTTATCAGGTTAGGATTTTTTTGTAATTGACTCAGGGTAAGCATATTTCACCTCCTTATTAACCATAAAAAAGAAGATGATAATCATTACCAATTTTGTCAAGGCTTGAAATCAGGGGGCAACGACATGTTTCCGCATCTTATAAAGGTTTGCCAGGTACTCATCTCGGTGGGACAGTTCCGTGCTACTCTCGAGATCACTTATCAACTTAGCCAGGGTTTGGGCGTTGGCCTGGCTGGTTGCGGCAAGTCCAGCCTGGTTGCTCTGCCGGGCAACCAACAGGGCATAATAGGTGGCCAGCAGGCGAACCGGTTCGTTTCGCCGCCGCAGGTAGGCCTGGCCCCCGGCGGAGTTAAGGAAGAAGTTGGCGTAGGGGTAGATTTCTGCCATCTGCGGAGAGATGGTGAAGAAATGATTTGGGCATTTGGGGCTTAGCGTGAGCCAGCGATAGGCTGCCGCGGATACCTCTTCAAGTCTATCTGGTTCCTTTTCAATTATGGCCCGAATTATTGCCAGGTTTTGGCCGCCCATGGTGCGGAACAGGTGGGCATGATTGCTGATGGTCCCCATGGTTGTTCCAGCGCCGTTTTGAATGGCAGGAGGGCTGTGTAGCAGCTTATATATCTGCTGGGCGACATACTTCTTGCTGCCCCCGGGGAGCTGGTATTTCTTGATATAGTCCTGCCGGTCCAGATAGGTGAAAAAATTGTCCATCTCTTCGATGGTTGCCAGGCAGTTCTCGTCCAATTTTACCGCCATGGGCGCCGGTTGTTCCAGTTTTTCCTCTGGCGTTTCCTGGCTGCTCGTCAGGGGAGGGGACTGGCTCCCTAGCTGTTGGTCGGCTTGTGATGGGGGGAGGCTTGCTTCGGCAAGCTCAGGGGGGGGCGGTGCGGGCTGATCTGTTTCAATCGCCTTGGGGGGCGCGGCGGAAAAGTAGAGGTAGGCCCCGCCACTGGCGGCAACAAGCAGAATGGCCAGCAGTAAAAGGAGGGGTTTACGGGATGATGTTTCGGTCTCTTCAGGCATGATGGTGGTCTCCAGGGAGCGGTGATGGGTTTAGTCCGGGTGGTTGTCCATGGATTTCAGATAAAATAAGGTAATTGTTTTTAGCTATTTGGGTCAAGTTTGAAACTGAAGAAATTGTGCCAATGTGCTAAGGTATTATTCTTGTCATTTTATGGCCGGCAGGGGTAAGGGTGGCCGGTTACCATTATCATCCCTCCTGCGGTTGGCAAACAATTTGACAGAGTGATACTTGTAGCGGCCGGGGTTGTTCAGGAAAACATGTCTTTTGTGGGGAGCTGAGATGTTATGAGGCAAAAGGTCAAGGCAAAGCAGAAGTGGTATGACCGCTACCTGCCGTTCATCGCCCAGCCCCCTGAGTTGCAACTGAACTGGCTGGTCACTGCTTGCCGGAAAGAGAGATTGACGTCAGCCGAACTCACGCCCTATCTACGGTTGCTGCTCAGCAGTGACAATGTGGAAGAAGATGATGACCTGCGTGGCGTCCTGGCCAACATCAGAGAAGACAGCGTCTCCAGTTTCCTGGATATCGTTGAGATATACGATCTGCCGCGCCTGATAAGCTGCCTGCCTGCCATTGATGCTGCCATTGCCCTGCGCGCCATGGCCACCGTTATGCCCAGTTATGAGAAAAATCATCAAAAACTGGTTGATCAGGTTTTTGCGGCCATTAACAAGCGCTCACCTTTAGTCTTTGGCGAGATTGCCGGCCGGGAGGACAAGGGGGGGCTGGCGCCCCATTTTCGTAATAATATAGATCGATTTCAAAAGATACTTGCTGACGAAGAGTTTCTCCGCGCCCTCTATCCCCACGCCAGTTGAGGAAGGGTTGTTTTTTGACCAGCCAGCTTTATAGCCTCTAAGATCAAAAAAAACGCCGCTGTCCCCGGTTTGGGGTCAGCGGCGTTTTGTCGCCCGCACAGTGTGAAGGAGAGCCTTACTTGGCGGAGGCGCGTTTGGCAGCCTTCAAGGGGTTCACCTTGACGGTGGATACGGCAATCTCTGGTTTTACATGGGTGGCAAAGTTACAGATGCCCAACCGCCATTTTGCCTCGGGCAGGGCATAGGATTGACAATATTTATTGTTATCCACCTCGACAATACGCTCGCATCCATCGCATTTTTCCGCAATGGGGGCAAAAAAACCACTGCTGTATAGTGTCGTATCCACTGCTGCTTGTTTAGCCTTGGCCATGGCTCATAACTCCTTAAGATTTTGAAATTTATATTTATTCGTGTTATTTTTGTTAAGCTAGTAGCACACTGGAAAAAGGTGAGTGAAGAAAAAATTTCCAGGCAACTTGAAAACAAGATCTTTTAAATGAATAAGCGGGGTTTGTCAATGGCAAAGAGTCAGGGGTTGGCCTTTGGCGCCGACTTTTGCCTTGGCGGCTCATTCCACTGCTCTGCTATGGCATAAGGTCCGGTTAGGTTCCTGTGGATCTCGCAGTAGAGGCATCTTGTTAAAGCCCTTGTTTGTGTGTTTTGCCTATTGAATTAATGGATATAATTGAGTAAAATTTTTTGATAAAACATATGGTTAAGTAGTCATTGATCCATATCATGCGCCATTGCCTCCTTTGGGGGGGCGGCTTTATGTAATCGGGAGAAACGTCGATGCCAGTTTATGTTTGGAAGGGGGTAAATTCTTACGGGGATAAGCGCAAGGGCAAGCTTGAGGCCCCCAATGAGGCCTCGGCCGAGGCCCAGCTCAAGAAGATCCGGATCAAGGTTACCCAACTGAAGGTGGCGCCCAAGGATATCTTTGAGAATGTCGCCCTGTTCCAGCCCAAGGTCACCGGCAAGGACGTGGTCATCTTCACCCGGCAGCTCTCCACCATGATCGATGCCGGCCTTCCTTTAGTCCAGAGCCTGGAGATCCTGGCCAGTCAGCAGGACAACGCTACCTTTAAGAAGATGCTCACCGAGGTGCGGATGGATGTGGAGACCGGCACCACCTTTGCCGATGCCTTGAAGAAGCATCCCAAGGCCTTTGACAATCTCTACGCCAATATGGTGGAGGCGGGTGAGATCGGTGGTATCCTGGATACCATCCTCCGCCGTCTGGCCAACTTCATGGAAAAGAACATGGTCCTGCTCAAGAAGGTCAAGGGCGCCATGACCTATCCGGTAATCTGTCTGGCCATCTCCGTGGTAATTACCATGGTTATTCTCCTCTTTGTGGTGCCGGTCTTCTCCAAGATGTTTGCCGATTTTGGCTCCGCCCTGCCCGCCCCCACCCAGATAGTGGTGAACTTAAGTGAGTTCACCAAAAGCTATTGGTATGTCTTTGTTATAGCGGTCTTTGTAGGTATTGCCGTTATCAAGAAGGTGTATGCAACAGACAAGGGCTCCATGGCCATTGACCGGATGCTCCTCCATGCCCCTGTCGTCGGCACCCTGCTGCGCCGCATAGCGGTGGCCAAGTTTACCCGGACCCTGGGCACCATGATTCAGTCCGGTGTGCCCATCCTGGACGCCCTCACCGTGGTGGCCAAGACCGCCGGCAACCGGGTGATTGAGCAGGCCGTTTTCCGGGTGGCCGACAGTATCACCGAGGGCCGGACCATTGCCGAACCACTGGCCGAGACCGGCGTCTTTCCCGCCATGGTGGTGCAGATGATCACCGTGGGTGAGTCCACCGGTGCCCTGGACGCCATGCTGGAGAAGATCGCCGACTTTTACGATGGCGAGGTGGACCAGGCGGTGGATAACCTCACCAGCGCCATTGAGCCGTTGATGATGGTCTTCCTCGGCGGGCTCATCGGCGGTCTGGTTGTGGCCATGTACCTGCCGATCTTCAAGATAGCCTCGGTTGTTGGCTAACTTTGGTTGCGCTGGCTATTTGCTCCAGGCCATGAAAAAGCCCTTGCCTGATGGCCTGTGATATTTGTAAAATTTTAAAAATAACAAATATACCTATCATATGAATGGAGGATGAAGGCATGACCCTGACCAAGGCTGATCTCGTACAAAAGGTATACAAGAACCATAACCTGACCAAGGCCCAGGCCGCGGAGACGGTGGAGACATTTTTGCGGGTCACCAAGGGCTGTCTGGCCAATGGTGAGAATCTCTTAATCAGTGGTTTTGGCAAGTTCAATGTCAAGGAGAAGAACGCCCGCCGCGGTCGTAACCCCCAGACCGGTCAGGAGTTGATTCTTGATGCCCGCCGCGTTGTTACCTTTAAGCCGTCAGGCCTGTTGCGGGATCGGATTAACTCCAGTCATTAAGAGTCGTTATGTCTTATTGACGGCCAGGTTCAGGGTTTTACGGGGCTGAGAAATATTTTATTTAGAAGGCTGGTCTTCTCTGTGGGGGAGACCAGCTTTTTTTCGTTCGCGCCAGGACAACTATCTTTGCAAATGGTTAATAAATTGGTAGAGAAACAGTGTTATTAACTGTTTGGGTCAATGCCTGTTTTTTGTGTTGTGAACGTCCACTGTTATGGAGAAGGAAGAGATGAGTGATCAGTGCCCCCTTGATATTCAGGAAATTTTACGTATCCTGCCCCACCGTTATCCCTTTGTCTTGGTGGACCGAGTTATTGAATACAGTACGGACAAATCAATTCGTGCCTTGAAAAATGTCACCATTAACGAGCCCTTCTTCCAGGGCCATTTCCCGGTGGAGCCGGTTATGCCCGGTGTCTTGGTGGTGGAAGGTATGGCCCAGGTGGGCGCCTTGCTCGCCTTTTTGAGCGAGCCGGAGAAGGTCGGCGAGAAGTTGGTCTACTTCGGCGGCATTGATAAGGCCCGTTTTCGGCGCAAGGTGGTCCCGGGTGACCAGATCATCTTTGAAATATCGGTGTTGAAGCATAAGTCAAGGGTCTTCAAACTGGAAGGCAAGGCCCTGGTGGATGACCAGCTGGTGGCCCAGGCCGAGCTCCTTGCCAGTTTTTCCTGATCATTATCATCTCTGCGAGCATGGCGAAAAATATTGGCATCATCGCTGGTGGCGGCCAATTTCCCCACCTCTTTACCAAGGCGGCCCAGGCCGCGGGGCGCAAGGTCTTCATTGCCGGACACCGGGGTGAGACTGAGGCGGACCTGGAGGGACTGGCCGATGGTTTCTGCTGGGTAAAGCTTGGCCAGCTTGGCAAGATTATAAAGTTTTTTAAGAAGGAGAAGGTTGGCGAGGCAGTTTTCCTCGGCGCCATCACCAAAACGAAGATCTTTCGTGATATCTTTCCCGACCTCAAGGGGCTTAGCCTCTGGAATAAGATTGATGTCAAGCAGGACGATGCCATCCTCCGGGCCATTGCCGGCGAGCTGGAGCGCGATGGCATTATGGTGCTTGAGTCAACCTGTTATCTGCAGCATCTCCTCTTTCCGGTGGGGGTCTTGACCAAGAAGAAACCCAGTTCCCAGCAGCAGAGTGACATAAGTTTTGGCTGGCAGATGGCCAAGGCCCTGGGCCGCTTGGATATCGGTCAATGTGTGGTGGTGCGGAACCAGACGGTGTTGGCCGCTGAGGCCATTGAGGGCACTGATGCCGCCATTGCCCGGGGAGGCGCCCTGGGCAAGGAGGAGGCGGTGGTGGTTAAGGTCCGTAAGCCGGACCAGGATTTTCGTTTTGACCTGCCCGCCATTGGCACCAAGACCATTGCCACCATGGTCCAGGCCAAGGCCCGGGTCCTGGCGGTGGAGGCGGGGCAGGCCCTCCTCTTTGACCCTGACCAGGTCATTACCGAGGCCAACAGGGCGGGGATCATCGTGGTGGGGCTTACGGCAGATGACCAGGACAATCCGCTGCCATGAGGGCAATGATCCTGGCCGCCGGCCGTGGCACCCGCCTGCTTCCCTATACCACTCTTCGTCCCAAACCCCTCTTTCCCGTCCTGGACCGGCCGGTTCTCTTTCACGCCTGCCAGGCCTTGGCGGAGGCTGGGGCCAGTGAGATCATCGTCAACTGTTATTACCTGGCGGAGCAGATCATGGCCGCGGTGGCGCCCCATCCCCAGATAATTACCAGTGCTGAGGATATGGAACTGGGCACCGGTGGCGGACTCCGCCAGGCGGCCCATCTCTTTGGTGATGAGCCGTTGCTGCTGGTCAATGGCGACATCTTTCATACCATTGACCTGGCCGCTCTCTGGCATCAGCATCAAAAGGGGGGCGCAGCCGCCACCCTGGTTCTCCATGACTGTCCGCGCTTCAACAAGGTGAGCGTGGCCTCTGATGACACCATCATGGCCTTTACCCCTCAAGAAGACGCCCAGCGTACCCTTGCCTTCACCGGTATTCAGGTGGTTGATCCAGGCCTCCTTGCCACCATCCCGCCCCGGACATTTTTTAATATGATCGACTGTTACAGCCAGGCCATTGCCCGGGGCGAGCAGATAGCGGCCCAGGTGGTCTCCGGCCATTTCTGGACCGATATGGGGACTCCGGCGGATTATCTTGATCTCCATGGGCAATTGCTGACCGATCCCCGCTTTGCCCCTAACTCACCGATCTTCAAAGGTGCCGGGGTTCGTTGTGACGCTGCGGATCTTCATGACTGGGTCAGTATAGGCAGCGGCGCCACCATCGGCAAAGGGGCCCGTCTCAGCCGGGTGGTGGTCTGGGATGGGGCTAAGGTCCCCTCCGGTGCCGTTCTGACAGATACCATTGTTACCTCATGACTCAACGTCGCCCCCCAGCCTCAGCCGAATCTGCGTCAGCCGCCAAATTGCCCCACTCGGCCAGGCCCGCTGATATTGACATCGTTAAAGAGCTTGTGGCCCGGTGCGATTTGCCGCCCGTTGGCGCCGAGGATATCTCGCCTCTGGCGGCCGATGGCTCCCAACGGGTCTTTTATCGTGTCGCCAGCTCCTCCCCGGTCATTGCCGTATTTCCCGGAGCGCCGCCCCAGGGGCTGGCCGAGGCCTCTTCCTGTTACGCCATCGGCAGCCACCTGGCTGAGAGAGGGGTGGCGGTACCCCACGTCTATGGCTGGGATCGCCACCACGGTGTGGTGCTCCTCGAGGATCTTGGCTCCTGCCACCTTCATGATCTTGTCCAGGCCGCGCCTGATTTTGCCCGGCTCAGGCCCTATTACCGGCAGGCGGTTGAGGCCCTGCTGGTTCTCCAGGTTGACGGCCGGCAAGGCTTTGATCTTAGTAGTTGCTGGAGCGGTGACCGTTATGACTTTGACCTGATGATCGAGAAGGAGGCCAATTATTTCTTAAACGCCCTGTGCCGGGATTATCTGGCCCTGGTCTTTGAACCGGGGCCGGTGGAAGGTGAGCTCATTGCCATTGCCCGGCAGGCGGCTTGTCAGCCGGCCGACTATCTTCTCCACCGCGATTTTCAATGCCGCAACCTGTTGGTTCATGATGAAAGGATAAGGATCATAGATTTTCAGGGGGCGCGATTGGGGCCCCTGGGGTATGATCTCGCCTCTCTGCTCATTGATCCTTACGCTGGCCTGTCGTCCAGCGCCCAGGAGGAGATTTTCGGCCATTATCTGGCCTTGGCCCGGGTTAAGTTGGGACTGGATCCGGAAAATTTTCGCCGTGGTTATACGTTTTTGGCCATCCAGCGTAATCTGCAGATCCTGGGCGCCTTTGCCTTCTTAAGCAAGCAGCGGGGCAAGCCTTTCTTCGCCCAGTTCATCAGCCCGGCCCTGCGCAGCCTCCTGCGCCTCCTGGCCCAGGTTGATGGTGACTTCCTTGCCTTGACTGATCTGGTGGGCCGGTGTCTGGCCCGGCATGAGAAGTCTTAAGGCCAGGTGATAATCTCCTTTTTTTTAAAAAGCAGGGAAAAATTTATGGCAGAAGAAGCGGAAAATAATCAGGTTGGACCTGTGCTGGTGGTGGCCTTGGTGGGCCGGCCCAATGTGGGCAAGTCCACCATCTTCAATCGCTTGACAAAGTCCAACAAGGCCATTGTCGATCCCACTCCGGGGGTAACCAGAGACCGCCACTACGCCCCGGTGGAGCGGGATGGACGGCGGATTATCCTGGTGGACACCGGAGGGATTGAGCTGGACACGGCCGGGACCATCTCACGCCAGATCCAGGAGCAGACCTGGGCGGCAACCCGGGAGGCGGATGTCATCCTCCATATCATGGATGGGGTGGGCGGCGTCTTGGCCGAGGACTATGAGGTGGTTGAGCGTTTGCGCCGGGTGGGTAAACCGGTCTATCACCTGGTGAACAAGGTGGATGGGCCGGAAAAGGAGGCGGAGATCCTGGGCCAGTTTTATGAGCTGGGGATTACCGATCTTGAGGCGATCTCCGCGGCCCACGGTTACGGTTTCAAGACCTTTTTTGATAATTTTTTTGCTGAGCTGCCCCAGGAAGCCGGCCAGACGGTGCCGGCCGAGACCATTCGCATCGCCTGTATCGGCCGGCCCAACGTGGGTAAATCATCGCTCATCAATCGCCTCACCGGGGCTGAACGGATGGTGGTCTCTGAGATCCCGGGCACCACCCGCGATTCGGTGGATACCGTGCTCAGCCGCCATGGCCGCGACTACCTGCTCATAGATACCGCCGGTATCCGCCGCCGGGGTAAGGTGAAGGAGAAGATCGAGATCTTCAGCGTCATGCGGGCCCTTTCTGCCCTGGAGCGCTGTGATCTGGCCCTGCTGCTCATAGATGCCGCCGAGGGGGTAACCGAACAGGACATGAAGGTGATTGGCTACGCCCTGGATAGGGGGCGGGCTTGCCTGGTGTTGCTCAATAAATGGGACTTGGTGAAGGGCGACCGCAAGCAGGAGAAGTGGATCTTAAATGAGGTGGCCATGGCCACGAAGTTCATGCCCTACGCCCCCCTTCTGAAGGTATCCGCCCTGACCGGCGGTGGCGTCCAGAAGATCCTGCCTTTGGCCAATAAGGTCTTTGGCCAGTACATAGCCAGTTTTTCGACGAATAAACTAAATAATATCCTCAGCCGGGCCACCGAGGCCCATACCCCGCCCCTGCATAAGGGGAGGCGCCTGAAATTTTACTATACAACCCAAGTGAGTGAACGGCCCCCCACCTTTGTGGTCTTTGTCAACTATCCCAAGGGAGTCCACTTTTCCTATCACCGCTTTCTGGTGAATCAGTTTCGCGATGAACTGGGCCTGGATAAGATTCCCATTCGCCTCTTTTTGCGGGAACGGAAGCGCAAGAGTTATGGCAAGAAGCAGCCGTAAATTTTTTTTTGGGGGGGGCGGCTCGCCGCTCGCCTAAGGGCCTAAAGTTGGCTTAAAAGCCGCGGCTGCCTTCGAATATGACTGAGAAGCCCTCGATGTAGTCCCGGTTCAGGGCGAGGAAGGGGGTGTATTGGGTGGCGGCCTTGGGGGGGGCGTCGTTCAGGGAGTCGTCAAGCTTTTTGATCAGGACATTGGTCATGGGGATGAACTGGTTCTGGCTGAGGCTGGCATTCAATTTGTAAACGTGACCATTGAGGTGATAGATCGTGTCACCGATGGATTTGGTGATGATTTCCACCCCGTCCGGCGTGATGCGCCGGGTCCCCATGGTCCTGGCCCGGTTGTTGTCGCCCATGGTGTGAAATTCGTCCTGGGCAAAGATCACATCGTCCAGGTTGAGGTAGTAATTGGCGTAGGAGATGATCTTCTTATCCCCCATGATGATGTCCACATCGCGCAGCTGGCGATAGCCGGTGAACATCGGCTGGTAGTTCTGGGCGGGATGGCGTTTGGCCGAGCTGTTGAGCCAGGAGATGGTGCGCGGTTCACGGCACTCTTCAGCGGTAAGGGAGAAGCGGATTACCTTGTTTGCCATGCGCATGAGGACCTTCCATCTTTTGGGATCCACCGCCGCCTCGGCTCGGGGCTGAAGAGCGGTCTGGAAGATATGATCGATATCCATCGGCGCGTCCTTGGTAATTGCTATTCCCGCTGACATGGGGCCTCACATTTGCTGGCATTTCCCTATCTGCTTAAGTAGTCGTATATTAAGGGAAAAAAATGTCATTGCAAGGGCAAATCCTTATTGGCAGCAATTTCCTCATTTGTCGCTGTTGAAATTGAAGCTATGGGGGGATGGCCGAAAACCGCATTCTCCAGGCTGGGGCAGGGGCTGCGGGTGGCAGGATCTAGGTGGAGGAGGAGGGATTATTGCCTCCCTCTTCCGGCCCGAAGTTGCGCTGCAGGAAGGAGCACTCCTTGGGGGTCAGGTCGAAACGAAAATCTGCCTCCTGGAGAAGCAGGCTCCGCGACTTCTGCGGCTGCTCCTTGGCCGTCTCGCTCAGCCATTTAATCACCCTTTTCATCCTCTCCTGATCAAGGGGGGTGCTCATCAATCTCTCACCGGTCTCAGGATTATCCCCCCCAGGGGGGGCACTGCCACCCGGATATGTTGGCCGGCCTCGCCGTAAGGTTCGTTTATCACCTCTTTCCGGTCCGGGTTTCTGGTGTTGCTGCCGCCGAACTGGGCCAGGTCTGAGGAGAATATCTCCTCATAGGCCCTATTCTCCGGGACACCCAGGGGATAATCGTAATGGGTCTCCGGCGTCATGTTGAGGAGAACGACCAGATGGTCCTCCCGGTTTCGGGCAAAACGGGCAAAGGATATGATTGAGTGGTCCACGTCCTTGAAATCCAGCCATTGGAAACCGTCATGGGCAAAATCAATCTCCCACAGGGCGGGCTCTTTCTTGTAAAAGTCGTTGAGCCGGGCCACAAACTGCTGGAGCTGGGCATGATCCTCCTCCTGCTCCACCAGATGCCAGTCCAGGCTGGTCTTGCAGTCCCACTCCGCTCCCTGGCCATACTCCCCGCCCATGAAGAGCAGCTTTTTGCCCGGGTGGGTCCACATGAGCAGGAAGAGGAGGCGCAGGTTGGCGAACTGTTGCCAGCGGTCGCCGGGCATCTTGTTCAGCAGGGAATTCTTGCCATGGACCACCTCGTCATGGGACAGCGGCAGGATGAAGTTCTCTGAAAAGGCGTAAAGGAGGGAAAAGGTGAGGGAGTTATGCTGATACTTCCGGTAGATCGGGTCGCGGCTGAAGTAGTCCAGCATGTCGTTCATCCAGCCCATGTTCCACTTGAAGCCAAAGCCCAAGCCCCCGCCGTCCACCGGTTTGGAGACGCCGTAAAAGCTGGTTGATTCCTCGGCCACCATGGTTGTCTGCGGGTACTTCTGGTAGATCACCGAGTTGAGGTGGCGGATAAACTCTATCGCCTCAAGATTTTCCTTGCCGCCATACTGGTTGGGGATCCATTCCCCTGCCTGGCGGCCATAGTCCAGGTAAAGCATGGAGGCCACCGCGTCCACGCGGAAACCGTCCACATGGAACTTGTCGATCCAGAAGAAGGCGCTGGCAATGAGGAAGTTCTGCACCTCCTTGCGGCCGTAATTGAAGATCAGGGTCTTCCACTCCGGGTGGGCGCCCTGGCGCGGGTCGTCATGTTCGTACAGGGCCGAACCGTCAAAACGGCCCAGGGAGTGGCCATCGGTGGGGAAGTGGGATGGCACCCAGTCGAGCAGGATGCCAATGCCGTTTAAGTGGCACTGGTCGATGAAATACATGAAGTCCTGGGGGGTGCCCATGCGGCTGGTCACCGAGAAGTAACCGGTGACCTGATAGCCCCACGATTCGTCCAGGGGGTGCTCCATGATCGGCAGCAGTTCGATATGGGTGAAGCCCATCTCCTTGACGTAGGGGATCAGATATTCGGCCAGCTCCCGGTAGGAGAGAAAGCGGTGTGGTTCCGCCGGGTCGCGCCGCCATGAGGGGAGATGCACCTCGTAGATGGACATCGGTTTGCCGTAGGGGGCCTGGCTCTTCTCGTCTTCCTGCCACTTACTATCCTGCCACTCATAACCCTCCAGGTTCCAGACCACGGAGGCGGTCTTGGGCCGCAGCTCACCAAAGAATTGATATGGATCTGATTTTTCGATGATCTGGCCATGCTCGCCGCGGATCTCAAACTTGTAGATGTCGCCCTGACCAATGCCGGGGATGAACAGCTCCCAGATCCCGGAGTCACCTATGACCCGCATCTGGTGGACCCGGCCGTCCCAGAAGTTGAAGTCGCCGATGACACTGACCCGGCGGGCGGTGGGGGCCCAGACCCGGAAGATGGTCCCGGTTACCCCGTCAATGGTGGTGTCTGGATGGGACCCCAGTTTTTCATAGATCTCATAATGGGTGCCGTTGCTGTAGAGGTGCTGGTCAAAATCGCTCAGCTGGGGCAGGAAGCGGTAAGGGTCATGGAAGGTGCGGAGCTGGTTGTTGTAACAGGTGGTCTCGAAAAAATAGGAGAAGGGCTCCTCGTAATCGGTTATTACCAGCTCAAAGAGGCCCTCCTCGCGCATCTTGTACATCTCGCGCTTCTGTTCACCGTTGATCAGGCGCACCGAATCGGCCAGGGGGAGAAAGGCGCGGACCACGGCGGAGTTCTTGGCATGTTCCAGGACATGCAGGCCAAGAACGGCAAAGGGGTCATGGTGGTCTGAGGCGATTACCTTGTCAATTTCATGCGAGACATCAAAAGTCATACCATTTCCTTAGCGCTTTATTAGTGTAAAATGGTTGGGTATCTGTAGGGGTGAAAATTACATTTGCGGCACAATAAAGATAGCATATTTTAATTTGATTTTTCTAATTAAATTTAAAGGTTGTCGCAAATAGGGGCCGTTGCCAAGGGCAGTTAAGCGCTGGTACAGACAACGCTTTTAACGAGCTGTAAGTCGTCCTGGGAAAATTAAATTTATCGGCTGCCAGGGGGGGGTATAACCCTTGTCTTGCCGGCGGGTATCCGCTGGGCCCCTTGCCGCTTTATTCACCTTAGAAAAAAGTGGCGGCTTTGGCCCCCGGCAGAGGAATGGTTGACCGCTGGCTCTTCTGGATGATAAATTTGTTTTTACTAGTCAAAAAGCGAAGTTGCGAGATTGATAATCTACCGGATGAAAAACTATGGATAGTCTGGCCGGCCAGTTCCTCATCGCCACCCCGCAGATGTCTGACCCCCGTTTCCAGGAGGCGGTTATCCTCCTCTGCAGCCATGACGAGACCGGGGCCTTTGGCCTGATCATCAACCAGCCCCTGGCCGGGGTGACCATGGGCGATGTCCTGCCCGACTTCCCCCTCCCTGACCTTGACTCGCCGCCGGTCCTCTTTGGCGGCCCGGTGGACCCGGAAAGTGCCTTCTTCCTCCACTCCAGTGACTACCCGGTGAGCAACGAGACCGGCCTTGTGGTCTCATCAGCCATCTTTCTCTCCAGGAGCCCCAATCTCCTCCTTGATGTGGGCGCCGGCCAAGGACCTGAGCACTTTCTCTTTATCCTCGGCTATGCCGGCTGGGGGCCGGGCCAGCTGGAGGAGGAGCTGGTGGGGGAGGGGTGGCTGCCGCTGCCGGCCACGGCAGAGGATGTTTTTTTGACCTCGGCCGAACAGCTGTGGCGGCGGGTAGCAGCAAAGTTTGGCATTGATATCTCTCTCTTCAGCGACCTGGCCGGTAACGCCTGAGCCTTTCCCTGGCTCGTTATATTCCGTCACCCCAGGCCCTGGGTCCCCCTCATCCCCCATATCTCTGCCACTGCCTCTGCCGCCCGGCCAACCGAGAAACCCTGTCATTTAGGCCATGATGCAAAAAGAAGTGGCCAAAGGAAGATAGCAAGATGACCAGGTTATTTCTCGTCAGACACGGCCAGACCAGGTGGAACGAGGAGGGACGCTTGCAGGGCCAGAAGAACTCTGGTCTAACGGCCAAAGGGCGCCAGCAGGCCTTGATGGTGCGGGAGACCCTCAAAGACCAGACGATCCATCGGGCCTATGTCAGTCCCCTGCGGCGGGCAAGGGATACCTTGGCGTTGATCCTAGGTGATGAGGGGGTGGAGAGTGTCATCGCCGCTGGCCTGAAAGAGATTCACCTCGGCCCCTGGGAAGGGAAGACAAGGGTTGCGGCAAAGAACTCCCACCCCAGGGAGTACCGCCACTTCTGGCATCATCCAGATCTGTTTGCCCTGCCAGGGGCGGAATCCTTCCTTCAGCTCCAGGGCCGCGTAGTGGCGACGATAGATGGCATCTTTGCCCGGGAAGGGGAGGGGAATATCCTGGTTGTCTCCCACTGGATTGCCATCAAGGTGGCCGTTGCCCATTATACGGCAACCCCCCTGGCCCAACTGGCGCAGTTGCCGGACCTGGCCAATGGCAAGGTTATTACCCTGACCCGCCAGGCCGGGAAGATCGCCGTGGCCGGTCCTTAAGCCTGGTCAGTCGTCGGTAAATCTTTTTCCCCAGACTTTGGCGCCACCTCTGGTTGCCCCTTTCCCATATCTGATAAGCGCTGCTGCTGCGGCCCATGGTATTGGCTGGCCCCGTCATCTCTCTCTCGCCGGGTTGAGAAAATCTGCCGGGCCCAGGAAAGAATGGCATGTTTGGCCGTTTTTCGGTATCACTATGCTCTTTTCCTGGGGCTGACTCCCAGGCGATCAGACGGGCTACGGTTAGCCCCTGGTTGTTGTTAAAGTTTCTGGTCGGGGAGAGAGGGTCTCCCCTTTGAACCTTCCCGGGGCGGGAAGGGGGAGATGAGGTTGCAGGTTATGAAGGAAGAAGAGATTTTTGAGTGCCAGCAGTGCGGCTACTGCTGTCATGGGGAGACCACCGTCTCCCTCAACGATGAGGATGTTAAGCGGATGAGTGATCATCTCCAGCTCGATTTTGAGGCGCTTAAGGAGCGTTATCTGCGGGTCACCGCAGGTATTGTCCAGATGAAGATCGTTGATGGCCACTGCATCTTCTATGATAACGGCTGTACGGTGCATCCTGGCCGGCCCTGGCGCTGCGCCCAGTGGCCCCTCCACCCCTCCATCTTAGGCGATGAGGCCAACTTCCACGCCATTGCTGCCTCCTG
Source organism: Thermodesulfobacteriota bacterium (assembly GCA_039714595.1). GTDB lineage: Bacteria > Desulfobacterota > Desulfobulbia > Desulfobulbales > SURF-16 > JAOZSN01. The sequence continues at coordinate 34,820 of JBDLJA010000006.1, read as the reverse complement.
TCCCGGAATAAAACAAGAGCTGGGCTATAAGAAGTTCTGTCAGCTGCTCTCTGAGGTGCTGGCGGAGAAAGAGGAGACGGGCTGGCTCTAGCCCTCTGCCTTCATGTTCATCGAAGTTATCGCCCCGGGCCGGATCAAGGAGGGGTATATCCAGGCCGGCGCTGATGATTACCTCAAACGGTTGCGCCGTTATAACCGGGCAGAGGTGCTGGAGGTGAAGGTCAAGGCCCGGGCCAGTGCCGTTGATGAGGGCAACCAGCTGCTGGCCCGGGTGGGCGCCCCCCTTCTTGTCGCCCTGGACCCGGCCGGCCGGGGTATGAGTTCCGAAGGGCTGGCCAGCCGCATCCAGGGCTGGATGAATGGGGGTGTCAAGGGTGTCTCTTTTCTCATCGGCGGCCCCACCGGTCATTCCCCCGCGGTGCGCCAGCGGGCCGATCTCCTCCTCTCCCTCTCCCCCATGACCTTCACCCATGACATGGCCCGCCTCCTCCTCCTTGAGCAGCTCTACCGCGCCTTTGCCATAATTAATGGCTCCCAGTATCACAAGTGATTATTTTATAGCCATTGTCCTGTTTTGCCGGGATGCTTCGTCCCGCCTGGCGCGGGAGTTCCGTCCTTAGGCCCTGACGCGCCAGCTGGGCCATATTGTCTTCTGTTGTCCTGTTTCTTACCTGGCCGGCTTGGCGGGATTTCAAGTGGTGGGCAGATTATGGAAAGCTATCTGGGGGTAGACTCCCATTTCAAGGTGTACCACGACCTTATGCAGGATAAGGTCGCCAATATCCTCCTGGTCTCCAGCCCCTATGACGCCTTTATCATGGAGGAGGATGGCAGCCTGGCCCACCGTATTATCCATGAGTTTCAAGGGCTCAACCTGAGCCACCCCCCCCGCCTGCGCTGGGCCGCCTCGGCCCGGGAGGCCCTCCATATCTTGCAGCTCCAGCGCTTTGACTTGGTGGTAACCATGCCCCAGGTGGGCGAGATGGACTGTTTCAGCCTGGCCCGGGAGGTGAAGAAAATCGACCCGGCCACGGCCGTGATTCTCCTGGCCCATAGCCTGGCGTCCACCGGCCTTGATCCTGAATCTTTGCCCTGTGATGAGGTTATTGACCGTTTTTTTATCTGGTCGATTAATCCCGCCTTTTTTTTGGCGATCATAAAAAATATCGAAGACCATCGTAATGTGGCGGCCGACACCAGGCGGGCCCAGGTCAGGGTTATGATTGTGGTGGAGGACTCCCCCCTCTTCGCCTCCCATTTCCTGCCCATCCTCTACAAGGAGGTGGTGGCCCAGACCTTAAGGGTCCTGGATGAAGGGTTAAATGACGAGCATCGGCTCCTGAAGAAACGGGCCCGGCCCAAGATTCTCCTGGCCACCAGCTATGAGCAGGCCTGGCAGCTCTATGGAGAGTATCGGGAATATGTCTTCTGCGTCATTGCCGATGGCCGTTTTCCCCAAGGCTGCCGGCTTGATCCCCTGGCCGGACAAAAGCTCTTGAGCCTGATCCGGGCCGATAATCCCTCTCTGCCCCTGCTCATGTTGAGCAGTGAGAAGGAGAGAGAGGCGGTGGTGGAGAAGATTCCCGCCCTCTTCTTTACCAAGGATGACCCTGCCCTGGAGGCGCGTATCCATTCCTTCTGCCTGGACCATCTGGGCTTCGGTGATTTCATCTTCCGCTACCCGGATGGGACTACGGCCGGTGGGGCCGCAACCTTTGCCGCCCTGGAAAAAGAGCTGCTGAAACTGCCGGAGGCCTCCCTGCTCTTCCATGGTCGCCAGGATGATTTCGCCACCTGGCTCATGGCCCGTTCCGAGGTGGAGCTGGCCAAAGAGCTGTTCGCCAGGCCTCTGGCCTCCTTTGCCGATCCTGCTGAGCTGCGCTCCTTTCTGGTCCAAAGGATCCACAATCTGCGCAAACAGCAGCAGCTTGGCGTGGTGGTGCAGTGTCAGGGCCGGGAGTATGACCCGGAGATCATGGATTTCGTCAAGGTGGGCACGGGGGCCATGGGCGGCAAGGCCCGCGGACTGGCCTTTATCGCCAATGTCCTGCCCCGCTGCCGTGATCTGCCGCAAGGCCTGCAGGTGCGCTTTCCCAAGAGCGTGGTCATTGGTGCCGATGCCTTCTCCCGCTTTGTGGCGGAAAACTCCCTGGCCCGCCTGCAGGACGAGGAGGATGATGAGATTATCGTCCAGGGTTTTCTTCACTGCCCTTTGCCGGCCTGGTTGCTCTCTGACCTGCGCGCCATCCTGCGCAAATTAACCGGGCCGCTCTCGGTGCGTTCATCCAGCCTCATGGAGGATGGCCACAGCCGGCCCTATGCTGGGATATATAAGACCTGTATGCTGGCAAACCAGGCCGGGGGGCAAGGAGCGGCCGGGGCGTGGCCTGGTCTTGAGCGGCGGCTGGCGGATCTCGGCCGGGCCGTGAAGCTGGTCTGGGCCTCCACCTGGTCGGCCGGGGCCAAGGCGTACAACCGTTCCTTGGCCAACAATCAGCAGGCCGACCAGATGGCGGTCATTATCCAGCAGCTGGTGGGGCGCCAGAGTGGTGATTTCTTTTATCCTGCCATGTCCGGGGTGGCCCTGTCCCATAACTACTACCCCATCGCCCCCATGACGGCCGGGGATGGGGTGGTCCACCTGGCCCTGGGGCTGGGCAAGACCGTGGTGGATGGGGAGAAGTCGCTGCGTTTTTCGCCAAAGTACCCCCAGACCCTGCCCCAATTCTCCACGGTGGATGATATCCTGGCCAACTGTCAGCGCCATTTCTATGGTCTGGACATGGGGGAAGAGGGAGAAAGCCGCCTGGTGCGGCGCCAGCTCTCTGAGGCGGAGGAGGACGAGGTGGTGGTCCGCCTCGCCTCCACCTATATCGCTGCGGAACACCGCATCCGCGATGGGCACCATAAGGGGATGGCGGTTCTGACCTTTGCCCCGGTTCTAAAATATGGTCTCATTCCCCTGCCCCAGGCCCTTGTCGCCCTGCTTGCCATGGCCCGGGAGGCCATGGGCTGTCCGGTGGAGATCGAGTTTGCCGTGGATCTGGCCAATGATCCCCGAGGGGAGAGTGTCTTATATATTCTCCAGTTACGGCCCCTGGTGACAGGTGTCCCGGGGCAGGGGGTTGATATAAGTGCCGAAGAGGAAGCTGCTGCCTTCTGCTCATCGAGCCAGGCCCTGGGCCAAGGTGTTTTTCAGGGTATCAGTGATATCCTCTATGTTGACCCCGACTCCTTTGAGCCTGGCTCCTCCAGGGCGGTGGCGGCTAAGATCAGTGAGACTAACGCCCGCCTGACCCGGCAGGGCAGACCTTATCTCCTGATCGGGCCTGGCCGCTGGGGGTCGGCTGATCCCTGGCTGGGCATTCCGGTCCAGTGGCAGGATATCTCAGGCGTGGCTGCCTTCATTGAACTGCAATCGAGCCAGTGGCCGGTGGACCCTTCCCAGGGCTCCCATTTTTTTCAGAATATCACCGCCATGGGGATTCCCTATGTCACGGTGAAGGAGGGGCGGGACCATCTTGATCTCGCTTGGCTGGCCGCCCGCGAAGTGGTGGCCCGGCCCCAGTCAGGATTGCTTAAGCACCTCAGGCTGGCAGAGGGGCTGGTCATCAAGGTGGACCCCTATAACTCCCGTTGCGTCATGGTTGGGCCATGAGGTTTTTTTAAGGCCAGTTGCTGGGGACTCTTTCAGGCAAGGACAGTGAGGATAGGTGATGAGTGAGATCATGGAGGTGGTGGCGGCCCGGGACCCGGAGCAGGGTGAATTTCACCAGGCGGTGGCTGAGGTTGTCGCCGCGGTGCAGCCGGTGCTGGAGCGCAACCCTGAATACCGCCGCCTGGGGGTGCTCAGGCGCATCGTGGAGCCGGAGCGGGTTATCATCTTCCGCGTCCCCTGGCTCGATGACCAGGAGGAGGTCCAGGTGAACCGGGGCTTTCGGGTGGAGATGAACAGCGCCCTGGGGCCCTACAAGGGGGGCTTACGTTTCCACCCTTCGGTGAACTTAGGCATCATCAAGTTCCTCGCCTTTGAACAGGTCTTCAAGAACAGCCTCACCACCTTGAGCTTAGGCGGCGGCAAGGGCGGCTCTGACTTTAATCCCAAGGGCAAGTCGGATAACGAGGTGATGCGTTTCTGCCAGAGTTTCATGGTGGAGCTGGCCCGCCATATTGGCCCCAATACCGATGTCCCGGCCGGCGATATCGGCGTGGGGGCGCGGGAGATAGGTTACCTCTTCGGGATGTATAAGAGGCTGCGTAATGAGTTTAGCGGCGTGCTCACCGGCAAGTCCCTGGCCTGGGGGGGCAGCCTTGTCCGGCCAGAGGCCACGGGCTACGGGTTGGTCTATTTTGCTGCTGAGATGCTGGCCAGTAAAGGGGATAATCTCCAGGATAAGGTCTGCCTCGTCTCCGGCAGCGGCAATGTGGCCCAGCACACCTGCGCCAAGCTGCTGGAGTTGGGGGCAAAAGTGGTTAGTCTCTCTGACTCCAGCGGTTATATCTATGATGAGGCGGGACTGAGCCAGGAGAAGCTGGCCTGGCTGATGCGCCACAAGAACTACCAGCGGGGCCGGATCAAGGATTATGTGGAAAAATTTCCAGACGCGGTATACACTCCGGTGGATCCGCAGCTGGACCATAATCCCCTCTGGGCCCATGCGGCGCACTGCGCCTTTCCCTGCGCCACTGAAAATGAGATCAACTCCCAGGACGGCGCCAATCTCATGGGTGCTGGTGTTAAGTTGGTCTGCGAGGGGGCGAATATGCCGTGCGTCCCGGCCGCCGTGGATCTCTTTGTGGAGGAGGGTATCCTCTACGGACCCGGTAAGGCGGCCAACGCCGGCGGGGTGGCGGTGTCCGGCCTGGAGATGGCCCAGAACTCCATGCGCCTCAACTGGCCGGCGGCCGAGGTTACGGCTCGCCTCCGGCAGATCATGAAGTCGATCCATCGCAGCTGTGTGGACGCGGCCAGTGAGTATGGCCAGCCCGGCAACTATGTGGCCGGGGCCAATATCGCCGGCTTCACCAAGGTGGTGAACGCCATGCTGGACCAGGGACTGGTCTAAGTTTTTTTGACTGCTCGCCATAAGCTGCTAGCCAAGGGCCGGGGTGGCGCAGGGCTTGAACCGTGAAGAACAAAGTTTTGTTATGAAAAATTTTGTCGCAAAGGTAGAAGAGGCGCGGGATTTTCTCGCGGCCCGGCTCAAGGGCCGGCCCGAGGTGATAATAATCCTCGGCACCGGTCTGGGGGGGCTGGCGGAGCTCATTGAAGAGCCGCAGGTTATCGCCTACGAGGATATCCCCAACTTTCCCCGGTCCACCGTCCAGAGCCACACCGGCAACCTCATTGCTGGGCGGCTGGGGGGCAGGGAGGTGGTGGCCCTCCAGGGTCGTTTCCACTATTACGAGGGCTACTCCTGCCAGGAGTTGACCCTGCCCCTGCGCGTCCTCTCCCTGCTGGGGCCGCGCTGCCTGCTGGTGGCCAACGCCGCCGGCGGCCTTAATCCCGCTTACGCCCCTGGCACCCTGATGGTTATCTCCGACCATATCAACCTGATCCCGGATAACCCGTTGCGTGGCCCAAATGTGGAGGCGTGGGGCCCCCGTTTCCCCGACCTCTCCCACGCCTATGACCCGGAACTTGTCCGGCTGGCCCAAAGCTGCGGCCGGGAGCTGGGGTTGGAGCGGTTAGCCTGCGGCACCTATGTGGCCATCCCCGGCCCCAGCCTGGAGACGCCGGCGGAGACCAGGTATCTCCGGCAATGCGGGGCGGACGCGGTGGGTATGTCCACCGTGCCCGAGGTGATCGTGGCCGTTCACGCCGGGCTCAAGGTTCTCGGCCTCGCCATGGTGGCCAATGTCAATGATCCTGACAACCAGCAGCCTATCCTGATGGCCGATATCCTGGCCCAGGCCAAGGTGGCCGAGGGCGAGTTCCAGCGCTTGGTGGTGGAGATCTTGACTCGTATTTGAACAGAGAATTGCCGGTCTCAGAAAAAAAATCACCGCAGATAAGCGTAGACTTCGAAGGCGCAAGGTTAACTGTCTGTTTTTCTAAATAAAAACTTTGCGTCTTGGTTCCTTGTCCCTTGTCTCTTGCCCCTTCAAACAAAAATCTTATTAAAAACATGACTCAAGCAGAGGTTCATCTTCTGGTCTGTGGCACCGTTTACACCGGTGACGCGGCCAACACCGTTATTGCTGATGGCGGGGTGGCCGTGGCCGGCGACACCATCGTCGCCGTGGATTCGGCCGCCACCCTCAAGGCCCGTTACCCCCAGGCCCAGGTGGTCTCCTGCGGTGAGCGCGGTCTGGTGATGCCCGGATTGATCAACGCCCATTGCCATTCCCCCATGACCCTGCTCCGCGGCCTGGCCGATGATCTGCCGCTCATGGAGTGGCTCACCGAGCATATCTTCCCCCGGGAGGGTCGCTTCACCGCCGAGATCGTTGATTTGGGCACCAGGCTGGCCGCCCTGGAGATGATCAAGGGCGGCACCACCAGCTTTTGTGACATGTACCTCTTTGCCAAGGATGTGGCCCGGGCCGCGTCTGACTGCGGCATGCGGGCCTGGGTGGGGGAGGTGCTCTATGACTTTCCCTCCCCCAACTATGGGGAGTTGGAAAATGGTTTTGCCTATGTGGCTGAGATGTATGATGAGTTTGCCGGCCACCCCCTTGTCACCGTAACGGCCAACGCTCACGCCGTCTACAGCTGCTCGTCGGAGCTGCTGGTCCGTCTGAAGCAGCAGGCGGATGATCACGCTAGCCCCTTTGTCATCCATCTGGCTGAGACTAAAGGTGAGGTGGAGGGCTGTCTGGCCAAGTTCGGTAAGCGGCCGGTGGCCCATCTGGCGGATTTGGGGCTGTTAGATGAGAGGCTGGTGGCCGATCACTGTGTGGCTTTAAACAGCGAGGAGATAGAGACCCTGGCTAGAAAGGGGGTGAAGGTGGCCCACTGCCCCGAGTCAAACATGAAGCTGGCCAGCGGGGTGGCGCCGGTGGCCGAGATGCTGGCGGCCGGGGTTACGGTGGGCCTGGGCACCGATGGCGCCGCCTCCAATAATGATCTGGACATGTTTGGCGAGATGGACAGTGGTGCCAAGCTGCAGAAGGTCCATAACCTGGACCCCACCCTCCTCACCGCCCCGCAGGTTCTGGCCATGGCCACCTCTGGCGGGGCCACTCTGCTGGGGGCGGCAGATGCCATTGGCTCTCTTGAGGTGGGCAAGAAGGCGGATATCATTGTCCTTGACCTGGATAAGCCCCACCTCACTCCCCTTTACAACATCCCCTCGCTCCTGGTCTATGCGGCCAGCGGCGCCGATGTGGTCCACTCGGTGATTGGCGGCCGTCTGCTCATGGAGAATCGTCAGGTTCTCAGCCTCGATGAGGTGGAGATCATGGCCCGCTGCCAGGAGATGGCAGATCGGCTCCGGGGCTGATTGTCCCGCAACCTTGATCCGCGGGTTTTTCTTAATCCTTGCCGTTTTGCCGTCGATCAACAAAGAAACTGCTGCCCTCCATCTCCTTGGCCCTCTTCTTCACCTGGCAGCAGGCGTCGGCCACCTCCAGGTAGTGACTGTACCTGCTCCAGGCCAGGTCCACCGCCCCCAGGCTGATGCTCATCAGGGGATAGCTGACCTCTTGTCCCTGGCGGTTGCGGGCCATAATCATGCCGGCGGCCACGTCCTCATCGTGGTAAAATGAGACGATTTCCTCGTCAAAGGTCTTGGTGATAAAGGTGATAACCTGATCCATCTGGCCGCTTGGCGCCAGCATGACAAAGTCGTCCCCCCCCACATGACCGAGAAAGGTCTCTTCTTCTACCTGGGCCAGCCCTTGGCCCAGGAGGTTGGCGCAGAAGTTGATCACCTCATCACCCCGGGCAAAGCCGTATCTGTCATTGTACGCCTTGAAGTTGTCCAGATCGGCATAGATGACAACCTGCTGGCGGGTGCTGCCCATGGCCGCCTCGATGGCCTCACGAATGGAGTTGTTGCCGGGCAGGCCGGTGATGGGATTGGAGTCCAGGGCCCTTTTGTACAGCTCCTGCAGTTCCAAAATCGCCTTGCGCAGCCGGATCTGGTGGCGCACCCGGGCCCTGACCGTGGCCGGATGAAATGGTTTGGCGATATAGTCGGCCGCCCCCAGGGCAAAGGCCTTGGCGTCATCCTGCTGCTCTGAGGCGGCGGTGATGCAGATAATCGGGATGTCAGCCGTTTTCGGTGCGGCCTTGAGCTGCCGGCAGACGGCAAAGCCATCAAGCTCCGGCATGTGGATGTCCATCAGGATCAGGTCCGGCTTAAGAGGTCCGCTGGCCTTGTCTATGCCATCCTGGCCGCTGGTGGCCGGGATGGTGGCATACTCACCTTTGAGGATGTTTATGAGCAGGTGGATATTCTCAGGGACATCGTCGATGATGAGGACGCGGTCCCTCGGGGGGTTGGGAGAGGTCATGGCCAAAAAAAGGTCAAGGTGTTTCAGGTCTGCAGCTCTTGGCGGATATCTCCGGCACAGTCCAGGGCCTTGTCGGCGGCCATGGCGACCAGGTGGCTGTGGAGGTGCTCCACCTGGCCCTGCAGGGGCGTGGTGGCCAGCAGTTTGCCAAGTATCCGGGTGTTTTCCAGGGCGCCACCGTAGTCATTGTTGATCTGGGCCTGGATCTCTGTCACCAGTTCGGCCGCCTTTTTCCGGTCAAATTCATCTTCCCCTGGCGCTTCTTGGGCTCCTGGCTGGCTCTGGCGAAGATCATCTATGCTCGTCATTGTCTCCCTTAGTATCTGGCTGAATGAGGCAAAGGATGAGTTGGTCTTCTCCTGGTCATTGTCCCGCAGGGCCTGTTCCAGCTGGCTGGCCAACCCTTGGAGATGCAAGGCGCCAAAGCTTGCCACCGTGCCTTTGATCTTATGGGCCAGCTCCCGGGCCTGGTCTAATTCACCCTGGGCCAGATGGTGGTCGATGGTCTTATCCACATTGCCATAGTTATCATGGAGCCTGAATAGCAGTTCCAGGTAGAGCCTCTTGTTGCCGTCAAAGTGGTGCAGCCCCGCGCTTAAGTCAAATCCGGCCAGTTCCCTGGGGAAGTAGGTATCATCAAGGTGGCCGTCACTGGCCGGTTGGTTCTGGTCCGCTTTCTTCTCCCCCTCCTCTCTGCCAGCCATGGGTGCTATCCATCTGACCAGGGTGTCCTGCAGGAGTTCGGGGGAGATGGGCTTGGGCAGATGGTCGTTCATGCCCACCTCTTGACACTTCTTCTTCTCGATATCTGAGGCATGGGCGGTCATGGCAATGATGGGGATGTTGCTGTACCTCGAATCGGCACTGCGGATGGCCAGGGTGGCGCTGTAGCCATCCATCTTCGGCATCTGGATGTCCATGAGCACTGCCGCAAAGTCATGCTCCTCCTGGCTGTGGTGGAGCAGGGCCGCAACCCCCTCCTTGCCGTTGGCCGCCACCGTGACCCGCAGGCCTACGTTTTCCAGTAATTCCCTGGCCACCTGCTGGTTAATCTCGTTGTCCTCCACCAGGAGGATATGGGCCCCCCTTATGGCTGTGGGGTCAGGATGCTCATTGCCCCTCCTGGCCAGCAGAGGGTAGGGGGCGATCTGGGCCGGTTGGGCCTCCTCCTGACATCCCAGCTGGACTGTAAAGGTGAAGGTGCTGCCATTGCCTGGTTTGCTGGAGACCAGGATCTCGCCGCCCATCATCTCCACCAGATGTTTGCAGATGGCGAGCCCCAGGCCAGTGCCGCCAAAACGGCGGGTGGTGGAGGTGTCAGCCTGGGTAAAGGATTGGAACAGGATGGAAAGCTTTTCAGGTTTGAGGCCAATACCGGTATCTTCAATGGTAAAGCGGAGCTGGTATTGGCCTGATTCCCTGTCATGATCCTCCAGCACACCATTGATTCTGACCTGGCCCTGCTCGGTGAATTTGATGCCGTTGTCCGTTAGATTTAGTAGGACCTGAAAGAGGCGGGTGGAGTCGCCGCACAGGGTGGCAGGGATATTGGGGTCCATTGTGAAGATAAGCTCAATACCCTTTTCCTCCGCCTTCACCGAAGCGACATTTTTGAGACTGGTCAGGACGTCATTGAGGTCAAAGTTGACCTTTTCCAACTCCAACTTGCCCGCCTCAATCTTGGAAAAATCGAGGATGTCGTTAATGATATCGGTCAGGACCGTGGTGGATGATTCTATCTTGCTCAGGTAGTCATGCTGCTTTGCCGTAAGCTCAGTCTTCAGGGCCAGACCGGTGAGGCCCACCACTGCGTTAAGGGGGGTGCGGATCTCATGGCTCATATTGGCCAGAAAATCGCCCTTGGCCACACTGGCCTCTTCCGCCTCGCGCCGGGCGGAGATCAGTTTGCTGTAACTCTTCTTGAGCTGGTCCATCATGTAGTTTAGGAAGATGGTCAGGCAGATAAGGGCGGCTAAGGGCAGCATGTTGTTGAGGAGGTGCTGGCGCTGCTGCCAGCCGAAAAGCTCCTTGTCCACCATCACCGCTACCTTTATTACCGGCTGGTCTGTTATGCCGGCCAGGATGGATGTCTTGGTGTAGTAGGTCCTATCGTTAATTTCGGCGCTGCTCTCAGTGGGAAACGGGACCGGGAAATTGAAGGAGTTGCTGAGGATTGCCTGGTTAGCCAGGTTATAGATGACAAATGGTGACTCAATTGATTCAGAGAGCCGGTCGGCCAGGGCTTTATTATGGTCGATGAATTTAACCAGGACCACATAACCATAGATATCGCCTAAGTCATGGTACATGGGGACAACCAGCTTCAGGCAGCTCAGTTGTTCCGCGGGGCTGGCCTGTTCGGGGCGGTGGGCCAGGACCTCCCTGAAAAAGGCGGCGGGCAGGGTGGCTATTTTTGCCTGGTCCGGGAGATCGGCCACCAGCTGATAATAGTTGGACGGTTGCGTTATCTCATCGCTGTAGTTGGTGATCAGGAGGTGCTGATCTTCATCCAGGAGGAATGCCATGTCGAAATCGTGTTTACTGGCAATGGTCTGGAGCATCACCTGAATGGGCCGTAGCTTGTCAAGGTCCAGGTAGTTGATGAAGCGCTGCTCCTGTTCCAGGACAATGGCGCCGATGATGTTTAGTTCATGGAGGTTGTAGCGTAGGACGGACTGGGCGATATTCAGCCGCTCCTCAAGGGTGGCGTTGATCATCGCGTTGGTGGTTTGCCGCCCCTTGAAATAGGCGTAAAGGCCGTTGCCGATGATCAGGACAATGAGCAGCAGGGCCGTTAGCCGGATCTGATTGATCAGGGCCGGTTGTTCACCTGCGCTGTTTGGGGCAAATGGCCTGAACATGTGTTTGTCTCAGTTGCCCTTGGGCGTGCGGATCTCCACCGGGTAGCCTTCGGCCTCCCAGCGAATTATGCCACCCTTCATCACGCCAACGACATCGAAACCGTGGGCCAGGAGATATTTGGCGGCCAGGGGGGATTGGCGCATGGTCCAGTCGGTGATAACAATTGGCGTCTCACGGGGCAGTTCCTTGGCCCGTTCGGTGATGTTGAGCAGCGGCAGGTTGATGGCACCGGCGATGAACTGCGGCCCCTTGGAAAATTTTTCCGGCCTGACATCGAGGATCAGGATGTCCGGCTGCCCCTTGAGTAGTTCTGCCACGTCCTTGGGGGGTAACTTCTTGACCTTGTATTTCTTGTAGCGGTCAGTACGGGCCAGGGGATAGTTGAAGCTGCGCCACTCGGCGTTGCCGCCGGTAAAGCGGTAGACATTGGTGTAACCCTGTTGCACTGCAAAACTTGCAGCCCTGGCCGAGTAAGGTCAGCGCGGACCCATGCAGTAAAAGATGAGGGGCCTGGTTTTGTCGCGGGGCAGTTTGCTGGTTGAGGCAATCTTGTTGATGGGGATATTTATGGAGCCGGGGATGTGTTGCAGCTCATACTCCAGGCTGCTCAAGACGTTGACCACCATGGCATTACCCTCTTCCGTTTCCATGATGTGTTTGGTCTCCGGCGCTGTTATCTCCACGAATTCATCTTTCGCCTGGCTGGTGGCGGGAGCGATGCTGTAAACAAGGAGCAGGGTAAGAAGGGCAGAGATCAGTCTGCCGGGGAGGTGGGCTAAGGCCATGGCTTTGGTTGGCTTTTGGTTGTCTGCAGGAGTTGCTAGAGGAGGCTCTGGTTAAAGGCAGGGGGGTGAGTTGTTTTCTGCCCCATGCCAGGCATCTCCGCAGGGGGGAATGGACACATGTCGGCAAGGACATGGGTTTGGCGTATCAGGGACGCCCTAGTGGTTCCCGCGAGGGAACTAGCTCTTTACGGAAACTATGAGATATCTTTGCATTTATTGGCCAATGCTGTCAATAAATGAAAGGTTCTGTCTGATGATGGGAAAAAAAAACCCTGAACCTCAAGGAGAGGTTCAGGGTGGGGACATGCGCTTCAAAAAAAGGCAGAGGTCTTACTGGGGCACGACGTTCTCAGCCGCGGGGCCTTTGGGGCCGTCAACGACATCAAAGGAGACGCGAGACCCTTCCTGGAGGGTTTTGAAGCCGTCGGACTGAATTGCGGAGTAGTGAACGAAAACATCACTGCCATTTTCTTGTTCAATGAAACCGAATCCCTTTGCTTCGTTAAACCACTTAACTGTTCCTTCTGCCATTTTTCTACAACTCCTATAAAAAAAGTAATTAAATAATATCGCTCAAGACAGTAGAGCGATTTTCTGATAGTTAATCTAAAATCTATCTAAATTAACTAATTTTGCAGTTTAGAGGTTGTTTGTTTGGAATGCAAGTTTTTTTTAAAAAAATAATGATTTGTTTGATAATCTGCCTTGGCGCTGGTCAATATCATGGGCTGTTTTTCCGCGAGCTGATGGCGTTTGTCGAGGGGGAGGGCGCCGACGGCAGTGGCGCCGGGGAGGGGTTGTGAGGATTCTCTGGCCCCTTGGGGCCTGGCAGAGGAGGGCACCGGCCAGGGGAAAAAGCCGGTTTACGGCAAAGGTAAGGTGGGCAGGGGGCTTTGGCTTATGGGGCGGATGGGCTGACGGTCATGGTGGCCTGGGGTGGCACCCTTGGCCCACCGGTTTCCCTGCCGCAAATGCCAATTCTGACTGCTGTTGCCTGGTTCCTGGCCGGCGGATAGTGTGATGCGTTGCGGGGAGGGAGCGTGGGGTGTTGAATCGCCAGGAGCCAAGGAGAGTAAGGCTTGTCGCGGCAAAGGGGATATGCTAGTGTTCAATTTTGTTGTGCCAGCACTAATTATAAGGTGGCAAAACAGGTAGGTTTGCAATCAAGCCATTATTTCAGGCGCGGCCGGCCGGCGGCTGCAGTTGATAGTCGTAAGTTTTTTCTGTCACGGGAAGAGATTATCGGCAGAAGATATTTTGTTTCGCCTTCTCCCTGGCGTGTCACATGGATGAAAGGTAGATGGTGGAGCACAAAATTTTTAAGATATATCCAAAGCTTTTGGGGGCAGGTAGATAGAGGTTATGAGTGAGTTGGAAACAAAGAGCAATGATCCGCCCCAGATAGCGGAGGCCGTCATGATGGTTGATTCCGATTGGCGGGTCAGCTATTTCAATAAGGAGGCTGAGGAACTTCTCTGCCTCTCCGCCGAGGATGTCCTGGGTAAGAACTGCCGGGAGGCCCTGGGCGCCTATGACCACTTCACTGACCTCTGCAGTCTCTATGGGCCCCTGGTCTCTGGGCGGGCCATGGTGGATTTTCGTATCGTGGTGGAAAATCCCACCAGTGGCGAGTCGTTGCCCGTTACGGTCTCGGCCCTGCCCCTGCCCGGCCAGGATGGCAAGCTGGTGGGGGCCCTGGTGATCTTCAGCCGCCCCTCTTCCCTGGCCGACGCCACCCGGCTGGCCATGGAGTCGGTGGCCGATGGTGTCTTTACGGTGGATAGTAACTTGCGCATTACCTCCTTCAACCGGGCCGCTGAACTGATGACCGGCTGGTCGGCGTCTGAGGTGATCGGCCGCAAGTGCAGCACGGTTTTTACGTCCAGTGGTTGTGAGGATAGTTGCACCCTGGCCTGTTCCATCTCGGACAAGAGTTCCATTGTCGGCGCCACTGTCTTCATGCGGACCAAGGATGGCCGGTCAATACCGGTCTCCATCTCCGTCGCCCCCCTTTTAGATAGCTACGGTAACGTTATCGGCGGGGTGGAGACCTTTCGGGATATAACCTCCTCGCTGACCAACGACCTGATCCTCGACTCCATCGCCGATGGCGTCTTCACCGTGGATCAGGGCTGGCAGATTACCTCTTTTAACAAGGGGGCCGAGACGATAACCGGTTACTCCCGGGAAGAGGTGCTGGGCAAGGCGTGTAAGGATATCTTTCACTCCAGTGTCTGCGGTGAGGCGTGTGTCCTGAGGCAATCCATTGCCGAGGGGCGGGAGATTGTCGATAAATCGATTTTTGTTAAGGGCAAGGATGGCAACTCCCGGCCGGTCTCCATCTCGGCCTCGCCGCTCACGGATAATGAGGGCAATGTCATTGGCGGGGTGGAGACCTTCCGGGATATCTCCTCCTCCCTCAGGAACGATCTGGTCTTAGATTCCATCAGTGATGGCGTCTTCACCGTGGATCGTAACTGGCAGATAACCTCCTTTAACCGGGCGGCGGAGATCATCACCGGCTGGCATAGAGACGACGCCATTGGCACCTATTGCAGCGAGGTGTTCTGCTCTTCCATCTGCGGCAAGTCATGCGCCATCGCCCAATCCATCTACAGCGGTGAGCCGGTGGCCAACCGCTCCATCACCATCCAGAGCCGCAAGGGTGTGGAGATCCCGGTCTCCATTTCGGCCGCTCCCCTGGTGGATCATGAGGGGAATGTCTTGGGCGGGGTGGAGACCTTCCGTGATCTTTCCGTCCTGGATAACCTGCGCAAGCAGCTCACCATGCGTTATACCTTTGGCGAGATTATCTCCAAGAGTGCCGTCATGCAGCGCATCTTTCAGATCCTGCCGGAGATTGCCCGCAGCCCCAGTAACGTCTTGATCCTGGGGGACAGCGGTACGGGCAAGGAGTTGGTGGCCCGCGCGGTCTTCGATGCCAGCACCCGCAGTGATAAGCCCTTTGTCATTGTCAACTGCGGCGCCCTGCCCGATACCCTGCTGGAGAGTGAGCTTTTCGGTTACAAGGCCGGCGCCTTTACCGACGCCAAGCAGGACCGGGATGGCCGTTTCGCCATGGCCGAGGGGGGGACCATCTTCCTCGACGAGATCGGTGATATACCCCAGTCTCTCCAGGTCAAGCTGCTGCGGGTCCTTCAGCAAAAGGTGTATGAGCCGTTGGGCTCCAACGAACCGGTGAAGGCGGATGTCCGCATCATCGCCGCCACCAACCGTGATCTGGCCGAGCTTGTGGCCCAGGGCGCCTTCCGGGAGGATCTCTATTACCGGCTCAACGTGGTGAAGATCCATCTCCCCTCCCTGCGGGAGCGCAAGGAGGATATCCCTTTACTCATTGATCATTTCATCAACAGGTTCCGCTCTCAGCAGAATAAGGATATATCCGGTATCGCGGCGCCGGCGGCCGATATCCTCATGCGTTATGATTTTCCTGGTAATATCAGAGAATTGGAGAACATAATCGAGTATGCCTTCATCCTCTGTCCTGGTGGTTTTATTCAGGCGGAGCATCTGCCGGAACCCTTCGCCCCGGCCGGCTCCCTCCTTGATCCCCTGGGGGCCAAGGAGGTGATTTTGACTGATTCACCACTGAGCCTCGATGAGATCGAGAAGCAGGCCATTGTTCAGGCCCTGGAGCGTAACGAGTGGAAACGGATGGTGACCTGTCGCGAGTTGGGGATTTCCAAGGATACCTTGCGGCGGAAGATCAAAGGTTTTGGTTTGGTTGAGCCTAAGGATGACTCTTGAGGTTTATCTTCTGTTTTAAGGGTGAATGAGAAATTTTTCTCCTTAGGTTTCAGCAGCTGGGTTTAGATCGGCTGGCTAGTGCAATTAAAAAAGGCGTTTTGGCTTGTAAAAGCCAAAACGCCTTTTTTGTTCACCTGAGTGGCGCCGAACGCCCAGGTCAGGCCAGGGCCTGGCAGGCGGAGACGCCTACCAGGTTCCGGTTAAAAATCACCCAGGTGATGTCTGCTTTTTTCCGGTTTTGCTCCGTTTTTTCTCTGCCACATCCTGGGCCTTGGCCTGCTGGCGCGCCGCTTTGTCACCCACCTGATGGAGGGTGCGCGGCTCGGCCCAGTCGATCCGGGCGGAGCAACTTTCGTTGATCTCAGCCGGACAATCCTTGACCTCCCAGCAGGGGATGAGTTTCAGGAGCTTCTTGACCCCGGGGATGGAGATGCCGTGGTCATGTATTATGGATCTCAGGCATTCTATCCATTTGATATCGTTTGGGGAATACAGCCGCCTTGTGCCCTTGTGGGCCGGCTTGATCAATCCCTCCTCTTCGTAAATACGCAGGGTGCGAGGGTGGACACCTACCAGTTTGGCGGCAACGCCAATGGGGTAGATGGGTAGATCGGGCCGGAGAGGCTGCACCTCTGATTTCTTACGGGCCATAGTTAAACCTCGTGTCTGATTGGAGCGCTAAGGCTCTGGGGCCAGGACTTGATAGGGGTGGGGTGCCCAGGGGCTAAGCCTGGAGCAGCCCCACTTCCTATTCTCGTCTGGAGGTTTATCTTAGTGGTCCTCGGAAAGGTGCCCCTTGAACAGCTTCTCACCCAGGAGGAACATGATGCCGCACAGGGCCAGGCCGCCGGCGGTGATGGCCCATTCCTGGAAGGTGGGGGTGTAGGGGTAGAGGTGGGGTTGGCCCACGATATTCATGTCGTGGAAGAAGGGAACGATCATGCCCACCACAATAAGGTCATAGCGCATGAAGAAGATGCCCACTACGCCGGAGAGAGAGGCGGCGAAGAGTCCGGTCATATTCTTGGCGCGCACGGCCAGGATCAGTGAGAAGGGGATAACCAGGCCCAGCATTACCTCGCCTACCCAGAAGTTGAAGGCGTAAGGGCCGGAGATCAGGGCCATCATCGCCTCATACTTGCCGGCCGGATGACCGGAGATGCCGGAGATCATCTTCCAGGTGGTGAAGAACATGATAACGCTCATCAGCAGGACGCCCAGCTTGGCCACGGAGGAAAGCGAATTTTTCATCTTGTCGCTCATCTCCCAGCCGTTGGCCTTGTAAGCGATCCAGGTGAAGAAGATCACCGCGGCGCAGCCAGACATCATGGCGGAGGTGATGAAGTAGATGGGCATGTAGGGGCCGTGCCAGAACTCACGGGCGTTCAACAGGCCGAAGACGGCGCCCAGGTTGGAGTGGGCGGCCACACCAACGATTACTCCCATCAGGCCCATCATGGCGGCCTGCTTATGCTTGCCCATCTGGATCATGGCAAACTCAATGAGCATGAAGAAGAGATAGGCCCCGTACAAGGTACCCATCCACCAGATGTTGGAGCTTAAGTTGGGGGTGGTGATGTTGTAGATGGCCATGCGCCAGGGATTTTCAATCTCAAAGGCGATAACCACAAAGCCGGCCAGGATGGTACAGATGGCCATGAAGACCGAGCGTTTGGCGATGGGTTGGAAGTTCTCCACCCCAAAGACATGGCCGATGGAGGAGACCAGGCAGAGGCCGGTGGAGGTTACCACGAAGAATACATAGGCGGCCAAGAGCAGGCCCCAGGGGACCTCGCGGGTGTTGCCATAGGCGTGTTCGTGGCCAATGAAAAAGGATTGGACGCCGACAGCGATGCCAACCATGGTGATGAGACCGAGGATGGCTAAGGCGGCATTGTATTTGCTGGAACTTGCTACTGGCAGCCCCTCTTCCTGGGGCAGGATCTTTGCGAGCATTTCATTCATTGCACTAACTCCTTTAATAAGTGTTTTAAAACATCATTAATGCCGGTTGGCGGACCGGTACTAATTTCAAAGCAGGTTATAAGGGAAAATTCTCTTCATCTTCTCTGTATGCCTGAAGCACAGGCTTGACCTTGAGGTCGAAGACTGTGTGGAGTGCAGCGCAACTGATCCATAAAATGAGAAAAATTAGGCCATTCATTTGCTCCTCCTTGCTAAAGAAATAAATCAGGCTTGTTGTTTCGTCCTACTCCGGCAAGATTGGCGGATCCGTTTGGGTAGGGGTGGTGGCTCTCGGCCTCTCTGCTCTTCCTCCTAATGTAAGTGGTTGACTGTTATGGGTATATCGATCCCTGTTTCGTTGCCCTAATCTAAACTTGTAAATTGCTATTGTCAAGATTTTATAAGATTGGGGCTGAAGAAGTTCCTTAAGGTTACAGTATTGGGTTGACTTGCCGTACGCAAGGTTTTTTTAACCGTAAGTTTGAATTTCCATTTAGCGGCGGTATTTCAAGTTGTTATTAACGTTTAAGTTGAATGATTTCAAGGAAAAAAGGGGCTGGGGCTGGCCTGGCAAGAAATGCAGGCGAGGGATTAAAAAGCGTCACGATCGCCAAGGTATGGGCTAATTATGCGCCTTTGTTCTGGGCTGGCCAGGCCGGGCCGTCTGGTGGAGAAACATCTTAACTGCCTGTTCTGCTGTTGTTGTATCGTTTTTTAGGGGGTATGGCCTCGGTTTTGGCATGATTGCTGCTTTATAAAAAAGTGCTACTTCACTTAAGAATTATGAATTAGCGACTCCTTGCAGAACTCGGAGGTGGCGGCCTCCGAGTTCTTTTTTTCTTTCAGGCTCTCTATTCCGCCTTTCTTTACATTTCTAATTATTTATTGTTTAAGTACAAGTCATTGCCGTTCTAGCTTACGGCCCCCTTTTTCTGCGTCCTTTTTCGGGGGTAGTTTGGCGGAGGGCGCAGAGTGCTCCCATGGTCTGCTCACCCTTGGCGGCTGGCTAAAGATTGGCTGAAGCAGTTGCCTAAGTGGCAGAGAATGAGTGAAGGCTGTTCCCCGGGGTTGCCCTGGCGTGGCGCTGCCAGGGAAGATTTTCAGATAAATAACAGGAAGAGAGGAAAGGCGTGAATCAATTCTATAAGAACCTGACTATCTGGCTGGTCATCGGCCTGGCGGCTTTGCTGCTCATGAATATGTTCAAGGGCAGGCCGGACGACGTCAGCACCATCAGTTACAGCGACTTTATCGATAAGGTGGAGCGCGAGGTTGTCACGGCCTTTACCGTTGAGGAGAATGTCGCCCACTGGACCACCTCAAACGGCAAGAAGTTTAAGGCGGTCTTGCCGGAGAATGGCCCAGCTGTGGACCGTTTCCTGGCCAGCGGGGCCAAGATCAGAATAGCCCCCTCCCGGGAACCGGGCTGGCTCACCCGTTCGCTTATGACCTGGGTGCCCATCTTTTTCCTCGTCCTTCTCTGGTTTTTCTTCATGCGCCCCAAGGGCGGTCAGGGCGGCGCCAATAAGGCCATGGCCTTTGGTAAGAGCAAGGCCCAGCTCATCGATGGCGAGACCTCCGATGTCCGCTTCAGGGACGTGGCCGGCATTGACGAGGCGAAGGAGGAGCTGGTGGAGGTGGTGGATTTCCTCAAAGACCCATCCCGCTTCACCGAGGCCGGGGCGAGGATTCCCACCGGTGTCCTCCTTTACGGGGAGCCGGGAACCGGTAAGACCTTGCTGGCCAAGGCCATAGCCGGTGAGGCGGGCGTGCCTTTCTTCTCCATCAGCGGCTCCAGTTTTGTCGAGATGTATGTGGGTATCGGCGCCTCCCGGGTGCGCGACCTGTTCGCCCAGGGCAAGAAGAAGGCGCCCTGTATCATCTTTATCGATGAGATTGACGCGGTGGGCCGTCACCGCAGCGCCGGCGCGGCCGGTGGCAATGATGAGCGGGAGCAGACCTTGAACCAGCTGTTGGTGGAGATGGACGGTTTCGCCGTTAACGACGGGGTGATCATCGTCGCGGCCACCAACCGCCTGGATATCCTGGACCAGGCCCTGCTGCGGCCCGGCCGTTTTGACCGGCAGGTGCTGGTGCCGGTGCCCGATATTCAGGGGAGGGAGATGATCCTCAAGGTCCATGCCGGAAAGATTAAGGCGGCCCCGGATATCGATTGGCACCAGGTGGCCAAGGCGACCCCTGGTTTTTCCGGGGCGGAACTGGCCAATATGATTAATGAGGCGGCCCTGATGGTGGCCCGTTCCCCTGAGCGGAATCAGGTGAGTATGGCGGACCTGGATAAGGCGCGGGACAAGGTGATGATGGGGGCGGAGCGCCGCTCCATGATCATTACCGAAGAGGAGAAACGGGTCACCGCCTACCATGAGATCGGCCATGCCTTAGTGGCCTGGATGCTGCCCGGCGCCGATCCGGTCCATAAGGTGTCCATTATTCCTCGGGGCAAGGCGCTGGGGGTCACCATGCAGCTGCCGGCCGAGGAGAAACACTCCCACACCTACGGTTTCCTCTTCAACAACCTCTGCACCCTGCTGGGGGGCCGGGTGGCCGAGGAGATCATCATCGGCGAGGTGACCACCGGCGCCAGTAATGATATTGAACGGGTTACGGACATGGCCCGCTCCATGGTCTGTGAGTGGGGGATGGCGGCTGAGATCGGCCCCATGGCCTTCAAGATGAACGAGCAGACCGGCCAGCCGCCGCTCATGAGCGAGGAGACGGCGCTGAAGATCGATCAGGCGGTGCGCCAGCTGGTGGAGAAGGCCCACGCCAGGGCCCATGAGATTCTTGAGGAAAACCGCCAGGTCATGGAGGAGCTGACGGCCCTGCTCATTGAGCAGGAGACGATCTCCCGCGAGGAGATTCGGGCTGTGGTCGAGGGGGGCAAGAAGGGATAGTTTTGTGATGTTGTCACCCTTCTTGGGCCAGAAGAGCTCATGCTGCTGCTGTCGTCTCTCTCTGGGCAGGGGGGGCTTATAACTTCTTGCCCAGGGCCAGGCTCTTCTTGTTGATGGTGATCGCTACCTCCTCCTGGCAGAGTTCATAGCCGTTGTCGTAGAAGGGCAGCAGGACAAGGGTGTGGCTGGTGGGGCGCAGCTTAATCTCTTTGATAAGGGGCAGGATATTGTCCCGGGCCACTGAACTTGCGGCCAGGGTCACCTTGCCCGCCTCGGCCGCCTCCCCGGCGGGCAGGGTGGCGGGGGTCAGGCGCCTCCAGCCCAGCTGCTCGCTTTGGCGGCTGCTCAGCAGGAGCTGGGCTGCGGTGAGCTGACTGGCCAGACGGATAAAGGCTTTGGGGGGCAGGCGAAAGGCGGGGCAGTAAAAGGCCATCTTCTCCTCCTCCCACTGGGGCTTGATTACCTTGGGGATATTGGTCAGGCGGATGAAGTCGGCATAGCTCTCCAGCTTAACGCCGCTGATCCTCATCTCGTGGCGCCAGAAGGGCAGGTGGATGGAGTCGTTATCTTTAGCTGGCCGCACCTGGTAGGTGACCTGCTCCAGGCCATGCTCCGCGCTCTGCCAGGCCGTGGCGCAGTTGGGGCAGAAGAGGATGACCGATTGCTCCGCGCACTCCAGGTCCCAGCCGCAGCTGGGG
Source organism: Thermodesulfobacteriota bacterium (assembly GCA_039714595.1). Taxonomy (GTDB): domain Bacteria; phylum Desulfobacterota; class Desulfobulbia; order Desulfobulbales; family SURF-16; genus JAOZSN01. The sequence goes on along the minus strand of JBDLJA010000006.1, from coordinate 13,367 downwards.
CAGAGGCTGCTGAGCAGGGTGAGGCTGAAGTCGTGCCCCTGCTGGCCCTGGCTGCTGCTAAAGGTGTCATGGCCCTCTTCTGGCAACTGGGCCAGGGCGTCGCCGTTTACCCCGTCATGGAGGGTGTTGTTGCTGATTGTCAGGGGCAGGTAGATGAGGCTGGCTGTCTCGCCGATCCACTCCTGCTGAGCATCGTGGCCCCCCCTTATTCGGGCCAGCTTTGCCTGCCTGGCCAGGGCCTGGTCCACGCTGAGGGTGGGGTTGAGGAATAACCCCTCCTCGTTTCGGGCGGGGTGGCGCAGGGTCATGGCCTGGGCCCGGTAGCCCAGGCTGGGGGCCAGGATGTTCAGCTGGGTCGCGGCCATGGTGGTGTCCACCACCTGGTGGCTCAGCCCTTTGTTGTGACAGGTGAAGATGGTGCCCTTCAGCCGCAGGTAGGGGGCCCAGATCAGCTGCTCCCCCTGGTGCTTACAGGGTAGCAGCAGCCGTGGGACTTCATTGGTCCGGACCAGCCGTACCCCGCAGTAGGAGCAGACAAAGAGGCGGCTCGCCTCGCTCAGCTCACACTCTCCCCCGCATTGGGGGCATTGCTGAACAGCGCTTAGTTCCATCTTGAGCTACACTTTCTCGCCGCAGTTATTGCAGAACTGGGCGCCAGGCATGTTTTCTTGGCCGCAGCCCGGACAGGTGACCGGTTGTGGTTTCTCGTCGGCCGGATGGCCGCAGCGGGAGCAGAATTTGGCGCCTGCCGCCAGGTTCTTGCCGCAGTTGCCGCATTGCCTGAGAACCACGATCTGGTGGCCGCACAGGGGGCAGAAGCGGGAGTTGTCCGGCACCACGCCCCGGCAATCGGGGCAGGTGATGGTGGCACCCTTCTCCCCCCTGTCGTCCTCCTGGCGGGCGAAGATGGAGGGTATCATCATGCCCAGCCCCAACCCCATGCCCTCGCCGCTTCCCCCTTGATTGTCAGCCGCCTTCTCCATGGCCGCGGCGGCCTTGAGCTGGATCAGGCGGTCCATATCCTTAATCACCTCCAGCCGGCTCTGGTCATCGATGGATCTCTGCACCTCCGGGGGCGGGGTGATGGAGGTGATGTACAGCTTGGTGAGGCCCAGGCCGAAGTGGGCAAAGTCAGCGGCAAGCCTCTCCTGCAGCCCCTGGGACAGTTCGTCGTATCGGCCCGGCAGGTTGAACAGGCTGTCGAGCTGCTGGCCCAGGTGATCGTTGAAGCGGGAGACGATCACCTGTTTCAGGTAATCACCTATCTCTTCGGTGCTGTACTTAGCCATGGTGCCCACCATGGCGTTAATGAAGAGGGCCGGTTGGCTGACCTGCAGGTTGAAGACGCCGTGGGCCCGGAGGCGGATCAGGCCCAGCTCCTGATCCTTGAAGGCCACGGGGTTCTTTGTCCCCCATTTCAGGTTGGTGAACTCTTTGAGGTTGGCAAAGTAGACCTCGGCCCGCAGGGGGCTGGTCATGCCCCAGGGGATGGAGAGGATTTTGGTGATGATGGGGATGTTGCCGGTCTTCAGGGTGTGGCGGCCCGGACCAAATGAGTCGCAGGCCCGCCCCTTGTAAAAGAGGATGGCGGCCTGGCTGTCCCGGACGGTTAGCTGGGCGCCATATTTAATCTCGGCCGAGCCGTGCTCTGGCAGGCGGTGGACCAGGTGCTGGCCCTGATCGTCAAACCATTCGAGATGTTCCAGGTGGATGGGGTTAGTTGTCGCCATTATTGCGGGCTCCTTTTGCTCCAGGTGGTTGTTGCTGAATAGGGAAAATATGATTATACCCTACTGTAATTTTTAACAAAAAAACATCCTGACCTTCTCCTCAGGCCATTGACTTTTGGCCGCCAGGTGTTGATATTGTCAGATTAATCCATCCCGGTCATTATTTTTTTTACCGCGGTTTCCCCGAAAAAACTGCCTCAGGTCCAAAATGGTTAGTCACCCACAAGCCGCAACGCCGCCGTTGCTTCTCTATCTCGGCCGGCCAGACTATGTCGCCCAACTGGCTGCCATAGCTGGGCCCATGGGCGGCGAGCTGCGGCGGGTGGAGGGGACTGAGCAGATTGTCAAGCTGCGCCAGAGCCATGACGTCGCCCTGATTATTGTCGATGTCGCCTCTGATCCCGGTCTGGCCGGCTTGGGCCTGCTTGCCACCATCTGTCATGGGCGGCAGGCCAGGTATATTCCCATTATCTGCCTTGTCAGGCGGAGCCAGGCCCGGGTGGATGGCGCCGCCTGTTACCGGGCCGGCTGTGTCGATCTTTTATCCACCCCCCTGGAGCCGGTGGTCCTCCGGGCCAAGATCCGCCTCTACCTTGACCTCCATAAGAGGCAGCATGAGCTTGAGGAGGCCACCAGGATAATTCAGGCCCAGAATCAGCAGCTCCGGGAAAGGGCCATCCGTGACGGCCTCACCGGCCTCTATAACCATATCCATTTTCAGGAGCTGTTTACCCGCCAGTTTGCCCTGGCCCAGCGCCGGGGGGAAGGGCTCTGTCTCCTCCTGTTTGATCTCGATTATTTTAAGGAGGTAAATGATACCTTCGGCCATCAGGTGGGGGACCAGGTTCTGGCCGGTTTTGCCCGGCTCATGGCCGCCGAGGTGCGGGAGAGTGATATCCTGGCCCGTTATGGTGGTGAGGAGTTTGCCCTGGCCTTGCTTGACACCGATCTGGCCGGGGCCCGGCTGGTGGCTGAAAAGATAAGAAAGGGTGCGGCCGAGCATGACCATCGCAGTGGTAAAAAGGCGATCAGGGTAACGGTGAGCGTGGGGGTGGCCAGGTTCAGCGCCAAGATGCGCCATCCGGCAGATCTCATCGAACTTGCCGATGACGCCCTTTATCAGGCCAAGTCCCAGGGCCGTAACCGCACGGTCTGCCTGGGTGATGAGGGTGAAGAGCTGGCAGCCCATGGGGCCCAGGAAGGGGCGGGGCCGGAGTTCATCCGCCAGCGGCTGCTGGCCACCATTGAGCGGACCCGTTCCCATTCCCTGGCCGCCCTGGAGGCCATGGTCCATCTGGAGATCCGTGATTATCACGCCCTGCGTGAGCGCAACAGGCTGGTTCTCAAGGTGGTTAATCTCATGGGCCAGAGGTTGGGGTTGGCTGCCGATGAGTTGCACACCTTGCGGCGGGCCTTCAAGCTCCATGACCTCTTTCGTCTCTTTATTGCCGATCCCACCCTCTGGAAATCAGGCCCCTTGAGTGGCGGAGAAAAGGCGATGATCCGCAGTCAGCCCATGCAGCTCAAGGAGTTTATAGCCCTGTTTGATTTTTTTGCCGCGGAACGCGCTCTCCTGGGCCATCACCATGAAAATTATGACGGCTCCGGCTATCCCCAGGGTCTGGCGGATGATGACATCCCCCGGGAGTCGCAGATCTTTGCCCTGGTGGAGGCCGTAGTCGCCATGTGTCTGCCCACCTATGAGCGGCCCTTTATGGCGGAAGAGGAGATTGTTACGGAGTTAGGCCGGATGGCGGGCAGCCAGTTTGATCCCGGCCTGGTTGAGGTGTTGCTGGAGGTGATGGCGGAGTCCGCTCTTCTGGAAGATCTCCCGGCCGGAGATCCCGGGGTTGATTGACCGCTGGACTTTAGTCTGGCGGCATGGAGAAGAGGCTGGCCTGATGGTCGTCAATGAGACCCTGGAGTAACTCTTTGGTCTGCTGGTCCAGGTTAAGGAGCTCAATACCGCACAGGTAGTTGCTGTCCTTGGGAGAGACGTGGACAATGCGGCCGTTTACCAGACATCTCTGGCCATGGATGGTGAGTTCAATATCCTTGACCTCGGCATCGGGCGCGAATGTCTCGGCCTGGTCCAGGAAGATTCCCACTCCCCGGGAGCCGAGGTTGATGATCTCGAAGGCCCGGCCGGAAATTTTCACTCCGGCTATGTCCGCGTCCTCTATGGGGATTCGGAGAAAACGGCGGTCCTCACTCTCGCTAGTTTCGGCAGCTGTCATCTGTGCCACTCCCTGGTCTGTTCCCCTGGCCCTTTGCCTTGGGGATGATTATTTTTTTGGCTGCTGCATAAGGCTATCTAAAGTATGAAAAAATGATAGCATAATGGTTTGCCCGGCGCCAATGAACTGTTATTTTCTTTTTTGATTGCCATGAGTTATGGGCACAAGCAGGTATCTATCGCCGCAAATCTACCTGGAGAACCATTTTTTACCAGAGAGCAGCAGCAGCAGCAGCTCCCTTCCCGGCCAGGGCAACTAGAAATAGAGGAGGATGTGAGATGAAGGTGGAAATTATCTATTGCGCCAAGTGAAATTACCTGCCCAGGGCTTCCAGTCTGGAAGCCGAGATAAAGGAGAGGTATGGGGCAGAGGTGGTACTTGTCCCTGGTTCAGGCGGTGTTTTTGAGGTGAGCCGCGATGGTGAGCTGCTTTTTTCCAAGAAGGGGCAGAGCCGTTTTCCGGAGCCGGGTGAGATAGTCGGCCTGCTGGCCAAGTAGCCAGGGGGACTTACTCCCTGGCCCCGAAGATGGCGGTGCCCACCCGGACCATGGTGGCCCCTTCTAAAATGGCGGCCTCGAAGTCGCCACTCATGCCCATGGAGAGGGCGGGGGTGGCGGGCAACAGCCCCTGGCCCGCCATCTGGTCGGCCAGCTCCCGCAGCTTGGCGAAATAGGGTCGGGCCTCCTCCCCACTTGCCACCTGGGGCGGCATGGTCATCAGCCCCCTGACCTTCAGGTTTGCTAAGGTCTTCAGGTTTTCGAGCAGTTCCTGGCACTTCTCCGCTAATACTCCCCCCTTCTGCGCCTCCCGCCCCACATTGACCTGGACCAGGATTTTTTGTTTTTTGCCCAAGGAGGCCGCGGCCCGGTCCAAGCCCCTGGCCAGCTTGAGCCGGTCCACCGTGTGGATCAGGTCAAAGTCACGCACCGCCTTTTTGGCCTTGTTGGACTGGAGGCGGCCGATAAAGTGCCAGCGTACCGGGCCGGTGATGACCTTAATCTTCTCCTCTGCCTCCTGCAGGTAGTTTTCGCCAAAATCAAGTTGGCCAGCGGTTAAGGCTTGGGAGATCAGCTCCCGGGGCTGACGCTTGCTCACCGCGATAAGCGTTATCTCCTCTGGCGCCCGGCCAGCTGCGGCCGCCGCCCGGGCGATGCGCTTATTGATCACGGACAGATTGGCGCTGATCATGGTTTCTCCTCGCAAGCTTCGATTTTAAAGAGACGGCAGGCGTTGCGGCTGGTGGCCCGGGCTATTTCGTCAAGGCTTACCCCTTTTAGCTGGGCGATTTTCTCCGCCGTGTAGAGGGTGTAGGCCGGCTCGTTGCGTTTGCCGCGCCACGGCTCTGGGGCCAGGAAGGGGCCGTCTGTTTCCACCAGGAGGCGGTCTAAGGGGATCATGGTGGCGGCCTCCTGCAGCTCTTCGGCCTTGTTGAAGGTTACCACCCCCGGGATACTGAGGTGGAAGCCCAGGGCCAGGAATTTTTCTGCTACCCGGGCGTCGCCGGAAAAACAGTGGATGACGCCTCCGGCCGGGAAGGGGCCCAGCTCCTGGAGGATGTCGAGAATCTGCCTGTGGGCCTCTCGGTCATGGATGATCACCGGCAGGTCCAGCTCCCGGGCCAGCTCCAGCTGCCAGCGCATGGCCGCTACCTGTTCGTCTAAGGGGGCGTAATCCTTGAAGCAGTCGATGCCAATCTCGCCATAGGCCACAACCCCATCCTGGCGGGCCAGGTTGGCCATGGTCCCTTTGTCGGCAGAGCCCAGCCCTGCGGCGTGGTGGGGGTGGATGCCCACCGCGGCGTGGATGTCAGCCTGACCCTGGGCCAGATCGATGGCGGCCCGGGAGCTTTGCTGGTCGATGCCGATGGTGATAATGGCCCCGATCCCTGCCCGCCGGGCCCGGGCCAGAACCTCAGGCAGGTCGTCGCTGTAGGCGGCCATGTCCAGATGGCAGTGGCTGTCCACCACGGTGGAACCGGGGGTAAGTTGCGGCAGGGGAGCTCTTTTTTTCTTTTTGCGGGCCATGGGCTCTTCTTATTGTCTTTTGGCACAGGTTGTGGGCGGCGGGGAAGATTGCTAAAATAATTGACAAACAACAGCTAGACAACTACTTTGTGAACTTTTGTAAAGTAAGATATTTAAGCTGTTTAGGGGCTGGCCAGGGCAGTAATTTCCGCCTCTTCTCTTTGCAGGTTACGGGAACAGTTAAAGTCGTCGTCGTCGTCTCTGGCCCCTTTTTCAGGCTGTTTCCCTCCTCAACAGGACCGCGATAGTAAAAAAAAACATGGCAACAGAGATTCTAGAGGCCCTGAGACAGAGGCGCAGTCGGCGGGAATTTGCTCCCGATCCCGTGGCCATGGAGGAGCTGGAGGAGATTATCCGGGCGGGAATCTGGGCCCCCTCCGGTCTTAACAATCAGCCCTGGCGTTTTGTTATTATCACCCATGACAAGACCAGGGCCGAGCTCGCCACCACCACCCATTACTCGCACATCGTGGCCGGGGCGCCGGCCCTTATTGCCGTTTACCTTGACCGGCGGGCCATGTACGATGAGATTAAGGATCAGCAGGCAGCCGGGGCGTGTATCCAGAATATGCTCCTGGCCACCGAGGCCTTAGGGCTGGGGGCGGTGTGGCTGGGCCAGATTCTCAAGGAGAAGGAACGGGTGAACGAGATCCTGGGACTGACAACAGATTATGAACTGGCGGCCGTGCTGGCCATTGGTCAACCCCTTCATCGTGATCAGCAGTCAAATCGTAAAGATCTGGCTAATTTTATCTTAAAAAGAATCTAAGGAGCTAACCCCATGGCCAATTTCAAGTCCATCTTCTCCCTGCTGCTGACGGCGTCTCTGCTGACCATCCTCAACAGTGGTTGTGTTGTTAATCCCAACGGTGGCAGTGAAAACGAGCTGGCCATGCCGGTGGCAGCGGTGTCGGAACAGCCCTTTTACGCCCCCTCCTACCGGGAGATCCAGATCCCCCCCGGTTTTTCCTATGATAAGAATAAGTCAAACTTTGTGGTCACCGATTCCTTCCGCGGTGGCATCCTGACCTACAGCGGCCGGCGGGAGATCAACTCGGTGGCCGAGTTCTTTCGGCTCAATATGCCCAAGCACAAGTGGCAGCGGGTCTATATCAAGACCGGTGAGCCGATGATGCAGGCCTATGTGAAGCCCAAGCAGACCTGTATGATTACCATCTCCGAAACCCCCCTGGCCACCAGCATCGCCATCTATGTCTCTGATGTCAGCAAGAAGGTCGGGGCCCGATAGTAGGGTTTGATGCTCTCCGGTAAGAAGATACTCCTGGGGGTCTGTGGCTCCATTGCCGCCTACAAGGCCGCGGACCTGGTCCGGGAGTTGGGGCGGCAGGGGGCTATGGTTACGGTGGTGATGACCGAATCCGCCGGCCGTTTTGTCACCCCCCTCACCTTTGCCGCCCTCTCTGGCCGGCCGGTGCATAGCGCCATGTTCAGCCCGGATGGCGCGGAGAAGATCCCCCATATCAGCCTGGCCCGGGAGCATGACCTGATTCTCATTGCCCCGGCCACGGCCCAGACCCTGGCTCGCCTGGCCATGGGCTTGGCCGATGACCTGCTGGCCACGGTGGTTCTCGCGGCCCGCTGCCCGGTCCTTTTCTGTCCGGCCATGAACGCCAAGATGTTTGACCATCCGGCCACCTCCGCCAACCTCCAGCGCCTGCGGGACTTTGGCTACACCATGGTGGAGCCGGCGGTGGGGGCCATGGCCTGCGGCGAGGAGGGCAGCGGCCGGTTGGCCGACTGGCCCCATATCTTAAGCACCCTGCGCCAGGCCTTGAGTCCCCAGGATCTGGCGGGGAAAAAGGTAATGATCACAGCCGGTCCCACCGAAGAACCCCTTGATCCCGTTCGTTATATCTCAAACCGTTCCTCCGGCCGGATGGGTTACGCCCTGGCCGGGGTGGCCCGGGAGCGGGGCGCGAGCGTGCTACTGATCTCTGGCCCCAGCCAGCTCCCCCCGCCGCCCGGGGTGGAACTGGTGCGCGTCCGCACGGCCGCTGAGATGGCACAAGAGGTGTTTGCCCGTTTCGCGGCCGCTGATATTGTCGTTAAATGCGCCGCGGTTTCTGATTTCCGCCCGGCGGAGTGCGCCCCGCAGAAGCTGAAAAAGGCCAGCGGTTCTCTTGAGCTGGCCCTTGCCGCCAACGAGGACATCCTCCAGGAACTGGGACGGCGCAAGGATGGCCAGTTTCTGGTGGGCTTTGCCGCCGAGAGTGAAAATCATCTGGCCGAGGGACGGCGCAAGCTGGCGGCCAAGAATCTCGACATGATAGTGGTCAATGATATCGGCTCAGCTGCGACAGGCTTTATCTCTGAGACCAATGCCGTGACTATCCTTGGCGCGTCAGGGGAGGAGTTGGAGGTTTCCCTGCGGAGCAAGGAGGAGGTTGCCATGGTTGTCTTTTCTCAGGTGGTTACTGGTCTAGGGGAAGGGCATGGAGATTAACCACCGCTTATTTTTGAGAAGCAGGAGAGTGGCCGCCAAGGTGGCAGGCGGCCTCCTCCGGGATGATTGCCCTTATCTGGACCAGACCAGTGGCACCCGTTCCCCCATCATTGCCAGTCCCTTCAGGCGCGGGGTCTCAGCTGGGCGCCCTTTGGCTGATAATCTTGGCCGTACTGTTAAAGGGTAGAGTGTTATGGCGGTTAAAGACGGCGGGAACCGTCGGAAATTTTTGGCAACTGGCTGGGGCTGGCTGAAGCTTTTCGCCTCCCTGAGCCTGGTCTATCCCCTCCTGCGTTTCATCCGCTTCCGGACCCCTAAGGTGCCGCGGCAGATCAAGGTGGAGAAGACGTTGTTGCCGGGCGAGGTCCATCTGGATCAGGACTTTGTCCTCTTTGTCGATGAGCAGCGGGTCTGGGCCGTGTCGCGGATCTGCACCCATCTCGGTTGCAGCCTCCACTTCCATCAGGAGGAAGGGCAGCTCATCTGCCCCTGTCATCAGTCAAAGTTCAGCCCCGATGGTAAGCGCTTGGCCGGCCCGGCCCGTGATGATCTGGCCGTTTACCCGGTGGAGCCTCTGGCCGAAAAGGGCTACCTGGTGGTTATCTGATGGCCCAGGAAAAAATGTGGCAACGGTTCTGTGCTGTGCCCTGGGGGGAGGTGTGTCTGGTCAGCCTTTACCTCTCGGTGCTTTCGGGCATCGTCGTGGCCCTGCAGTATGATTTCGGCACCCCCTTCTACTCCAGCAGTTCCATGGACCTGCTCCTGCCCTTCGGCTCCTTCTGGCGCAGCCTCCATTTTTACACCAGCCAGTTCTTCTTTATCACCCTCCTGGTCCATTTCGCTGCCATCCTGGCTGATGGCCGGGTGGCGCGGTTGGCTCTGGGTAAATGGTTGCTGCTGGTGGGTTCCCTGCCCGTGGCCCTGCTGCTGCTCTTCACCGGCTATGTGCTGCGCGGCGATGCCACCGGCCATTCGGCCGGTCTCATTGCCGAGAATATCCTTCTGGCCATACCTGGGCTGGGTGAGGCCTTGAACCGCCTTCTCTTCTCCATTGCTGATGACGGGCTGAAACGGGTCTACGCCAATCATCTGGTGGGCCTGGGCATCCTCTGGGGGGGCTTAAGCTGGGATCATGTCCGTAAATACCGGGCCCACGTCTCCCGCCACGGCTTGCTCATCGTCGCCTCCCTGCTCATGGCCTTCATCTTCTTCGCCCCCCTGGAGCCGGAACAGCTGGGGGTCTTCCACACCCCGGGCCCCTGGTTCTTTCTGGGACTGCAGGAGATCCTCCGCTATATCCAGCCCTTCTGGGCCGGAGTGGTCTTTCCCCTCCTCTTTATCTTTGCCCTGGCCGGCCTCCACCCCGTAATGTCCCCCCGTTCCCGGCGATTCTGTCAGGCCGCTGCCTCTCTCTGGCTACTTCTCTATCTGATCCTCACCCTGCTGGCCCTGGCCCGCTCATAACCCCTCTTTCCCTTTCCTGAGCCCCTCCTTCCAGGGGGAGCTTCACCGTGAAGGTGGTTCCCCCCAAGGCGTTGCCCTGGACGGTTATGGTGCCCCGGTGACTGGCCACTATCTGCTGGACAATGGCCAAGCCCAGACCCGTCCCCTTGTCCCGCCGGGTGAAGAAGGGAGCGAAGATCTGCTCCAGGTCCTTTTCGCTGATGCCTTGGCCGTTATCGCTCACCGTGATGAGCAGCAGGCCTTTTTCGCCCTCCTGGCGGGACTCCCGGGCCTGGATGCTAACCTTGGGATTCTTCGCCCTGCTTACGCCATGAAAGGCGTTGCTCAGCAGATTGACCAGGACCTGGCGCAGCTGGTTGGCATCGCCGCAGCCATCGAGACCGGCGGGAATATCCACGGCAATCTCAATGTCATCCTGGAAGGCCGGGTCGTTGCGGGCCATGGCCAGGCTGTCGTTTGCCAGGCTGGCCATGGAAAACCAATGGCTCTCCAGGCTGGCTGGTCGGGAGAACTGGAGGAACTCATGGATGGTCTCCTCCAGCCGGTCGCTCTCGCGGATAATGATGTTGGTCAGCGATCTTGTGCCGTGATTGTCACTGAGCTCGCTGGCCAGGAGCTGGGCGGCGCCGCTCATGGCGGCCAGGGGGTTGCGGAACTCATGGGCGATGCCGGCGGCCATGTGGCCGATCGCGGCCATCTTCTCCGCCTGCTGAACCTGCTCCTCCATCTCACGGATCTTGCTCAAATCCTGCATGGTGTAGACCCGGTAATCACCAACCTCGCCCGGCATGTTGAGTCGCGTCCAGCTGAAGCCCACCGGGATAGAGGCGCCATCGGCCTTGCTGATCTCCGCCATGGCCCTTTGGCTGCTCTGCTCCTGGCCGCGGGCTAAGTTTGGCAGGAGCCTGCTGAAGGGGGTGGCAAGGGCGGTTTCCCGGGGGAAACCGGTGATCTTGGCGGCCGCCTGGTTGAACGATGTAATTTTGTCGCGGTTGTCCACCGTGATGATGCCGGTGGTGATGTCGGCAAATATCTGGCGATAGAGCAGGGCCAAGCGGTCCCGATCCATGGCGGTGGCGCTTAGTTCCTCTTCCGTCTCGCGCAAGCGGAAGGCCAGCAGGGCGGAGAGATAGGCAATGATAAAAAAGGAGAGGCCGGCAATGGCGAAACGATGGAGGGCAATGTCCAGGGAGTGCAGCTGGTCAGGGGGCAGATATTGGGGCAGCAGACCATTGTACTCCACCCAGAGAACGGCGGCGTAGCAAAGCGAGGCCAGGGCGGCGATGAACATGGCACCGCGGCGGAGAAGGAGGGTGGCTCCGGAGATTATGGGAAAGAAAAATATGATGAGCAGGGCGGACTGACTGCCACCGCTGAAGAAGAGGAGCAGGGTGGTGAGCAGAACGTCCAGGCAGAGCTGCAGGTAGGCGAACGGCTTGGAGCAGGTGATAAAGCGGATAACAAAGGCCGAACCAATGGTGAAGATATGGATCAGGACGATGAATATGGCGATAACCGCCAGGGGCGGCAGATGGGAGAGGTAGGCCCCGCGGCTGTGGAGAAATACGGTGAGCCCTAAAAGCAGGGTGACGAGGATGATGCGGAAGAAGAGGACCCAGGGGAGCTGGCGCCGCAGCAGGTCATCGGCCTGGTTGGTGATGGGGGCTACGGGGCAGCTGGTTTCGTTTGCAGGCATTTTATCTAACGAGCCTCCCTTGCTGTTGCCAGATCTTAGGGCAGCTGGGGTTTAGAGGTTATACTTCTGCACCTTGTAGCGCAGGGAGCGGAAACTGATCTTCAGCAGATCCGCGGCCCGCATCTTTGATTTGGCCCGGTCCAGGGCCAGCTGGACCAGTTGCTTTTCCAGGCGGGCCATGATCGCGTCTATCCCCTCATCAAAGAGTTCCTCTTCGCTGCGCACGGCAATAAACTGCTCCGGTATCTCCTCCTGGCTTGCGGCGTCGCCCCTGGGGCTGCGGCGGCCGGAAAGGGTGAGGCTCTCGGGCAGGATGATGTTGGAGGTGGAGAGCGCCACCCCCCGCTCGATGATATTTTCCAGTTCCCGCACGTTACCGGGGAAGTCATACTCCATCAGGACCTCCATGGCGTAGGAGGAGAGCTCCACCTCCTCCTTGCCGAAGACCTCGGCATACTTCTTCAGGAAATGGCTGACCAACAGCGGCACGTCCCCCTTGCGCTCCCTTAAAGGCGGCATGCGGATGGGCACCACCGCCAAGCGGTAGAAGAGGTCCTCACGGAAGCGGCTGGCCAGCACCTCCTCCTCCAGGTCGCGGTTGGTGGCGGAGATAATGCGAATATTTACTTTAGTTGTCTGGTTGTCGCCCACCCGTTTAAACTCCCGCTCCTGGAGGACGCGCAACAGTTTGGTCTGGGCCAGGGTGGAGAGTTCGCCCACCTCGTCTAAAAAGGCGGTGCCGTTATTGGCCTGACCAAAGAGGCCCACCCGGTTGCTGGTGGCGCCGGTGAACGAGCCCTTGACGTGGCCGAACAGCTCACTCTCGAACAGGGTCTCAGGGATGGCGTTACAGGTGATGGGCACAAAGTTATTGGCCGCCACCTTGGAGTGGTCGTGGATTGCCTGGGCCACCAGCTCCTTGCCGGTGCCCGATTCCCCGTAGATCAGGACATTGGCGCCAGTGGGGGCGATGCGGGTGATGAGATCGTAGATCTTCACCATCTCCGGGCTGTCGCCGATGATACCAAAGGAGGCATGGGCCACGGTGGCCGGGCTGCTGGTGGAGCTCAGGGCGGAGAGGACGGTGGATTTAATCTCATCCACCTTGAACGGTTTGGTGATGTAATCAAAGGCGCCGTTTTTCATGGCCGCCACCGCGTCTTCCGGCGAGGCGTAGGCGGTGATCAGGATCACCGGCAGCTCAGGGTTTTCCTCCTTAGCCGCCTCAAGCAGATCCAGGCCGGAGAAGGAACCCATGCGGATGTCGGAAATGAGGAGATCAAAATCATCCGCCTTCAGGCGCTCAAGACCGCTGGCGCCGTCAGCGGCGGTTTCCACCCCATACCCCTCTTTTTCCAGGAGGATGGTGAGAAACTCCCGCATGGAGAGTTCGTCGTCGACAACAAGGATCTTGGCCATTGCTTTTGGGGGATGGAAGGGGATGGAAAGGAATGGCAAGAAGGAAAGGGTACACTCTCTAACTTCTTTACATTCTTAAATTTCTACCACTGGGCATAATAACAAAAACGCGCCGGGATCGAAACCCCAAACGCGTTCTTAAAAGACAACCCCCAGCCACTTACAAGAGCGGTTGGGGGTTGTTTGTGGTGCAGTCTCGAAGAAAAAAAGGTTTCCAGTGCCTTAGATTTGTTCGGTTAGCCTGCCGAAGCATGGTAGCGCCATGTAAGGCAGGCTAAACGGGCAAAGATCAGGCGCTGGGACCCTTTTTTTAATGGTCCACTGCGTCGCCGG
>JBDLJA010000005.1:0-114992 GCA_039714595.1 Thermodesulfobacteriota bacterium | reverse complement strand
CATCGTGGAGATTCACGCCGACTAAGACCGATAAGGAGTTTGGCAACGGCGGTGTCGGTCCAGTTGTTTTATCTTCTTAGATGGTGAATGGTGAAGGTCGGCAGAGCGTAGGTCTGCTAGAGCGGAGCGAAAGCGGACATGGACCTGTTGTTGCCCCGAATGTCCGCTTTTATGCTTCAAGATGACCTACATATCTTGGCCCAGAGAACCAGGTTTTAGACATTCGAAAAAAGGCGCCCTTCCCCAAGGCCTCGGGGAGGGCGCCCTTTTTTGTTCTCTGCCCCTCTGCCGGGGGTCATCCCCCCAGACAACATCTCTTGAACTTCTTGCCGCTGCCGCAGGGGCACGGCTCATTACGGCCCACCTTGCTGCTGGTAACCGGGGCAACCGGGGCGGCGGCTGGCTCCTGACGGTGGATTCTCTCCTCGCTGGGCCGGTAACAGGCCCAGGTGCGCATCTCGGCGGCCACATCATCCAACTGGGCCAGGCCGGGATTTTTTTCAAGTTCTACGAGTCGCTCGGCCAGGGGGTGGGCCAGGGCCGCCAAGGCCTCGGCCCGGCCCAGGTAAAGCTCGCTGATCAACCCCTCATCATAGGCCGCCTCAAGCTCCGGAATCACCTCGGCGGGGCAGAGTTGGCAGATCGCCTCGGCCAGGTAGTTCCAGACATGGGATGGCTGGCGTTCCAGGCGGTTGCTCAGCAGTTCCTGAAGGTATGCGGCGGTTTCAGTGGGGGAAACCTCGTCCCAGGCGCTGAGGCAGAGCAGTCCCTCTAACGCTGCCCCCCGGACAAAGGGGTTTGTTTTCTCATTCTCCACCAAGGTCCTTATCTCTGTCACGCCGTTGGCCCCGCCCACCATGGCCAGGAGCTGGCCTAAGCCCTCGGTGATGATGTCGCCGGTCATCTGGCGGGCGAGGTCTCCGGGGGTGGCGAAGAATTTAATCAGCGGCGCCAGGGCCGCCTCCGCCCGGAACTGGGCCAGGAGATACATGGCAAAGATGTAGCCCACGTTATCGGCTTGCTGGGCCACCTCCTCCTGGCTGTCCGCCGCCTGGCTCAGCAGCTCCAGCAGCAGCGGAGTAACCTCCGCCTGGCGACTAAGGGCCGCAGCCATGGCCTCTTCCGGGAAATGGGGGGTAAGGCGGCTGAGCCGCTGGATAATCTCTTCGTCTGTCATAGTGGTTGCGGGAAAAAAAGTTTAGCTGGATTTTAAACCGTAGGGTGGGCTGGGCCCACCGGCCAGGCCGCTAGTGGAAACGGTGGGCCCAGCCCACCCTACACTGATTAAGGCTGTGGTTCTCCGACCCTTCTTTGCTCCGCCACACCTTTCACAACTTAGGTTTGCGCCTCCGAAGTCCGCGCTTATCTGCGGTTCGCGAATCGGCTGGGTTTGCCGGAAATTTCAACCTTGCCAGGTAGCCTTAATAAAGAATTATTGAAAAGGCAACGGCCGCTGGTCGCCTCTATTCTGCCAGGCCCATAAAAGATATGGCTGAAACTATCAGGTAGCTGGTATTGTTGATAGAATTTATTGTTCTGGCCGGTTTCGCTCCTGTTGCCGTAACTGGCCTGGCAATCATAAATAAAAAAGTTCAGGTGAATAATGAGTTTCAAACCTTTTAAGTTCTCGGCCCAGATCGCGGCCAATATCGAGGCCTGCGGCTATGAGCAGCCCACCCCCATCCAGGAAGAGGCCATTCCCCTGGTTGCGGCCGGCCATGACCTCCTGGGCCTGGCCCAGACCGGCACCGGCAAGACGGCCGCCTTTGCCCTGCCCATCATCCAGCGCCTGCTGGACGGTCCCAAAGGCACCATCCGCACCCTGGTGGTGGCCCCCACCCGGGAGCTGGCGGAGCAGATTGATCAGAGCTTCCGGGAGCTTTTTAAAGATACGGGCCTGCGCAGCGTGGCGGTCTATGGCGGGGTGGGCAAGGGTGGCCAGCTGCAGCAGTTTAAGCGGGGGGTGGATGTGCTGGTCGCCTGTCCCGGCCGTCTCCTTGATCACCTGAATAACCATGACCTCCGGCTGGACAAGGTGGAAACCCTGGTCCTGGATGAGGCGGACCAGATGTTTGATATGGGCTTTCTCCCCGACATCCGCCGGATCTTAAAGCATGTCCCGGCCAGGCGCCAGACCCTGCTCTTTTCCGCCACCATGCCCCCTGATATCCGCAAGCTGGCCGATGAGACCCTCACTGATCCGCAGGAGGTGCGGATCAAGGTGGAAGAGCCCCTGGAGTTGATCAGTCAGGTACTCATCCCGGTCTCCAAACGGCAGAAGGGGGCCCTGCTCCTCCATCTCCTGGAGGAGGAGCAGGAGGGCTCCACCCTGATCTTTTCCCGGACCAAGTATGGGGCCAAGAATCTGGCCCGGAAGCTGGACAAGGCGGGCCACAAGGCCACCTCCCTCCAGGGCAATATGTCGCAGAATCAGCGTAATCGCGCCCTCACCGGGTTCCGGGATGGTGACTTCACCATCATGGTGGCCACCGATATTGCCGCCCGGGGTATCGATGTCTCCCGGGTGAGCCAGGTGATCAACTTTGACCTGCCGGATACCGCCGAGGCGTACACCCATCGCATTGGCCGCACGGGCCGGGCGAGGCGGCAGGGGCGGGCGGTGAGCTTCTTCTGCTTCGATGATAAGGAGATGGTCCGGGCCATTGAGAGGCTGCAGGGCAAGGCCATTGAGCGCTTGGAGGTCGAGGGGTTCGCCATGGCCGAGGCCACGGAGCTTCAGCCCAAGCAGGAGCGGGGCCGGGGCGGCGGCAGGAAGAGGACCATGGGCAACCGGCGGCCGCAGAAACAGGCGCGGGGCCGAAGCCGGGACAAGAAGGGCCAGGAGAAGAAGAAGTCCAGTGGCAAGGCCAAAACAGTGGCCAAGAAGAAGGGGGGAGGCAAGGGCAAGAAGAGTGTCTTCGGCCTCAGTTAACTTCGCCTAGCAGCCGCACCTCATCAATAACAACTCTCCTCTCCTGCTCCTGGCGGCTGACAAATAGGCCCAGGCCGCGGATATGGGCCATGTCCATCCTGCGGCCGGCCGGCGCCGCCGCCACCCGGGCCAGATCAATGCTAATTTCATTCCAGCCCGGCTCCAGGGTCCATCTCCGGTTATAGCGGTCATGATATGGCTGTTCGCCAATGGCGTGTTCCATGTCATGGATGCGGCTGGTGATCTCCATGGGGGTCGCTTGCTGATTGTTGATCGTCAGCCTCAGGGTCGCCATCTCCCGCCAATCCCTGGGGAAGTGGTGCAGGTTAAGGCCCGAGTATTTAGCGGTGGTCAGGCGGATGGCCAGGGCGTATTCTCCGGCGGAGACAGGGGACTTGACCCTTTCTATCTGGCCGTCTCCCTCCCAGCGCGAGAGCTCCAGGGACGATTCGAAGGAGGAGAGGAGGGGGAAGTCGCGCCGGGCCCGGTACTCATCAACCAGGGCGGCCGCCACCGGCAGGAGGCTGGTGACGATGATGGCCCCGGCCCCTAAGGCCAGGGCGGGGCGCTGGCGGATCTGCTGGGGCCAGGCCAGTAAGAAAAGGCCGAGAATTGCCCCGCCGCTGTTGCGGGCCAGGTCAGGGAGGCTGGCCACCCGGCCGTCTATCTGGCCCTGGATCAGCTCTATGACCAGTCCCAGGCCGGTGGCCAGAAGAAGGATGGTCAGCGACCAGGACCAGGTTAATTTTTTCTCCTGGCGGCGGGAGGCCAGAAATAATACCAGGGCCAGGAAGAAGAGCAGGTGGCCCAGGTTCCAGAGGGCCAGCAGGGAGCGGGGACTATGATAGGAGGGCCCGGCCAGGAAAAAAAAGGGGAAGAGGAGCAGGATAATCAGCAGGCTGGCTCCTGGTCTGGTGGGGCGGGTGAACTTCATGGGATAAATTTAACCTGGGGCTTATCTATGGGCCGGGAATTGCCCCACCACTAAAGCTGTTAGGGCCTTAAGTCAGCCAGGTCAGTCTAGCAGCTGACCAGCCGCCTCTCAAAGTTTTTTTGCTGCCCTGGGCGGCCCAGGCCCATTCCCGCGTCTAAGTTGCCGGCTTCCTTCCATTTAGGGCAATAATTTTATAAACTTTCATAATCCGGAGGGGTCACGTTGGCCTTGCCGGCTTCGGGCCTGAGACAGTAAGGCCCCTTGGAAGTTGACCCTATATAATTTTTTTTGACTGGGATTCCCCGGCCTTGCTGGCCCCTGGTGTCCTGCCAGAGCAACCCATATCTGCCACCGATGAAACGACTAACCTGCCTACTCCTGCTTTTTACCCTGCTGGGGCCCTTGCAACCCCAGGCAGCAGCCCAGCCCCCCCAGGTGGTGGCCACCATATTTCCCGTTTACGACTTTGTCCGGGAGATTGGCGGCGACCTGGTCGATGTCACCCTCCTGCTCCCCCCGGGGGTGGAGGCCCACTCCTTTGCCCCCACCCCCCAGGCCATGCTCAAGGTCCATGGGGCGGATCTCCTCCTCTACACCAGTGAAGAGATGGAACCGTGGGTGGCAGACCTGTTGCGGGGCTTGGCCGGAGACAGGCTGCCGGTGGTGGCCACCGCGCCTGATGCTGCCGGGCTGGCGGAACATAATCATGCCCAGCATCACCATGGTGGCCGTGATCCCCACGTCTGGCTCGATCCTCTCCAGGCCCGGGAGATGGTCACGGTTATCGCTAAAGCCCTGGCCCGAATCGACCCGGTTAATTCTAAGGCCTACCAGGCGGCTGCCGCTCGTTATGGCCAGCGCCTCATGGCCCTGGATAAGGAGATCCGTCAGGGTCTGGCCCCATGCCGGCTGACCACGATAATCTCCGGCGGCCATTCCGCCTTCGCCCATTTCTGCCGCCGCTACGGTCTGCGCCAGCTGGCGGCCTTTCCCGGCCAGTCCCCGGACGCCAGGCCCAGCCCCCGCACCATAACCAACCTTATCGCCACCATGGAGGAGATTGGCAGCAAGGTGGTCTTCCATGAAGAGCTGCTGGAGCCGAAGGTGGCGCGGATCATTGCCGAGGAGAGTGGCGCCTCGCTCCTTCTCCTCCATGGCATCCACAACGTCAGCGCCCAGGGGCTGGCCAGGGGAGAGAGCTATATCTCCCTCATGGGCCAGAACCTTAAGAACCTGCGGCAGGGCCTTCAATGTCAGTGATCTCGGTGGATAACCTCAGCCTGCGCCGGAGGCAATCACTGGTCCTGGAGGATATCAGCTTTCAGGTGGCGGCCGGGGAGTATGTGGGGATTGTCGGGCCCAACGGCTCGGGCAAGTCCTCCCTGGTCAAGGCGATCCTGGGCCTTCTGCCCCTGGCCGCAGGCCGGGTGGAGATTATGGGTCAGGACCTCGCCAGCTTTTCCCAGTGGCAGCAGCTGGGCTACCTGCCCCAGGCGGCCACGGTGAGCAACAAGAGGTTTCCGGCCACGGTGAGCGAGGTGGTGGCCACCGGTCTCCTGGGCTCCAAGAGCTTTCCCCGCCGCCTGGGCCGGGGCGACAGGGAATTGGTGGCAGAGGCCCTGGAGTTGTTGGGCATAGGCGGGCTCAGCAACGAGATGGTGGGCAGCCTCTCCGGGGGCCAGTGCCAGCGGGTCTTTCTGGCCCGGGCCATGGTGGCCCGGCCGGCCATCCTCATCCTGGATGAACCCACCGCCGCCCTGGATCCCGCCACCCGCGATAACTTTTACGAGCTTCTGGCCCGCTTAAATGGCGAGCAGCAGACCACCATCATGCTGGTGACCCACGACAGCGCCACCATTGGCCGTTACGCGGGCAAGATGCTCTACGTCGACCGGCGGTTGATCTTCTATGGCAGCTTCAGTGATTTCTGTCAGTCCCAGGCCATGGCGGCCTATTTCGGCGATTTTGCCCAACACCTGATCTGCCACCAGCATTAGTTTTGCTGATTACCATCGACTTTCATCCAGCTTGGTAGGATGGGGAAAATGTATCAGTTTAATTGAATTTATATTGGCTGGTTACAGGCAACTTTAGGTAAGCGACCGCAGAGAGACTCCGAACCATTAACTTTACGCCAGAATCGATGATGCCTCACAAGGGCCTCGCCATCGTGGCTGAAACATAGTGGTAGTCAGAAAAAAAAATGACAAACACCCTTCATCTCCTCACTACGGCCCTGGAGTATGGCTTCATGCAGCGGGCCATGGTCGCCGGCTCCTTTATCGGCATGTGCTGCGCCGTGCTGGGGGTGTTTCTCGTCCTGCGCCGCCTGTCGCTCATCGGCGAAGGGCTGGCCCATTTTTCCCTGGCCCCCATCGGCCTGGGGCTCCTTCTGGGCATATACCCTCTCTATGTGGCCCTGCCCCTGGCGGTGCTCGCCTCATTTGGCATCCTCCACCTGGCCCGCCACGCCAATATGTATGGCGACGCGGCCATTGGCCTGGTCTCCGCCCTGGGGGTGGCCCTGGGCGTGACCCTGGCCTCCATGGGGCCTGGCTTTAACGTGGATCTGTTCAGCTATCTCTTTGGCGATATCCTCGCCGTTTCCCGGGCTGAGGCCGTGGCCTCGGTGATCCTCTCCCTGCTGGTCCTGGGCCTGGTGAGCCTCCATCTGCCGGAGCTCTTCACCATGACCTTTGATGAGGAGTATGCTGAAGTTCTGGGGATCAACACGGCCAGGGTTAACCATGTCCTGGTTTTCCTCACCTCCTGCACGGTGATCCTGGGCATCAGGGTGGTGGGGACCATGCTGGTCTCAAGTCTTATTATCTTCCCGGCCGTAACGGCGCTGCAGGTGTGCCGTTGTTTTCGCACCGCCATCTATATCGCCATGCTCACGGCCCTGCTCTCGGTGGTCCTGGGCATTCTCCTCGCCTTTCTGGTCAATATCCCGGCGGGGGCGGCCATTGTCATGGTGAACTTTTTTTTCTTTGCCCTGGCCTACCTGAAAAAGGTGATCAGGGGAGAGGCTGGGGCCTGATGCTGAAGGGTAGGGGAAGAGGCGATGGCTCAGGGGAAAGGGATTGGCATTATCTATTTCTCCTTTGGCGGGATATTGGCTAAGTTGTTTTTTTACATAACCCTTTTTTGAAATAACAACCAGGTAACCGAAAGCCATGCCCCCAACCACCCTCGACTGCCGCGGCCTCAACTGTCCCCAACCGGTGATCCGGACCAAGGAGCGCTTGGCCGCGGCAACCGACGAAGACTCCCTCCTTGTCCTGGTGGACAATGAGGCGGCCCGTGATAATGTCCGTCGTTTTGCCGAGAGCCAGGGGCATAAGGTGGAGGTGGCCGGGGCGGGCCGCGATTTTCATCTCTTAATTCAGCGGGGGACGGGGCAGGCGGGTCCGGAGCCGGAGATAGTATGCCCGCCCAGCCAGCAGGGATCACGCCGGGTGGTGGTCCATATCGGCAGCGAGTATATGGGCCAGGGTGATGATGGTCTGGGTGAGCGGCTCATGGCGGCCTATTTTGACAGCCTGGCCCAGTTTGCCCAGGATATCACCCACCTCACCCTGGTTAACTCCGGGGTGAAGCTGGCCGCCACAGGTTCACCGGTGCTGGCCGAGGCCCAGGAGTTGAGGCGGCTGGGGGTGGAGATCCTGGCCTGTGGCGTCTGCCTCAACCACTATGGCCTGGCGGACGAGCTGGCCGTGGGGCTGGTCTCCAATATGTACTCCATCCTGGCCGCCCAGCAGCAGGCGGATCTCCTCCTCAGTCCCATGTGAAGTAAGGATATGGCAGGAGTAGTTTTTCTGGTGGGCCCAGCCCACCCTGCATGAGTTGGCCGATGAAACAAAAAAAGCCGGCGTTCCCCATAGAGGGAGCGCCGGCTTTTTTTGTGGCTGCTTTGGCTAATCTGGCTTAGACGGTGAGGTCGTCGCGCACCTGCTTGCGGGGCCCGCCGTGACCGGCGCTGGTCCAGTCGCGGATGGGGGCGATGCGGGTCATGTTGCTCTCCCGGCCGATCTCCTTGGACTTGTCGTAGATCGACTGCCAGATACACTCCACCTCGGCGTGGATCTCGCAGCGGCCGTCCACCGAGCCGCCGCAGGGGCCGTTCATCAGGCTCTTGGCGCAGCGGGCCACCGGGCAGAGGCCGCCGGTGAGATGGAGGACGCAGTCGCCGCAGCCGGCGCACTGCTCAGACCAGACCCCCTGTTCGGCCGAGCCGCCCATGAAGGTGGTGTTCAGGGCGGGGAATACCGTGTCCTGACGGCGCAGGCTGGAGATGAAGTTGACCCCCACCCCGCAGGCGGTGGAGAGGATCACGTCATACTTGCCCTTGAACTGGTCGATGGCGTCAACATACTCCCGGTCGCACTGGCGGACCAGGGAACCCTCGACAACCTCGGCCTTCTTACCCTCTTTGGCCAGGCCCAGCCGGACCAGGGAGGCGAGGATCTCCACCTCCCGCTCGCCGCCGGCGGAGCAGACAGAGACGCAGCCGCGGCAGCCCAGGACCAGGACCTTGCCGGCGTCCTTGACCATGTTGATGATTTCGTTAACTGGTTTGCGTTCGGCGACTATCATTTGCCCACCCCCTTGAAGGGGCTGGGCCCCAGTTTGCTGATTGTTGCGTGCATCTTCTGGGCCGCCTCCAGAAACTCAAGGTGAAAACCCCGGTCGCTGTGAAACATCTCGGCCCGTTCTTCTTCCACACCCATCTCGCCCAGGGATTTTTTCACGGCCAGCACGCGCTTGGCGGCCCGTTGGGAGCCCTGGCGGTTATGGCACTCATCGGCCGGACAGCCCACAACGTACACCGCGTCCGCCCCATCCTCAAAGGCCTTGAGCAGGGTGGTCTCCTGCAGTTTGCCGGTGCAGACCAGTCGGTTCAGGGTGACGCCGTCAGGCATGCCGTCCGCCTTGAGCTGCTCCACGCCCTCGGCCAGTGACTGCTGGGAGGTGTAGTGGCAGACAAATGCTTGGATATCTGGGGTAAAACTCATCTTCGATCTCCGAATGACCCAGCTAAAGTGGCCTTATAGCGCCTTTCGCTGGGGAAATTATTTACTCTTTATAAGTGGGCTTGTCGCCCATCTCAGGCCCCGGCCACGGCGATCAGCTTCTCGTCGGCCGAGTTGTTCTGCTTGATGGCCTGGGCCGGACATTCGGCCACGCAGATCCCGCAGCCCCGGCACTCATCGGCCGAGATATGGGCCACGCCCTTGGCATCGATAACCGGTACCTCAAAGGGGCAGACCCGGACGCAGGTGAGGCAGGAGACGCATTGGTCCCGCTCCACCCAGGCGACCTTGCCCTTCTCCCGCAGGTCTTCCTCGCTGATGATCCCCTCGCGCCGGGCCAGCTTCTGCAGGGCCCCCATGATGGAGGCGAAGCGGACGTTCTGGGGGCAGACATAGACACAGCCCTGGCACTGGGAGCAGTACCAGAGCAGATCGGCCGCCAGGACCTTGTCTTTCAGGCCCATGCGCACCATGTGGATGATTTTGCGGGGGTCAAACTCGGGGATGGCCTGGCTTACGGGACAGGCGCCACTGCAGGCGCCGCAGGAAAAGCAGGCGTTGAGTTCCTCGCCGCCGGGAATATTGATGACCTCGCTGCTGAAGGCCGCATTGATCTCTTTACTGGTGATTGCCATAACTTCCTCTTTTCAGGTGTCAGTCAAAAGCCCCCATGGCCAGGGGCAGAATATTATCGGCTGGTTTCAGGGGGGCAGCAGGGCTGATCCCCATTTAGACCGGCACCAAAGCTAACCAAAAGTGATACCTTTGTCAACAGGATTGCCAGGGGTGCTGGTGACTATTTTGTCCTGAATCTAGGTACTTGTACCGGGTTGGGGCTGGCTAGACCAGCATGCGGAATTCGCCCTTGCCAAGGAGGTCGTGGAGATGGAGCAAACCGAGCAGCGCCCCGCTCTCATTCACCACCGGCAGGACGGTGAATTCGTGGCGCTGCATGATGGAGAGCGCGTCGGCGGCCAGCTGTTCGCTGGCAATGGTCTTGGCGCCGCGGGTCATGACGTCGGTGACGGCCAGGCTGGCAAAGTCGGCCTGTTCGCTGATGAGACGGCGGATGTCGCCGTCGGTGATAATCCCTTCCAGCTGGTCGTTGCTGGCCACCATCACCGTGCCCAGGTTTTTCTCGTTTAAGACCTTGATGGCGGTAAGTAAGGAAGTGCTGCTTGTTACTCGGGGGGCCTGCTCCAGGGGGAGCATCACCTCGCTCACCCGGGTCTTCAGCCGCTCGCCCAGGCTGCCGCCCGGGTGGTTGAGGCGGAAGTCGCTGGCCATAAAATCTTTGCGCTCCATGAGAACCACGGCCAGGGCGTCGCCTAAGGCCAGGGCGGCGGTGGTGGAGGCGGTGGGGGCCAGGCCGTGGGGGCACGCCTCCTGGGGCACGGCGGCGGTGAGCACCGCGTCGGCGAAACCGGCCAGGCTGGAGTCACCCTTGCCGGTGAGGGCGATGGTCTTCACCCCCCGGTTCTTCAGGGTGGGCATGAGCAGGTTGAGCTCCGCGGTCTCGCCGCTGTAGGAGAGGGCCAGAATCACGTCGCTGGGGTCAACAATGCCGAGGTCGCCATGCATCGCCTCCACCGGGTGGAGGAAGATGGCCGGGGTGCCGGTGGAGTTGAGGGTGGCGGCGATCTTCTGGCCGATGATGCCAGACTTGCCGATACCGGTGATGATAAGGCGGCTGGGGCAGGCCAGGATCAGCTCGATGGCCCGGTCAAAGTCGGGGCCCAGCTGTTCAATGACGGCCTGGATGCCATCGGCCTCGATCTGGAGGACTTCCTTGGCGCGGGGGAGTGAGGACATGGTGGTTATTTTAGAAAGAGAGTGTCGAATATCGAATATTAAATGCTGAATGGCGAGGGGCGGATGAAAAGACAATAAGCACGAAACAACGGGGCGGCCTGATCTTTTTCAGCAACCGCAGCCCAGGGTGTGCTTGTGGAAGCCTTCGTCCGGCTCCACCGGGTATTTACCGTTGAAACAGGCCAGGCAGAACTTGTCCGCCGTCATGTTGGTGGCCTCCACCAGACCTTCCTCGCTCAGGTAGTGGAGGGTGTCGAGGCCCATGTGGTCGCAGATCTCGGCAATGGACTTCTGGGCGGCGATGAGCTGGTCCCGGTCAGGGAAGTCCACCCCGTAGTAGCAGGGGTTGACGGTGGGGGGGCAGGAGATCAGCATGTGGATCTCCTTGACTCCCGCCTTGCGCAGGGCCTGGACCCGGCTGCGGCCGGTGGTGCCCCTGATAATGGAGTCCTCGATGATGATCACCCGTTTATTCTCCAGGAAGGAGCGCACCGGGTTGAGCTTCACCCGGACCGAGAAGTCGCGCATGGACTGGGACGGTTGGATAAAGGTGCGGCCCACATAGTGGTTGCGGATGACGCCGAACTCCAGCGGGATGCCGGAGGCCTGGGAGTAACCGATGGCCGCGTAGTTGCCCGAGTCGGGAAAGGGCATGACGAAATCGGCGTCGATCTTACACTCCCGGGCCAGGATCTCGCCGGTCCGTTTCCGGTAGTTGTAGACGTTGAAGCCGAAGATGTCGCTGTCGGGCCGGGCGAAGTAGACGTGCTCGAAGATGCAGAAGCTGCTCTTCTGCTTGCCCTGGGGGAAAAATGATTCAAGACCGTCTTTGCTGATGATCAGGGCCTCGCCCGGCTCCACGTCGCGGATATACTCCGCCTCGATCAGGTCCAGGGCGCAGGTCTCAGAGGCGAGGACATAACCGTCGCCATTGGTCAGCCGGCCCAGGCACAGGGGCCTGAAACCCTGGGGGTCGCGCATGGCCACCAGTCGGTCCCTGGTCATCATCAGGATGGAGTAGGCGCCCTGGATCTGCTTGGCCGTGGAGGTGATCGCCTCGCGCAGGTTATTTTCCTTATAACGATAGGCCCGGGCCAGGAGATGGACCACCACCTCGCTGTCCATGGTGGACTGGAAGATGGAGCCTTTAGCCTCCAGTTCGGCCCGCAGGTGGCGGATGTTCACCAGGTTGCCGTTGTGGGCCAGGGCGAAGGTCTCGCCCTGGTGGGTGGCGGTGAAGGGCTGGGCGTTGACCAGGTTGGAGGCGCCGGTGGTGGAGTAGCGCACATGGCCCACGGCCATGTCGCCTTCGAGGGCGTCAAAATCGTCCTCTTTAAAGACCTCGGACACCAACCCCATGGCCTTGTGTTCAAAGATCTGTTCCCCGTTGGAGCTGGTAATGCCGGCGCTCTCCTGGCCCCGATGCTGGAGGGCGTAGAGGCCGAAGTAGGCTAGTTTGGCGGAGTCGGGGTGGCCAAAGATGCCGCAGATGCCACACTCTTCCTTGGGGCGATGGTTCAGGCCCATGGTCTTAGGTCCTTGGTTGTTTTTTGCAGGGTAAGTTTCCCTTTAGCGGAAAAAAAGAGGTTAAATTACCTTTTTTACCTTTAGCCTGCAATTTCTTTTTAATGGTTCATGGAAATTGCCGTCCGGGACTGGATATGGGGCCTGGGTTCAGGATTGTTGGCGGCTACGTGGCGGGGAATTTGTTATGTGATTAGCAATGAAATTCAGTCAAGGGGATGCGCCCCATTGGCCCCGGAATCCACCAAAAGCACGGAATGTTTTCACTCAAGTTCCGTGTCTTCGGTGGATTCCGGGGCAAAAATTAAAGGTGCGCATGCCTTTTTTTAGCCTTTGGGGGGGGCGCTCCCCTGGCAGGGGCGGCTCTGGCTGTTGTCGCGGCCAGCAAAGTAGTTGAGCCAGGAAGAGCTGTTGTTCAACTGCCAGTTGCGGGGGGGGACAAATTCCCGGCCGAGACTCTCCTCGCGCCCCACCCCCTGCAGCCGGTTGTACGCCTTGACATAGTGGCATTTTTTCTTGCCGGGGTGCACCTCGCACCAGCCGTTCTGGCTGCCGCCGCAGGGGCCGTTGAGGAGATATTTGGCGCAGCCTGACTGGGGGCAGTGGTAGGCGAAGTGGCTCAGGGTGCAGTCCCCGCAGTTCCGGCAAGCAAAGAGGAGGAATTTGCCCAGATGTTCCAGGGCTCCAAATGGTTTACTCAGGCCGCTTTTTTCCAGGAAGGAGCAGGTCTGGCGGCTTAGGTTGTAGAGGGGACCCCTGGGGCTGAAGAACAGCTCATGGAAGCAGCTGTTGGCCCGGTAGACTGGGCTGAATTTCTTTTCTGTCCCTTTGGCCTTCTCCTCATGGCTGTTCAGCTCCCCTTCTTGACCAAAGAAGTAAAAGGTGTTGGCGGGCCAGTGGTTAAGGTGGTCCAGCTGCTCCTGCCAGTTGGGGCGCAGCTGGGCCGCCTTGGTCAGGAGGAAATCCAGGTCGGTCATGGCAAGCCCTGGGCCGCCGATATGGGCCCCGCTGTAGCCCAAGCCCTGGAGGATTGCCAGTTGCCGTGCCCCCCTGAGGAGCCGGGCCTGGCGGCCCTGGTCCGCCCCTTGGGCCTCTTTGACCATGAGCTGCCATAGTGACTCCGGCATGAGGCAGCCGGGGATCTGGCCGGCCCGCATGAGCCGGGCCACGGTGAGGTTGGGGATGAAGACGTTGGCCAGGAGGGGCAGGTTAAGCCCCCGCGTTTCCACATAGAGCAGGGCCTCCTGGTATTTGCGGGCGTCAAAACCGAGCTGGGTGATACCGTAGTGGGCTCCGGCCCCGGCCTTGGCCGAGAGCTTGCGGTACTGTAAGCGCTGCTCCGCCTCAAGGGTTTTGAAGGGGGAGACGGCCACTCCCATAAAGAAGTCGGTACCTTCCTCTGGGCCGCCCCGGCCCTGGTTGAGCTGTTTGATCATGGCCAAGGCCTGGACCGAATCCAGGTCAAAGACCGGCTTGGGCCCGCCGCAATAGCCCTTTCCCGGATAGTCGCCGGAGATGACCAGCAGGTTGCTTAAGCCCGTCCGGTTCAACCCCAGGAGCAGGCTCTCCATCTTGTTGCGGTTCTTGTCCTTGCAGGAGAAGTGGCTGATCACATCCAGGCCGGCCGCCATTATCTCCTGGCCCACCACCTCCGGGGCCAGCATGGCATGGCCGCCGGCATTGTCGGTGACGGAGAGGGCGCAGATGCGTCCGTCCCGGGCCAGGTCGGTCACCAACCCTTTGATCCTGTCATGGCGGGCCGAACGGCTGCCCCGGCCCGGCACCAGCTCAAAGGTGAGGGTGAATTCGTCAGGGTCGGTGAGGGAGGCGCGGAAATTTGGCATTACTTGTCTTTGCTAAGGGGGGGCGCTTTGCCAGCTTCCGGCCTGGCTCAGGGGGTAATGGGCAGCCCACTACTGGTCTGCCTGGTTCAGCGGTGGGGCGCGGTGGCAGTAAAAGAAATCTCCATTTAGCTTACATCCTTGGCGGGCAAAGGCAAATAATTTGCAGTAGTTAGCAAAAAAAGTTGCCGTGGCCGTCCCAAGGGCTATCATGGGTTGGCACCTCCCTGACCAACGCAGTAACACTTTGGCATAAAAATAAAATAAGTAAAAAAATGTCCTGGCAGAAAAGCGCGGCCGTCTTTGACGAACGGGCCGCTGAATATGATAGCTGGTATGATGACAGTCTCCTCTTTGCCATCGAGCTTGCCGCCATAAAGGAGCTGCGCACCCCTCTGGCCGCGCCGCGCCTGGAGATCGGCGTGGGGCCTGGCCGCTTTGCCCGGGAGCTTGATGTGGAGCTGGGCCTTGATCCGGCCCATGGTCCCCTGCGTCTGGCGGCGGGGCGCATCCCCCATGTGTGCCAGGGGGTGGGGGAGGAGTTGCCTTTAGCCGACAACAGTTTTTCCTCCATCTATCTCCTCTTCACCCTCTGCTTTACCCAGGAGCCGCGGAAGGTCATCGCCGAGGCCCATCGGGTTCTGCGGCCTGGCGGCCACCTGGTTCTGGGGGTGATCCCGGCCGATGGCCCCTGGGGCCTCCATTTGCAGGCCAAAAAAGAGGCTGGCCACCCGTTCTATAAAGGGGCAAATTTTTTCGAGATGGGCCAGCTGGTCCGCCTCCTGGTGGCCCAGGGCTTTGAGGCCCGGGAGATGCGTTCCACCCTCTTCCAAGCCCCGGACCAGGTGGCGGAGCTGGAAGATTCCCGCCAGGGTTTGGTTGAGGAGTGCGGTCTGGCCCTCATTGTTGTTAAGAAGGTTGCTTGATGATCTTTAAGCTTGATGACGAGCTGCTCTTCCCGCCCCCCTATCTGGCCCGGGAGGATGGGCTGCTGGCCGTGGGTGGTGATTTGCGGATGGACCGCCTGCTCTTGGCCTATTCCAAGGGCATCTTTCCCTGGTATTCGGCCGGGGACCCCATCCTCTGGTGGGCCCCGGACCCACGCCTTCTCCTCTTCCCGGCCGAGTTTCACTGCTCCCGCCGCCTGGCCCGCACCATCCGCTCCTGCCGCTTTACCGTCACCTTTGACCAGGACTTTGCCGGCGTTATAGCTGGTTGCGCCGCCCCCCGGGCCGAGGGCGATGCCGGCACCTGGATCGTGGCCGAGATGCAGGAGGCGTACCTGGCCCTCCATGCGGCGGGCTGGGCCCATTCGGTGGAGTGCTGGCAGGGCAGTGAGCTTGCGGGGGGGCTTTATGGCGTCTCTCTGGGGGGCAGTTTCTTTGGCGAGTCGATGTTCAGCCGCAAGTCTGACAGCTCCAAGGTGGCCATGGCCGCCCTGGTGGAGCGCTGCCTTGCCTGGGACTTTGACCTCATCGACTGCCAGATGCACACCCCCCACCTGCAGCGCTTGGGGGCCCGGGAGGTGAGCGGGGCCCTTTTTCAGGATCTCCTGGAGAAGAGCCTGGCCCGCCCCAGCCACCAAGGTCTCTGGCACTCTGACCCATAACCCGCCTTCCATGGCCTAAGGTCATATTTCCCTTGCCTTTTTTTTTGTTAATCCCCCACACTGGTTGTGGGTGCAGGAAAAGAAAAGATCAAGCAGGGGGAGGCTCGGGGCATGGAACAGATTCCCACCATATGTGTCTATTGCGGCTGCGGTTGCGGGGTCTACCTGCAGCGTGAGGGGGCAAGGGTGGTTGGCTCCGCGCCTTCCCGCAACCATCCCATCTCTAAAGGTAACCTGTGCAGTAAGGGCTGGCATCTCCACGAGTTCATCCATCACCCCGATCGCCTCACCACGCCCCTTATGCGTAAAGGGGGCGAGCTTGTCCCGGTGAGCTGGGCTGAGGCCCTGTCCTTTGCGGCCCGCCGCCTGCAAGAGATCAAGGCGGCCCATGGCGGCGAGGGGGTGGGGTTTCTCAGTTCGGCCAAGTGCAGCAACGAGGAGAACTATCTCCTGCAGAAGTTCGCCCGGGTGGGCTTTTCGACCAATAATATCGACCATTGCGCCCGCCTCTGACACGCCCCCACCGTGGCCGGTCTGGCCTCATCATTTGGCAGCGGCGCCATGACCAACTCCATTAACGAATTGGCCCAGGTGGACGTGGTGATGGTCTCCGGCTCCAACACCACCGAGGCCCATCCCCAGGTGGCCCGGCGGATCATGGCGGCGGTGGACCGCGGGGCCAAGCTCATTGTCATCGATCCCCGCCGGACGCCTCTGGCCCGGCGGGCCCATATCCACCTGGCCCTGCGACCCGGCACCGACATCCCCCTCTTAAACGGCATGATGCGCCTGATCCTCGATGAGGGGCTGGCCGATGAGCAGTTCATCGCCAAGCGCACCGAGAATTTTCTTAGTCTGCGCGATCACCTCTTTCGCCTTGATCTGGAGGAGATCTGCGCCACCTGCGGGGTGGAGCTGGCGGATCTTTCGCGGGCCGCCTGCCTCTATGCCAGGGCTTACAGGTCCACCTTCTGCTACTGCTTAGGGATCACCCAGCACATCTGCGGCACCGATAACGTCAAGACCATCGCCAACCTGGCCATGCTCACCGGTAACGTGGAGAAGGAGCATACCGGGGTGGATCCCCTCCGCGGCCAGAACAATGTCCAGGGGGCCTGCGATATGGCGGCCCTGCCGGGCAATCTCCCCGGCTATCAAGCCTTAGGCGACGAGATGGTCCGGGCCAAGTTTTCCCGCTGCTGGGGGACCAAGATTCCCCCTGCCCCGGGCCGCTCCCTCCTGGAGATGACCCATGGGGGGGCAAATGGCCCCATCCGCGCCATGTTCATCATGGGGGAGAACCCTCTCTTAAGCGACCCGCACCAGGCTAAGGTGGCCGAGACTTTGCAAGGCCTCGATCTCCTGGTGGTCTCTGATATCTTCATGACCGAGACGGCCAAGGCGGCCCATCTGGTCCTGCCGGCCGCCTCCTTTGCCGAGAAATGCGGCACCGTCACCAACTCGGAGCGGCGGGTCCAGTACATGCATCAGGTGATTGAACCTCTGCCCGGCTGCAAGAGTGATCTTGCTATCATCTCGGAGCTGGCCGCCGCCATGGGGCTGGACTTAGGCTGCGCCAGTCCGGCCGAGACCATGGAGGAGATCGCCCTGCTCACCCCCATCTATGGCGGCATGTATCATCACCGTCTCCGCTCCTCCTGGGGCTTGCAGTGGCCCTGTCCCCACGGCGATCATCCCGGCACCCCCTTTCTCCATAAGCATTTTTTTTCCGGCGGTAAGGGCGTTTTTCAGCCCACCAGTCATGTAGAGCCGGACGAGGGGGTGGACGGGGAGTACCCCTTAACCCTTATCACCGGCCGCATCTATCATCAGTATCACACCGGCACCATGAGCAGGAATTGCCCCAGCCTGGAGCGGGAGAGTAGGGCGGCGCTGCTGGAGATTAACCCGGCAGACGCCAGGGCGGCAGGGCTGACGGAGGGCGACTGGCTGGAGCTTGCCTCCCGGCGCGGGGCCATCCGCCTCCAGGCCCAGCTTAGTTCCGCCATGACTCCCGGCCAGGTGTACACCACCTTCCATTTCCACGAGGCCCCGGTGAACAGGCTGACCAATCCGGCCCTTGATCCCATTGCCAAATGCCCCGAGTATAAGGTGTGCGCCGTGAAGGTAATGGCCCTGGCCGAGCCGCCCCACCAGGCCAGAGACGAGGAGTTGCCATGCTGATTTTGAGTCGCGATAATCTCCTGCCTTTTCTGCGCCGCCTCAGCCACGGCAGACGCCTGGTGGCGCCGCTGCGCAACCCGCAGGGGGATACCCTCTACAGTGAGATCAAGGATATCGATCACTGCCGGCTGGATCTGGATAATCAGCCCCAGGCCTCGCTGAAACCGTTTTTCCTGCCCCAGCAGGAGACCATCGCCACCTATACCAGCCAGCCAGCCTATGGCTTTGCCCCCCAAAGCCACCACCGGCCCACCATCTTCTTTGGCGTCCGCTCCTGTGATCTCCAGGGGATCAACTACCTGGACCTCACCTTCAGCACCCCTGGTCGCGATGAAAATTATTTTGCCCGGCGCCAGGGGGCGCTGCTTATCACCCTGGTCTGCAACCGCCCCTTCGCCAACTGCTTTTGCAACAACACGGCCAGCGGGCCCTCTCTGGACCATGGCTATGACCTGCAGTTTACCGATCTCGGGGATCGCTTTCTGGTGGAGGCGGGGCGGAGCAGGGGTGAAGATATCCTTGAAACCTGGGCTCCCTTCTTCACTTCGGCCAGGGAGAGGGATCGCCAGCAACAGTATCAGTTAGCCTTGGAGGCCCAGGGGAGATTCAGCCGCAAGGTGGAGGTGGAGCACGCCTGCCGCCTGCTGGCCCAAGGTGAGGTGCATGATGATATCTGGCAGGAGCTGGCGGCGCGCTGCTCTGATTGCGGCGGCTGCGCCTACGTCTGCCCCACCTGCAGCTGTTTCACCATCCGCGACCAGCCATTAGACGCGGTGAGCGGTGAGCGGCTGCGCTGCTGGGATGCCTGCACCCTGCAAGGCTTCACCGCCATGGCCGGGGGGCATAACCCGGTGGCCGGCGAACACGCGCTCAAGCGCCGTTTCCTCCATAAATTAAAGTATGACGTGGCCCGCCACGGCAAGCCGAGCTGCGTGGGCTGCGGCCGTTGCCTGGACATCTGCTTCGGTCAGCTGGATATCACCAGCTTCATCCGGGCCGTGGTGGCCCGGGATGAGGGTGATTGATAAAAGAGAATTTCGAATATCGAATGTCGAATGTCGAAGGAAGGATGTTGTCCTAATTAAGAAAAGTACCTTCCTTCTGCGGTTCGACATTCGAAATTCGTTATTCTGCGGTTTGTCGTTTAAATGAATCCGTCATGCCGGTCCGTGACCTTAAAACCTCCGGCCGAAAAGCGGTGGTTGTTTAATTTAAAAAAACTCCACAATAGAAAAATCCATGTATCTCCCCCAGCCGATGATCATCCGCGAGATCACCCAGGAAAATCATCTTGTGAAAACCTTCCGCCTGGCCCGGGCCGATGGTGCCGCCATTACGCCCTTTGCCGTTGGTCAGTTTGTCATGCTCTCCGTGCCCCACTGCGGTGAGGCGCCCATCTCTATCTCTTCCGAACCGGCCGATTCCGCCACCCTTGATCTCACCATCAGGGAGGCGGGTAAGCTCACCCGGGCGGTGCAGAAGATGGCGGTGGGAGAGACCTTAGGTGTGCGGGGGCCATACGGCCGCCCCTTTCCCGTGGCGGATCTACTGGGCCAGGACCTGCTCCTGGTGGCCGGCGGCATCGGCCTGGCTCCCCTGAAGGGGGTGCTGGACAGCTGTCTGGCTTGGAAGGGGGCGAAGGGTCTTGCCGAGGTGAAGCTGAGCCTCTGTTACGGCAGCCGCACGCCGGCCGACATCTGTTTTTCTGGGGCCATCAGCCAGTGGCAGGAGCAGGGGGTTGACTGTCGTCTCACCGTGGATGAGGGGGACGATGAGTGGGACGGCCATACCGGTCTCGTCACCGAGCTTTTGCGCGATTTTTCCTACCCTGGCCATGGTCATGCTTTAGTCTGCGGCCCGCCGGTGATGATCAGGGCCACCATGGCGAAACTTATTGAGTTGGGCTGGCCGCCGGAGATGATCTTCACCACCCTGGAGCGTCACATGAAGTGCGGGGTGGGGGTGTGCGGCCACTGCCACCTGGACGATAAGCTGGTCTGTACCGACGGCCCGGTCTTCAGCGGGGCGGAGCTGGCCCAGATGACGGTGGCCGAGCTGGCCGGGCCGCGGGACGGGGCAGGCGGCGGGCGCCAATGAAGGTAACCTTCCAGCCCTCGGGCCAGAGCGTCGTTGTCCTCGCCGGCACCACGGTGATGGCGGCGGCCCAGGAGCTGGGGCTGCACATCAACGCCTCCTGCGGCGGCACCGGGGTGTGCGGCAAGTGCCAGGTGGAGGTCTCTGCTGAGACAGAGGCGGCTGGCCAGGCAACTGGCCTCCAGCTGGCCTGCGGTTATGAGGTGCAGGGCGATGTGACAATTACCCTGCCCGGCGATACCGCTCTTGTCGGGGCCATCATGGCCCGCCACCGGGCCCGGGCCCGCACCTACTCCATCGATGAGCTGCGTGAGGCCGGCATCTTCCACCCGCCCATCGAAAAATACTTTCTTGAGCTGCCCCGGCCCTCTGCTGGCGATAATATGAGTGACGGGGCCCGGCTCACCCAGGCCCTGAAGAGCCAGTATGGCCGGCACCGGGTGGTGGTGCCCCTGGCCATACTCCGTAAGCTGCGAAAGGTTCTCCGGGCCGATGACTTCCGGGTCACGGTCACCGTGGCCCTGCCGGTCCGGGAAGAACAGGGGAAGTCGTTTGTCATGAATGTCCAGCCCGGCAACTGGGTGGAACGCAACTTCGGCCTCGCCTTTGATCTGGGCACCACCACGGTCCATGGCCAGCTCATCGATCTCCACTCGGGCAAGGTGCTGGTGGAGGAGGGTGAGTATAACCGCCAGATGAGTTACGGCGAGGATGTTATCAGCCGCATCATCCAGGCGGAGAAGGAGGACGGTCTGGCCCTGATGCAGCAGCTGGCCGCAAAGTCGATCAACCTGCTGATCAGCAGGATGCTGAAGGCCACCGGCATCGGCCGCGAGGAGATATCGTCCCTTACCCTGGCCGCCAACACCACCATGACCCATCTCCTCTTAGGCTTGGAGCCGGACAACATTCGCCGTGCCCCCTACGTGCCGGTTTCCACCCTCTTTGCCCCCCTCCGGGCCCAGGATATCGGCCTTGAGCTGGCCGCCCACGCCGTGGCCCTGGTCTATCCGGCCATCTCCAGCTATGTGGGGGGCGATATTGTCGCCGGAGTAATGGGGGCGGGGATGCATCTCACCGAAAAACTCTCCCTCTTCATCGACATCGGCACCAATGCCGAGATCGTCATCGGTAACCGCGACTGGCTGGTCTGCGCCGCCTGTTCCGCCGGCCCCGCCTTTGAGGGCGGCGGCATCCGCCACGGGATGCGGGCCGCGGCCGGGGCCATCGTGGATTTTTCCCTGGCGCCAGACTCCCTGGAACCGATGGTCGTCACCATCGGCCAGGCCGCGCCCGCCGGCATCTGCGGCTCCGGCCTGCTCATTGTCGTGGCCGCCTTATTCAGCCGCGGGGTGCTGGACCACCGGGGCAAGTTCAACCGGGATATGGCCGGGGCGCGGCTGCGGGAGGGAAGCAGCGGCTGGGAGTATGTCTTGGTTTTAGCCGGCGAGGCGGGGATCGTTGAGGATATCGTTATCACCGAGGTGGATATCGACAACCTTATCCGGACCAAGGCCGCCATCTTCGCCGGGGTGAAGACCCTCATCGAGGAGGTGGGGCTGGCCACCACCGATATCGAGGAGGTGATTCTGGCCGGCGGCTTTGGCTCATTCGTGGATCTCGACGCCGCCATCACCATCGGTCTCCTGCCGGAGATGGGAGCGGAACGGGTGAACTACATCGGCAACGGCTCGCTCTTAGGCGCCAGGATGAGCGGGCTCAGCAACCACATCCGCCAGGACGTTCTGGACGTGGTGGGGCGGATGACCAGCTTTGAGCTCTCCGAGGTACCCTCCTATCACGAGCAGTATGTGGCCTCCCTCTTCCTGCCCCACACCGACATGTCCCTCTTCCCTGGCGTGGCGGGGCGGTTGAGTGATGGCCAGGGGGAGAAAAAGAAATAAGACCCTTGTCCCTGGCCAACATCGACATATTGTTTGTTTAGAGAGAGGAAGGGGCGCTGTCAGCTGGACCAGGCCGGTATCTGGCCAAGGCTAACGACCTGTTAATTAATAATCTCTCCGGCCATAACCCGGGCGCAGGTAAGCGAAGAGAGAAGGTGGGGTGCAGCCTGTCCCTGCCAGGCCGGTAAAGAAAAAATAGGAGGAAATGTCATGGCAGAAGGTTTTCAGATCGTTGTCCCGGTTGATTTCGCCCCCCATACCCAGAAGCTGGCCGACTACGCGGCCATGGTGGCGGAGAAGTTCGGCGGCAGCCTGCGCTTCATCCATGTCTGCCGGCCCCTGGGGGTATATGGCGGTTTCGCCCACCACTCCTTTGATGTCGCCACTAAAGAGATGCTCACCTACTATGAGCGCAAGATGAGTAATCTGGTGGATAAACACCTCGGCTCCATCGGCAAGGTGGTTTTAGGAGACGCCGCCGATGAGATTCTCTCCTTTGCCGGTGATATTGAGGCGGAGCTCATCGTTATCGGCTCCGTGGGCTCCAAGGGGCTGGAAAAGGTGGTTATGGGCTCGGTGGCCGAGCGGGTGGTGCGGCTGTCGCCGTGCCCCACCCTGATCTTTGGCCCGCAACATTAGTGACTTGCCCAGCAATGTCTGCCATAAAAAACAACATGCTGAAGAGTTGATTTTGGAACTACTCACAGGCGCTTAGTTCAAGTCACTTATCCTAATAATCCTAAGACCACTTCTTCTTTAGAGGGTTAGTGACTTGCTCAGCAATGTCTGCCAAAAAACAACATGCTGAAGAGTTGATTTTGGAACTACTTACAGGCGCTTAGTTCAAGTCATTTAAATAAAAAAAGGGCCGGATCCCCTGGGGGGGAAACCGGCCCTTTTTTTGCTCCAGCTAATTAAGCCGCGAAGTGAACTAGCTCTTGAACTCGCTGACCAGATCCTGAATGGCCACCTTGGCGTCGCCAAAGTACATCCGGGTGTTCTCCCGGAAGAAAAGGGCGTTCTGGATGCCGGCAAAGCCGGGGTTCATGGAACGCTTGAGGACAATAACGGTATTGGCGTTAAAGGTCTCGATGATGGGCATGCCGTAGACCGGGCTGGACTCGTCATCCAGGGCGGCCGGGTTGACCACGTCGTTGGCGCCGATCACCACGCAGACATCCACTGAGTCCATCCGGGGGTTGATGTCATCCATCTCCACCAGTTGATCGTAGGGCACGTTGGCCTCGGCCAAGAGGACGTTCATGTGGCCCGGCATCCGCCCGGCTACAGGATGGATGGCGTAGCTCACCTCGGTGTCGTTCTCCTCCAGCAGGTCGCCAAGCTCTTTGACCACGTGCTGGGCCTGGGCCACGGCCAGACCGTAACCGGGAACAAAGGCCACTGAGTCGGCCGCCTCCAGGATGTAGTAGACATCCTCGGCGTTGGCGGGCCGTACCTCGCCCTGGGGTCCGTCACCGGAGCTTGCCGCCTGGGTGGCGGAACCAAAACCGGAGAAGAGGACGTTGGCTAAGGAACGGTTCATCGCCTTGCACATGATGTTGGTCAAGATGATGCCCGAGGCGCCAACCAGGGCGCCGGCCACGATGAGGATGTTATTGGCGATTACAAAACCGGCGGCACAGGCGGCTAAGCCCGAGTAGCTGTTAAGCAGGGAAATAACCACCGGCATGTCCGCCCCGCCAATGGGAATGGTGGAGGCAATACCGAAGATCAGAGCCAGGGCCAGGATCAGGTAGAAGGCGTTGTTGCCCATGGCCGTCTCCGGCTGGAGGGCGAAGAAAACAGTGGCGCCTAAGGTGACCAGGACAATCAAGGAGTTGATGATATGCTGGCCGGAGAAGACCACGGCCTGCTGGGTGATCTTGCCGGAGAGCTTGCCAAAGGCCACCATGGAACCGGAGAAGGTCATGGCGCCGACAAAGGCGGAGAGTACGGCAACACAGGCGATGAAGGTGGACATCCCAGGGTTCTGGGCATACTCACCCCAGGCCAGAAGCATGGACGAGATACCGCCGAAGCCGTTAAAGAGGGCGACCATCTCCGGCATGGAGGTCATCTCCACCTTGTAGGCGGCAAAAAGACCGATGGCCGAGCCGATGAACATGCCGATGACGATCCATTTATAGTCGAGACCAGCATTGAGCAAGGTAACGACAATGGCCAGGAGCATACCAAACGAGGATAGCAGGTTGCCGCGCCGGGCCGTGGCGGGGGAACCCAGCATCTTCAGGCCGAAGATGAACAGGGCCGCCGAGATAACATATGCGAAGTTAATTCCAATCTGGGCCGAACTCATGATGCTTCTCCTTCATCTTTTTTCTTGAACATCTCCAGCATGCGGTTGGTCACGGCGTAGCCGCCCACCACGTTGATGGTGGCAAAGGCAACCGCCAGGGTGGCCAGGATGGCGGCCAGCTGGGTGTTGTCGGTTTTCAGTGACGCTAAAGCGCCGATGAGGGTAATGCCGGAGATGGCGTTGGACCCGGACATGAGTGGCGTATGGAGGGTGGAGGGGACCTTGGAGATCAGCTCAAACCCTAAAAATATAGCCAGGACAAAGACAAATGTAAGATAGACAGCTTCCATTTTCTTAAAGTCTCCTTATTTCTTCATTATGCTCTTATACATCTCGCTGAACAGGGCGCCATCGTGGGTGATGAGCGAGCCAGCGATGATCTCGTCTTCCGTATCCAGGTTGAAGGTCTTACCCTCCTTATCCCAGAAATGATCGACGAAGTTGGCCAGGTTGGCCGAATACATCTGGCTGGCGGTCTCGGCCACCTGACCAGGCAGGTTGGCCAGGCCAACCACCTTGACGCCGTGGATCTCGGTGACCTCGCCCTCAACAGAACCCTCGACGTTGCCGCCGGTCTCCACCGCCATATCGATGATGACCGAACCAGGCGCCATCTCTTTGATCATGGCGTCGTCGACGATGCGCGGCGCCGGCCGGCCAAAGAGCTGGGCCGTGGTGATGACGATG
Organism: Thermodesulfobacteriota bacterium; assembly: GCA_039714595.1. GTDB lineage: Bacteria > Desulfobacterota > Desulfobulbia > Desulfobulbales > SURF-16 > JAOZSN01. Next base: position 90,121 of record JBDLJA010000005.1, on the reverse strand, counting down.
TCGGAAGAAGCGCACGCCTTGGCCATGCCCTGCTTCTGCATCTCCATCTGCTCAGGGGTGAGCTGGGTGGCGTAGCCGTCCTTGGTCTGGCCAGTCTCGCCAAGATCCACCTTGACGAACTTGGCGCCCAGACTCTTAACCTGCTCTTCCACCACGGGCCGGGTGTCGAACGCCTCAACCCGGGCGCCCATGCGCCGGGCCGTGGCAATGGCCTGCAGCCCCGCCACACCCACACCAATAATAAAGACCTTGGACGGCTTGATGGTGCCGGCCGGGGTGGTCATCATGGGCAGCACCTTGTCCAGCAGATCAGCGCCGATGATCACCGAGACGTAACCGCCCAGGTTGGCCTGGGAGGAGAGGACGTCCATCTTCTGGGCCAGGGTGGTGCGGGGGATCATCTCCAGGCTGACGGTGGAGATACCGGCGGCCATCATCTTGTCCACCAGCTCCACCTCGTTAAAGGGGTCCAGGTAGCTCACGTGGATGGCGCCTTTCTGCATCAGCTCGATCTCTTCTACTGGCGGCTTGCGCAGACGGAGGATGATGTCCGCCTCTTTGAGCATTGCTTCCCGGCTGGCGCCGATGGTGGCGCCAACTTCGGTGTAGTCGGCGTCGGCAAACCGGCACGTATCCCCCATGCCGCTTTCGATGACCAGCTCCGCACCCAGCTTGACCAGCTTGGCGGCCGAGGCGGGGATCAGCGGCACCCTGGTCTCGCCAGGGTGGAGTTCTTTCATAACCGCGATTTTCATTGTGGCTTACTCCTTAAAAGATTCGTGATTGGCGGAATTTAATATTTTTTCTCTGCCTTGCTTCCAAACTTAGGGCGGAAAGCCGCAAAAGGGGGCAGGCAGTTTCACTTATAATAAATGGTTTTCTTAATAGGATATTTTCAGGCCGATGGAAAGGGAAAAGATCACTTTTTATCAAGAGGGGGAAATTGATCCGCTGGCAGGCGGGTTTTTTAGTTTGTCAGGCTGGCTGGCGCTGCGCCATGATGAAACTTGTGGCAACGAGAAGGGTGCTTATGTTGTCTGTTATGGTTGGGGGGTGAAGTTGCTGGTTGCTCCAGGTTTGTCCAGCCCGGCCCCTGGCGCTAAGTGGCTCTGGGTATCACATATATCTCTTTAGTAAGGTGCGACTGTGCTTTCTTCCCTGTTTAACCCCGCCTCGGTGGCGGTGATCGGCGCCTCGCGGAGCCCGGGTAAGGTGGGCCACGACGTGCTGGCCAATCTGCTGGCCGGCTCTTTTGCTGGGCCGCTCATCGCGGTGAACCCCAGCGGTGAGGGGGAGATCCTCGGCTGTCCCTGTTTTGCCGAGTTGCAGGAGTATGGCCGGGAGGTGGAGCTCTGTGTCATTGCCCTGCCCGTGGCCCTGGTGGAGGAGGCGGTGGGCGCGGCTGTGAAGGCGGGGGCTTCCGCCATCATTATACTCAGCGCCGGGTTTAAGGAGGCAGGGGCGGAGGGGGCCAGGCTGGAGAGGGAGCTGGCCCATTTCTGCCGGGCCCACCGGGTGCGTCTCCTGGGTCCCAACTGTCTGGGGCTCATCAACACGGCCAGCCGCCTCAACGCCTCCTTTGCCGGCCAGATGCCGGAGCCGGGCCCCATCGGCATCTTCTCCCAGTCCGGCGCCCTCTGCACCGCCATCCTTGATCTGGCCCGGAGCCGCCATCTCGGCCTGACCAGCGTGGTCAGCGTGGGCAATAAGGCGGATATCTCCGAGGTGGACCTGCTGCGGGCCATGGCGGCCGATGATGAGTGCCGGGTGATCATCGGCTACCTGGAGGACATCGTCGATGGTGATGAGTTCATCAAGGCGGCGGAGGTGGCCGCCAGTCAGAAACCGGTGATCATCTTGAAATCGGGCACCACCCAAGCGGGCCAGAAGGCCGCCGCCTCCCATACCGGGGTGCTGGCCGGCCTCGATACCGCCTATGGCGCTGCCTTCCGCCAGAGCGGGGTGATCCGGGCCGACACCTTTGAGTCCCTCTTTGACTTTGGCGCCGCCCTGGCCCTGCAGCCCCTGCCCCGGGGCAGACGGGTGCTTATCATTACCAACGCCGGCGGCCCCGGGACCATGGCGGCCGACGCGGTGGAAAAGGCGGGGCTCACGGTGGCGGAGCTGGCGGGCAACGTCGCCTCCTCCCTGCGGGCCCAGCTGCCCCGGGGGGCCAGTGTGGGCAATCCGGTGGATGTCCTGGGCGACGCCCCGCCCCAGCGTTACGCCGCCGCCCTCACCGCGGGTCAGGATGATGCCGGGGTGGACGCCATTATCGTCATCCTCACCCCCCAGGCCATGACCAGGCCCTTAGAGACCGCCCGGGCCATCGCCGGGGCGCTGAACGGCGCCAAGCCGGTCCTGGTCTCCTTCATGGGCGGGGCCGAGGTGATGCCGGGCCGGGAGGAGCTGGCCGCCGCCAGCCTGCCCGACTACGAGGCGCCGGAGCGGGCCGTGGCGGCGCTGAAGGCCATGTATGAGTACAGTCTCTGGCGCCACCGGCCGCCGCGTATCGTCAGCCGTTTCAAGGTCAACCGCCGGCGGGTGGAACGGATCATCAGCCGCAGTCAGCGGGGTAAGCGGCTCCAGCTCTCCGAGGTGAAGGCGAAGGCGATCCTCAAGGCGTACGGCTTCCGGGTGCCCCGGGGCAGACTCACCGCCAGCAGCGACGAGGCGGTGGAGCTGGCCGAGCAGTTTGGCGCCCCGGTGGCCCTGAAGATCGTCTCCGCCGATGTGGTCCATAAGAGCGATCTGGGCGGCGTCCGCCTCAACCTGAACGGGGCCGAGGCGGTCCGCGACGGCTATGATCTCCTGAACATGCGGATCAGGGAACGGCTGCCGGGGGCGGTGATTGAAGGGGTCTATGTGGAAGAGATGGTGCGCCCCGGCTTAGAGATTATCCTCGGCATGAACCGCGATCCTCAGTTTGGGCCCATGCTGATGTTCGGTCTGGGCGGCATCTTTGTCGAGGTGATGGAGGATGTCGCCTTCCACCTGGCCCCCATAACATTTGACGAGGCGATGATGATGCTGCTGGCCACCCGCTCCTACGGGATGCTGGAGGGTAAGCGGGGCCATAAATCGGTGGATATCCAGGCCCTGGCCACCTGCCTCCAGCGGGTGAGCCAGCTCACCACCGATTTCCACCAGATCCTGGAGCTTGACATCAACCCCCTCATCGTCGCTGAGCTGGGCAGTGAGCCCATGGTGGCCGATGCCCGGATGACCCTGGCCCCGTGAGGTTTTTTTTACTGAGATGGCAGGAGACGAGACTTGCCCCGCCGGAGCGTGAAGCTGCGAAGCCTCACCGGGTAGCAGGCAATTACCGCCTGATCTTCTCAGCTGGAGAGATAAATTCTTTGTAGGTGGAACCAGCCCATGAAATATGATCCCCAGTGGCAGGAAAAATACGCCGAGATGCTGGTCAGCCCCCGCAAGGCCCTCTCCCATGTCCGGCCGGGCCAGCGTCTCTTCATCGGCACGGGCTGCGCTGAGCCCCCGGCCCTGATCCAGGCCCTGGTGGCCCGGGCCGGGGAGCTGGCCGATGTGGAGATCGTCCATCTCCTCACCAAGGGCGACGCCCCCTATGCCAAGGAGCGCTACAGCGACGTCTTCGCCCTCAACTCCTTTTATATCGGTGGCAACGTTCGCGACATGATCCAGCAGGGGGTGGGGAGCTATACGCCCATTATCATGAGCGATATCCCCCGCCTCTTTAACTCGGGCCAGCTCCCCCTGGATGTGGCCCTGATCCAGGTGACGCCGCCCAATGAGATGGGCCGGGTGAGCTTAGGCGTTTCGGTGGATGTGGTCCGGGCCGCGGCCGAGAACGCCTCGCTTGTCATCGCCCAGGTCAACCCCCAGATGCCGTGGACCTTAGGCGACTCCACCCTGGACATCTGCGACCTCGATATCCTGGTGGCGGGGGACGGCCCCATCACCGAGCGGCAGTCGCGGCCCCAGCACGAGGTGGCGGGGAGGATTGCCCACCACGTCGCCTCCCTGGTGGAGGACGGCTCCACCCTGCAGTTTGGCATGGGGCGGATCCCGGGGATCGGCCACATCCCGGAGGCGTTGATGCACGCCCTGGTGGAGAAGAAGGATCTGGGCATCCACACCGAGATGATCACCGACGCGGTGATGGAGCTCATTGATAGCGGGGCGCTGACCTGCTGCCGCAAGGCGATGGATAAGGGCAAGATCGTCACCTCGTTCTGCATGGGCACCAGGAAGCTCTACGACCTGGTGGACGACAACCCCCTCTTCTCCTTCCGGCCCACCGAGTATGTCAACGACTCCGCCATCATCGCCCGCCAGCACAAGATGGTGGCCATCAACATGGCCCTGGAGATCGATCTCACCGGCCAGGTGTGCGCCGACTCCCGGGGGGACAAGTTCTACTCCGGTATCGGCGGCCAGGTGGATTTTAACCGGGGCGCGGCCATGGCCCCGGAGGGTAAGTCGATAATCGTCATCTCGTCTCTTTCCCTGCGGGATAAGGCCTCGCGTATCGTCTGCCGTCTCACCCCCGGCTCCGGGGTTGTCACCACCCGGGGCGCGGTCCAGTATGTGGCCAGCGAGTATGGCGTGGCCTATCTGGCCGGCAAGAATATCCAGGAGCGGGCCCTGGCCCTCATCGCCATCGCCCATCCCGACTACCGGGAGCAGCTCTTCCGGGAGGCCATCGCCGCCCGCTATATCCGGGAGGATTTCGAGGCGGTGGAGGGCCGCTTCGTGGTGGCGGGCGAGGAGATGAAGAGCTCCCTCTTGATGGATGACGGCACCCAGCTCATGTTCCGGCCCATCCACCCCACGGACGAGCCCAATATGCGCGATCTGATCTACGACCTGTCCCAGGAGACCATCTACTACCGCTTCATGAGTAACCAGCAGAAGTTCGGCCACCAGCAGATCCATAACTTCGTCTGGGTGGATCACCGCAAGGATGTGGCCATCGTCGGGGTTTTGCCCGAGGCGCACGGCGAGGATATCGTCGCGGTGGGCCGCTACTATCTGGACGAGGGGAGCAACCGGGCCGAGGTGGCCTTTGTGATCCGCGACAGCTGGCAGAACCGGGGGGTGGGCACCTTTCTCTTTAAACAGCTGATCAGTATCGCCAAGCGCAACGGGATCTCCGGTTTCAGCGCCCAGGTGCTGCGGGAGAATAAACGGATGCAGGCGATCTTCAACAACTCGGGCTACGCGGTGAAGACCGCGGTGGAGGAGGGGGTGTACAGCTATATGATTGAATTTTGATAACTCTGGGACTGCAGATGAGCGCAGACGTTGAAGGCGTAAAGACGCCAGGGTAACTCGCTGATTTTATAAGATTAAACTTTGCGCCTCTGCGTCTTTGCGGTTAGCGAAAACTGAAGTTTTAATTTTTCAAGATAGCCTGATCTTTCAGCCAGAATAGCCCCTGAGCTATGCCCTTGGCCAAAGTGCCACAGGGAGAATTGGCTTAAAAAAAAAGGCCGGTGACGAATTAGCGTCACCGGCCTTTTTTTTCCTACGTTCGGCCACCCGGGCCGATTTTCCTAAGCTCAGGAGAAACCGCCGCGGGAGGAGCAGCCGGACAGGGCGCCGGCCGGGATATGGACCTTGGCCTTGCCCCTGTTCAGGCTGCTGGGCGAGGAGATCACCTTCTTTATATTTTGCGACTGACAGTCAGGGCAATTGACCTCGTTGATCCGGGCACTGGAGGTGAGCAGGGTCTCAAATTTTTTTTGACACTCCTGGCACTGAAATTCATAGATGGGCATGATGCAGTTCCTCTTCTTGTATTTAATTACTCCCTTAATTATATGCCCCCTTTCCCCCCTTGTCTATATCTTTTTCCGCCAGCTTTCTTCTTAGGCCGCAGCCGCTGGCAATCCTCCGGGGGGGGACGGCAGGATGTTTGGTCACCTGGGATGTCTAAAAGGGCTTTACCAGGGGCCACTGCGTTGCTGAAGCCATCTTTCTTGCGCCCTTGGGGGCTTTAGGTGTATATAGGGTGGCTGTAATTATTTTTCCCTATTTCTCCCCCGCTGCCATGAACTATCCCTCCGAAAGAGCCCGCCATATCTGCCAGGGCCGCCTTTTCTCTGCCAATAATGACTGCTTTTTTAAGCAGGTCGTTCTGGCTTTGCTTAGGGGGGTGGCTTGAGATGCCGGGGCTGAAGGGCTACATCCGGGGAAAAAGAATGGCGCCAGTCGTAATTAAATTACTGCGCCGCCTTCTCTTTCTCCGCTACCGGGTTGAGGTGCAGGGGCTTGACCGTATCGCTGGCCCGGACGGCCGGGGTATCCTCTTTCTGGCCAATCACCCGGCCCTGATCGATCCCCCCCTGGTCCTGGCCACCCTCTACAGGCTATTTAGGCCCCGGCCCCTGGCCGATGAGGACCAGGTTAACCTGCCACTTATCCGCCGTTTCATGGGGGTTCTGGGGGTGATAACCATTCCCAGCATAGGCCGGAAGGGGAGGCACTCCCGGGCGGGGGTGGTTAAGGGGCTGGAGCGGGTGGTCAAGGCCCTGGAGCGGGGCGATGAGGTGCTGCTCTATCCGGCCGGCCGCCTCTACCGGAGCCGTTACGAGTCGTTGCAGGGCAACAGCGGGGTGGCCACCATCCTGGCCCAGGTGACAGACGCCCGGGTGGTGCTGGTGCGCACCACCGGCCTCTGGGGCTCCTCCTTCTCCCGGAGCGCTGGCCCGGCGCCCCATCTCCTGGCCCAGGCGAAGACTAATCTCTGGCGCCTCATGGTGAATGGCATATTTTTTGGCCCGCGGCGCTGCCTGGCCATGGAGTTTAGCGAACCGGCAGATCTGCCGCGCCAGGGCGGCCGCCATGATATCAACCGTTACCTGGAGAGCTATTATAACCAGGAGGCCCCCGCGCCAAGCGCGGTTCCCTATTACTGGTGGCAGGGGCGCTGATCGCGCCACCTTGGACCATATCCAGCGCGGCCGGGAGCTTAAAGGGCTTCAAGGACCATTGCCTGTCTGGCTGGTTGAGTAAAACATTAACAACAGCTGGACTGATATGCTAAACTTCGTTAGGGTGCCCCTGCCTCAAGGAAGTTCTTGGGCATGGCTGACAAGTTTTCTGACGAAGTTAATGTTTCTTTGGCGGTGGCAGGGAGAGAGTTATGGAAGGTACCAGAGTTTGGCAGGCCGGAGATCAGGGGGGTGAGTTGGAGCCCCTCCTGGGGGCCTGGTTTCATGACAATGATGAGGGGCTGCTGGTTGTGGAGGCGGGCAGTGGCCATGTCTGCTACTTCAACCCGCGGGCCGTGGATCTGCTGGGCGGCGAGGATGGTTTGCTGGGCCAGTCGTCCACCCTCCATGATATCCTGCTGCCGAGCAAACATTATCAGAACCGGGACGACGACATCACTGCTGAGCTGCAGATGGCGGATGGTTCCTGGGTCAGTCGTTCCTTTAAATTCGCCCGGGTGGCCAGCCATTACCTTGTCCGGGTTCGTCCCGATGGTGCAGCTTCCCCTCCCTCCTCCCACCATAACTTCGAGCAGATAGAGAAGCTGCTGCCCCTGGGTATCTTTGAGGTGGACAGCGATCTGCAGCTTGTCCATGCCAATGGTAGTTTTTATCAGCTCCTGGGCCAGGCCGAGGATGAGCTTGGGGCGGGCAACTGGCTGGACAATGTCCATGGCGCTGACAGCGCCGCCCTCAGCCAGCAGGTGGGCCAGGCAATTAAGGAGAAGGGCTCCCTGGACGTCGAGGTGCGCTTGGTGGACGGCCAGGGGCAGCAGCGCTGGGTGGCCCTGAAGCTTGTTACCATGCGCGATGGGGCCGGCGAGCTGAGCGGTATGCTGGGGGTGATGCTCGATATTGACGCCCGCCGGGTGGCGGAGGAGTCGGTGTGGGAGCTGGCCCATTACGATCCCCTCACCAGACTGTTAAACCGTAACAGCGCCACCCTCCAGCTCCATGAGGCCTTGAAGCGTTCCCGGCGCCGGGGGCTCATGGCCCTGCTCTACCTTGACCTGGATGGTTTTAAGGCGGTGAATGATAACCTGGGCCATGGGGTGGGCGATATCCTTCTCCAGACCGTGGCCAATCGGATTCGCAACCTGCTGCGCAACGAGGATAATTTTGCCCGGCTGGGCGGCGATGAGTTCTGCGTCGTCCTGGAGGCGGTGGGGCGCCCGGTGAATGGCGTTCACCTGGCCCAACAGATTGTCGAACTGGTGCGCCGCCCCTATGAGATTGACGGCCGCATGGTGCGCATCTCGGCCAGTATCGGCGTTGCCACCTGCCGCCTGCATGGGGAGCGCACCCCCCAGGTGGAAGAGATGGCCCGTGATCTGTTGCGTCACGCCGATATGGCCATGTATGAGGCGAAGAAAGAGGGGAGGGACCGGGTCCATCTCTACGATCCCTCCCTCGACTCATGGCACAGTGAGCAGCTGGAGCTGATGAACGATCTCTCCGCGGCCATGGCCCAGGAGCAGTTTCAGTTGTCCTACCAACCCCAGGTGGACTTTGCCAGTGGCAGGGTGGTGGGGGTGGAGGCCCTGCTGGCCTGGCATCACCCGGAGCGGGGGGGGATTCCGGCCAACCGTTTTATTCCCCTGCTGGAGGAGACGGGGCTGATTCATGCCATGGGCCGCTGGGTCTTAGAGCGGGCCCTGGCCGATTACAGCCGGACCTTCCAGCACCTGGCCACTGGCGACACCCCCTTCAGCCTCGCGGTTAACCTGGCTCCGGCGGAGCTCAGCGACACGGAACTGCCCGATGTCCTGGCCCAGATGCTGGTCAAGTATCGTGTCCGGCCCCACTGTCTGCTGGTGGAGATTACCGAAAGCGGCGTCCTGGCCGACCGCATCCAGGCCCTGGAGGTTATCCAGTCCATCCGCGCCCTGGGGGTGGGGGTTGCCCTGGACGACTTTGGTACCGGCCACTCCTCCCTCTCCTTACTCCATACCCTGCCGCTGACCCAGCTTAAATTGGACCGCCGTTTTATTAAGGGGCTGCCCCGGGACGGTGATGGCGCTGCCATGTGCCGGACCATGCTGGCCCTGGCTAAGTCCATGGAACTGGAGACGGTGGCCGAGGGGGTGGAGAGTAAAGAGCAGCATCAATTTCTCCGTGAGTTGGGCTGTGAGCTCTTTCAGGGCTTTATCTGCAGTCCCGCCGTCACCCCTGAGGCCATTGTTGATATGGCTGAGTTAGAGTGCGGCGTCTCCCTTGTCGGCACCAGCTCCAGCGACTGAAATTTTTCCCGACTCGTCTCCCCCTCATTTTTAAGCCTAGTGCGCTGTTTCACTTAAGCACTCCTATTTTCTGGCGCTATTTTTCACCACGAAGAGACGAAGGGCACGAAGAACTACCTGATTTTTCTTCGTGCCCTTCATGGTCAGTACCACTGTTAGGTTGTTTGAGCGAAATTTTATGGTTTACACTGTACTATTTGGCCTGAAATCCCAGCTGCTGGCCATCTGCAGCTACCTGTACCGTGATGCGGGAGCCGGGGGGGAAGTTGCCCTCCAGCAGTTGCAGGGCCAGGGGATCCTGGACATGGCGCTGCAGGGCGCGCTTCAGGGGCCGGGCCCCGTAGGCGGGGTTATAGCCCGCGTTGATCAGGAAGGCGCGGGCCTCGGCGCTTAAGTTCAGCTCCAGCTGTTGCTGCTGGGCCACCCGCCCCTGGAGGAGGGCGAACTGGATATCGACGATGTTGGCCAGGTTCTCCCTGCTCAGGCTGTGGAAGGTGATGATCTCATCCACCCGGTTTAAAAATTCCGGCCGGAACTGGGCGTGGAGGATCTCGTCCAGCTGGCCCTTGAGACTTTCCTTGTCCTGGCTGGCCATGATGAGCTGGCTGCCCAGGTTGGAGGTCATGATGAGGATGGAGTTCTTAAAATCCACTGTCCGGCCGTGGCCGTCGGTCATCCGGCCGTCATCCAATATCTGCAGGAGGATGTTGAACACATCGGGGTGCGCCTTTTCGATCTCGTCAAAGAGGATCACCGAATAGGGGCGGCGGCGCACCGCCTCGGTGAGATGCCCCCCCTCCTCATAGCCCACATAGCCGGGAGGGGCGCCGATGAGCCGCGCCACCGAATGTTTCTCCATGAACTCAGACATGTCCAGGCGGATCATGGCCTGGTCACTGTCAAAGAGGAAGTCGGCTAAAGAGCGGGCCAGCTCAGTCTTGCCCACCCCGGTGGGGCCCAGGAAGATGAAGGAGCCGATGGGGCGGCTGGGGTCCTGGAGGCCGGCCCGGGAGCGGCGGATGGCGTTGGCCACCGCGGTTATCGCCTCCTCCTGGCCGATGACCCGCCGGGCCAGGATCTCTTCGGCCTGGACCAGCTTGTCCTTTTCGCCCTCCAGGAGCTTGTCCACCGGGATGCCGGTCCATTTGGCCACCACCGCGGCGATGTCCTCTTCTGCCACCTCTTCCTTGAGCATCTGGCGCTGGCTCTGGATTCCGGCCAGCTCTTTATTCTCCAGGTCAAGCTGCTTCTCCAGTTCCGTGATCCGGCCGTAACGGATCTCCGCCACCCGGCTTAGATCCCCTTGCCGCTCGGCCTGCTGCTCCTCAAGGCGCGCCTCGTCAATATCCGTCTTAACCTTTCTGATCCGGCCGATGATCTCTTTTTCCAGGAGCCAGTGGCCCTTCATGCCGGAAAGCTTCTCGTCCAGGTTGGCCAGTTTTTCCTCCACCTCTGCCAGCCTCTGGCGGGATGCCTCGTCTTTTTCCTTCTTCAACGCCTCCCGTTCGATCTCGCACTTGAGGCGTTTGCGCTCCACCTCGTCTATCTCGGTGGGCATGGAGTCGATCTCGATGCGCAGCTTGGAGGCCGCCTCGTCGATGAGATCGATCGCCTTGTCCGGCAGGAAACGGTCGTTGATGTAGCGCTCCGACATGGTCACCGCCGCCACCGTGGCCGAGTCCTTGATCCGCACCCCATGGTGCACCTCATACTTCTCCTTAATGCCGCGCAGGATGGCGATGGCGTCCTCCGTTGACGGCTCCTGGACCAGGACCTGCTGGAACCTGCGCTCCAGGGCCGCGTCCTTTTCAATGGTCCGGAACTCATTAAGGGTGGTGGCGCCCACGCAGTGCAGCTCGCCCCGGGCCAGGGCCGGTTTCAGCATGTTGCCGGCATCCATGGCCCCTTCGGCCGCCCCGGCGCCAACCAGGGTGTGGATCTCATCGATGAAGAGGATGATCTCCCCCTGGCGCTCCTCCACCTCCTTTAAGACCGCCTTGAGGCGGTCCTCAAACTCACCGCGGTACTTGGCCCCGGCGATTAAGGCCCCCAGGTCCAGGGCTAAGACCTGTTTGTCGTGCAGGCTATCCGGGATGTCGCCGGAGATGATGCGCTGGGCCAGACCCTCGACAATGGCGGTCTTGCCCACCCCCGGCTCGCCGATCAGCACCGGGTTGTTCTTGGTCCGGCGGGAGAGGACCTGGATTACCCGGCGCACCTCATCGTCCCGGCCGATTACCGGGTCCAGTTTGCCTACTTTAGCCAGGTCGGTGAGGTTGCGGGCGTACTTCTCCAGGGCCTGGTATTTTTCCTCCGGGTTGGGGTCGGTGACCCGCTGGGAACCGCGGATCTCGGCCAGGGCCTTCAGGAACTGTTCCCGCTTAACCCCGTTTTCCTTGAGTAGGCGGGCCAGGTTTGCATCCTTGGCGGCCAGGATGGCCAGGAAGAGATGCTCCTGGCTCACGTACTCATCGTGCATGGCCTGGGCCTCGCTCAGACCCTTGTTGAGCACCTCCTGCAGCCCCTGGGAACCATGGACCTGGCCAAAGCCGCTGCCGCTCACCTGGGGGATGCGGCCCAGCTCTTCCTTTACCATGGCAGAGAGCTGGCCGGGGTTGACCCCGATCTTCTGGAGAACCGGGATGATTACCCCCTGGGGCTCGGCCAGAAGTTCGGCCAGCAGATGGACGGGCCGCACCTCCTGGTGGCCAAGCTGGCTGGCCAGCTGCTGGGCCCCCTGCAGGGCCTCCTGGGATTTAACGGTGAATTTATCCAACTGCATACGCGCCTCTCGGGAATTTTTTTGTCTGGCCCGCGGGCCTTTGTCCTTAAACGGTAACCATCATGCAGGGGTCCTGCTGGCTGGCGCCTGGGATCTTCTCCTACACCCTCGGCCAGAGGTTCAGGCGGCGATGGCAATTTTCTTGGCCTGGGCCGCCTCGCTCCTGGGCAGGGTAAGGGTGAGGATGCCGTTATTCAGGGCGGCCGTGATCTTGCTGGCGTCAATATCACGGCCCAACCGGAAGCGGCGGGAAAATTTGCCGCTGCTCATCTCCTGGCGTTGGCTCTCAAAACCCTCCGGGGCCTGGGCCTGCCGTTCGCCTTTAATCTCCAGCTGCTCCTCCTCAATGGTTATCTCCACCTCTTCCCGGCTGAGGCCGGGGAGCTCCACCTGTAAGACTATCTCCTGCTCATTGCTGTGAATATTGGTGGCTGGCCAGGGGTGCTGCTGGGGTTTGCTGGTCACCGTGGGCCAGAGATCCTGGCCAAAGCGATGCAAGAAGGGGGGAAGGGCGGCTTCGTTTCTCAACTGGCTTAACATGATTTTTCTCCATCTTTTGTTGGTCTTGGTTCGCCCCTCTCTGGGGCACATTGTTTCGTGATTGAGAGAAACTGTAAGCACAGGGAGGGTCATGTCAATGCAGTATGTATTACTTTTTTTATATTTTGACAAAAGTAATGCGGGCCGGTTATGTTGATCCTATGGTACTACTGGCGCCCTGAGTGGCGGCCATGGCCTGTGGCCGGCTAAGCAGATTGGCCCGGCTCGCCATGGGACACTGGCCGCTGATCGGAGATAACCAGCAAAAAACTTCCCGGGATCTTCTATGGATAACCTCACCCTCAAGCAGCTTCGGGCCAAGCAGTCGGTCCGGGTTACCTTCAAGCTCAGCCCGGAGACCATTGTCCTCTTACGCAGCATGGCCGGCCAGCTGGGGATAAGGCAAAAGACCCTCTTTGATCAGCTGATCGCTGCCTCGGACCTGATGGCGGGCGGTACGCCGGCCAGTCCCGGGGCCGCGCCAGAGCCCCAGAGGCGGCGGCAGAAGACCTTTGTCTTGAGTCAGGAGACGGTGGATACCCTGAATCAGCTGGCCCGGCGCCACAACGTGCCGCGCAATCTCCTGGTGGAGATGTTCATCCACCGTCTGCGGCCCATCCTGGCGGAGGAGCAGGAGAGACATGGCCTGCGCCGGCAACTGCTGCCCGACCTGGCCCAGCAGACGGCCGCCATGGCTGATCTGCAGGCGCGGGCCCGCCGCCTCCTGGGCAGCGATGACCCCCTGACCCGGGAGGTTAGCCAGCTGAGCCAGGCGGCCCAGGCGGCCCAGAGCCGGATAATGGCCATCGTGGCCCAGGGTGAGAGTTTGGCGGATCTGTGACTGGGAGGCGCTCCATGAACACCACCCTGCGCGCGCTCGAACCACTCGATATACCTTATGTATTATCGCGCGCTTCGATCACGCCCCTGGCGGCGTCCCTGAATCGCCTACGGTTTCAATGGTTTGTCAACTTGGGGTGTGGTTAATTGATCGCTTACTGTGACTGGGAGGCGGCTCTTTTTTCTGGTAAAAAGGGGAAAAAGATGCCAAAGAGGGTTCTTTTTAGCTGCCTGTCACGCAAGTTGCCGCCATTTTGCCGGGCTCATCGTTCTCAGACTGGCTGAGAGTTGAGGGGCAGGCCGATTTTTTGTCAGCCCGCCTGCTGCTATGACCTCCAGGGGTTATTATGGGCTGCCAGCTATGCCGCAAAAAATTCCTGCCGGGAGAAGTTTTTTGGCCCTTGTCGACCTGAAAAATATCACCATGCCTGAGCTGGGGCAGCTCCTGGAAGATTTAGGCATCCCCTCTTCCCGGGCCCCCCATATCTTCAGGGAGATCTATCTGTACGGTTGCGTTGATATTGGCGGAATGGCCGGCCTCAAGGGCAAGTACCGCCTTTCCCTGGCCCAGCGTTGTCGGATCAGCGGACTGGCCGTGGAGACGGCGGAGGTGTCCGAGGATGGCACCACAAAGTTCGCCTTCCGCCTGGATGATGGCCGTCTCATTGAGACTGTTCTCATTCCCCAGGGTGAGCGCCTCACCCTCTGCCTCTCCTCCCAGGTGGGTTGCGCCATGGCTTGTGATTTCTGTCTCACCGGGACCATGGGGCTGGTCCGTAACTTGCGCCCGGCTGAGATCGTTGGTCAGGTGCTGGCGGTGATTGCTTATCTGCAAGAGAAGGGGGTTAAGCGGGCAACGGCGCGGGAGTATATCAACAACCTGGTCTTCATGGGCATGGGCGAGCCGCTGGCCAACTACGATAACCTGATCGCGGCCCTGAAGATCCTCATGGCCCCGGAGGGGCTGGAGTTCACCGAGCGCAGGGTCACCGTCTCCACCTGTGGTCTCGCCCCCCGCATCGAGGATCTGGGGCGCGACGCGCGGGTCAACCTGGCCATCTCCCTGCACGCCGCCGACGATGAGACGCGCAGCCGGCTGATGCCGGTGAACCGCAGCCACAACCTGGAGAGGTTGCTGGCGGCCTGCAAAAAATTCCCCCTGGCCCGCAAACGGGTCATCCTCATGGAGTATATCCTGCTGGCCGGGATCAACGACTCACCGGAGCAGGCCCGGCAACTGGCTCTTCTCCTCCAGGGCGTCCCCTGCCGGGTTAACCTCCTGCCCTACAACGAGTCGGCCGGACTCGACTATTGCCGGCCAGGGGAAGAGGTGATCATAGAGTTCAAAAAAATTCTCTACCAGGCCGGAATCCGCGCCTTTGTCCGGGACAGCCGGGGCAGTGATATCTCCGCCGCCTGCGGGCAGCTGGCCAGGGGGGCCCTGCCAGAAGAACCCCTCTAGTCCAGGTCAAGGATGTCGAGCAGGGAGGACATGACCTTCATGGCCGGCTTACTCCCCTTGTCCGGCTTGTTGGAGATGACCTTGCCGCCCCCCTTACTGCCCACCCTGGTAATGATTCGGTTTAACTCGCCGTTGTCCAGCCAGATGCCGTTGCACTGGGGGCAGTAATCGATCTCCACCCCATTGCGGCGGGCAGGCTGCAGGGGGGTGTCTTGACATTTGGGGCATAGACAGCTCTTCATGGTTTCTCCTCCTCTGGTTAGCGGCCATGGTGCCGCCCTTTCCTTAAAAAATGTGGATATCTTTGTGTTCTGTTCAGATAATTATATATAGTTAAGGATAACTAAATATAACGTAACTTTGACCGGGGAAATTACCCCATATAAGTTTCATGATAGCCGTTGCGGCTGGTCAGGGCAATGGATTGTCTGCTGGTCTGCCCGGGGGCCCCTCAGATCATCTCTTTGGGCGGGCGTCTCGGGTCCCATGGCTATCACCTGTGGTCTGCCTGAGAGTGTGTCTCCATGCTTGATATGAATGTTCTGTTTGTCGATGACGAACAATACACCCTCAACGCCTTGCGGCGCCTGCTGCGCAAGGAGTCGTACGGCCAGTTCTTTGCCTTGAGCGGGGCCGAGGCCCTGGCCATCATGGCGGAAAACCCCATTCATATCATTGCCACCGATATGAAGATGCCGGAGATGGACGGCCTGCAGCTCCTGGAGATCATCAAGCAACGTTTCCCCGAAACCATCCGCATCGTTCTCAGCGCCTATACCCAGACCGGCCAGCTCCTGCCCTGCATCAACAGTGGCGAGGTCTTCCGTTTTATCACCAAACCGGTCCAGGAGGAGGAGTTGCGCACCGCCATCAACGATGCCATGAAGCTTTACATGGTCCACATGGACAAGGCGGAGTTGATCCATTCCCTGGAGGAGAAGAACAGGCTCCTCTTAAAGACCCTGGAGCGCAAGAATGAGATCGAGGAACAGCTGCGCCACCTGAGCATCGTTGACGAGTTAACCGGCCTCTATAACCGGCGCCAGCTCATGCATCTGCTGAACCAGGAGTTCCAGCAGAGCAAGCGCTATAATCAGGACCTCTCCTGCCTGCTCATTGATCTGGATCACTTCAAGTATACCAATGACACCTTTGGCCACACCTTTGGCGATCTGGTGCTGCAGCAGTTTTCCCAGCGCATCAAGGCCTCCCTGCGCGACGCGGATATCGCCTTTCGCTATGGCGGCGAGGAGTTTCTGGTCCTGCTGCCGGAGAGTGATCTGGAGGCGGCCCAGCAGGTGGGCAACCGTATTGTCGAGAGTTGTAAGTCAACCCCTTACGTCAGTGGTGATATCTCCCATATCAACACCGTCAGTGTCGGGGTTGCCTCGTTAAAGGAGTGCGACCCTGACAATCCCGGCCAGCTGATTGCCGAGGCGGACCGCATGCTCTATAAGGCCAAGAGGGGAGGGCGCAACCGCTTGGTCTGTTGCCCCGGTGAGGCGGGGGATTAAAAGGCCCAAGGCTGCCTGGTTAAGGGTACTGGGGGAAGGAAAAGATGGCCCACCGCAGAAAACATAGGCGTAAGAGAGGCGCACCGGCGCCTGGTCCCGTGACCCGTCATGATGGTGGGGACGATACTAGGCTCCTGGAGATCGTGGTCAAGGCGGATACGGCCGGCGTCCTGGAGGCGGTGTGCGGTGCCATCAGCGAACTCAAGGTGGCCGGGGTGGAGATTGTCATTGTCCAGCGCGGGGTGGGTGAGGTGACTCAGGGGGATCTGCTCCAGGCCGAGACCGGCTCTAAGTTGATCTTAGGCTTCAGCGTCCCGGTGGGCCGGCGGCTGGTCAGGCTCTGCGCCGAACATGGGGTGGAGATTCGCCTCTATGAGGTAATCTATGCCCTTTGCGCCGACCTGGTGGGTATTGCCCGTTCCCTGCTGCCGGCCCGGGAGGAGGCAGACGAGGTGACCGGCTCGGCAAAGGTCATCGCCCTCTTTAAATCATCCCGGCACGGTATCATCCTCGGTTGCCGGGTGGAACAGGGGTTGCTGCGCTTGGGCGACTCCTTCCGCCTTATCTCGGCCATGGGCCCGGTCTATAGCGGGGTGATCAGATCGCTCCACATCGAGCAGGACGCGGTGAAAATGGCGCGGCCCGGCCAAGAGGTGGGGCTGCAGATCAAGGACTTTCATCAGGCCCGGGAGGGTGACATCGTCGAGTGCTTTCGTCGCCCTAAGGGTAAGGGGGCGGCCGCGGGCTGGCAGCCTACGGGGCAGGTTATCAGCTGAAATGGACTCGCTCCTCCTCCTGACCATTTACGACGTAATGCTCCTGGCCTTTCTGGCCCTTGGCATCCTCGGCACCATGCTACCGGTTATTCCCGGCCCGGCCCTGATCGTGGTGGGCGCCCTGCTCTACGGTCTCTTCACCGATTTTTTACCCATCTCCCTGGTGGATATCGCTATCCTGGCCGTCCTCGCCCTGGTGGCGGTGGGCGGCCAGTATCTCCTGACCATGCTGGGGGCCAAGAGTTTTGGCGCCTCCGGGGCCGGCATGGTTGGCGCGGTGATCGGTCTCTTTCTGGGCCTGGTTCTGCCCATCCCCGGCTCGGCCATCTTCGGCATGCTGCTGGGCACCTTTGTCGGCGCCGTGGGCGGCGAGCTGTGGCGGGACCGGCAGAAGGAGAAGGTGCTTAAGGCCGGCCTCGGCGCGGTGCTGGGCACCGTGGTCTCCTTTATCTTTGAGATGGCGGTAACCGCCGCCATGGTGATCTTTGTGGTGGTGGAGCTGGTCACCCGTTAAGCTGGCTGCCCCTCCTGGCCCAAGCCCCCCTGGTCCCTTCTTCCCCCCTATCCCTTTCTTCCGGCGTGAAGAATGGCTTGACATGGGCCCCGGCCATGGCTAAACAAACGCTATAGTTGTCTTGCTATTTTAAGTCCTTACGCCGGGACCTTCCTCTGCTCATCCTTGCCATCCCATGAAACTCCTCCACACCTCAGACTGGCATCTGGGCCATTCCCTCTATGGCCGTAAACGTTATGATGAACATACGGCCTTTCTGGCCTGGTTGGCGGCTGCCATTGACCAGCAGGGGATTGATACCCTGCTGGTGGCCGGTGACATCTTTGATAACTCTACCCCCAGTAACAGGGCCCAGGAGCTCTACTACCGCTTTCTCTGCCAGGTTGCGGCCAGTTGTTGCCGCCATGTTGTTGTCATTGGCGGCAATCATGACTCCCCCTCCTTCCTGAACGCCCCCAGAGAGCTGTTGCGCGCCTTGAATGTCCATGTGGTTGGCGCCAGCAGCGCTGAGCCCGGGGACGAGGTTATTGTCTTGGCCGATTCGCAAGGGAGCCCGGAGGCCATTGTCTGCGCCGTGCCCTATCTGCGGGACAGGGATATCCGGACGGCCTGGGCGGGTGAGTCCCTTGAGGAGAAGAGGGAGAAGCTTAGCTCCGGCATCCGGGACCATTACGCGGCGGTTGGCGCCATTGCCCAACAGAAGAGGCAGGAGCTCGTCGGTGATCTGCCGATCATTGCCACCGGCCACCTCTTCACCTCTGGCGGCAAGACCATTGACGGTGATGGCGTCAGGGATCTCTATGTTGGTTCCCTGGCCCAGGTTGGCGCCGATACCTTTCCTGCCTGCATCGACTACCTGGCCCTTGGTCATCTCCATGTCCCGCAACAGGTGGGCCAGGCCGCCCATATGCGCTACTCCGGTTCCCCAATTCCCTGCGGTTTTGGCGAGGCAAAGCAGGAGAAAAAGGTTGTCTTGGTTGATTTTGGCAGTGATGCGCCACACATCGAAGAGCTGGCCGTGCCATGCTTCCAGCCCTTGGCCCGGCTTTCCGGCTCCCTGGCGGAGATTCAAGCCCAGATTGAGTTCTTAAAGGAGCAGGGCAGTAATGCCTGGCTGGAGATCGAATACAGTGGCCAGGAGGTGATCGGCAATCTGCGGCTGCTGATTGATGAGAGCGTGGCTGGGAGCGGGCTTGAGGTTCGGCGCATCAAAAATAAACAGATTGTTGAGCGGGTCCTTGGCCGGCTGAATGAGGAAGAGAGCCTGGAGGAGCTGGATGTCAACGATGTCTTCAAGCGTTGCCTGGATTCCTTTGCCGTCTCCCCGGAGGAGCGGCCGGCCCTGATTGCGGCCCATGGGGAGATAGTCCATGATCTTCTTGAGGAAGATAAAAATGCCCGCTAGTCTTGACCGGCCAGGGCAAAGCCCCCTGGCTTTTTCGCTGGACTCCCGGGAGGGGAAGGCCAGGGCGCGGCGCCTAGTCAGCAGAAAAAAACGGGACCTGCTTGGATGAAGATTCTTGAGCTCAGATTCAAAAACCTTAACTCCCTCTATGGTCATTGGCGCCTTGATTTCAGCGCACCGGAGTTCGCCGCCAATGGCATCTTCGCCATCACCGGCCCCACGGGGGCCGGAAAGTCAACGATCCTCGATGCCATCTGCCTTGCCCTCTATGGCCGTACGCCCCGACTGAATAGGGTTAATAAGAGTGGCAATGAGATCATGTCCCGGCAAACCGGCGAATGTTATGCCGAGGTGACCTTTGCCTCCCAGGCCGGGAATTTCCGCTGCCACTGGAGCCAGCATCGGGCCAGGAAGAAGGCGGACGGTGATCTGCAACCTCCCAAACATGAGATAGTGGCGGCAGATTCCGGCCAGGTCTTAGAGGTTAAACTCCTGGAAGTGGCCAAACGGGTTGCGGCCGTGACCGGGATGGACTTTGAGCGCTTCACCAGGTCAATCCTCCTGGCCCAGGGCGGTTTTGATACCTTTCTCAAGGCCAATACCGATGAGCGGGCCCCTATCCTGGAGCAGATCACCGGCACGGAAATTTATTCGGAGATTTCCCGGCGGGTGCATGAGCGCCAGCGCCTGGAGGGGGAAAAGCTTAAGGCTCTTGAGGCCGAAATGGCAGGTATTGAGGTTCTTGATCCGGACAGGGAAAGGGAAACGGTTCAGGAACTGGTCGAGAGGCAAAGGCAGGAGAAGGGGCTGGTCGGCCAGACAGATGAAATGGCAAAGGGTATCGCCTGGCTCAGCGGGATTGCTGGCTTGAAAAAAGAGATCAGCTCCCTGGCTGGCGAGTCTGAGAAGCTCCAGGGCGAGATTGCCGCCTTTAAAGCGGATCGTCAACGGCTGAGCCGGGCCCTGAAAGCGGCCGAGCTGGACGGGGTCCATGGGCGGTTGACAGAGGTGCGCAAAGGGCAGGCCGCCGATCACTCTGCCCTGAAAAGTGAAGAGGATAAACTGCCCGTCCTGGCAGGTTCCTGCCAAGAACTAGAAAAAGCCCGCCATGCTGGCGAGGAGCAGAGCCGGGCGGCCAAAGAAGAGCGGCAGCAGACCGCGCCAATTATCCAGAAGGTTCGCCTCCTGGACCAGAAACTCACTGAACAGAAAAAGGCGGTGGTTGAGGGCGAGGGGAGCTGCAGGAAATATGGGGCAGAAATTGCTGCCGACAGATTGCGCCAGGGGGAAGAGGAGAAAAAACGGGCCGGGGCCCGCAACGATTTGCTGCTGGTGGAGAGATATCTGGAAGAGAATTCGCGGGATGAATGGCTGGTAAGTGGCCTTGCCGGAGCCCGCGAGCAGCTGGCCAATCTGAGCGCCAAAGAGAGGGAGATCGTCCAGAAGGGGGATGAAGAGGAGAAGGCAAAAGCCGCCCTTAAGGGGTCTGGCGAAAAACTGGCGGCCTGCCGGAAGCGGTGCGGGGTGAGGGGAGAGGAGTTGGCGGCCGCCCTTAACACCCTGGCCGAGGGGAAAGAGGGTTTAAACCGCTTGTTGGCTGGCCGGCTGCTGCGTGAATATCGCCGAGAGAAAGAGACCCTGCTGCGGGAAAAGATGTTTCTCGATAAGATTGCCAGCCTCGAAGAGCAGCGGGCCCGGCTGGAAGAGGGAAAACCTTGCCCCCTCTGCGGCTCCGAGGAACACCCCTTTGTTCAGGGCCATCCCGGGCCGGATAAGATAGAGAAAAAGCTTGGGGAGCTCTCCTGCCTGATAGGAAAGGCGGAAGATCAGGAGGCGGCAATCAAGGATCTGGAAACAGCCGCGGGCCAAGCCCGGGAGAATCTGGTGGCCAGCGAAAAGCTGGAAGCGGCCGCTCTGGCTGAAAATAAGGTCGCTGAAGAAAGAGTTGCCACTCTTGTTAGCAGTTTGGCCGCGGCCAGGGCCGGTTTTGCCGAGTTGCAGAACGCCGTGTTGGCCAAACTGGCCCCCCTTGGCATTGGAGAATGGGAGTCGGACCCCTCTGCCCTGCTGGAATCGTTAGAGGCGCGCCTTGCCAGGTGGCAGGCCCAGGTTAAGAAAAAAGCGGCAGTAGAAAAACAACTGATTGGACTGGACGGTGAGTTGCAGCGGCTTGCTGCCCTTATTGAGACACGAAGCAGGGATCTGGCCGGAAAAGAGGAGGCCCTGTCTGCCGTCAGAAAGGAATATGCCCTTGGCATTGACCAGCGCCAGGTCTTGTTTGGCGATAAAAAAACTGCTGATGAAGAGCTGCGCCTGGACAGGGCCATTAGCGCGGCCGAGCTGGCGGAAAAAGAGGCCAGGGGCCAGCACGAAGAGGCGCGGCAGAGATGGAACTCCAGCATGACCAATGTCGCCTCCCTCCAGGAACGGCTTGAGCAAAGGGGGGCTGAGCTGAAGAAGATGGAGGCGGATTTTTCTGCCTCTCTGCCGCCGGCTGGCTTTGTTGATGAAAAACAGTTCCGCGCAACTCGCCTGCCCGTGGCGGCGCGGGATAGCCTGGCGGCCAAGGCCAGGGAGCTCGATGATGGCCAGACGGCCCTTGCGGCCAGACAGAGTGACCGCGAGAATCGTTTAGCCGCTGAGCTGGCTAAGAAGGTGACCCTCAAAGGGCTCGGGGAGCTGGAGCCGCAACTTAGGGACCTTGGCGAGGAGCTTAAGACCCTCAGGGCTGCCATTGCCGGGCTGCAGCACAAGCTCGCTGAGCACGCCGTTGCCCAGGAGCGGCTCAAGGAGAAGTGGCTGGTGGTGGAATCTCAGAAGAAAGAGTGGGGCCGCTGGGAGAAACTGCATGGCTTAATTGGTTCAGCCGATGGCAAGAGGTATCGCAATTTTGCCCAGGGCTTGACCTTTGAACTGATGATCTCCCATGCCAACAGGCAGCTGGCCGAAATGACGGATCGCTACCTGTTGATCCGTGATGAGGTACTACCCCTTGAACTTAATGTTGTTGATAATTATCAGGCCGGGGAAATTCGCTCCACCAAGAACCTTTCCGGTGGTGAGAGTTTTATCGTCAGCCTCTCCCTGGCCCTTGGCCTCTCAAAAATGGCGAGCCACAAGGTGCGGGTCGATTCCCTC
The DNA here is from genome assembly GCA_039714595.1 of Thermodesulfobacteriota bacterium. Classification (GTDB taxonomy): domain Bacteria; phylum Desulfobacterota; class Desulfobulbia; order Desulfobulbales; family SURF-16; genus JAOZSN01. Next base: position 67,933 of record JBDLJA010000005.1, on the reverse strand, counting down.
TTCCTTGATGAAGGGTTTGGCACCCTGGATGCGGATGCCCTGGAGACAGCCCTGGAGACCTTGGGAGGTTTACAGCAGGATGGCAAACTGATCGGCGTTATCTCCCATGTCTCGGCCCTGAAAGAGCGGATAGCCACCCAGATCAATATTGTGCCAATTTCCGGCGGCAGAAGCTCCCTTGTCGGCCCAGGATGCGAGGCGATCCCCATGGTCTAAGCCTGGGGATGTTTTTCTGTCTTGATGATGAGAGGGGCGGTTCGGGAAATAGCCCCCAGCGGTTGCTGCGGGGCCGTGCTGATAGTTGCCAGCGCTGTCGCAACTAGGGCCTGGGGAATTACAAAAATATCCCGTTGCAATTATGGCCAGAGAAGATGAACAAGGGGGAGTTGTTCCATGGCAGGGTGCGGGCGGCGGGGGTCAAGATTGGCAACCTGGAGCCTTCCGCTATCATGCCCCTCTCTGCTGTCTGGCCAAGGCAATGGACTTTTTGGCCAGCAGGGGGAAGAGCCCCAGGATGACAAAGGAGGTGATGAGCCCCGGCGAGAGGATGCCGGAGAGGCTCTCTATCTTGCCCAGCTCCTTGCCGGCATTGACATAGACACCGGTGCCGGCCAGCATGCCCAGCTGGGAGACCCAGTAGAAGGTGACTATTCTCATCTTCGTCAGCCCCATGACCAGGTTGATGACAAAGAAGGGGAAGATGGGGATGAGGCGCAGGGTGAAGAGGTAAAAGGCCCCCTCCCTGGCCATGCCTTCGTTGATGGTCCCAAGCCTGTCGCCAAACTTGCTCTGTACCCAGTCGCGCAGGAGGAAGCGGGCCGCAAAGCAGGCGCAGGTGGCGCCGATGGTGGAGGCAAAGGAGACGATTATAAGGCCGGTGGCCAGGCCAAAGAGGGCCCCGCCGGCCAGGGTGAGGATCACCGCCCCGGGCAGGGAAAGTCCGGTGACCAGGATGTAGATCAGCATGTAGGCGCCAATGACCAGGCCTGGTCTGGCACCATAGAGATCGCTTAGGCGGGCCTGTGACTCCTTGAGGTAGCTCAGGGTCAGGTATTGGCCCAGGTCAAAGGCGAAAAAAAGGAACACCAGGCTGGCCCCGGCGCTGAAAAGGACAATTTTTTTTAAATTGTTTTTGATCATCAGGGTTTATCTTACGCCTTTTGGCCCGTTGTTATACGGGGGGAACCAGCTTAGGCCCTTCGGGGCGCCGTTTTTTCTATGCTGGCCAACCGCTCTCTGCTGTCAGGTCGGTAATGTTTTGCCGGCCAGGGTGAGTGGGCTAATTGCCGTTGGCGTTTCTTGCGGGCTGACTCATCTTCCGCCAGCGGGCCCCCCTGATGAAGGGCAATCCGGCCAGAAAGGCCGGCAGTTTGAAGGCTGTCTGCCGGAAATTTGCCATAAATACGGCAACTGGCAGGGCAGATCTGCCCTAGTCCAAGGTATCTTCATCTGGAAGAGGATTCTCATCTTCCCCGGCCGCAGCCTTTTTTTTCGCCAGCTTGCGTAGCCTTTTTTCCTCTTTCTTCTTTTTCTTCGCCAATTCCTTCTGGCGCTTCTCATATGAGTAGTTTGTTCTAGCCAAGACCTTGGTCCTTATGAATAATTCGTACGTTCCGCGGGGAAAACAGACCCATTATAAAAGCCCGGCAATCAGCGGGCTTTTATAATGGGCGATGGTGAGGCCTACTGCTGAACAACATTCTCGGCCGACGGTCCCTTGGGCCCGTCAACAACGTCGTAGGTCACCTTAGCGCCTTCGGTCAGGGACTTGAAGCCCTCGGACTGAATCGCGGAGTGATGGACAAACACATCCTTGCCGCCGTCACTTTGCTCAATAAAACCAAAACCCTTTGCATCGTTAAACCACTTAACTGTTCCTTCTGCCATGTCGTAATGCTCCATATGCGTGGTTCCTGGTGCTGCAAACCACTTTGTTTTAGGGCCGAGGCATCGTCTGCTGCTTCGGCGTGGAAAGTCTGGACTGGCCAGACAAGATAGATTGTCGTTACGCGAGTCTGTCCTGGCTTGGGTTCATCCCTAAGCGTTGGAGATAATAAGCAAATGCCTGCGTAACCACTGTATATTCCGGGTCTTGATTGAAATCGAGCCGGATCATTTTTCAGCCTTGGCGGACCTTACTGTCCCGGAGAAAATGAAAAAAGGCATCTGGCTCAAAAATGAGCTAGATGCCTGAGATTACTGGTACACCAGGCAGGATTCGAACCTGCGACCCCATGATTCGTAGTCATGTACTCTATCCAGCTGAGCTACTGGTGCATGAAGAGAATTAGCTTTTATAACCCATCCCCCCGGGGGATTCAACAGTTTTTTATGGCCATTGCCTTGGCCAGATCCGCCTGCCAGCCGCGAGGCTCGGTACCTGTTTTCCCGCTCTACCAGACCGAGCGCAAGCCCTGCTCTTTGCGGACCTGATCGATGCGGCGCTCCAGGTCCACCCGCCAGTCGGCGTGGATCCGGGCCCCGGAGGGGCCGATGAGCTCCGGCAGGCCGTAGACCAGGCGGTCGGCGGCCCGGCTCGCCTCGATCACCGCCTCGATGGAGCGGGCCCCGAACTTATAGTTGGCCAGAAGCAGGCGCAGGAGCAGGCCCGAGGTCTTGCGGGCCGCCTTCTTCCAGTGGGTGTCCATCTGATGGGCGATGATAAAGGCCCGTTTCAGCAAGATGCGGCGCAGCTCCTCAAGCTCCTGGCCGCTGGCCGAGTCGCGCAAAAGCTCCTCCGGGATGGCGATGCCGTCGATATCTAAGACCACCCGCAGCCGGCTCATAAAATCAGGGATCTTCAGGGTCTTGGCCTTCTGGAGGCTGCCCTGGTCGTCCGGGTCAAGCAACGCCTCCATCCCCCCCCAGTTGGACTTGACCCCGCCGGCAAAGACAAAGATGGAGCGGCCGATATAGTAGGGGGTGCCATGGTTGTAGGTGACGCCGTCCTGCATGGAGGGCAGGAAGTAGCGCAGGTAGCCAAACTCATGGTCCTGGTAGCGGCAGTCAAACTCATCCCAGAAGGTGATGGGCACCTTGCCCTGGGCCACCGAGGCCCGGACCAGGTCGATGGATGAGTTTATCTCGTCCGGCGAGTCAAACTGGGTGAGGTTGAACTCATAGAAGTCAAAGGGGTTCTCGTTGAATTTTTTGCCGATCACCCGGGCCACCTCCTTGACGGCAAACGACTTGCCGGAGCCGGGGGGGCCGAAGACGCCGATGCATAAGGGGCGCTGGAAGCTCTCCTTGGAGACGTAGGAGTCCATCACCGACTGGAGGGTGAGGACCGGGCCGATCTCGGCCGGGTCGGTGGTGCGCAGGTGGCCCACGTTGAAGATGCGCAGGTTCTTGAAGCCCTGCTTGCGGCTCACCTCCTCTTTCAGCTGGTGGATCACCTCTAAAATGATATCCATGTAGCCCAGGGGGGCAAGCTGCGATTTGGGCCGCGATTTCAGGTGGGACTGGTCAAAAAACGAGCGCAGGCCCGCCTTGCTCGCCTCGTTCCAGCTCTGGCTGGCCACCTGCTCCAGGGTCTTGTCAAAGGGGTCGGAGAAGGGGGGCAGCTCGATGAAAAACGGGTCGGGCGGCAGGTCGTTATCGTACGACTCACTCTCCAGGTAAGGGGGGGTGGAGTTTAGAACGGGAAAGCGCAGGGAGCCGTCGAAGCAGTAGCCCTTCTCGTGGAGCCACTGCCAGTGGGCCAGGACCATCTTGGTGAAGAGGTGAATGTGGTCCCGGCCACTCATCAGCCCCCGGGCCCGGATGTTTTCCGTGGTGAGCATGGCGGCCACCAGGGTGTCGTAGGCGGGCATGGAACCCTTCTGGCGCGACGAACTCTTCTCCGGCAGGGAGCCGGGGCGATGGCGGAAGTAGATGCGCTCCGGCGAGATCATCAGGATGCCGTGGGGAAACATCTCGATCATGACGTGGCAGCGGAAGCGGTTATGGCTGGCGTCCCAGATGCCCACCTCTGAAGAGCGCAGGGCCCGCAGGCACATGGCCACGATGGATTCCCACACCGCCGAGCTGTCCATCTCCATCCGGGTGGTCTCCAGGTCGGCCAAACGGCCCAGGAGGATGAAGTTGTCGCCATATGACTTGGCCCAGGTATGCCAGTGGGCCACCGATATCCCCATGCCGATGACCCAGGCGTCGGGGCTCAACTTCTTCAACTCCGCCGCCACCTGGGGGGGGTGGCCGCCGTCGTCAATTATGATTACCCCGTCCTGGTCCTTGAGTTGGTCACGATTGTGGCGGTTGATGGTGAAGTTTTCATAGTCCTCGCCGCGATCGCAGAAGGGCAGGATCTGATGGACCATGAACCAGCCATGTTTCTGGGACATGTCACTCTGGCTATGTTTACGGAAGATCTGGAAGATATCCTTCTTCTTGCCATAGGTGATGGTGGTGATCTCGGGGCTGAGCTCTTCTGAGGTGAGGTAGGTTGAGAGCCAGGTGACGCACTGGTCCAGGCGGCCGCGCTCAACACTCACCGAGCCGGCCAGCAGCTCGACAAAATCGCCGGGATTATAGCCATAGGAGGGCAGGCTCCCCTCTTCCAGCAGGCTCACCTCCTTGATGGGCAGGTTGTGAATCTTGGCGTTGGAGCCGAGAAAGAGGATCTTTTGAGTTTTGTCAGGGGCAGGGCCGCTTTCGCTCATCACTATTTTCCTGGATTTGGGGGCAGATGCTGTCTTGGCAAATGATTATAGGAGGTTAGGATAATAATTATCTAATTAAAACATTAATGATAATTATTATCAAGTGATGCGTGTCGGGTAAAGCGAACTTTAGATCTCTGAAACTACTATAGGCAGATAGGGTGGTGGCTGTAAATATCAGTTGGCCAAGCTGGCAAGTTCACCACCCTTGGCCTCCACCGCCCGGGCCAGGCTGAACTGTTCTTCGGCCTGCTGCAGGTTCTGGCCGGGGAATGATTCGCGGAAATAGCCGGCCCCGCTCAGCTGGTCGCTTAAAAAACGGACCCCCAGCTCAAAGGGCAGGAGCCAGATGGCCCGGGGGAGAAATTTTTTATCGTTGCCGGTGAGAAGTTCCGGCCCCTGGCCCTGGTAGCCGGCGACAATTTCTTTGCAGATCTCCAGGTCAAAGTCAAGGGCGCCCGGGCCAGCGGGCCGGGCCGCGCAGGAGCGGACGCAGTCGCCCAGATCGTGGAGGCGGAGGCCGGGGCCCACCGTGTCCAGGTCGATGAGGCTGCACACCCTCTTGCTGGCCGCGTCAAAGAGGAAGTTTTCCACCTTCGGGTCGCCATGGATGATGGCGGTGGTAAGGAGCCCCTGCTTCAGGGCGCTGGCCAGTTCAGCGCCCCGCCGGCTCCGCTCCCGGCTGAAGTCCACCAGTCTGCTCTGTTGGGGCGAGAGTTCTTTCCTACTAGCAACACCCCTCTCCAACTCTTCTATATAATGGGGGGTGTCGTGGAAGTGGTCAATGGTTGCCGGCAGCTGGTGCGGGGAGATGTCCGCCACCAGTTGGTGGAAGAGGGCCAGGCCCCGGCCGATGTCAGCTGCCATGGCCGGGCTGTCGACCTGCTGGATATTGATGGTGCCCGTGATGAAATCCATGGCCCGCCACAGGCCGCCGTCCGGGGCGAACCACCACGGCTCCCCGGCGGGGGTGAGGCGCAGGCTGGGGATCTCCCAGCGCCGATCACTTAACTTATGGAGCTTTTTGGCAAGCTTACCCACCAGGGCCATGTTGCGGCAGCTCTGCTCCGGCCATTTGAAGACCTGGCAATTGAGCCTCTGGAGGATCAGCTCCTCACCGTTTTTTAGGCAGAGGCGCCAGGTGCGGTTGATTATGCCGCCGGCCAGGGGGATTATTTCTGTCACCGGCTGGGGGGTGAAGTTGCTGGCCGCGGCTCTTATCTGGGCGGGGTCGGTCATTTTTATTTGCCTACGGGGCTGCCGGCATGGCCGGTGAAGCCATGGGACAACAAATTCCTTTCAGTCATCAGCTGCCCTCCCTTATGAAGATGACAAGGGAGGGCAGCGGGTTTTGCTCTCTGGGACAAAGGGCGCTTAGCGCCTGGCTGATTGCCTGCTCACACTGGTCCCTGGTCGCTTCCGCCAGGTTGGCCGGCAGCTCGATCTGCAGCTGGCCCTCCGCCGCGCCGCACATCTGGCCGGCCACTGCCGTTACCTTTGTCCTGCCCTTGGCCACTTTGGCCTGGGCCTCGCCCTGGCGCAGTTCCCCAGAGCTGCTGGTCACCTCCCTCATCGATGGCGGGGGGAGGTGGCAGAGGAGGCTTACGGCCAGTTGGGCCGCGGCCACGGCGGCCATGGTAAAGTCGTTGTCCATTGAGGTGCTGGCAGGTAGTATGATTTTTTTATTTTTTTGGCTCACCACAGGTGAGCGGAAGTTAACTTATCGCAATAAATAAACGCCTGAATTGCCATGGTACACCAGGTTTTGTCCGGGCACCATGGCCAGCGGCTTTTTTGGGCCACTTTTGGGAGGACGGTAATGGCATTACCATGGCAGGTTGTTGATTCAGTGGAAACGGCTGAGGGGCTGCTGGAGTTGCGGCGGCGGGGGGATGACGATTATCTCATCACCATCGCCAACCGGGTGTTGATGAACTCCCGGGCCAACCGCTCGGAGATAGTTCTCTCCGAACTGGCCTGCGCGGCCCTGGGCCAGCGCCAGCGCCCCAGGGTCCTGGTGGCCGGTCTGGGGATGGCCTACACCCTGCGGGCCGCCCTGGATAATTTGCCAGAGGACGCGCAGGTGGTGGTGGCGGAGCTGAACCCGGTTGTAGTGGACTGGTGCCGGGGCCCTTTAAGCCATCTCACCGCCGGGGCGGTGGCTGACCCCCGGGTGACGGTGGAGATCTCCGATGTGGCCCTGGTTATTGCCCAGGCGGCCATGGCCCGGGATAAGGCTTTTGACGCCATTATCCTGGACATGTACGAGGGGCCGTACGAGGCGGATAATCTCTTTGGCGAGGCGGCCCTCCACCTGGCCGCCACCGCCCTGCGGCCGGGCGGTGTCTTTGCCGTCTGGTCGGAGGATCCGGACAAGGGCTTTGAGGAGAGGTTGCGCCAGGCCGGTTTTACTTTTACTAAGCAGCGTCCTGGCAGGGGTGGGCGGCGCCATGTGGTTTATGTGGCCAAGGGGGCGGCGGCAAGACCTGGGGCCAAGAAGGGTGGCGGCCGGGGGGCAAAGTCCAGGCGGCGGCGGAGGAATTAAGACCCTTGGCCCAGGACCTGGTCGGCCTGATAGGCCGGTTGATGTTCAGGGGCCTGGCAACCATGGCGAAGGCCTGCAGCTCAGGGAAACGGCGCTGAATTTTCTTAACTGGAGGCTGGCCACAATGAGCCAGTTCTGCTCCTGGTTTGAGAAAGGCAGAAGTATAGCAAATGAATAGTTATCCTAACAAAATAATTAATATTTTTTTTGGACTTTTTCCGGGGCAGGTAAATGGCCGCTGAGGGCCGCTGGGCCGGGGTTCGGCTAGATAGTCAGCTTGACAGCTGTTTGTTTTTTTCGTCTTTTGGGTGGAAAAGTGAGGATTTGGGAGTATTTGCCAGGAAACGGGAGCAAAAAAGGTCCTTTAGGGTTTAGTTAAAAGCCGATAAATATCGCTAGGTTATGGGTAAGGGCTTATATTAACGCTCTTTTTAAGGCCATTTTTAAAAACGACGTTTTTCTGCACTAATAGGGGCGGATGGCGTCGGAAACAGCGGGGGGCAAGGGGGGGGCAGAGTGTTGATAACTCTATTCTTTTTTTAGGGAAATCTTGCAAAACCGCTTTTGACTGTTTTTCCCCTTTCAGCTAAATATCACCCCATCAGTTTCACCAAGGCACACCCCTTCCTAACCAAAGTATGAGCAGAGTGATACCTACATGTTGTGGCAATCAATAAAAAAACAGCTTCAGCAAAAAATCCCCGAAAATGTTTATTCTCTCTGGATTTCGCCGGTGACCGCGGAAGAACAGGTGGATGACAGCCTGGTTCTCACCGGCCCTGACACCTTTTTCTGTGATCGTTTCCAGGACAATGTCATGGGCCCCATCCAGGAGTGTCTTCAGGAACTGGGCCACGGCCAGGTCAAGGTCAGCCTGGAGGCGGCAGTGGGGCAGCAGCTCTCCGGATCACCCCGCACCCGCCAGATGCGGCTGCCCGCCATGGAGAAGGTGGCGCCATTCACCAAGACCCTCCATCCCCGCTATACCTTTTCTGAGTTCATGGTGGGGGAGTGTAACGCCCTGGCCCACTCGGCCTGCCAGGCCCTGGCCGATGACCGGCCGGCCCTGGGCAACTGTATCTATGTCAATGGCGGTACCGGCCTGGGTAAGAGCCATCTGGCCCAGTCGGTGGCCCATCATATAGTTGGCACCTCGCCCCAGACCCGGATGCAGTATGTCACGGCCCAGCAGCTGACGGTGGAGATGGTCAAGGGGATCAAGGCCAATACCATGGGCAAGTTTCGCTCCAAGTATCAGCGCAACTGTGATGTCCTGCTCATTGAAGATGTGCAGGCCTTGGCCGGCCGGGCCAAGACCCAGGCCGAGTTTGCCGAGACCCTGGATCTCCTCATGGAGAGTGGCAAGCGGGTGGTAATGACCTCATCCAAGGGGCCGGCCGAGATTGAAAACCTGGACCCTGGCCTGCGTTCCCGCCTCTCCTTAGGCTTGGTCACCACCATCAACCCCCCCGGTTTTGCCACCCGCGAGAAGATCATTCGCCGCAAGGCGGGTAATTCTGACCTGCTGCTCTCTGAGGATCTGGTTGGTTATATTGCCGAAAACGTCAAGGGTGACATCAGGCGCTGTGAGTCGATCATCGTCGGCCTTAAGGCCCAGACCGCTCTCCTTGGCTGCGATCCTGACCTGGATATGGTCAAGCAGATCCTTCAGGGGATTGTGGGCGCCGGCCGCCAGATCACCCCGGAGATGATTCGTGATTTCATCGCCGGTAAGTTCAGGGTTACCATCAACGATCTCCAGTCCAAGTCGCGTAAGCGGGCCATCGCCTTCCCCCGCCAGGTGGCCATGTACCTGGCCCGCAAGCATACGGAGTACCCGTTGAGCGAGATCGGCAAGGCGTTGAACCGCGACCACTCCACCGTGGTCCACTCGGTGAAGACCATCAATAATAAGATCAATCGCGATGGCTCGGTCCGGGGTCAGCTGGAGCATCTCTCCGACCAGCTGGAGAAGAAGTTTTTGTAAGATCCTGAAAGTTATTTGTCCCTTCCCCGGGAAGGAGACAAAAAACCCCGAAGTCATGGCTGTGACTTCGGGGTTTTTTATTTTAGCGTTTAAAATCTGGCCTTCAGGGCCAGGTCAGAGGAGAGAGGCTCTGCCGCTATTGTTCATTTTCTTTGTTTGCCTTTATGCCCGCAGGGTGCAAAGAAAACGAACCAGCAGCAAAGCGGCGAAAGAAAGGGCACCCTAGCCATCTGCTCCTACGTACTTCCTTTGTCCTCCGCAGAAGATGGTGGCAACGGGGTAAGGCAAGCCCCCTCCAGGGGCTATCAAGGCCGGGCCCTCTGGGCCCGGATTTTTATTGCGGTCAGGCGGCCTCAGGCCAAGCCTTTTTGGGCCAGGCTGAGTTAAAAAACTTCAGCCCCCCTTGATCATGGCCAGCAGCTCGGCCGTCTTCTCCTCCATCAGGGGTACATCTCCCCGGCTCTCCACGTTGAGGCGGAGGACCGGCTCGGTGTTTGATTTGCGGATGTTAAAGCGCCAGTTGTCAAAGCTCATGGAGAGGCCGTCGATATCGTCACGGGACTGGCACTCACTCAGGTACCTCTCCTCCACCGCGGCGATTATTTCGTCTGGCTCTGCCACCTTATTGTTGATCTCGCCGGAGACGGGAAAGCTCTCTTTGGCCTGGGCCACCAGGCTGGAGATGCTCACCTGCTGCTGGCAGAGGAGCTCGGCTATCAGCAGCCAGGGAATCATGCCCGAATCGCAGTAGGAAAAATCGCGGAAGTAGTGGTGGGCGCTCATCTCGCCGCCATAGACGGCGTCTTCACTGCGCATCCTCTCTTTAATAAAGGCATGACCGGTCTTGGTCATGATGGGCTGGCCACCGGCCGCTCTAACCAGCTCCTGGGTGTTCCAGGTGAGGCGGGGGTCGTGGATGATCTTGGCCCCAGGCGCCTTTTTCAGCATGGCCTGGGCCAGCAGCCCCACAATGTAGTAGCCCTCGATGAAGTTGCCCGCCTCGTCAAAGAAGAAGCAGCGGTCAAAGTCACCGTCCCAGGCCAGGCCAAGCTGGGCGCCGTGAAGCCGCACCGCCTCACTGGTGGCGGCCCGGTTCTCAGGGAGCAGGGGGTTGGGGACCCCGTTGGGGAAGTGGCCGTCCGGTTCATCGTCGATGGCGATGAACTGGAAGGGCAGGTGGGGGGCCAGGGCGGCAATTATGGGGCCGGCCCCACCGTTGCCGGGATTGGCCACGATCTTTAGAGGGGAGAGGGTCTCCGCCTTGATATAGCTCAGCAGGTGGTCGATATAGGCGGGACGGTTGTCAAGCTTATTTGCCTCGCCCCGGTTGCGGCCGTGCACCTCGTGAGCGGCGGCGGCCAGGGCCTCGATCTCCCTGAGTCCGCTGCTGCCGGAGACCGGGATGGCCCCTTTAAGCACCATCTTCATGCCGTTGTAGGCGGCCGGGTTATGGCTGGCCGTGACAATGATGGCCCCGTCAACGTCATTAAGGTGCGAGGCGGCAAAGTAGATCTCCTCTGTCCCGCATTGACCCAGGTGGACCACGTCAACCCCGGCCTGGAGGAAACCCTCGCACAGGGCAGTGGTGAGTGATGGGCCGGAAAGCCTGATGTCATGGGCCAGGGCCATCTTCTGCGGCTTGAAGTGGGCGGCATAGGCCTGGCCGATGCGAAAGGCCAGTTTTTCGTCTAACTCATCGGGGACCTGGCCCCGAATGTCGTAGGCCTTGAAGCAGGAGAGGTGGGACATGGGTGTGGTTCCTTAGGCAATGGGGGACTAAAAATTACGGTTTACGGTTGACGGTTGACGGTTTATGGATGGCTTATGGGAAAGAATTTTTCCTGAATTTGCTTAATTAATGAATAGAAAATCTTAAACCGTAAGCAATTTATTGTTAACTTTTTTTTGGAGTTATTTATGAGTTCCACAATATTGCCCCCAGAGATCTCGGCCCGGGTGGCCAAGGTATATGAGGGGATTCAGCAAGAGTATGACCGGGTGGCCGGCGATTTGCAATTTACCTGCGAGGGCTGCCCCGATAACTGCTGCGACAGCTATTTCCTCCATCACACCTATACCGAGTGGGCCTATCTGTGGGAGGGGCTAAGCCGGCTGCCGGAGGAGAAGAGGGCGGCCATTGCAGAGCGGGCCAGGAGTTACAAGGAGGAGAGCCAAAAGGCCCTGGCCGCCGATGAGCGCCCCCAGATCATGTGCCCCTTGAATGAAGATGGCCTCTGCCTGCCCTATGAGCACCGGCTCCTCATCTGCCGTCTCCACGGGGTGCCGGCGGCCATGACCCGGCCCGATGGCAAGCGCTTGGAGTTTCCCGGCTGTTTTCGCTGTCAGGAGATCGCCCCGGAGGAAGAGGGCTTGGCCCGGATGGATCGCACCCCCTTTTTTCGGGAGTTCATCGCTATTGAGATGGAGTGGCTGGGGGTTAAGCGCCAGGTGCTGCCCAAGGTGAAGATGACCATTGCCGAGATGATCATCAAAGGGCCGCCGCAATTTTCTTACTGCAAACTGTAAAGGGTGATTGTCGGCAGGTGCTGGCTAGCTTTTTTCGTTAAATTTCCAACAGGTTGCCGCCCTTGCCTCGCAACTTCTGAAACTTCTGCTGTTATTTGCCGCTGGCAGCGGGTTATATTTTAGTTGTGGGCTCTTGGTTGCTCCGTTAGGAGGCATCCTCAAAAAAAACCTTGGAGGAGAGATGAAAGGGGCGGTACAGGTGGAGCGGCAGAGGATACTTATTGTTGATGACGATGGCGTCAACCGCTCCATCCTGGGGGCCAGTCTGCAGGCCTTAGGTTTTGAGGTGGCCGAGGAGACAGACGGCAGCGCGGTTTTGTCCGCCTGCCGGCGCTTCCAGCCCCATGCGGTGCTCATGGATCTCTACATGGCGGAGATGGATGGCGATGAGGCCAGCCGCCTCCTCTTTCACCATCCTGATTTCAGTCATATCCCCGTTATCGCGGTGACCGGGGCCGACCTGTGCGGCGCGGAGCGCCAGCGGTTCTGCCGGGAAAACGGTTTCCGGGCCTGTATCGAAAAACCGTGCAGCGTCTCCCGCCTCCTGGCGGTACTGGTTCCCTGTCTGGCCCGGCCCATCTGTAGTGAACTGGCCGCGGTCTATGGGGGGCAAGAAGGGTCTTACTCCTGAAAACGGGCCGCTATGGGAAAGCGGCGGCCCAGGCCGAACGCCTTGCCGGTTACCTTTAATCCCAGGGGGGCCTGCTGGCGCTTGTACTCGTTGATCTTCACCCGCCGGATAATATCATTCACCAGTCCCGGCCCAAAGCCGCGCTCCACCAGCTTGGCAACGCTTAAGTGTTCCTCCAGGTAGCCGGCCAGTATCTCATCCAAAATCTCATAGGGCGGCAGGTCATCCTGGTCCAGCTGGTCTTCGGCCAACTCGGCGCTGGGGGGCTTTGTTATGGTGTTGGCCGGGATTATCTCGCTCTCTTGGTTCAGATAGTTGCAGAGGCGGTAGACAAGGGTCTTGGGCAGATCGGAGATCAGCGCCAGGGCGCCGTTCATGTCGCCATACAGGGTGCAGTAGCCCACGGCCAGCTCCGACTTGTTGCCGGTGGTGAGAAGCAGGGCGTTAAACTTGTTGGCCAGGGCCATGAGCAGCACTCCTCGGATGCGGGCCTGGATGTTCTGTTCGGTGACGTCTTCGCCGCACCCTGCGAACAGGGGGGCCAGGGTCTCTTTGACGGCGCTGAAGGTGGGGCTGATGGGCAGCAGCTCAAAGGATATGCCCAAATTCTTGGCCAGGGCCCGGGCGTCATCGATGGAGCCCTTTGAGGAGTAAGGGGAGGGCAGGCCAATGCCCCGGACATTTTCCGCGCCTAAGGCGCGGACGGCCAGGGCGCAGGTGAGGGCCGAGTCGATACCGCCGGACAGCCCCACCACCGCCTGGTTAAAGCCGCATTTGTGGACATAGTCGCGGCAGCCCAGGACCAGGGCCGCCACCACCTCCTCTTCTTCCTCCGGCTCCGCCCCCTCTGCCTCTTCTGGCTGGGGCGTAAGCTGCTTGAGATCCAGCAGGAGCATCTCTTCGCTGAATGAGGCGGCCTGGTGGCAGAGGCGGCCGGAGCTGTCTAAGACCATCGATGAGCCGTCAAAGATGATGGAGTCCTGGCCCCCCACCTGGTTGCAGTAGAGTAAAGGGGTGGCGTATTTGCGGCAGATGATGGCGAAATCGCGCTGGCGCTGTTCTATCTTGCCCATGGTGAAGGGAGAGGCGGCGATGTTGATCAAAAGATCGATTTCACCGCCATCGTGGAGCACGGCCACCGGGTCGGTATCGTAGATCTGCTCCGGGAAGGCGTCATGGTCGTTGAAGATGTCTTCGCAGATCGTTATCCCTAAGCCCAACCCCTTGAAATAGGTGAATTGGCCGCCTAGGCCCGGCTGGAAGTAGCGCGATTCGTCAAAGACGTCGTAGGTGGGCAAGAGTTTCTTGTGGGAGGTGAACCGCACCTCGCCCTTGGCGATCAAAAGGCCGCTGTTGTGGAGCGGCTTGCCGTGGGAGCTGGGGTTGGCGGTGATGGCGCCAAGCAGGACGCTTACATCAAGCTCCCCCATTATCTCGTCGAGGACCTGGTCCTGCTGGGCCAGGAAGTCACCATGTTCCAGGTAGTCCTGGGGTGGGTAGCCGCTGATGGCCAGTTCCGGGAAGACACAAAGCTCGGCGCCCGCCTCAGCGGCCCGGGCGCTCCATTCTACTATCTTGGCGCCATTGGCCTTAAAGGCGCCGATGGTGGGGTTCAGCTGGATGAGGGCGATTTTCATGACAGGGGAGAACTGCTTGGTTTTTTTAGGTAAAAAAGTTTAACGGTACCCATATTGGCTTTCCGCTCGATCTATTTTTATGTACGATAGCCTTATCAACCTGGAAGGTCAATTCTCCAGCAACTGGCGCTGATATTTTTCTTCTAGCGGCTTCTGGCTGGGCCTAAGGCCAGAGACGACACCCTTTTCCCTTGCCAGAAGTTGCTTCGCTGTTTTATATGAAGCCCTAACTGTTTATGATGAGCGAATCCCCGAGAAAATACTTTGTTCTGGACACCAACGTCCTCCTCCACAACGCCGCCGCCCTGGGTAGTTTCGCCGACAATGTCATCGTCCTGCCCATGACCGTGATCGAGGAGTTGGACAAGTTCAAGAACCACTCCGACGAGTTGGGCCGCAACGCCCGGCGGGTGATCCGTGAGCTGGACGCCCTGCGCCACAAGGGCAGCCTGGCCGTGGGGGTGGACATGGACAACGGCGGCACCGTGATGGTGGTCCTGGAGCATGACACGGTGCGCCATCCGGCCCTGGCCAACGACGTGGCCGACAACCGTATCCTTTCCGTGGCCCATACCCTCTTTGTCCAGGGCAAGCAGGTGGTCTTTGTCTCCAAGGACATCAACGCCCGCCTCAAGGCCGACGCCCTGGGTTTCGAGGTGCAGGACTTTGAGAAGCAGAAGGTCAACTTCGATGAGCTCTACACCGGTTACCGGGAACTGGACGTGGCCGCTGACCTGATCAACACCTTTTATGAGGCCCACCACCTTGAGGTGGCGGAGTTGGATTTCCGGCCCAATGAGTTTGTCCTCCTGCGCGACGAGACCGACCCCAAACATGCCGCCCTGTCCCGGGCCACGGACGAGCATCAGCTGGCCCCTCTGGTCCCTGAGTTCGCCGAGGCGTGGCAGATAAGGTCCCGCTCCAAGGAACAGCGCATGGCCCTGGAGCTCCTCATGGACCCCCAGGTGGCCGTGGTCACCCTGGTGGGCCAGGCCGGGACCGGCAAGACGCTCCTGGCCCTGGCCGCGGCCCTGGAGACCACCATCGTCAAGGGCCGTTATGAGAAGATCCTGGTGAGCCGGCCCATCATCCCCCTGGGCAAGGACCTGGGCTACATGCCCGGTGACAAGGACGAGAAGCTGGCCCATTGGATGCAGCCCATCTTCGACAACCTCACCTTCCTCATGGGGGGGGTGGGCCATGAACATGATGAGGGGGCCCAGGTCACGGCCCGCAAGAAGGTGGCCAGCCTCTTAAAGGATGAGCTGCTGGAGATGGAGGCGTTGACCTACATCCGCGGCCGTTCCATTCCGGGCCAGTATGTGATTGTCGACGAGGCCCAGAATCTGACGCCCCACGAGGTGAAGACCATTATCAGCCGGGCCGGCGAGGGGACCAAGATTGTCCTCACCGGCGATCCGTACCAGATCGACAACCCCTACCTGGATTCGGCCAGTAACGGTCTGACCTATACGGTGGAGCGCCTCAAATCTCTGGCGATCCATGGCCATGTGACCCTGCGTAAGAGCGAGCGTTCCCGGTTGGCGGCGGTGGCGGCCGATTATCTTTAGGTTTTTTTTGCTGCCCCTTGCCCTAACTGTTTCAGCAAAGATAGAAGATATGCTGCCCCTAGGTGGGCGTGGTTTTACTTTAGCTTCAACCAGCCAGTAAAAAAAATATGGAATTTACCCCCAAATGGTTGGCCTGGGAGATTACCCGGCGCTGCAACCTCAAATGCGTTCACTGCCGTTCCTCCTCCACCCTGGAGGTGGCGGATCACCCTGATTTTTCCTTCAGCGAGGCGCAGCGCGTCATCGATGATATAGCAAGCTACGCTGAGCCGGTGGTGGTGCTTTCCGGCGGCGAGCCGCTCATGCGCGACGATGTCTTTGATATCGCCAGCTATGGCACGAAGAAGGGCTTACGCATGTGCCTGGCCACCAACGGCGTTCTGGTCAATCAGGAGGTGTGTGAGGGGATCAAGAAGAGCGGCATCCGTATGGTCTCCCTCTCCTTGGACGGCGCCTCGGCTGCGGTCCACGACAACTTCCGCAACCAGCCGGGCGCCTTTGCCGGCATGACCCGGGCCGCCAGGCTGTTTAAGGAAAACGACATCCCTTTCTTGATCAACTCGTCATTTACCAAGCGCAACCAGGCGGAGGTGCCGGCCGTCTACCGGCTGGCCAAGGACTTAGGGGCCACGGCCTGGTACATGTTCATGATCGTCCCCACCGGCCGGGGCGAGGAGATCATGGAGGAGCTCATCGATCAAAAGATGTACGATGAGCTTTTGGAGTGGCATTATGAGATGGAAAAAAACGAGACCGAACTCCTGGTCCGGCCCACCTGCGCCCCCAGCTATTACCGTCTGCTCCTTCAGAAGGAGAAGGCGGGGGAGGAGGGGTTTGCGCGGCGCAGCCTGAAGTTTTCCACCGGCGGCTCCAAGGGTTGCCTGGCCGGCCAGGTGATCTGCCTCCTCGACGTGGACGGCAATGTCCTGCCGTGCAGCTATTTTCCCAAGGCGGCCGGCAATATCCGTCAGCAGTCGTTTAAGGATATCTGGGAGAACTCCAAGCTCTTTCACGAGATGCGCGACTTCAAGGCTTACAAGGGGCGCTGCGGCAAGTGTGAGTACGTCAGCGTCTGCGGCGGCTGCCGGGCCAGGGCCTACGCCATGGACGGCGATTATCTCGGCCCCGAGCCCTTCTGTAACTATGTGCCCCGGAAGATGGCTGAAAAAGGCTAGGGTTGAGATTTACGGGGTTTTCTTTCGTACCCCCCTTTTCTCATCCCCTGGAGCAACACTGGCTGGGCCAATCGACCAACCTAAAATAAACTTAAAAAAAAACATAAAAAAATGAACGATACCTTCCTAAAAGCCTGCCGAGGCGAGAAGACCGAATACACCCCCATCTGGATCATGCGTCAGGCCGGCCGTTACCTGCCTGACTACCACAAGGTCCGCAGTAAGATGAGCTTTCTGGAGCTGTGCAAGACCCCGGAGAAGGCGGCGGAGGTTACCCTGCAGCCGGTGGATATCTTAGGCGTTGACGCCGCCATCCTCTTCTCCGATATCCTCGTTACCCCGGATGCCATGGGCATGGATCTCACCTTCAAGGAGAAGCAGGGGCCCATCTTGGCCAACCCGGTGCGTTCTCAGGCCGACCTTGACCGGTTGCGTGACCCGGACCCGGTGGAGAGTTTAGGCTACGTCCTGGAGACCATTAAGATCCTCCGCGGCGAGTTACAGGTGCCGCTGATCGGCTTCTCCGGGGCGCCCTTTACCCTCTCCACCTATATGATCGAGGGCGGCTCCTCCAAAAATTTCTTTAACACCAAGAAGATGATGTATGAGGCCCCGGATCTCTACCACGGCCTCATGAAAAAGATCACCAGGGCCACCATCTCCTATCTCCAGGCCCAGGTAGAGGCGGGGGCCCAGGCCCTCCAGGTCTTTGACTCCTGGGCCGGGGCCCTGGCCGCCTCCGACTATGCCGAATACGCCCTGCCTTACGTGCAGGATATAATTTCTGCCCTGAAGCCGGCCGGGGTGCCGCTGATCTACTTTGCCAATAACTGCGCCGCTCTCCTGGACCTCACCAAGACCAGCGGGGCCGATGTCCTGGGGCTGGACTGGCGGGTGGACATCCCCACCGCCATTGACGCCTTTGGCCCTGATATCAGTATCCAGGGCAACCTGGACCCCATTGCCCTGCTCCTGCCCGAGGAGAAGCTGGAGGCCCGGATCAGGAGTATTGTCCAGCGGGGTCTCGCCGCCAAGGGCCATATCTTCAACCTGGGCCACGGCATTGTCCCCCAGACCCCGCCGGAGAAGGCGAAATTTGTGGTGGAGACGGTGCAGCGGGTCTCCCGGGAGCTGCGCGCCAAGCCATGATCCCGGACCGTGGTCAGTGCGAGGCCCTGATGGCCCAGTACGGGATGTTGGCCAATATCCGCGACCACTCCATCATGGTGGCCCGGGTGGCCCTGCTCCTTTCTGACGCCCTCGCCTCTGCGGGGCTAAAGTTTGAGCGGCAGCTGGTTGTGGCCGGGGCCCTGCTCCATGACATTGCCAAGACCATCTGTCTCGACGGCAGCTGTCGCCACGCCCAGCACGGCCGGGATATCTGCCTGGAGCACGGTATGGCCCGGGTGGCGGATATTGTCGCCCAGCATGTGGTCTTAGATGATTTTGCCGCCCCGCTTTCTCCGGTGGCCCTGGTCTACTACGCCGACAAGCGGGTGCGCCACGATGAGGTTGTTTCTTTGCAAGAGCGGCGGCTCTATATCGAGGAGCGTTATGCCCAGGGCAATCTCGATTACCTGGCCCATATCAGGGAGAATTTTGTGAAGTGCTGTGACTTGGAGGAGCGGATTTTTTCTCATCTGCCCTTTGCGGCCGACTCTGTCGTTGCCAGGCTGGCGGCGGCCGAGGAGGCGCTCCTCTAATGGCCGGGGCGGGAGAGAAGATCGGCGTCATCCTCCTTAACCTGGGCGGGCCTGAGAGGCTGGCCGATGTGGAGCCCTTTCTCGTTAAGCTCTTCTCCGACCGGCAGATCATCCGTCTCTCCCCCTTTCCCTTCCTCCAACGCCCCATAGCCCGTTTCATCGCCCGCAAGCGGGCCCCCAAGAGCCGGGCCGCCTACCGGCAGATCGGCGGCGGCTCGCCCTTGGCCCGGATCACCGGTGAGCAGGGCCAGGCCCTGGCGCAGGAACTCTCTTCCCAGGCCGATTTCCGGGTGGTGATGGCCATGCGCTACTGGCAGCCCGATGCCAAAGCGGCCCTTATGGAGATGGCCGCTGCCGGGGTGGAGAAAATAATCGCCCTCACCCTCTACCCCCACTACTCCAAGGCCACCAGCGGCTCCTCCCTAACGGACTTGAAGGCCCAGGCCGAGATGATGGAGCACGACTTCGCCATCGCTGAAGTTGCGGCCTGGCCCGAGCAGCCCGATTACATCACGGCCCTGGTCCGTTCGGTGCGGCAGCAGTTGGAGCAGTGCCTTGGCGAGCCGGCCCTGGTCTACAGCGCCCACAGCCTACCGGTGAAGCTCATTGAGGGAGGCGACCCGTATCTGGACCATCTGGCCCGGACCATCGCCGCCCTGGAGGCGCGTCTCCCCATCCGCGGCCACCTCTGCTTCCAGAGCCGCTCCGGACCGGTGCGCTGGCTTGAGCCCTCCACTCCCGACACCTTGCGGGATCTGGCCCGCCAGGGGATCAAGGAGGTGGTGATGCTGCCCATCAGCTTTGTCTCCGACCATGTGGAGACCCTCTATGAGATCGATATCGAGTATGGGGAGCTGGCCCGGGAACTGGGCCTCACCCTGCATCGGACTCAATCTCTCAACTGCGATCCCGATTTCATCAAAGGGTTGGCCCAGCTGACCCTGGCCGCCTGCCGGGACCAGAACTGGCTCTAAAATTCCCCTCCCCTCCTGGCTGAAAATGCCAGCAACATTTTCTCTTCCCATCTCCCCGATTCGCCCCAAGGTTTATGGCGGCTCTGGCCCTCTTTTTTTGGGGCAGAGACTTGCCAGGAGAGGTTCTCTCTCTGGTCCGTTTCCATGGGCCCACGAAGAAGCTTAACGGCAATACGGCCTTTGAGCTGATCTATAAGGGGACAAAGCTGGAGGCGAACTTCAAACCGGGCCAATTTTAGAAACAGGGATAGGATGTGCTGAAAATAATAAAGATGGTGAATGGCCTGGGGCAGGTGGCCAGAAGGGTTATCTGTTGACCGCTTTAACCTGCCTCACCGCGCAGGGCGGCCATTGATCATGAAGGCTGTGGCCGCCTGCTCGTTGCGGCTCAGCTTTTTTGGGATATCCTTGAGCTGGGCCTGGATTTTTTCCGCTGTCTCGCCGCCGCCGCTGGCCATTTTCGGCGCTCATGGTGCTAGCCTGCCTTTACCCCTCTGGAAATTTGTGGAGTTGCTTAGATAAATCTGACATTGCCCGGCTATTTGTTTTCTCTGGTTGCCCGGTCTCCTGGAAGCGGGCCATGAAGCGCCGGTCTATACGGTCCTTGAGGCGGAAGGCCAGGCGGCCATGCCAGGTGAAGATACCCTTGTGGAGCAGGCCTAAGCCCTGGCCCAGGTTATAGATGAGGAGATAGCCCCCCCGGGGGCGGAATGGTTTGAGGGGCTCTTCGTTCAGGCTGGCGACAAGATTGCGGGCCAGCACCTGATTCTGGCGCACCGCGTACACCCCCACCTTGTCCAGGGGACGCTCTTGAAAGTGGATGCAGTCGCCGCCGCCAAATATCTCCGGATATTGGGGGGATTGGAGATAGCGGTTCACCGCCAGGCCGGAGTCGGGCCCGCAGAGCAGGTTTGACTGATGGAAGATGGGGGGCGGTTTGACCCCGGAGGCGAGGAGGATGACATCGGCACTTTCTTCCCTGCCCCCCGCCAGCTGGATCATCCCCTGGCCCAGGCCGGTTACCGCTGACTTCTCCTTGATGCGCACCCCGCGCCTGGTCAGGGAGCGGCGGGCCAGACGGCGGACCACCAGCGGCGCCTTGGCCATAAATTTGCTCCGGCAGTAGATCTGCACCGTGGGGGTGGTGAGGCCATGGGCCGCGGTGAGTTGCAGCACGTTGCCCGCCAGCTCAGCGGCCGAGGGGCCGCCGCCGACGATACTCACCTGGCTGGCTCCCGCCTTGGCCCGGCTGACGATGCGCTGCTGGGCGGCCAGGAGGTTGGCAATGGGTTTGACGGTGAAGATGTCGCGTGCCTTTGGCTCATGGATCAGGCTGCGGTCCACCTGGGAACCCACATTGCAGGAGAGGACGTCGTAGGAGATACTCTTGCCTGAGGCCAGCTCTACCTGGCGGCTTGCCCCGTCGATGTTCACGGCCGTGTCCAGGATGAATTCGCCGCCCTGGGCCGCCACCGTTTTTTGGGTGGCAAAGCGGATGGCGCTGGCGGAGTAAGTTGTGCCCAGCAGGCCGGGGCCCATGCCCGAGTAGTAATGATAGGGGGAGGGCGCCACCACGGTAACCTCGTGGCCCATCGCTCTGATGGCCCTGATGCGGGCCAGGGTGGTGAGGTGGGCGTGGCCGCCGCCGATGAGGAGTAGTTTCTTGGTCATTTCTTTATCCCGGTTGTTGGCGGATCACCATGATCCGTGGTTCGCTCATGTCGGCCATGGCGTTTTTTATCCCCTCCCGGCCCAGGCCCGAGTCCTTCACCCCGCCGTACGGCATCTGGTCCGCCCGCCAGGAGGGGATGTCGCCGATGATCACCCCGCCCACCTCTAACTGGTCCCAGGCCGTGAGGGCGTGCTGGATGTCGCGGGTGAAGATGCCGGTCTGCAGGCCGAAGCGGCTGTCGTTAACCTGGGTCAGGGCCTGGTTGAAATCGCTGAAGGGGGAGAGGGTGGCCACCGGGCCGAACGCCTCCTCCTGGTTGAGGCGGCAGCTTCGCGGCGCGTTTTCCACTAAAGTGGCCGTAAGCATAGCGCCGTCCCGCTCACCGCCGCACAGGATGCGGCCGCCGCCTTCCTTCGCCTCGGCCAGCCACTCCGTAAGGCGGATCGCCTCCCTTTCGCTGATCATGGGGCCGATGAAGGTCTTTTCCTCCCGGGGATCGCCGCTGATCAGGGCCCGGGTGGCAAAGAGCATCTTCTCCTTGAACTCCGCGTAGATCTCCTGATGGACCAGGATGCGCTGGATGCCGATGCAGCTCTGGCCCGACTGGTAGAAGGCGCCGATGATTATCCGCTCCACCGCCTGGGCTATGTCGGCGTCCCGGTCGACGATGCAGGCGGCGTTGCCGCCCAGCTCCAATACCACTCTCTTTTTGCCGGCCCTCTCCTTCAAAGCCCAGCCCACCTCGGGCGAGCCGGTGAAGGAGAGGAGCTTCAGCCTTTCGTCCTCGGAGAAGAGGCGGGCCCCCTCCCGGTGGCAGGGCAGGATGGAAAAGGCGCCTTTCGGCAGGTCGGTCTCGGCCAGCACCTCGCCGATGATCAGGGCGCCGATGGGGGTCAGCGACGCCGGTTTGAGGAGAAAGGGGCAGCCGCTGGCAATGGCCGGCGCCACCTTGTGGGCCGCCAGGTTCAGGGGAAAGTTGAAGGGCGAGATGAAGGAGCAGGCCCCCACCGGCACCTGCTTGGTCAGGGCCAGGTAGCCGCTGGTCCGGGGGCTGCGGCCCAGGTTCTCGAAGTCACCGGGAACGCGCACCGCTTCCTCGGCCGCGATCTTGAAGGTCTCGATGAGGCGCTCCACCTCACCCCGGCTGTCACGGATCGGCTTGCCCGCCTCAACGCAGAGGGCTTTCGCCAGCTCTTCGGCCCGCTGGCTAAAGCGCTCCACGCAATGCTCCAGCACCGCCTGGCGCCGGTAAGGGGGGAGGGCGGCCATGGCCCCTTCGGCCTCCACGGCTCGGTCAATGGCCTGATGGATGGCAGCCTCGTCGGCCATGGCCACCTCATAGGCCAGATTGCCACTGAACTTGTCGAAGACGGGCAGGTCGGCATTGGCAAAGATTGGTTCGTTGGCCAGGTAGTAGGGATGTTTTTTTGGCGCCATTTTTTTATCGGTCTATTGGGGTTGCTTGCCGGGAAATTTGGGTGTGAATATTGGGCTCAATGGTTTAGTCAGTTGCTCTGTAAACCGCAAAGACGCCAAGTCGCAAAGATAACCACTTGTATTGTTGGAAAAAAACTTTGCGCCTTGGCGGTAGGAAGCAGAGCTTTTTAACTTTTTTAAGAGACCCCATTAGTTGGCTGGACCCTGCTCCATTGAGCTAAGCTTAACCATCGCTCAGATCGGACAGGAGATCTCCCCCAGCTTCTGGCTCAGGATCAGGTTTTCCCGGTAGTCGATGTTCACCGCGATCACCGTGGGGCGATTCGCCCCCTTGGCCTCCTCCAGGGCGGGCCGCAGTTCCTGGCAGTCGCTGACCCGGATGCCGTTACAGTCAAAGGATTGGGCCAGCTGGACGAAGTCGGGGTTGTTGAAGGAGAGCTCGCTGTGGCGGCCAAAGTTGTTCAGCTGCTTCCACTCGATGAGGCCGTAGCCCTTATCCTCCCAGATCATGACGATGATATTGGCCCCCAGGCGGCGGGCGGTCTCCAGCTCCTGGACGTTCATCATGAAGCCGCCATCGCCGCAGATGGCCATCACCTGGCGCTCCGGATGGAGAAGCTTGGCGCCGATGGCCCCGGGCAGGGCAAAGCCCATGGAGCAGAAGCCGTTGGAGATGAGGCAGGTGTTGGGCCGGTCGCACTGGTAGTAGCGGGCCACCCACATCTTATGGGCCCCCACGTCGCTTAAGACGATATCGTCAGGCCCCATGGCCAGCCGTACGTCCCACAGCACCTTCTGGGGCCGGATGGTGCCACGGGTCTCATCGTCCTTGTGGGCGGCAAAATCGGCCAGCTGTCGTTCGCGGATGGCGTCTCTGTACTCCTCCGAGTGGTTCGGCCGGTGATCTTGGCCCAGGGCCTGGTGCAGGTCGGTGAGGGCGCGGCCCATGTTGCCGACAATCTCCAGGTCCACCTGGTAGTGCTCGTCAATCTCGGCCGGGCTGCAGTCGATATGGATGATCTTCTGGCCATTTTTTTCAGTGAGGGGCCGGCCCCAGAGGTTGGGGGCGTATTCCACCAGGTCATAGCCGATGGTGATGATCAGGTCGGCCCGCTGCAGGCAGCAGAGGATGTGATCGTGGGACTGGAGGCCGATGGTGAAGAGGCAGTGTTCTGACTGGCGGGGCACGGTGCCCTTGCCCATGAAGGTATTTATCACCCCGATGCGGGAGCGTTCGGCCAAGGCCAGGAGCTGTTCGGCGGCCCCCTGGCGGATAACGCCGTTGCCGGCCAGGATCACCGGTTTCTTGGCCTGGCTGATCAGTCCCACCGCCTCCTCTATCAGCTCCGGCACCGGGCTGGGGCGCCGGGTCTTTATCACCGGCATGGGCTTGCCGCTGGCCGGAAAGGCGGCGATGTCGTCGGCCAGCTCGATGTGGCAGGCCCCTGGTTTTTCCTGGGTGGCCAGCTTGAACGCCTTGCGCACCACCTCGGGGATGTTGTCCGGGTGGATGATGGCCTGGGTCCACTTGGTTATCGGCTCGAACATGGCCACCACGTTCATGTACTGGTGGCTCTCCTTGTGCTGGCGGCGGCTGTCCGCCTGGCCGGTGATGGCGATGAGGGGCGCCCGGTCCATATTGGCGTCCGCCACCCCGGAGACCAGGTTGGTGGCGCCCGGGCCCAGGGTGGCCAGGCAGACCCCGGGCCGGCCGGAGAGACGGCCGTAGACGTCGGCCATGAAGGCGGCCCCCTGCTCATGGCGGCAGAGGATGAAACGGATGGGGGAATCCTCCAGGGCGATGAGGAAGTGGGCGTTCTCCTCCCCTGGAACCCCGAAGATATACTCAACCCCTTCGTTCTCCAGACATCTTATGAAAAGTTCGGCGGCGTTCATGGCGTGGATGGTGGAGGTTGGTGATGGGGAGTGAGCGGCGCTGGATCTCTTAAGTCAGTATGGCTGATTCGCTGGTTATTGTAAAATTCAGGCTGTCTGGCCCTTAGCGCTCTTCCCCCTGGGAATCAGGGGTGTCATCTTTCAAGTCTCCGTGATAATTAAAGAAAAATTTCAGCCCCTTCTTGATGGTGGGGGAAAAAATCTTGGGGGAGAGGAAGTTGCCGGCCACCCGTTTGTTGATCTCGGCCAGGGTGGGGTAGGGCTGGATGGCGGAGGCGAGGCGGGAGAGTTTCACCTTGCCGCCTAAGGCCGTGACCCACTGGCCGATGAGGTCTCCGGCCCGGGGGCCGGCGATCTGCACCCCCAGGGGACGTTCTTTATGGTCGAGGATCATCTTGATCATCCCCGCCCCGGCCCCCTCGCAAAGGGCCCGGTCGTTACCGCTGAACGGTTCGGTCCAGACCTGGCAGGCGATACCCGCCTTAGCAGCCGCCTTTTCATTCATCCCCACCGAGGCCAGCTCCGGCTCACAGTAGGTGGCCCAGGGCAGCCAGCGGTAGTCGGTGTGGCGCGGCAGGTGGAAGATGGCGTTGCTCACCACGATGCCGCCCTCATAGCCGGCGGCGTGGGTGAACTGGTGGCGGCCGGTGACGTCCCCGGCGGCGAAGATATGGGGCTGGCTGCTACGCAGCCGGCTGTCCACAACGATACCCTTTTTGCTCAGCTCAACGCCGATACCTGCTAACCCCAGGCCCGTGGTGTTGGCCGAGCGGCCCAGGGCCACCAGCAGTTTTTCCCCGGTCACCTGCCTCCGCTGGCCATTCTGGTCAAGATACTCCACCTGGCAGCCCACCCCATCGCCGCTGACCCGCTCCACCTCAGTTCCCAGTTCGATGGTGATTCCCTCATGGGCCATGGCCGTCTGGACAATGGCGGCCATGTCAGGGTCTTCCTTGCTCAAGATCTGCTCTGAGCGCTGGAGGATGGTGACCTTACTGCCCAGGCGGCCAAAGGCCTGGGCCATCTCACAGGCGATGGGGCCGCCGCCCAGGACGATTAAGCTGGTCGGCAGCTCAGTGAGGGAAAAGATTTCTCTATTGGTAAGGTGGGGGGTCTGGTCCAGGCCGGGGAAGGGGGGGGCGGCAGGCGACGAGCCGGTGGCTATCACCCAGCTCTTGGCCGTGATCAGCTGTCCAGCCAGCTCCAGCTGATGCTCGTCGCGGAAACGGGGCGTACCGAATTTGACCTGGACCCCCAAGCCCTGGAAGCGGTCTAAAGAGTCATGTTCCTGGATGGTGGCGATCACCGCCGCGATGCGCTGGCGGACCTGGTCAAAATCCACCGGCGGCCGCGCCACCTCCGGCAGGCCGAACTCCGCTCCCCGCCCCATATCGTGGTACATCTTGGCCGATTTGATCAGGGTCTTGGAGGGCACGCAGCCGAAGTGGAGGCAGTCGCCGCCCAACGCCTCCTCCTTTTCCACCAGCAGGGTCTTGGCCCCCAGCTGGGCCGCGCCGGAACAGATGGTAAGACCGGCGGCCCCGCCGCCGATCACCCCGATATCAAAATCATAGCCTGCCATGCTGATTTCTGGTCAGGGACCGTTATGGCAGGTGGCGCAGCTCTTGCCGGCCGGCACCTCCTTTTCGATATGGCAGGGCCAGCACAGCTTCTGGTGGAAGTCGTTCTTGAAACCGCTGCGCACCTCAATGGTCACCCGCAGGGCGTCGCCCCCCTTGGCGGACCTATGGCAGGAGTCGCAGGGAGATTTTTCCTGATGCTGGTGGTGGGGAAAGATGACCGCCTTTTTCGAGCCCTCCACCGTGAATAACTCTTTGAGGTTGATGGTGGCCGGGCCTTGGCCCGCGGCCGCCAGGGCAGGGGCGGCGGCCAGGGCGAGGAGGAGAATGGTTGTTGTTGTCCGTGTCATTTTATTTACCCGTCCAGAGGCCATGGAGGTTGCACAGGGCCCGGGCCGTGGGCTGCTGGGCTGCCGCCACCGGGAAGAAGGCGCTGGGTTCCCCTCCTGGTTGCAGCTGGCAGCGGTGGACAGTATCTCCAGCGATGAGCTCTACCCATTGAATGTAATGGTCGTCTGCCATGGGATGGGGGACTGAACCCACCGTCACCCGCCAGCCGCCTTCCTCCTTGGCCAGTACAGGCACATGTTTTTCCTGGGCCGCGTCGGTGGAGTTCTCGGCCAGCAGGCTCATGGCCTGACCGCAGCAGGTCAGATCCCCGCTGCCCACCCCGGCCACCTCTACCAGATTGCCGCATAATTCGCATTTGTACACCTCGTTTAATTTGGTCATTGTCGATATCTCCGTCTGGCCATTGTTTTGTTATGATTTCCCCTCGCTCCCCAGGGGGGAAAGCGGGGGGACCGGTTCATTTTTCTGGCAGCTAATGTAGATAATGGTGGGCCCTTTTTTTGAAAAATGCAAGGAGATCGTGGGGGGCATCTGTTTATTAGGGTTGGGGCCGCTATTGGGGTCTGGCAAGGCGATTATTGCCTTGTGCCAAGCTAACATATGGTGATTCTTCAGAAATTAAGGGGGCGCCTGGCCATGGGAGATGCGTTGGAGATATCAAGGCGCGCCTGGGGGGAGGGGAGGGGGAACGGCAAAGGGGAGGGGAGGGTGGACCTTATAATGAAATTAGGAGTTCAGTCCGCAAAAATCAATAATGAAATCGACAATTTGGGCGGGATTATTCAGGTCCAGCCGCGGCAGGTCAGTGGCTATTTTCGTGGCCGCGTCGCTGGCCAGCGCCACGATGGAAGGATCTTGGGGAAAGAGGCAGGGGCTGCCGGTTGCCTGGCGGTGCACCTCGATCTTGGGGTGGCCCGCCTCCTTGAACCCTTCCACCAGGATGAGGTCGGCGCTCTCAGGCTCTATTCGGCTGGCCATCCGGGCCAGGTCAGGGTAGTTATCGGGTGTGGGCTCCTCCTTCATCAGGGCCCAGCGTTCAGCCGAGGCCACCAGGACCTGATCGGCCCCAGCCCGGCGCAGCTCATAGCTGTCCTTGCCCGGGGTGTCCAGGTCAAAGCCGCAGTGGACATGCTTGATAAGGGCCGGACGCAGGCCCCGGCCGCGCAATAAGGGGATGATTTTTTTCAGCAGGGTCGTCTTGCCGGTATCACTGCTGAAGGCGACGAAGCCCAGCAGGGGCAGGGTTGCTGCGGAGGTGGTCTCTTGCATAGCTGGCGAACTTACCCCATTCCCCCCCCTTGGACCATGAAAATCTGTCCGGCCAGAGATGGCTGCCCTGGTAGAAATATTCCTGTTTGCCGGGTCCTGGCCGCGGATCGTATGTTTTTTGCTGATATCTCCCCGTTATCTCGTTAGTTTTTGCTGGTTGGCATGATTTGCCCTGCCGAGGCACTGTTCATAATCATCTGTCTATGGTAATCTGCTGGACCGTGGGTTTTTGCCCTGGGGCTGGCCCGGGCCGAAAAACAGCCTGTTGGCTGGGGCCATAAGTGGCGGGGTGGCAGATAATAAAAATGTGTAACTCAATGATTTTCTTTTATTATTATTTTCTGGTATATAAATAATTTGCTAAAAGGGCGGTAATTTTTGGGCATGCCCCTCCTGGGTTCAGGGAGTTTCCCCCTGCTGGCCCAAAGGTAAAAGTTTATTATTACGGCTGGTCATTTAGCATTAGCCCCTGTTGTCCACAGTGTGATTATTTTAATAGCCGGCGGCCAGGCTGGTTTGCCCGGATAACGGCTATATCTGGTCCGCGGGCAGGCGGCGGGCTGGAAAAATGGTGTTTAGAAAGTATAGAGCGAATGAGTAACGAACAGAGTCCCCCTGAAAGCCAGGCCATGGTGGAGATCGTCAAGGTCTCCAAGACCTACCCCCCTGATGTGCTGGCCCTTGATAATGTCTCCCTTGTGGTTAACCGGGGGGGGCTTGTCTTCCTCACCGGGGTAAGCGGCGCTGGTAAAACAACCCTGCTTAAACTTCTCTGCTTCCTTGAACTGCCCACCAAGGGGGTAATAGAGATTGATGGCAGGGATGTCAGCACCCTGAGCAAATCTCAGATCCAGATGCTTCGCCAGCAGATCGGCGTGGCCTATCAAGATTTTCGTCTTCTCCCCCGGCAGACCGTATATCAGAATATCGCCCTGGCCATGGAGGTGCGCTACGAGAGCCCCAAGGTGGTGAAAAAGCGGGTTCTGGAGCTCTTGGCCAAGCTGGGCCTGGCCGACAAGGTGCATACCCCGGCCAATAAACTGTCCCGGGGGGAGCAGCAGCGGGTCTCCATAGCCCGGGCCTGCGCCAACAAACCATCTCTGCTCCTGGCCGATGAGCCCACCGGTAATCTTGATCCCAGCGCCTCGGCCCTGGTGATGGATCTTTTCAACAGCCTGACGGAGAGTGGTTCAACGATAATAATCGCCACCCATGACGAGGCCCTTATCAAGGAGAGCGGTCAGCGGGTGGTCAATATTGAACAGGGCCGGCTCCAGGAGATCCTCCAGGTGAAGTTTGAGGGCTTTGACTGATGCGTTATTTTTCCTTTATCTTTGGCCAGCTGCGGCGAAATTTCCGCCATGGCTGGACCTCGCAGATCATGACCCTCTTTACCGTCTCCCTCTCGGTCTTGATCTTTTCCTTCTTTTTCCTGGTCTATGCCAACATGCAGGCCGCCTCGGCCCGCCTCGGCGACGAGCTGCGCCTTATTGTCTTCCTGGACGAGGCGGTTCCCCCCGGCTTCCAGGAAGAGTTCCAGCGCAAGATTACCAATTTCAACCCGGTGGACAGGATTGTCTTTGTCTCCCAGGAGGAGGCCTTTGCCCGGCTCAGTGAGCGGTTGGGGCCGGACAGCGATGTCCTTGCGGACCTGGACCCCTCCTTTTTGCCCCACTCGGTGGAGATCTATCCCCCCAAGGATCTGAAAAACCTGACCCGGATTAAACAGTTCAGCGATTACCTCCAGACCCTGCCCGGGGCCCAGAAGGTGCAGTATGGCCAGGAATGGATTGAGCGCTTCGGTTATTTCGTCAACCTGATCCAGGTTATTGTGGTCCTGAGCGGCGCCCTGCTCATCCTCACCTCGGTCTTCATGGTCTCCTACACCATCCGCCTCACCCTGGAATCGCGCCAGGAGGAGTTGGAGATCCTGCGCTTTTTAGGGGCCACCGACAGCTATATCCGCGGCCCTGTCCTCATCGAGGGCTTCCTCCACGGCCTGTTCGGGGTCTCCTTTGGCATGACCTCCCTCTACTTTCTCTACCAGTGGATCAAGGGCCGCTTTTCCGGCCAGGGTTTTATCAATCTCTTTGAGATATCCTTTCTGCCCCAGCAGGATATTATGGTCATTATGCTCACCGCCCTTATCCTCTGCACCGGCGGCAGTATCATTTCCATTCGGAGATATCTCCGGGTATGAGAGGCGCTTTGCTCTTTCCAGGAGGGGCCCTGGCCCTTTTCCTTCTCCTGCTCCAGCCTGTCTGGAGCCAGGCGGCTGCCTTTGGCGAGGATGAGGAGCTGGAACAGGCCGTTCGGCTGGCCGAGGAGGAACTGGCCCGCCAGAATAACCGGATTAGCCAGGTTAAATATGGTCTGGCGGTGCAGGAGGAGGCCGTGGGCCGGGCCCGGAAGCAGGAGAAGGGCCTCCTTGACGAACTGGCCCGTTACGATGAGAAGATCATGGAGGAGAGCCGCTTGCTGGTGGAGTACTTCCAGCAGGCCCAGGAGCATAAGGAGCTCTCCCGGGAGCGGGAGCAGGAGTATGAGCAGGTCCAACAGGAAAAAGAGATGCTGCGCCTCATGACCGAAAAGAGGCTGGCCGCCTATTACAGGTTGGGTGATTACGGAGTGCTCAATATCACCTTCTCCTCCTCCACCCTGCCTGATCTGGTTAATTTTCAAGAGCATTACCGCTTTCTCCTCCGCCATGACCGTAAGCTGATTAACCGGTTCCGGGCCAAGCTTGTGGATGTCGCGGCTGCCAAGACGGCCCATGAGGAGCAGAGGCGGGAACTGGAAGGGGCCATGGATCTGGCCCGCAAGCAGCGGGACATTCTCTCCGCGGCCAAGGAGGAGAGGGGGCAGGTCCTGGCCCGGGTCAAGGTGGAGAAGCATCTCCACGAGCAGGCCTCTCAGGAGCTCAATGTGGCCATGGATGAGCTGCTCACCAACCTGGCCACCATGGAGGCGGAGGTTAATCAGGCCCGGCGGGAGAAGGAGGAGTGGGAGATTGAAGCCCACCCCCTCCTGCCCCACAAGAAGAGGCGGCCGGCCTGGGCCCGTGGCTTTGCCGGGCAGCAGGGGCAGCTGCCCCTGCCGGTGACGGGTGAACTGGTGAGCCTGTTCCAGGAAGGTGTGGAGACCGTCAGCGGTCTTGGCGCCCTGGCCGGCATCGACTTTGATGTGAAGCGGGGGGCCCAGGTGCGGGCCGTGTTTCGCGGCAAGGTTATTTATGCCGGTTTTGTCAAGGGTTATGGTCAGCTGGTGATTGTCAGCCACGCCGATGGCTATTATACCATGACCTCACCCCTTACCAAATTTATGGTTAAGAAGGGCGATGAGGTGGAGAGTGGAAGTGTCCTGGGGCTGAGCGGCGACCATGTGGGAATGTTGGCCGAGCCCCTTCATTTTGAGATCCGCCATAAACTTGCCCCCCTTGACCCGTTGCAGTGGCTCAATGGGGGTGAGATTGTTTACGCCCCGGCCCTTGAGATGGCAGCTGGCAGCACTCTGGCGGCAGATGATGACGCCGATATGGCCGCTGATATTGGTGACCGGTTGGCCATTGAATAAGTAGCCCTTGCTCGGGCTGGTTAAGCAGTGAAAACAAGGGTATTGATTGCAATAAGGGTAAGATTATTATAGATTTTATAAAATTTACCAGCGAAGTACAGGGGACCCATGAAATCGATAAAAGATAGAATTTCTACCAAACGGGTGTTGATCGTCCTGCTCCTGCTCCTGCCGATCCTGTCACTGGCCCTGTTGGACCGGGACAGCAAGGTGGTGGCCAAGACCCAGGATACCTACCAGAGTCTGGAGACCTTCACCGCTGTCCTCCACATGATTCAGCAGAACTATGTGGAGGAGGTGGAGGCGAAGAAGTTGCTGGATGGGGCCATAAAGGGGATGCTTAACTCTTTAGACCCCCACTCCTCCTATATGACTCCCGACGCCTTCAAGGAGCTGCAGATTGAGACTAAGGGCAGCTTCTCTGGTATTGGCATCGAGATCTCCATGAAGGACTCGATCCTCACCGTGGTCAGCCCCATCGATGGCACCCCCGCCTTCAAGAAGGGTCTCAAGGCCAACGACAGGATCATCAAGATTGAGGGTGAGTTTACCAAGGATATGACCCTGATGGACGCCGTGAAGCGTCTGCGTGGTCCCAAGGGCACCGAGGTTACCATTTCCATCCATCGCGAGGGGTGGACTGGTCTCAAGGATGTCACCATCGTCCGTGACAATATCCCCCTGATCAGCGTTAAGGCTAAGATGCTGGAGCCCGGTTACGGCTATGTCCGCATCCGTTCCTTCCAGGCCACCACCACCAAGGATTTCAAGAAGGCCATGGCCGAGCTCGGCAAGGATGGCGACCTGAAAGGGCTGGTTCTCGACCTGCGCAACAACCCGGGCGGCCTCCTCGACCAGGCGGTTAAGATCTCCGATGTGTTCCTCGATGACGGCCTCATTGTTTATACCAAGAGCCGCCGCAAGGGTAACAACCTCAGCTTTTCAGCCCATAAGAATGGCAAGAAGTACAAATTCCCCATTGTCGTCCTGATCAACGAGGGTTCGGCCTCCGCCTCGGAGATTGTCGCCGGCGCCCTGCAGGACCATGAGCGGGCTCTGATCCTCGGGGCCCAGTCCTTTGGCAAGGGGTCGGTGCAGACCATTCACCCCATGCCCAACGGGGCCGGCCTGCGTCTTACCACGGCCCGCTACTATACCCCTGAGGGCCGTTCCATCCAGGCCACTGGCATTACCCCAGACATTGTCGTACCCACCGAGTTTGCCAGTGAGGAGGAGGAAGAGCTGGATAAGGAAGGTGAGGACAAGCCCAAGTTCCTGCGCGAAAAGGATCTGCGCCACCACTTCGAGAATGAGGCCAAGAAGGACGGTGAGGCCAAGAAGGAGAAGAAGGGTGTCAAGAAGGATGGCAAGAAGGATGGCAAGAAGGGTGACGATGCCGCCAGTGACCAGGATGAGGAGGTTCAGAAGATGATTGAGCGGGATAACCAGCTCAAGGAGGCCGTCATCATCCTCAAGAGCGCGGTGATCTTTCAGGCCATGGGCCGTTAAAGAAAGTCGCGGTAGCAGGACAAAAAAAGCCCCGGCGCCTAAAAGGCGTCCGGGGCTTTTTTTATTGGCTGCCTGCCGCCCCCTGCTGGCGGGCGAAAAAAATTCTTATCTCTGACTGCGGGTCTGTTCGTAGAAGTCGGCTCCCTGGCAATCGTTGATGACCACCGCGGGAAAGCCCTTGAGCTGAAAGCGGAACATCGCCTCGGGCCCGGCGTCGGCAAAGGCGATCAGGTCCACCGCCGTGATGCATTGGGAGAGCAAGGCGCCGGCCCCGCCAAAGGCGGCGAGATAGATGGCCTGGTGTTTCTCCATGGCGTCACGCACTGTCTGGGAACGGGCCCCCTTGCCCATGGTGGCCTTCAATCCCAATTCCAGCAGGCGGGGGGTGTACTGGTCCATCCGGTAGCTGGTGGTGGGGCCGGCCGCGCCGATCACCTGGCCGGGCTGGGCCGGACTGGGGCCCACGTAGTAGAGGAGCTGGCCGCTGAGGTCCACCGGCAGCTCCTTGCCCTGGTCCAGTAACGCATCTAGGCGGCGGTGGGTCTGGTCCCGGCCGGTGTAGATGGTGCCAGATAGGCTCACCAGGTCTCCGGCCCGTAACCCCTCGGCAACGCCGGGGCCAAAGGGGAGGCTCACTTCCTTAAGGTGGTCAAAAAAGTCGGGGCGGTATCTTAGTAGTGACATTTTTTTTAAGCCGTCTTTGTTTTACGCTTAGATGGTAATCGTCTTATAGCGGTGGGCGTGGCACTGGATGTTCACCGCCACCGGCAGGCTGGCGATGTGGGACGGGAATGATTCGATATGGACGGCCAGGGCGGTGTGGTTGCCGCCCAAGCCCTGGACTCCCATGCCCTGCTCATTGACCTTGGCCTTGATCTCCTCTTCCAGCTGGGCAATATCCTGGCGGCCGTGGGCTTGGCCCAAGGGGCGCTGGAGGCTCTTTTTGGCCAGCAGGGCGGCCTTTTCAAAGGAGCCGCCCATGCCAACCCCCACCAGCAGAGGCGGGCACGGGTTTGGTCCGGCATCCACCACGGTCTGCACCACGAAGTCCACCATGCCGCCTATGCCGGCTGAAGGCGGCAGCATGGTAAGGCCGCTCATGTTCTCGCTGCCGCAGCCCTTGGGCAGCATGAAGACGCGAATCTTATCGCCGGCCGCCATCTCATAATGGATCACGGCCGGGGTGTTGGTCCCGGTGTTGATTCGGGTGATGGGATCGCAGACCGACATGCGCAAAAAACCGTCCTGGTAGCCCTGCTTAACCCCCTCCTGGATGGCGTCCTCCAGGCTGCCCTCCACGTACACCTCCTGGCCGATCTCCACAAAGAGTACGGCCACGCCGGTATCCTGGCAGGTGGGGATCTTTTCCCGGCTGGCGATGTCGGCGTTGGCGATGAACAGCTCCAGAACGTGGCGGGCCAGGGGGGAGACCTCTTCGTCACGGGCCTGGACCAGGGCGTCGAGGATGTCGGGCTCAAGGTCGGTGCCGGCAGCCTTGACCAGATCCCGCACGGTGGCGATTATTTCGTCACTACTGATGGTTCGCATTTTTTTTTACTCTGGCTTTGAGTGTAGATGAGAGGGGCTGAGAAGATTGTTTAAGCACCGTTCTTGTCCAGGAGCTCCGCCGCATCGATCTGCATGGGGAAGCTGTGGTCCGGGTCGGGAAAGGAGCCGGAGGCCACCTCGTCGCTGAACTGCCGCACCGCCTCTTTGATCTCCGGGGCCAGCTTGACGTAGCTCTTGACGAAGCTGGGGACGAACTTTTCAAAGAGGCCCAGGAGATCATGGGTCACCAGGACCTGGCCGTCACAGTGGGGGCCGGCGCCGATGCCGATGGTGGGAATAGCGATCTCCTCGCTTATTATCCTGGCAACCCCGTCCGGGATGCACTCCAGGACCAGGGCGAAGACCCCCGCCTCGGTGAGGGCCTGGGCCTCGGCGATGAGCCGCCGGGCGCTCTCCACATCCTTGCCCTGCACCTTAAAGCCGCCCAACTTGCCGGCCGTCTGCGGGGTGAGGCCGATGTGGCCCATAACCGGCATGCCGGCGCCTATTATGGCCCGCACCGTGTCGCACACCTCCAGGCCACCCTCCAGCTTCACCGCGTCGCAGCCCGCCTCCTTGAAGAAACGGCCGCTGTTGGCCACTGCCTCTTGCGGCGAGACCTGGTAGGAGAGAAAGGGCAGGTCGCCGACGATCATGGTGTTCGGCGCCCCGCGGCGCACCGCGGCGGCGTGGTGGATCATCTCGTCCATGGTCACCGGCACGGTGGAGTCGTAACCCAAGACCACCATGCCCAAAGAGTCGCCCACCAGTAGCATGTCCACTTCGGCCGCCTCCAGCATGCGGGCGAAACCGGCATCGTAGGCGGTGAGCATGGTTATTTTTTCACTCTGCGTCTTTTTGGCGATGATGGCGGGGGCGTTTAGTTTCATAGCGCTTTATCGTATCACAGGGTTTTTTTGGCTGACAAGGAGAGGGGCTTAATTATTGTTAAAGGGCAGGGCGTCCTTGCCCTGCTGGGGCGCCTTAAACTCCACGGCCCGGCCGAAATGCTCGTAGGCCCTGGCCGTGGCCACCCGGCCCCGGGGGGTACGGTTTAAGAGGCCGCACTGGATCAGGTACGGCTCGTAGACGTCTTCGATGGTGGTGCGCTCCTCACACACCGCCGTGGCCAGGGTGTCGAGGCC
This sequence comes from Thermodesulfobacteriota bacterium, assembly GCA_039714595.1. GTDB lineage: Bacteria > Desulfobacterota > Desulfobulbia > Desulfobulbales > SURF-16 > JAOZSN01. The sequence goes on along the minus strand of JBDLJA010000005.1, from coordinate 32,543 downwards.
TAAGGGGCCGCCCTGGAACTTGTCGATGATGGTGAGCAGGATGCGCCGGTCCATCTCATCCAGGCCCTGGCCGTCCACCTCCAGCATCTCTAAGGCGCTGTCGGCGATCTCGCGGCTGATGCGGCCGTCGCCCTTGACCTGGGCAAAGTCACGGACTCGTTTTAAAAGGCGGTTGGCTATCCGCGGCGTACCGCGGGAGCGGCGGCCCATCTCCAAGGCCCCGGCCCCATCGATGGGGATCTCTAAAAGGGCGGCTGAGCGGCTGATGATGGCCACCAGCTCCTCGGGGCTGTAAAACTCCAGGCGCAGCATGATGCCGAAGCGGTCGCGCAGGGGCGGGGTGAGAAGGCCGGTGCGGGTGGTTGCCCCCACCAGGGTGAAGCGGGGCAGATCCATCTTCACCGAGCGGGCCCCTGGCCCCTGGCCGATGACCAGATCCAGCTGGAAGTCTTCCATGGCCGGGTAGAGGATCTCTTCTACGACATGGTTGAGGCGGTGGATCTCGTCGATGAACAGGACGTCGCCGGCCTGGAGGCTGGTGAGGATGGCGGCCAGATCGCCGGGCCGCTCGATCACCGGGCCAGAGGTGACGCGAATGTTGGCTCCCATCTCGTTGGCGATGATGTAGGCCAGGGTGGTCTTGCCCAGGCCGGGAAAACCGTGGAAGAGAACATGGTCCAACGGCTCGCCTCGTCCCCGGCTGGCGGCAATGGCAATCTCCAGGTTGGCCTTGGCCTGGGCCTGGCCGATATACTGGGCCAAGCGCTGGGGCCGCAGGCTGGTCTCCTCAAAGCCCTCCTGGCTGGAGACGTTTTCCGCTGTGGTGATCCGTTCTTCGATATTCATCTTTTTTTACTATTGCTCCGGGCCTAGGGCTTCTTGCTGGGGGTGGTTAACAAAAAAATCAGGCCAGGGTGCGCAGGGCTTGGCGCAGCAGATCTTCTAAGCCCGCCTCTTCACCAATTTCACTTAAGGCCAGGTTTACCGCCTCCTGCGCCGCCTCTTCCGGGTAGCCCAGATTGGTCAGGGCGGAAAGGCAATCGCTGACGGCCGGATTACCCGCCTCTGGCGCCAGGGCAGGGGCGGCAACGTTCAAGTCAGGACTGAACTCCACCTTGTCCTTTAGCTCCAGGCAGAGACGCTTGGCCGTCTTCTTGCCCACCCCGCTGACCCCGGTGAGGCTGGCCAGGTCATCGGAGCTCACGGCCCGGGCCAGCTGGCCCGGGTTTAAGGCGGCCACTATGGCCATGGCCAGCTTCGGCCCCACCCCGGAGACACTGAGGAGCAGCTGGTACGATTTTTTATCATCCATGGCCAAAAAACCCATGAGCTGCAGGGCGTCCTCCCGGACATGGGTGTGGATGTGGAGGAACACCTCCTGGCCCACATTGGGCAGCTGGGCCAGGCAGCTCTCGGCCACCATTACCTCATAGCCCACTCCGTGGATGTCGACGATGAGCTGGTCTGGCCCCTTATGTTGGAGGATACCGCGCAGGGAAGCGATCATGGTTTTTTTAAAAGAGAATGGCGAATAGGGAAGGCCGAATGGTGAAGTTTGTTTTTTGCAAGGTATCGTCTTTTAACTTCAATATTGGCTATTTATTCATTAGTAGAAAACCACGTCCTTTGGCGTGGTCAAAGTTCACTGGCTCTGCCATTATTGTCATTGTTCATTTTCTTTGCTTGCCCAAAGAAAACGAACCAAAAGAAAGGGCACCCCAGCCATCTGGTCCTTCGGACTTCCTTTGCGCTCCTCCAAAGATGGTGGGGTTTTGAGAACTCGCTGCGCTCAGACAGCTCAAAATCCTTGTCACCATCTTCTCCGGTGCGCAAAGCAGATGGCAACGGGGTAATCTAAGCCCCTTGCAGGGGCTATCAATGCGGGCCCTATGGGCCCGGATCTTTACTGTTTAAAGTTCTGGAGTATCGCAGGCTCATTTACCTGCGGTTCGCAGTTGTATGCCGTGGTGGGCGTGGCAGATGGCGGCGGCCAAGCCGTCGGCCGCGTCCTGGCTGGGGGTGGCGGAGAGTTGCAACCGGGAGCGCACCGCCTGCTGGACTTGGGCTTTCTCCGCCTGGCCGTAGCCCGCCACCGTCTGTTTGATGGTGCGCGGGGTGTATTCGTGAATATCAAGACCCGCGGCCCGGCCGGCCAGGAGGAGGACGCCGCGGGCCTGGCCCAGTTTTAAGGCCGAGTTGGCGTTTTTGGCCATGAAGATGTCTTCGATGGCCATCTCCTGGGGCTTAAAGTTGGCGATCACCTCGTTGGTGCCGGTGAAAATCTCCAGCAGCCGGTCGGCAAAGGTGCTCTTATTGGCCACCTTGATGGTGCCGCAGGCCAGGAAGGTCAGACGATGCCCCTCGGCCCGGATCACCCCGTAGCCGGTGATCCGCGAGCCAGGGTCAATACCCAGGATGAGGCGGGCCATGGGGAGTTACAGCTTCTCCATTATGCTGTCGGGGATGTCAAAGTTGGCGTACACATCCTGGACGTCATCGTTGTCCTCCAGGTTCTCCAACAGCTTCATAAGCGACTTGGCCGCCTTCTCTTCGGCCACCTCCACCGTGTTTTGAGGGATCATGGAGATCGCCGCCTCCACCATACTGATCTCCGCCTTCTCCACCGCGGCGCGCACCGCGTCAAATTCGTCTGGTTCGCTGATTACCTGGAAGGTCTCCTCCTCCTCAATCACGTCCTCGGCCCCGGCCTCCAGCACCAGGTCCATCAGGGTCTCCTCGTCGGTATCAGCCTTATTGATGATGATGGAGCCCTTGCGGTCAAACATGAAGGCCACGCAGCCCGACTCGCCTAAATTACCGCCGCTCTTGGAGAAGAAGTAGCGCACCTCGCCCACGGTGCGGTTGCGGTTGTCGGTCATGCAGTCCACTAAAACCGCCACCCCGCCGGGGCCGTAGCCCTCGTAGCGGATTTCTTCGTAGCTGACGCCTTCCAGTTCGCCGGTGCCTTTCTTGATGCCGCGCTCAATGTTGTCCTTGGGCATGTTCTCCGCCTTGGCCGCGGCAATGGCGCTACGTAGACGGGGGTTGGCGCTGGGGTCGCCGCCGCCTAACTTGGCGGCCATGGTGATCTCTTTAATCAGCCGGGTGAATATCTTGCCGCGTTTGGCGTCCTGGGCTCCCTTACGGTGTTTGATGTTGGCCCATTTGGAATGTCCTGCCATGAAAAGATCCTCTTATGCTTGCTCCCACCATTCAGCTGCTTCCTGCCGCTTAAGGGCGGATGGAGAAGGTGGAGAATAGTTAACGGTTAACAGTTGCCGGTTTACGGTTGGCGGAAGAGGTTATGCTAAAGAAGCAACCTTGAACCGTAAACTTTATGTAAATTGTCCAGCCCCCCTGTTATTTGGCTGGACTGGTTGCTGCTTTCAATCCTTTTTGTCCGTCCCCAGGACGAACACCTCACGGCTCTCGGTTCGGGATGACTTGGGCTTCACCGTCTTGACTTTTTTAAACTGGCGTTTGCACTGGGCGACAAAGTCGGGAAAATCCTCGCCCTGGAAGGCCTTGCAGTAGAAGGCGCCGCCCGGTTTCAAGGTCTTGGCGGCGATGGTGAGGGCCCGGTGGCACAGCTCCATGGAGCGCAGGTGGTCGGAGAACTTGTGGCCGGAGGTGGCCGGGGCCATATCGCTTAAGACCACGTCAAAGGAGTGCTCGCTAAGCCCGGCGAAGATCTCTTCCGTGAAGATGTCCGCCTTGAGCAGTTCCATCTTGGCCGCCCCGGCAAACTGATATGGCTGGGTGGTGTGCTGGTCCACGCCGATAACCGAGCCGCCTGGCCCCACCTGTTTAGCGGCGTAGATGGACCAGCTGCCGGGATGGCAGCCCAGGTCGAGCACCTTGGCACCCTTACGCAGGAACTTATACTTCTCCTGCGCCTCTTCCAGCTTGAAGACCGAGCGGGCCGGGTACTTCTCCTTCTTGGCCTTGTTGAAGTAATGGTCCTGATGTTTGCGCATGGCTACTTTTGCTTTCTTTCTTGGGTTGGGGTAACCGCAGAAAAGTAGCGTATCCATGCCGGATTGACAAGGGAAAGGTGGCCCCCCGCTGGCGGAGGGCGGGCAGCTTTTGCCGTCTCGGCCCCGCAGTGCTTTTCCGGCTGGGTTAGGGCCTGGCCATCTAGCCCCCGCTTAAGTAGCCTGCTGCTCTTGGCCTCTTGCGGTTGGCCGCATCATTTCAGGAGACGGAAATGGACCAGATCCGTGTTTTTATTAACCTCAGCGCCCCAGATCCTTTCCCGGTTGTCCCGGTAATGGCGGTAGAGGCGGTCGAGACTGTCGAACATGGAGCCGTTGCCGCACTCCGCGTTGCCGGCGCTGGGCCTTTTCATCACCTCATAGTGTTTGATTACGTAGTGCTTTGTCGCCCAGGATCTGTCCTGCTGGTTCCACGTCTTTTTCCTAAGCTTTTCTTCCATATGGGCCACCACTAAACCACCGCCTGGTTTGGCGCTGCCGATGGCCGCTATTGATCCGTTTTCCCGGTCGGGATAAGAGGTGGAGCTGTTGCTGACCTTGTAGCAGATAACCTGTTCAACCTGCCGACGGTTGGCGGATTGTTCCCCGCCAGTCTGGGAGGTGCTGTTGCTCGTCCTCGTCGGCTGCTTGTCCTGGCCGCTCTGCTGGTAACTTGCCAGCAGTTGGCGTTGCTCCGCCGTGGCCTGGCGCTGGCGGGTCAGTTCCGCTTGCCGTTGCTGCTGCTGGCGTTTGAGTTTCTCCTGGCGCTGCTGGTAGCGCCGCTCCCGTTCGCGTTTTTGGGCGGCAAATTTTTGCTCTCTGGCCTGCTGGGCGTAGGCCAGCTGTTGTCTTCTCGCCTTGGCCTCTGCCTGGCGCTGTTGACGGGCGTGAATCTCGTTGGCTTGCTGGATGGCGGCGTTGGTGTCGCGGTTGAGCTGGGCCTTAAAGTTGGCTACCTCCTGGCCCATTTGTGCCATGTAGTTCATCATGTCCTGGTTGGGATCATAGTCGTCATCGTAACCTTGGTTGCTGGCGTAGTACTCCGCCTCTTCCTCCATCTCTTCGCGCAAGCGTTCCTCCTCTTCCCGCAGCCGCTCCAGCTCATCCTCTTCGCGCTGCTGGGCCCGCCGCTCCGCCCTCAGTCGCTCCTTTGCCGCCTGCAGCTTGTCCTCATCGCCGCTGGCGTTACTGATAAAGCCCTGGGCCACAACCAGCTGCCGCTCGGCGCAAGAGAAGTTACGCTTGATGGTGCAGTGGTCGGCCTGGTAGATGGCCTCGTCAAAGTCGAGCTTGTCCAGTTGGTCCAGCTTGTCCAGCATCTCCAGCATCTTCAGCTGCCTCTCCCGCTCGGTGGAGGCCTGGGCCTGGGAGGAGAGAAGCAGGAGGCAGAGGGAGAGGAAGAAAAAAAACTTGCTGCTGGGCTTAAAGGGGCTCATGGCGTAACTCCTGTAGGGTAATAATATTTTTCATTGTTTCATTATGGATCTGGGTCGCGGCCAGAACCCGCAGCCACTGCTCTTGGCCTTCGGCGTTGACGCGGCCGAGAATATCGGTGAGCTGCACCCCGCCACCCCTCTGGGCCTGGCAATCAGGCTTGGGGGCAAGGGCTGGCAGCTGGGTCGTCTCGGCCGGGATGGCCGGCAGACGGGGGACGGGACTGGTGAATTGGCGGATGGGGGCCAGGAAGCAGTCGTTGAAGAAAAGTCTCTCTTGCTGGCTGAGCCGGGCCTGTTGCAGCTGGTCGGCGGTAAAATCGAAGTCATGGAGATAACGGCTGCCCTGGGCCTGCAGGCGCCGTTCGCTGCGGGTCAGGGCCAGCTCTTCGAGAAGCAGCTGCGCCTCCAGCTGGTACGGGTCGCGGCTGAGCAGCTCCACATAGGCGGGGTCAGCCAGGATCGCCGCCAGCCGCTGGCTCGGCGGGCGGGCCAGGTAGCTGTTAAGATCGCGGAAGGGAGCCTTGCTCATGGCCCCAGCCACCACGGCCAGGGCCTTGGCGTAGAACGGCTTGGTGCTGGCGAAGTAGTAGCCCTCCTCCTCGGCCCGCTCTGGCGGGACAAGTTTTTTCCCCGCCACCAGGGGGGTCTGGCGGATGGCAGCAAAAAAAGTGTCGGGCCGCCGGAAGTTTTTTTTAAGCCGCTTTTCGTCTTTATAGCCGGGCAGCAGGGCGCGCAGCACGTCTTGAAGCAGGGTGGCGCAGTTGCGGCTGAAGAAGTTGTAGTCGCCGGCGAAGCGCCAGTGGATCTCACTAAGCTGGCGGACAAAAAGCTGGCGCTGCTCACTGTTTAGCTTGAGGGGTACGGAGTGGAGTTCGCGGAACTCCTCGATGGCGTAGCCGCGGTAGGCGTCCATGAAGGGCAGGGCAAAGAGGTGGGCCGCGTAATCACCGCTAAGGGCCTTGATGGTGTTGAGCTCAAACTCGTCGACATGGGCCATGAAGCCTAAGACGATGTGGTTGTAGAGGTTGCTGGCGCAGGAGTCGGCATCATCTTTGCCCGCCGGGCAGACCAGCAGCCGCAGGGCCACATGGCCGAAGCGGGAGGCCATCTTCTCACCCTGACCGGCAAAGAGCAGATGGACTTCGCGGATCTCCTGGCCGGGGTCGAGCCAGATGGGGCTTACACCCTCCAGACGGCTGGCCAGGAGCAGGGGGATTTTTTCTGAGCAGACGGATTGCTCGCCCTTCTGGTAACGTCGGTTGAAGTAGGCGTGAAAGATGGGCTGGCGACAGGCGAAGTCGGGCTCCAGCAGGTAGCTGGCCAGGGCCCGGGCAAAGGGGGCGGTGGGCTCGGCCTGGCCGGGGTCGATGAGTTGCCGGAGCTCGGCAAACTCGTCGCCTGGTTGGAGCAGCGGCTGGCCGCTGTGGCTGAGCAGCTCCGTCAGGATTTTTTTTGCTGGTACGGCTCGGCCGGGGGCTTGGCTATCTTCAGCCGAGGCCAGCCGGATCTGGATCTCCGCCCCAATGGCCTGGGCCAGGGGTCCAGGAACCCCTGTGAGCTGGGCCTGGAGATCCTGCCCCTGCTCTTGACTTAAGGATAGGGGGAATGGTTCAGGCGGCGCCGCGCCTTGGCGCAGGCCGCAACCGGCCAGAGACAGCAGGAGAAGCAGGGCCGCCAGCGGCAGCCATCTCATCGGGCCGCGATAGTGAGGCTGGCCTCCTTCTCGGCTTGGCTTTGCCGCTGCTGGCGGTAGGCCCTGGCCACCATGGAGTTGGGCCTGGCCCAGGCCGCCGCGTGGGCCTCAAGCTCCTTGGTTAACTTATTTTTCTTGGTCAGCTTGATAGGGGTGGAGGTGAGATCAAGGATTATCCCCGCCGCGGTGAAGATTGGGCTGACAGTTAAATATGTTATTACATCATCACCCTTGGGTGGTGTCATCGCCGCATCGGTGATCTCGGTAAAATTGATGGCGTTAATCTTGGCCTGGATTTTGGCCCGCTGGCGAGCGGTCCTGGCCGCCTTTTGCCTGGCCTGCTCCCGCTCTTTGGCCAGCCTCTTGGCCTCAGTAGCATTTTCTTGCCACTTTCTGGCCTCTGCCCGGCTTCCCTTAACCCCCGTGCCCGTTTTGTAGCGTCGGGCCATACCCTCCATGGCCGCTATGTCACCGGCCTGGGCCTTTTGCAGCTCTTTCCGGGCCAGGGTTTCATCGATTCTGTTCTGCCAGGCCCGGGCCTGATTGCTGTTCTGCCGGACCCCCTGGCCTTTCTCATAGCGCTCCACCATAACAGCCATGGCCTTAAGGTTACCCTGCTTGGCCGCCTGCAGGTCGCGCTCGAAGGCGGCCCGCTCCCTGGCCTGGCGCGCCTCAGCGGTGAGCTGCGGCTTGGAGAGGCTCACTCGGATTCGCTCCGGCCGGTCGGCCGCGGCGGTGTACTGTTGCTGAAAAAAGCGCTCATGCTCAGCATCCACCCGCTTTTTTACCTCCACCGTGGTGGGGCCGGGCGGGATAAAGAGGGTCACTCGGCCATCGGCCGGGCATTCGCCTTTTAAGGCGTGGTTGACGTAGATCTTGGCCCCCTGGTCCTGGGACTGGCAGTAGATGGCCAGGATGGTCTCTTCGGCCAGACAGTTGGCCGCGGTGCCGAGGATGAGAAGAAGAGTAGTTAGCAGATATTTCATTTTGCCCCCGATGAATCTTTACACTGTAATTAATTGATAATAGCAATAAAAACTTAAGGTAAACTTAATAAAGATTATCGCTATCCATAACAGTGGAGGGGGGGCGGCGTCAAGGTTTGGGGTGGAAGAAAATAAGTTTTTTCTTAAACGCTAATGTTAGCCAATACAGCAAGTTGTTTTCGCCATTATCTCTTCCCTGGAACTGGTGGCCTGGGGCAAGAAAAAAATGGCGGCTCCCCTGTACTTGTGGCGAGAAATATTTATTTTTTTAGATATGGGGAGAGGAGAAAAATTTGCTTAACAGGGGGACTGTTGGAGGTGGCCGCTATGGGAAGCCTGATACCGCGTAAGCAACGTCACGAAATTATGGATGTCTTTGGTGGGCTGGAGGATATGTTCCGGGGACTCAGGGCTGGCTCAATCTTTGACGAGTTGCCCGGTTTCGAGGGCCGCCACTGGGCGCCGCGCCTGGATGTGAGCGAGACGGACAAGGTGATCGAGGTGAAGGCCGATCTGCCGGGGCTGGCCAAGAAGGATATCGACATCTCCCTGGACCATGACCTTTTAGTCATTAAGGGCGAGAAGAGGGAGGAGCATGAGGAGAAGGGCAAGCACAGCCATCGCATTGAACGGCGCAGCGGTTCATTCTACCGGGCCCTGCGGCTGCCGGTGGCGGTGGAGGGGGATCATATCGAGGCCACCTTCACCGATGGGGTGCTCACCGTTACCCTGCCCAAGGCCGAGGAGGATAAAGGGGTTACCCATATCTCCGTCCACTAGTGGTGTGAGGCCCATAAGAGGAGGAGGTGATGGCCAAAAGGCCCGCTATTGCAGCGGGCCTTTTTTCTTGCCGCGTCCAGGTTTCTGTAGGGTTGGCTGGGCCCACCGGAACCTGGTCAGCTGAGATAAAATAAAACGGTGGGCCCAGCCCACCCTACGACTGATCTTAATTAAGATGTAATCCTTTCTTCGTCATTCGAAATTCGATATTCGACATTCATCATTCGTAGTTTATCTAACTCCTGGAGATCACCTATCCCTTCTTGTCCCAGAGGGTCAGGGCCAGTTTGTACACCTGCTTGCGGGGAATGCCCAGGTCTTTACTCAGCTTCTTGGTGGCGTCTTTGAGGGAGAGCTCGCCCTGGTCGCGCAGCAGGGTGAGGAGTTCTTCGATGTCACCGCTGTCATGCTCCTCCGCGCCTCCAGGGGCGTGGCCCATCACGGCCACCACGAATTCACCCTTGATGGCCGGGCGCTTGGCTAGGCTGGCCAGGGCCTGGGAGGCGGGGGCGGAGATGATCTCCTCGTGGAGTTTGGTTAGTTCCCGGCCGACGATGAGGGGCCGGTCGCCCAATATCTCGACAAGATCAGCAAGGCTGGCCTTGATCCGGTGGGGGGATTCGTAGAAGATGAAGGTGCGCTCCTCAAAGCGGAGAGAGGTGAGCATCTTGCGCCGTTTACCTTTCTGGGAGGGAAGAAAGCCGCTGAAGATAAAACCGGACTCGGCCTGAACTCCTGCCACCGAGGCCAGGGCGGTGAGGGCGGAGGGGCCGGGGATGGGGATCACCTTGATGCCCGCTTCATGGCAGGCCGCCACCAGGCGGGCGCCAGGATCGGAAATGGCCGGGGTGCCGGCATCGGAGATTAAAGCGATATCCTCGCCCGCCTGGAGCCGTTTCAGTAAGCCCGCGCTTTGCCTGGCCTCCTGGCCCTTGTAGTGGCTTACCAGGGGGGTGGAGATGCCTAAGGCGCTCAGCAACTTGCGCGATACCCGGGTGTCCTCGGCGGCTATCAGGTCCACTTCGGCTAAGATCCGGCTGGCCCGGATGGTGATGTCGTCCAGGTTACCGATGGGGGTGGCCACCACATAGAGGCGGCCCGGCTGCTTACTCATGGGCTTAAAGGCTGGAACTGGGAAGGTCGAGCGTAAAGGTGGTGGTGGCGGGGCCGGTGGTGAAGCTTATCTGCCCCCCCATGGACTCGGCCAGTTGCCGGCTCAGGTGAAGGCCCAGGCCCGCCTTGGCCGGGCGGGTGGTGAAGAAGGGGGCAAATATTTTTTCTTTAATGGTGGCCGCGATCTCCGGGCCGTTGTTGCTTAAGGTTATTATCAGCCGCTCGTCCCTGCTGTGGCTGGTGAGACTCATCTGCGCCTCTGGGGGAGCGTTTTCCTGCAGCGCCTCGATGCCGTTTTCCATGAGGCAGAGCATGATGGTGGCCAGCTCGTAGCTGTGGCGACTGAGCCTTGCGGAACTTTGCAGGTCATGGGTCAGCTTCACCTTGTGCTTGAAGAACATGTCAGAGTGGAAGAAGTCGATCACCTCGGTGAGCAGCTGGTCCAGGCTGCCGCCCTCCTCCTCTCTGGAGCGGTTGGCGATCTTGCTGGTGGTGGCGAGGACCCTCTGGCTGTAGTTCACCTTCTCTTCCATACGGACCAGCATGTTCTGCCGTTTTTGCAGGAGTTCCCGGGTGTCGGTGAGCAGTTTGCGGGTGTCGGGCTCCGCCACGGCCTCTGTTGCCGCGGCCAGCTGCTGGTCGCACTTGCTGAACATCATCTCCAGCAGCTCTGTCTGCATGGAGAAGGCCTGGATAACGCCATTGAGGTTATGGACCGTGCCCTTTATGTGGCGGCCCACGCAGGCCGGCTGGAAGATGTCCAGGTATGCTTTCTGCCAGTTGGCGCAGGGGTCGGAGGAGGGCATGGAGGGGGGGTAATTGGGAGGTTGTAATGTTGCCTTGCTGGTTAGTAGCAAGTTATTACACGAATTTTTTTTAACGGTGTCAACTTAAAAGTCGCGGGTCAAGGGGGGAATCGCTACGCCAACCCGCAACCTGGGATGGAGTTTTGGGCCGAGCGGCTGGCAGAAAAAAAGGGGGCGGCTGGCCGTTAGTGGCCCGCCGCCCCCTTTTGGGGGAGATGGAAGCAGGAGAAAAAATTACTTCATCATCGCCTTATTGCCAGCCACCAGGACATCAACCACTGAAGGGTCGGCCAGGGTGGAGGTGTCGCCGAAGTCGTCCTGGTTGGCGGCGATCTTACGCAGGATGCGGCGCATGATCTTGCCAGACCGGGTCTTGGGCAGGCCGTCGGAGAACTGGATGAACTCCGGTGAGGCGATGGGGCCGATCTCGGAGCGCACATGGGTCCGCAGCTCCTTGAGCAGCTCGTCGGAACCATCGATGCCCGCCTTCAGGGAGACGTAGGCGTAGATGGTCTGGCCCTTAATGTCATGGGGCGCGCCGACTACCGCGGCCTCAGCCACGTTGGTGTGGGATACCAGGGCAGACTCGATCTCTGCCGTACCCATCCGGTGACCGGAGACATTAATAACGTCGTCCAGGCGGCCCATGATCCAGAAATAACCATCGGAATCACGGCGGACCCCGTCTTCCGGGTCATAGGTGTTCTCGTAACGGGAGAAGTAGGTCTTCTTGTAACGGGCCGGATCCTTAAATACGCCGCGCAGGATGCCGGGCCACGGCTGACGGACAACCAGATGGCCGCCTTCATTAACGCCGGTCTCGTTACCATCCTCGTCGTAGACTGCCACGTCGATGCCGGGCAGGGGCAGGGTGGCGGAGCCGGGTTTCAGCGGAGTGGCGAAAGGCAGGGGCGAGATCATGATGCCGCCGGTCTCGGTCTGCCACCAGGTGTCAACGATGGGCAGCTTGCCGCCGCCGATATTCTCATGGTACCACATCCACGCCTCGGGATTGATGGGCTCGCCCACGGAACCGAGGAGACGGAGGGAGGAGAGGTCATGCTTCTGGGTATGGCTCTCACCCTCGCGCATCAGGGCGCGGATAACGGTGGGGGCGGTGTAGAAGATGGTGGCCTTGTATTTTTCGACGATCTGCCAGAACTTGTCCGGGCCAGGGTAGGAAGGTACGCCCTCGAACATCAAAGAAGTAGCGCCTAAGGCCAGGGGTCCGTAGAGGATGTAACTGTGGCCGGTGATCCAGCCGATATCGGCGGTACACCAGTACACATCGTCTTCTTTAATATCAAAGACGCATTGGCAGGTGTGGGCCGCGTAGGTCAGGTAGCCGCCGGTGGTGTGGACCACGCCCTTGGGCTTGCCGGTGGAGCCGGAGGTGTAGAGGATGAACAGGATGTCCTCGGACTCCATGGACTCAGGGGGGCAATCATCGCTGATGTCGCCCCGTTTCATCTCGTCATGCCACCAGAGGTCACGGCCGTCAGTCATGTTGACCTCGTTGCCGCCCCGTTTTACCACGATGCTCTTCTTGACGGAGTCACACTCCTCCAGGGCGTTATCGGCGTTGGGCTTCAAGGGGATGGTCTTGCCCGCCCGGATAACGGCGTCGGCGGTGACCAGCACCTTGGCCTCGCAGTCCTGAACTCGGCTGCGCAGAGACTGGGCCGAGAAGCCAGCAAAGACCACCGAGTGGATGGCGCCGATGCGGGTACAGGCGAGCAGGGTGATGGCCAGCTCGGGGATCATGGGCAGGTAAACGGAGACCCGGTCGCCGCGGCCCACGCCATGGCTCTTGAGGACATTGGCGCAGCGGCATACCTCTTTGTGCAGCTCATTATAGGTATAGGTGATGGAGTCTTCGTCCGGCTCACCCTGCCAGATGATGGCCGCCTTGTCGCCCTTGCCATTTTCGATGTGGCGGTCCAGGCAGTTGTAGGAGACGTTGAGCTGACCGCCGTCAAACCATCTGATGTCCGGGGTGGTCATGTCGTTTTTGAGGACCTTGTCCCACTTCTTGTCCCAGGAAATCAGCTCTTCGGCCCGCTCGGCCCAGTAGCCTTCCGGATCCTCAATGGAACGTTTGTATACGGCCTTGTACTCATCCATGCTCTTGATATAGGCGTCGCTGGATGCGGGCGGCTCGAAAACACGGTTTTCGGTCATTAGACTTTCGATTTTGCTATCTTCGCTCATCTTGTCTCCTTGGTTATTATTGTAAAAAAAGGAATATAATTTACGTAATAAGCGGTAAATAATGGATAATTATACGCAAGTACAACTACCTAAGTATTTTTACCAGCCACATCAGATAACAGCGGCGGATCTTTCGGTCAAGGGAAAAACGAAATTTGCCGTCAAAAATGATAACGAATTTAAATAGTGCGGGGGCTTTGCGGGGCCTGTCAAGGAATTTTCAGCTGAAATTTTAGTAATTATGTTATAGTTGTGAAATGTTTGCTCTTTTAAGGCTGTTTGCCGGACAAAAAACGGCTATTTTTTGGCATATTCTCCTGGTTGTGGCGTCTTTTCTGCTGCCGGGTCAGATCTGGGCCGGTTCCATGGCCCGCCTGGCCGCTGTTGACGATGGCGACCGGCGTTCCCTGAGCCAGGCCGTGGCCCGGACCAATGCCTACTATAAAGCCCGGCCGGCGGCTGAGATCTTAACCGCCTGTGGTGAGACGTTCACCGTGGCCCAGATGCGGGCCGCCTTCAGCTCCCTGGCCCAGTTTCTGGCCCGGGAGGAGGGCGACGGGCTGGCCAGCTACATTGAAGAACATTTTGAGCCGTGCCCGCCGGTCCAGGTTATGGTCACCGGCTACTATGAGCCGGTGCTGGCCGGCCGCCTGCGGCCCGACTCAACTTTTCGCTACGCCCTTTACAGCCCGCCAGCAGGTCCCGCGCGGCGGGCCGGGCGCCGCGAGCTGGAGACCTCAACCATGCTGGCTGGCCGGGAGCTTGTCTATCTGGCCGATGAGTTTGCCCGCTTTCTGGTCCATGTCCAGGGTTCGGCCCTGGTGGAACTGGCTGACGGCAAGCGTCGCCGCCTCCATTACGCCGCTGACAATGGCCACCCCTATACCAGCGTCGGTAAGGTGTTGGTGGGCCAGGGTAAGCTGACCAGGTCCAATGCTGATCTGGCCGGGATCAGAGAGTTCTTTACGGCCCATCCGGAGCAGCTGACGGACACCCTGCAGCGCAACCAGCGCTTCATCTTCTTCTCCCTCTCAGATCCTCTGGCAGCAGAAGATGGGGCCGGACCCCCCGGGGCCCTGGGCCAGTCCCTGGTACCGGGCCGTTCCGTGGCCCTGGACCATGGCCACTATGGGGCCGGGGGACTGCTCCTCTTCCAGGGCCGCGTGCCGCAGCTGGATGGGGCGCAAAGGCTTAGTTGGCGGCCGGTCACGCGGCTTCTGGTCAACCATGACCAGGGTGGGGCGATCAAGGGGCCCAGGCGACTAGATCTCTTTATGGGGCAGGGGGCGGGGGCGGCCCGTCTGGCCGGTGTTATGCGGGAAGGGGGCCAGGTCACTTATCTGCGGCCCAAGAAGGATAAAAACTGATAACGAGGAGGAATTGCCGTGAAGCAGGCGGAGATAAATTATTGGATCAACACCATGCTCGACTCCCATAAGGGGGTGTCTGATCTAAACATCACGGCGGGCAAACCGCTGCAGGTGGAGACGTCCGGCGTCCTGGTGGGGGTGAATGTTGAGCCTCCGGTGCGCCAGCTCACCTCCTTTCAAAGTGAGGTGTTCGCCTTAAACCTCATTGCCGGCAACAAGCGGCTCCTGCAGGACCTGGTGGAACACGGCTCCTGCGATTTTTCCTACAGCCTGGGGGATAAGGCGCGCTTCAGGGTCAACATCTTCTTTCAGCGCGGCGCCATCTCCATCGTTCTCAGAAAGCTGCCCACTGAGATGCCCACCATCGAGGCCCTCCACCTGCCCCCGGCGGTGAATGAGATGTCAGATGTGCTAAACGGTTTTATCCTGGTCACCGGGGCCACCGGTTCTGGTAAGTCCACCACCCTGGCCGCCCTGCTCCATAAGATAAATGAGGAGCGGGCCGTCCACTGCATCACCCTGGAGGACCCCATAGAATTTGCCCACCCCCACCTTAAGGCCACCTTTAACCAGCGGGAACTGGGTAACGACTTTGATACCTTTGCCAATGGCCTGCGGGCCGCCCTGCGCCAGGCCCCCAAGGTTATCCTGGTGGGTGAGATGCGCGACCGGGAGTCGTTGGAGATCGGCCTCACCGCCGCTGAGACCGGCCATCTGGTCCTCTCCACCCTCCATACCATCGATGCCGGCGCCACCATCAACCGTTGCCTGGGCATGTTTGAGCATGAGGAGCAGCCCCAGGTGCGAAACCGCTTGGCCGAGACCCTGCGCTGGGTTGTGGGTCAGCGCCTTCTCCCTAAGCTGGGCGGCGGCCGGGTGGCCGCCTTTGAGATAATGAAGATGAACCTGCGGGTCCGGGAGCTGATCTTGAACGGCGAGCGGGATGACATGACCTTCTACAGCGTCATCCACGATGGTAAGGCCTTGGGCATGACCACCTTTGATCAGTACATCCTCAAGCTCTTTAAGCGGAGTCTGGTGGAGGAGCAGGTCGCCATGAATTACTGTAGCCAGCGGAGCATCATGGGCCGTGGTATCGACCAGTTCAAGGCCTCCCTGGGTGAGGCCACCACCTCCATCGGCGGTCTGGCCATGGAAGAGGAGAAGGACGACCGCTATGGTGGGTTCAATTAGTTGTCAGTGGCCCAAGGGGGCGGCCCGGCTAACTTGCGTCTTAAGAGAGGCGGAGGGAGTCAGGTCCAGGATTAAGCAAATTTTAGCGACAAGAGAAGTGGGAGGAATAGATGATAGGCGAATGTCCTTATTGTCAGTATAAGTTCAGCGGGAGGCACCAGGATAAGATCAAGACGGCCCTGTTGCAGCTCCAGCCGGGCAGCAACCTGAAGTTTGCCTGCCCTGAATGTCATATGCCCATAGAGCTTGGGGGTGAGGTGCGTGACCGGGCGGCCGGTAACGACTTTTCTGTGGTGCCGCAGCCGCCCAACCTGGCTTGGCTCCAGACCGGCACCATTGCTGATAAGGAGACCCTGGACGATTTTTCCCTGGTAATGATCCTTATCCCCAATACCCATCCGGCCCGCAACAGCGTGCCCGCGGTGTTTGAGGGGCTGGGCTATAAGGCGGTATTCCCCGACTCGGCCAACGATGCCATCCAGCGCATGCGCTTCACCGAGTTTGCCGCGGTGGTGCTCCACACCGAGTATGAGGGGAGCCTGGCGAGGTCAAACTTTCATCGCCACATGGAGCAGCTGGACATGGCCAGCCGCCGTTCCATCTACTACGTCCTGCTCGGTCCGGGCCTGAACACCCTTTACAACCTGGGGGCCCTGGTCAACAGTGCCAACCTGACGGTGGGCGAGGGCGAGTTGCAGGACCTGCCGGTGATCCTGAAAAAGTCATTCCGCGAGTATGACGATCTGTTCAGCCCCTTTCTGGCCGCCCTCAGCAAGGCGGGCAAGGCGAAGAGGTAGATTCCGGCCCTTATTGGCTGCTCGCGATATTTCTTTGCGCGGTCTACTAGGAAAGTATCTGGGCGAAGCCGGCAAAGGCCTTGGCCACCACATCCACATCCTCGGCCAGCTCCAGGTAGGAGCCCCCGGTGATCTCCTGTTGGATCAGCTCTTCGCTGGCGGGCAGGATGGCGGCAAGATCCATGTCGCTCTCCTTCACCGCCTCGTCGATCTTGGCGGAGAGCTCCGGCGAGATGGGGCTGGGCACCCGGTTGACGATGAGGTGCTGCTCTTTAACGTCCAGGGCCAGGGGCTTGGTGATCTCGGCGATGCGCCGGGCCGTCATGATGCCGCGGGCCGAGGGGTCTGAGACGATGAGCAGGTGGTCGATTACGCTTAAGTTCAGGCGGCTCAGGTGCTCCATGCCCGCCTCGTTGTCGACGATGATGTAGCGGTAGTTGTCGGCCAGCCGGTCCATGGTCATGGCCAGGTACTGGTTGGCCGAGCAGTAGCAGCCCGGGCCGTCCGGCTGGCCCATGATCAGCAGATCAAAGCCGGTCTCCTCGATGATGGCCTGCTGGATCTTCATATCCATATACTGATCGCGGGTCATGCCCGACGGCATGTCGCCCTTCAGCTCCTTTCTGATCTGGCCGATGGTGGTGCCGGCGGTCAGGCCCAGGAGTTCGTTAAGGTTGGCGTTGGCATCGGCGTCCACCGCCAGTACCGGGGTCAGTTTTTGGCTTAGCAGGTATTTGATGAGCAGGGCCGAGGTGGTGGTCTTGCCGGTGCCGCCCTTGCCGGCCAGGGCTATTACTTTGGGAGTCATGTCTTTTTTTTTGCTTTTAAGTTTAAATTGGTTGGAAAATGCCAGTGAGTAAGAAAAATTTCTAACCGCAAAGGCGCAAAGACGCAAAGTTTTTATTTCTTGGCCTCTCCACCTCTTTCCCCTTGCCAATTGACCTCCAATTGGTATTTTACCCTGTTTCTGCCTGTGGATATCTACCTGTAAAAAATGATGAACCGCAAAGACGCAATGGCCTGTTTTTGAAAATAAAAACCTTTGCGTCCCGTTGGTGAATAGAAAAAGATGACTGAGAAAAAGAGCGACCAGATCGACTATCGGGCCACCCTGAACCTGCCCAAAACCTCCTTTAAGATGAAGGCCAATCTCACCCAGAAGGAGCCGCAGTTCCTTAAGGCTTGGCAGAAGGAAGATCTGTACGGCAAGGTCCAGGCCGCCACCAAAGGCCGCCCCCTCTACATCCTCCATGACGGCCCCCCCTACGCCAACGGCCATCTCCACATGGGCCACGCCTTTAATAAGATCTTAAAGGATATCATCCTGAAATCCCGGCGGCTGGCCGGTTTTCACGCCCCCTTTGTGCCGGGTTGGGACTGTCACGGCCTGCCCATTGAGCTGAACGTGGATAAGGAGCTGGGCGCCAAGAAGAAGGAGGTGCCCAAGCTCTCCTTCCGGGCCGCCTGCCGCAAGTACGCCGGCAAGTGGGTGAAGACCCAGAAGAAGGAGTTTCAGCGCTTTGGCGTGCTGGGAGACTGGGATGACCCCTATCTGACCATTAAATACAGTTATGAGGCTGCCATTGCCCGGGAGTTTAACCGTTTTCTCCTAAACGGCTCGGTGGTGCGCAGTAAGAAGCCGGTGCACTGGTGTCCCTCCTGCGCCACGGCCCTGGCCGAGGCGGAGGTGGAGTATTATGACCACACCTCTTCCTCCATCTTCGTCAAGTTCGCCCTCGACGCTGATCTGGGCGAGGTGGTCCCGGAGCTGGCCGGCAAGAAGGCGGCCATGGTGATCTGGACCACCACCCCCTGGACCCTGCCGGCCAATATGGCTGTGGCCCTGCACCCCAGCTTTGACTACGGGGCCTATGAGACCCCGGGGGGCGAGGTGCTGATCATGGCCCGGCAGCTGGCGGAGGCCGCCCTGGCCCGTTTCGGGCTGGCGGACTCTCCGGAGCTCGCCTCATTCACCGGCGGTCAGCTTGAGGGGCGTAACTGCCTCCATCCCTTTCTGGAGCGCAAGTCGCCCATTGTCCTGGCCGACTACGTAACCTTAGAGAGTGGTACCGGTTGTGTCCACACCGCCCCCGGTCACGGTCGGGAGGATTATATCACCGGTCTGCGCTACGGCCTTGAGGTGTTGAGCCCGGTGGATGACAAAGGCGTCTTCAGCCACGAGGCCGGGCCCTACATGGGCCAGGAGATCAAGGCGGCCAACCCGGTTATCTGCGCCGATCTGGCCGAGTCTGGCGCCCTGCTGGCCCAGGACGAGATGGGCCACAGCTACCCCCATTGCTGGCGCTGCAAGAAGCCGGTTATCTTCCGGGCCACCGAACAGTGGTTCATCTCCATGGATGAGACGGGCCTGCGCGACCAGGCCCTGGCCGCCATCGATCAGGTGAACTGGACCCCCTCCTGGGGCCGGGAGCGCATCCACGGCATGGTGGAGGGGCGGCCCGACTGGTGCCTCTCCCGCCAGCGCGCCTGGGGTGTGCCCATCACCGCCATTCTCTGTAAGAAATGCGGCAAGGTGCAGAACGATGAGACTGTCAATGGGCGCATCGACGAGCTTTTCCTCAAAGAGGGGGCCGACGCCTGGTTCAGCCATGATATCTCGGATTTCTTAGGTGAAGGGGCCAGCTGTGAGTGTGGCGCAAGCGAGTTCAGCAAGGAGGAGGACATCCTCGATGTCTGGTTCGACTCCGGCGTGAGCTACGCCGCCGTGCTGGAGGAGCGTAATCTGCCTGTGCCCGCCGATCTCTACCTGGAGGGCTCGGACCAGCACCGCGGCTGGTTCCAGAGCTCGCTCCTTGCCAGTGTGGGCACCCGGGGCCAGGCGCCCTACAAGGGGGTGCTCACCCACGGCTTTGTGGTGGACAAGGAGGGCAAGAAGATGTCCAAGTCCATCGGCAACGTGATTGCCCCCGAAGAGATTATAAAAAAATATGGGGCCGATATCCTCCGCCTCTGGGTGTCGTCTGAGGATTACCGCGACGATATCAAGATCTCCGACGAGATCCTGGGGCAACTCTCCGACGCCTACCGCAAGATCAGAAATACCATCCGCTATCTCTTAAGCAACCTGGGGGACTTTGACCCCAGCCGCGACAAGGTGGCCTTGGACGACATGGAGGAGCTGGACCGCTGGGCCCTGGCCAGTTATGAGCGCATGAAGCGGCGGGTCCTGGAAGGCTACGAGACCTTTGAGTTTCATCCCGTCTTCCACGCCATTTCCCACTTCTGCACGGTGGCCATGAGTAACTTCTACTTCGATATTTTGAAGGATCGCCTCTACTCGGAGCTGCCCGACTCCCGCCTGCGCCGTTCGGCCCAGACCGTCCTCCACGAGGTCCTCGAAGGGCTGGTCCGCCTCATGAGCCCGGTTCTAAGCTTCACCGCGGCCGAGGTGTGGCCGCTTCTGCCGGGGGCGGCCGGCAACGAAGAGAACGTCTTTGTCGCCCGTTTCCCGGAGGAGCGGGATGACTTCCGCCAGGATGAACTATTTACCAGCTGGCAGCGCTTGCTTGCCGTGCGGGCCGAGATCACCCGGGCCCTGGAGCTGGCCCGGCGGGACAAGGTGATCGGCCATCCCCTGGAGGCGGAGGTGTGGCTCCAGGTGGAGGAGGATGACGATCTGGCCGAATTTCTGGCCGCCAGATGGCCGGTGCTGGCCGATATCGCCAATGTCTCGGCCCTGCGCCTCAACGAGGGTCACCTGGAGGGCGGTGTTAAGGGCGAGGAGCTTAGTGGCCTGGCCCTGCTGGTCCAGCCGGCCAGCGGCGAGAAATGTGAGCGCTGCTGGATCCGCAGCGAGTCGGTGGGGGAGAGCGCGGCCCACCCCACCATCTGCGCCCGCTGCCTGGCCGTGGTGGAGCAGTTGCAGGCGTAAATGGCGGCGGAGTCCAAGTATCCTAAAGTGAGAAAAAGTAAAAAAAATGGCTAAAGCGACACCGAAAAATATGGCCCTGGCGGTCCAGCGTTTCTACTTTCTGGTCTCCATCGTCCTGGGCGTCATCGCCCTGGATCAGGGGACTAAACTGTGGATCATGAACACCTTTACCCTCCATGAGGTGAAAGAGGTGGTGGCTGGTTTTTTTAACCTTACCTACCTCTACAACGCCGGGGCCGCCTTTGGGCTTCTGGCCGAGGTGGACGGGGCGTGGAAGAAGTGGCTCTTCGTGGCGGTGGCGGTGGTGGCCATCTACGTCATTCTCCAGCTCTTCAAGCAGTATGGTTTGAAGAAAAGCTTTATGTTCACCGGCGGCCTGGGGCTCATTGGTGGCGGTGCCCTGGGCAATGTCATCGACCGGTTGCGCTACTCCGCGGTGATCGATTTCCTCGATTTTTATATTGGCGACTACCACTGGCCCGCCTTCAACGTGGCCGATTCGGCCATTGTCGTGGGGGTCGGTCTCTTTATCTACGCCACTCTCTTCCTTGATGATAAGGAGGAGGGGGCAAGCTCTAAAGAATAAGTTTTCACCACAAAGACACGAAGAGCACGAAGGTCGCTGGGTTCAGAAAACTTCGTGCTCTTCGTGTCTTTGTGGTTTGATAAAGCAGTTTTAAAGGAGAAACTATGTCTAAAACAGCTATTCTTTTTCCCGGCCAGGGTTCCCAGTATGTGGGCATGGGCCAGGATCTGTTGGCCAGTGACCCCGAGGCCCGGGAGCTGATGGCCATGGCCGAGGAGATCAGTGGCTTTTCCCTGGGCAAGCTCTGCACGGAGGGGCCCATGGATGAGCTCACCCGCACCCTCCACCTGCAGCCGGCCATGACCGTAGTTAACCTGATGATCTGGCAGGCCCTGGCCAAGACGGGCCTTAAGGTGGACTTCTTTGCCGGCCACTCTTTGGGCGAGTATTCGGCCCTGGCCGCAAGCGGCGTGCTCTCCGCCGATGATTGTCTGCGGCTGGTAACGGAGCGGGGCCGTCTCATGGAGCGGGAGGCCAAGGCCAACCCCGGGGCCATGAGCGCCATCTTGAAGCTCGATATTAAAGCGGTGGAAGAGGTGGTGGCAGGAAGCCAGGACAGGGGTGTGGTCACCGTGGCCAACTTCAACACCGCGCAGCAGATTGTTATCTCCGGCGAGGCGGCGGCGGTGGCGGCGGCCGGTGATTTGGCCACGGAAAAGGGCGGTCGGGCCATCCCCCTGCCGGTCTCCGGGGCCTGGCACAGTGAGCTTGTGGCCGGGGCCATCCCTGATTTCAAGGAGGCCATGGCCAAGATCACCTTTAATGCCCCCCAGGCGCCGGTCATCTTTAATGTCACCGCCGCTCCCGAGAACGAGCCGGGTGAGATCAGCGCCATCATGAGTAAACAGATCGCCGCCCGGGTCCGCTGGTGCGAGATAATTACCGCCATGCACGAGCAGGGCGTCACCACCTTCATCGAGGTGGGGCCCAAGAAGGTGCTCACCGGCATGATGAAGAAGCTCCTGCCCAAGGGGCACGGCTGTACCTGTGTCCAGGTGGAGGATATGGCTGGGATTGAGGGGCTCGGTTAACTGCGAACCGTAGAATGTCGAATATCGAATGTCGAATGACGAAGGGCGGCGGCCCAGAGGAAGTGCCCTTGGGCATGGTTTCCTATCTGGCTCCCGCGTCCACCTTGGCTTAGCCTGTAAAGCGTTCCCACGCAGAGCGTGGGAACGAGACACAAGAAATGTCGAAGGGGTGAAAGGTCTTAACCTGCCCCAATAGTTGCCGGGGCACTTTTCGTGTCTGGCTGCTACGATCGTATCTGGCGCCCACGTTCTGCCTGAAAGCAGAGCAAAGCCGGGATCATTAAATAAGCAAAGGCGGCTGGGATGAAATATCCCGGCCGCCTTTTTTTTGTGTTTATATCGGGCTCCCACGCTCTGTGTGGGAACGAGACATAGCTCTGAGTGGGAGCCTGGTAGGTTGGGTTGAATGAAATGAAACCCGCCATCAATGCTGGCCCTGTAGAGAAGTCTTCTTGGCTCTCCATGCCCGGTTAGCCAATATTCTAAGGTTGGCTTTCGTCCCTCAAGCAAAGCTAAGCCCTGTCGAGTTTAAATAGGTTTTAAGAGAGTCCAGGTGCCGTCAGGGTCGTTGTCGCCACCATCATCGTAGGCAAAGGTGCCTTCCATGTGTACAGGTGAGCAGACACCAGAGAAGACAATGTCGCTGAACGCGTTTGAGGCGTCGGTGATGGCTGTGCCGGCGGATACGCCCGCGGGAACGCCAGTAATGTCCATTTCCTGGCAGTACATTCGGCCTGAAACGTTGGTGAATGGCAGCACGTCACCATTTCTGCCAGTGAAAGAGGTAATTTGGCCAGAGCTGTCAATGGTGACGGTGACATCATAGCTTGTGTCGTCAGCAGCATCAGCGTTGTCGGCCCCATTGTCAATAATGGTGCCCGTCCAGGTGTCTTCCAGGTAGCCGATGTTAGTCACCTTAGCGATGGCAAATTCGCTACCCTCAATGGTTATCCCCCCGAAAGTGCTGGAGGTGAGCTGGCCGGCTCCGTAGAAGGTATCAACTCCTTGGTTCAGCTCCATGGCCAGGGTGCCGTCGGTGGTGAATACGTTGTAGGTGCCGGCCGGTGAATCAAAGTGGATACCGTTAAACTCGCTGACCTCGCCAGCGCTGTTGTTCACCATGGTGAAGTTTTTGGGGGTGAAGGTCGTGATGTCTTGGCCAACCGGTACGCCAATCCATGAGCCCACCAGGGTGTTATTGTCATAGCCGCTGCTGCCGCTGGGGTTGCTGCTGCTGCCGCCGCAGGCGATTAAGGTGGCCGGTACACTGAGGATGGCGATAAATTTCATATACTTTTTCAGCATGGACTTCTCCTTGTTTTAAGTAGGGCAATGGGAAACTGTGGTTGACTGACCAAACCTATTAATAAGTTTGGGGATTTTAAGGGGTACGGTGGGGGGAGTCAAGTAATTATGGTAATGATTCTTGATAGGTAGTGGGGGGTTAGGAACGCCTTGCCGGTGCCCAGGCGCTGCATGGCAGGGAGAACGGGAGCAGGGCCACTCCGGCCCGGCCTTTCCTCCTTGACAATAAACCTTCGACCATATATTATCTGCTGTTTTCGCCCTGCGGGCCTTTGCTCGTGGTGCGTCTTGTTTATGGATAATAAAAGGCCAAGAAATCCCTCTGGGGCATGAATTAGTTAAGTAGAAAAAATGTTTGTCGGTCCCGGTAAAAGACCCGGGACGGACGTACAGAGGGATTTGAATTTGATGTATCGCTGGCTTGCAGATTAGCTGGCGAGGAACTACGACGCCATTATGTTTGACAACCTGTCCGACCGCTTAAATAATGTTTTCCGCGACCTGCGTGGTCACGGCAAGCTCTCTGAGAAGAATATTGGTGAGGCCTTAAAAGAGGTGCGCATGGCGCTCCTCGAGGCGGACGTCAACTTCAAGGTGGTGAAGCAGTTCATCGCCTCGGTGGAGAGCAAGGCCGTGGGCCAGGAGGTGCTGGAAAGCCTCGCCCCGGGTCAGCAGGTGGTCAAGGTTGTTCACGACGAGCTGGTCGAACTGTTAGGTGGCGAGGCCCAAGGGCTGGACCTCACCGGCAAGGGGCCGGCCATTATCATGATGGTGGGTCTCCAGGGTTCTGGTAAAACCACCACCAGCGGTAAGCTCTCCCGTCTCCTGAAAAAACAGGGCCGCAAGCCATACCTGGTGCCGGCCGACGTTTACCGGCCAGCCGCCATTGAGCAGCTCACGGTTTTAGGAAAATCCCTGGGGATGCCGGTTCATCCCTCCGAGGCGAGTCAGGACCCGGTAACCATCGCCAAGAACGCCGTGCTGGTGGCCGAAAAGAGCGGCTATGACACCCTGCTCATCGATACGGCCGGTCGTCTCCATGTGGACGAAGAGCTCATGGCCGAGCTGAGCAATATCAAGGCGGCGGTAAGTCCTTCTGAGATCCTCTTCGTGGCCGACGCCATGACCGGCCAGGATGCGGTCACCGTGGCCGATAAGTTTAATCAGGACTTAGGCCTCTCCGGCGTGGTCCTGACCAAGATGGAAGGCGACGCCCGGGGCGGCGCGGCTCTGTCCATCAAGAAGGTGACTGATAAGCCCATCAAGTTTGTCGGCACCGGCGAGGAACTTTCCGCCCTTGAGGTATTCCATCCCGACCGGGTGGCCTCCCGTATCTTAGGCATGGGTGATATCCTCACCCTGATCGAAAAGGCTGAGGAAGTAGTCGATAAGAAGAAGGCGGATAAGCTTGCCAAGAAGATCAAGCGGGACGCCTTCACCCTGGAAGACTTCCGCGATCAGATCCAGCAGATCAAGAAGATGGGCTCCCTGGAACAGCTCATGGGCATGATCCCCGGGATGAACAAGTTCAAGCAGATGAAGGATATGCCCAAGCCGGACGAGCGCGAGCTGGGCAAGGTGGAGGCGATCATCTCTTCTATGACCAACGAGGAGCGCCGCAAGCACCAGATCATCAACGCCAGCCGCCGCCAGCGTATTGCCAAAGGTAGCGGCACCTCGGTCCAGGATGTTAATAAGGTGATCAAGAGCTACACCGAGATGCTGAAGATGATGAAGAAGATGAAGGGCAAGATGGGCGGCGGCAAGGCCGTTGGCGGTAAGAAACGGCGTAAGAGGCCGAAAGGTCTGCGGCGCTGATGTGGACAGTTGTCGGAAATTAGAAGTTGCGCTAATAATAAAGTGCAGGTGATGATGGGGAACGGTTCGTTTGGGACCCCCTGTTGTGACCTTGTAGTTTGCTAATAATTTCATAATCTGGTCGGCTCTCTGGCCGGACGATGAAAATGCGGTCCACCCCAGGTGGACTTTCATAAAAAAGGTGAAAAAATGCCAGTTGCTATTCGACTGACCCGTATGGGCAAGAAGAAAAAACCGTTTTATCGTATCGTTGCCGCCGACTCCCAGGCCCCCCGGGACGGCAAGTTCCTGGAGGTGTTGGGTACCTATGATCCCCTGCAGGATCCCGCGGCGGTGATCATCCATCAGGACAAATTGCAGAAATGGCTGGACGTGGGCGCCCAGCCCTCCACCACGGTGAAGAGTATCCTGGCCAAACAGGCCGGTTGATCTCAGGTCCGTGCGTGAGCTGATCCGCCATATTGCCCTGGCCCTGGTGGATAACCGCGAGGCGGTAGAGGTGCGTGAGGTGGAGGGTGACGACGGCCTGGTGCTGGAACTCCATGTGGCAGCCAGTGATCTGGGCAAGGTCATAGGGCGTCAGGGGCGGACGGCCAGGGCCATGCGGGCCCTGCTCCGGGCCGCCCGGCCAGATATGGGCAAACGCCTGAGCCTGGAGATCATGGAATAGCGATTCATGACAGGCCTTGATCGTGACCATTATATAGAGCTGGGTAAGGTGGGCCGGCCCCATGGTGTCCGGGGCCTTTTCCGCATCCACCCCCACAGTGGCCAGCCGGAGAATTTTCTCGACTATGATGAGGTCCTCCTCCAGGACGAGGAAGGCCAGGTCCAACCCTGCCCCCTGAGCTCGAAACGGATAAAGGGGCGCTCGGTTATTGTCAGCAGCCCCCTGGCGGCCAGTCGGGAGGCGGCCCAGGAGTTGGTGGGCCAGGTTGTCTGGCTGGCCCGGGAGCAGCTGCCCCCGTTAGGCGAAGATGAATTCTACTGGCATGACATCATCGGCAGTGAGGTGCGGAGCACCAGCGGTGAGCTCATCGGCACCCTGACTGCCATCTTTAATGGTGGCGGTACCGAGATGATGGTGGTTAAGGCGGGCGACGGGGATGAGGTTCTCATCCCGGCCCGGCCGGAATTTTTGCAGTCGGTGGCCAAAGGAGAGGTGGTGGTTGATCTGCCCCCGGGCTTGCTGGAGCTGAACAAAAAGGAGCGTTAAGTCGGCGCTGGGAGGTTGGTGGAGAAGGGTGGCTTGGCCCAGAGCTAAAAGCAGTGCTCCACAGCCTTTCCAGTATAAAAAATGCGCTTTGATGTCCTGACCATATTCCCCTCTCTCCTGGACTCCCCTTTAGATGAGGGTATCCTCCGCCGGGCCAGGCAGCAGGGGCAGATAGAGGTGGCCATCACCAATATCAGGGATTTTGCCAGCGACCGTCAGTCCATGACCGATGATCGGCCCTTTGGCGGCGGGGCGGGCATGGTGATGAAGCCGGAACCCCTGGCCGCGGCGGTGCAGGCGGTACGCCAGGCTGAGGGCAGCCGGGTGGTGCTCCTCTCCCCCCAGGGTTCTTCCTTCAACCAGGCCAAGGCGGAGGAGTTGAGTAGCCTCAGTCAGCTGGTTCTGGTCTGCGGCCGCTACGAGGGCCTCGATCAGCGTTTTGTCGACCATTATGTGGATGAGGAGATATCCATTGGCGACTTCATCCTCACCGGCGGGGAGCTGCCCGCCATGCTGATTATTGACGCGGTTACCCGGTTGTTGCCCGGTGTTCTGGGCTGCGCCGAATCAGTGAGCGATGACAGTTTCAGTCGGGGCGGGTTGAAGTATCCCCAGTACACCAGGCCCCGGGAGTTTGAGGGTGAAGAGGTGCCGGAGGTCCTCCTCTCCGGCGACCATGGGCGTATTGAGCGGTGGCGCTGGCTGGCCGCCATGGCCCAGACCAGAAGGAAGCGGCCGGATCTCTTTGCCCGGCTTGAGTTCAGCCCCGATGAGCAGGAGCTGTTGCGGGAAAATGGTATCCTCTAAAGGACGGTTGGACATAGCCCTGGTCCACTATCCGGTTTATAATAAGAACCGGCAGGAGATCGCCTCGGCGGTGACCAACCTGGACCTGCACGACCTGGCCCGGGCCGCCAGGACCTATGGGGTGGGTACGGTTTACATTGTCACCCCCATCGTCGACCAGCAGGAGTTGGTGGCGGAGATAATGGGCCACTGGCAGGATGGCTATGGCGCCACCTACAACCAGGACCGTAAGGAGGCACTTACGGTGGTTAAGGTGTGTAGTGATCTGGCCCAGGCCCGGGAGTTGGCCGGGCCGCTGACGGTGCTGGCCACCGGGGCTAAAGAGCGGGAAGGGTCCTTGGCCTGGCCCGATGTGCGGGAGCGGTTGCGGGAGGGTGAGTCATTTCTCATCCTGTTCGGCACGGCCTGGGGTTTGACCCGGGAGGTTTTTGCCGAATGTGAGGGGGCCTTGGCCCCCATCAGCGGCGGGGATACCGGCTATAACCATCTGTCGGTCCGCTCGGCCGTGGCCATAAGTCTGGACCGGCTGCTGGGGCAGCATAACTGATTTTGTTCTCTGGGTCTGGCGGGTTAACTCAGCGCCCATACCTGGAGAACGGGTAGTAATTATAGCTATTAAATAAATTATACGATCACGATGGTCGTTTGCACTGTAAATGGGAGTAAAACCATGAATATTATCGAGCAGATAGAAAAAGAGAATATGCGTTACGATATCCCGGAGTTTCGTTCCGGTGATACCGTTAAGGTCCACATCCGCATCATCGAGGGTGCCAAGGAGCGGGTTCAGATCTTTCAGGGCGTGGTAATTGCCCGGAAGAACGGGACCATGGGCGCTAACTTCACCGTGCGCAAGATATCCCACGGCGTGGGGGTGGAAAAGACCTTTCCCCTCCACTCCCCCCGGATCGAGAAGGTGGAGCTGGTAACCAAGGGCCGGGTGCGTCGCTCCAAGCTCTACTACCTGCGCAACCTGCGCGGTAAGGCGGCGAGAATCCGCGAACGCGGCATCAACTAAAAAAGCGGCCGCAGCGGCCCATCTTCGCCCGTCCGGGACTGCTCGCATAGCTGTACTATGCTTCGCTGTCCCGGCCGAACGAATCTGCACCACTGCGACCACTTTTTTGCTCGCACCGGTATTTTGCAACGGCGCGCCTGGCGGCGCTGGTTGCTTTAGTGGCGTAGATGGGGTTTTGTCCCTGTCTGCGCCATTGGTGTTTGGTGGAGATGTAGGGTGGGCTGGGCCCACCGTTACCTGCTTTGTTTCCCCCCTTAAGTCGGTCTGCGGAGAATTATATGACGCAAGTAGCTGAAAATTTTCGCTTTGAAGTGGAGCTTGCCGGCCGGGGTCTGACCCCGGTGGCGGGGGTGGATGAGGCGGGGCGCGGGCCCCTGGCCGGGCCGGTGGTGGCTGGGGCGGTGATTCTGCCGGCCGATATTGACCTTACCCCCTTCCGCGATTCAAAGAAGATGACGGCCAAGGCGCGGGAGCGGGTCTTTGAGTTGATTTGCGAGCTGGCCATCCCCCATGGGGTGGGCTATGCCAGCCCGGCCGAGATTGACGAGATCAACATCCTCCAGGCCTCTCTTTTGGCCATGGCCCGAGCCGTGGCCGACCTCGCGCCGCTCTCTCCCGGCGCCCTGCTGGTGGATGGCAAGTTCACCATCCCTGAACTGCAGATTCATCAGGAAGCCCTGATTAAAGGCGAGGACAGATCCGCCTCCATCGCCGCCGCCTCCATTGTCGCCAAGGTGACCCGGGATAGGCTCATGGCCCGTCTAGATCGGGAGTATCCCCAGTACGGCCTGGCCCGCCACAAGGGCTATCCCACCAAGGCGCACAAGGCGGCCATCGCAGAACATGGCCCCTCGCCCATCCATCGCCTCTCCTTTAAAGGGGTGCGGGAGCATTGTTAACGGAGAACCGCAGAATGATGAATTTTGCATAGTGAATGGCGAAGGAAGGAAGATATCTTAAATAGGATCAGTATACCCCACGGGCACTTGAAGTCTGCGCTTATCTCCTTCAGGGCGCCGCCCTTCATCATTTGATATTCCTGTAACAATAAAAATCCCCGTTATGGCCTGGGCCATGACGGGGATTTTGGTGTTGGCGGAAAATTTTCTTTAATTAACAGCCGCCCACCGTATAGGAGCCGGTGAACAGGGGATTTAAGTTGTTCTCCAGGGAGAAAATTTGCACCTTGTAGACTCCCGGTTCCCAGCCGTTTGGTATTTCCAGCCAGACATAATTTTCAGTGGTGCCGCGGTTGATGGCATACTTGTCATAGATCAACACCTCGGGGGAGTCCAACCGGCTCCACTTCACCATAACGCTGTTGCTCGCGTAGTCCTCGCCGGTGGCGAAGCTGGCATAGATGCGGTTGGTCCCTTGGCTGAAGCACTCTTGCTGGTCACGCAGCTTATTGTCCACTTTTACACTCTTGCCGAACTCAACAGGGGATAAGTCTAGTTCGGAGTCGTCCGGGACTGCTGGGTTCTGGTAGTAGATCTCCCCCAGCCGCTGGGCAAAGTCGCGGGTGTCCACCCCGGGGGGATAGTCGTGGGGGGCCAGTTTGGTGTAGGTGGTTATGATGTCGGTGAGCTCTTCGTCGTTAAGACGGTCCAGGGCCGCTGCCACCCCTCCCTGGCTCAGTGAGTCGCTGTCGATGCCGTGCTGGACCAGGGTCATGGCCTGCCAGAACATGGACTCCTGATTGGCGTTGGGTCTCTGCTGCTGGGTCCAGGAGGATGCACGGTTGCGCTGCTGGCGTCCGGCCGGCTGGGCCGTTGCTGTCTCTGTTGGTGCCGTACTTTTCAGGCCGCTGGCCTGGGAAGATGAGTTGGCCCGGGGGGACAGCTCTGGGCCGGTTGGTGGATGGGGTTGGCTGAGGAGCATGGTGATGAGACCGGCCCCGTAGCCAAGAACGAAGATGGCCAGGGTGGATAGGGTTCTTTTTTGCATGGCATATTGTGGTTAGGTGTTTTGTTGACGGAATTAAAAATAACCGCATAACTGCCAAGGACGCAAAGCTTTTTTGGGGTAATTAAAAGAAAGGCGGCATGGCCCATTGATTTAGGGCCGCCAGGTGTGGTTGCCGTTTAAGATCAGAGGCTGGCTGGTTACGCCGCCCTTGGTGACTTTGCGTCTCAGCGGTGAGTTTTGTTGTTGGGCCTAGGCAATAAATACTGTAAAGTTGATAAGATATTGCCTATGATTAATCGTAAGTTCCACTAAATTATGACTCACAGCCGTCTCACCATCGGCCGCCAGGGCGAAGAGCTGGCCGCCGCTCATCTGCAGGCCCAGGGGCTGACCATCGTGGCCCGCAACGTCAGCCTCACGACGGGCGAGCTGGATCTGGTGGCCAAAGATGGAGGGACCCTGGTCTTTGTCGAGGTGAAGACCAGGAGCTCCACCGCCTTTGGTTCGCCCCTTGCGGCGGTTACTGGCCGCAAACAGGCAAAGCTTATCCAGGTGGCCCAGGAGTATCTGTTGCTGGAACAGGGCGGGGCCGATGTGGCCTGCCGTTTTGACGTGGTGGGGGTGCTTCTCACCTCGCCGCCCCTAATCGAACACATTGCCGGCGCCTTCGCGCTGTCTTAACATTTCGGAGCCTACTTTCTCCATGTATAAAAAAACAACCCTGGCCAACGGCGTTCGTCTGGTCACTGAAACCGTCCCCCATGTTCACACCGCCTCCCTGGGAATCTGGATCGATGTGGGCTCCCGGGATGAGGATTCTTCCGTCAACGGGGCTGCCCATTTTTTGGAGCACATGTTCTTCAAGGGGACCAGGAAGCGCACGGCCCAGGAGCTGGCCATCGATCTCGACCGCCTTGGCGGCACGGCCAACGCCTTCACCGCCAAGGATACCACCTGTATCTATGCCACAGTGCTCCACACCCAGTTGCCGGAGCTTACGGCCATATTTGGCGAGATGTTGCGTGACTCCCTCTTTGACCGCGATGAGATTGCGCGGGAGCGGCAGGTGATCATGCAGGAGATGGCCCTGGCCGAGGACACCCCTGAGGACCTGGCCGGTGAGCTTTTTGAGGCCTCGTTCTGGGGAGAGCACCCCCTGGCCCGGCCCATCCTGGGTGACCCGGCCGTGGTGGCCCACATGGATCGCGGCCAGCTGCGGGAATTTCTCGCCACAAATTACCAGGCTCCCCGGCTGTTGGTAAGTGCCGCCGGTCAGGTGGACCATGAGGCGTTATGTAAACAGCTAAAACCCCTCCTGTCCCACGGCCTGGCCCCGGGCGGGCCAGATCAGCGCCGGCCACCAAAGGTTGGTCGTAAGCTCCGGCGCCAGGTGGTCACCCGGCCCCTGGAGCAGGCCCAGATTATCCTGGGGGTGGAGGGTATCAATGTCCGCCAGGATGAGCGTTTCGCCCTGGTGCTCTTGAACACCATCCTGGGCGGTAATATGAGTTCACGCCTCTTCAGCGAGGTGCGGGAGAAGCGGGGACTGGCCTACTCAATCGCCACCTTTAACGAGTCATACACCGATTGCGGTCTCTTTGGCGTCTCGGCCGGGGTATCCCCACCCGCGGTGAGTGAGACCCTGGCCGTGATCGCCGGTGAACTGGCGCGTTGCGGCCAGGCCGTCAGTTACAGTAAAGAGGAGTTTGGTCGCGCCCTGGCTTACGCCAAGGCCAGCCTCTATCTTTCGGCCGAGAACCTGGAGGCGCGCATGTCCAGAAACGCCCGCAACGAATTTTATTTTAACCGCCCCGTGCCCCTGGACGAGGTGGTGACCGCCCTGGAGGCCGTAACGGTGGATGAGGTGGCGGCCCTGGGGGCGCGTCTCTTTGCCCGGCCCTATCATGCCACGGTCCTGGGGCCCATTGCTGAGGTAGAGGTGAAGTGGTGATGGATTGTGTTGAGGTGGCCATCAGCTGGCTGCTGGACGAGGCGGCCCGGGAGGGGCTGGCCTTGCCCCGTTACGAGTCCAACCGGGCCGCTGGTATGGATGTCCGGGCCGCAGTGACTGGGGCCGTGGCCCTGGCGCCTGGCGAGATCAAGATGGTGCCCACCGGCCTGGCGGTGGCTATCCCCACCGGTTACGAGATCCAGGTTCGGCCCCGCTCCGGCCTGGCCATTAAGCACGGGGTCACCGTGGTCAACAGCCCCGGCACCATTGACGCCGACTACCGGGGGGAGATCAAGATCGGTCTCATCAACCTCGGGGGCCAGCCGTTCACCATTAACCGCGGCGACCGGGTGGCCCAGCTGGTCCTGGCCCCGGTGTCCCAGGCCAGATTAGAGCTGGTGGCGAGCCTTGACGAGACCAGGCGCGGCAGCGGCGGTTTTGGCCATACGGGGATATGAATTTTTATTGTTTCTGCTCAAGGTTAAAACCTCCGTTTTTCAGGCGGACAGCTTCAAGCCAGCAGTTGATTTTTAACAGCGAATAACGAGGTCACCAGGAATGTCGAATGTTGAAGGTGGCAGTTTTGGCTAGTTAGATAGCATCCTTACCTTTTCTGTTCATTTTCTTTGCTTGCCCAAAGAAACCGAACCA
>JBDLJA010000004.1:0-125434 GCA_039714595.1 Thermodesulfobacteriota bacterium | reverse complement strand
CGAGCGAGGGTAAAGGGCGGCTCTTATTTCTTTACCCTTGGCAGCCATAAGTCGTAGGGTGGGTAGAATGAAATGAAACCCGCCATTAAAACAAACTCTCCATAACAAACGCTATTAAGGCGGGCGCGGACAAAAGGCGGCACCTATTTTTTCACAGGTATTGCCCGCAAACGAAAGAAATTTCTAAGAAGCTGGAGATAGTCATTTAGAGCGATATCTCCTGGGCTATATTTTCTTTAAAGGAGCCATAAAATGAATGAAAGGTTTAATCGCAAACTAATCTGGATCTTTATCGCCGGCCTGCTGACCCTAACCGGGACCGGGCTAGAGGAAGTCCGCGCTGCCGATGGCGACCAGACGGCCATCGGCGTGGTGAGCAAGAGTGGCCGCGGCAGCTTTATCCTCCGCACCGAGGCTGGCAAGGAGAAAACTTTCAATACCGGCCGCGGCACGAAATATGAGCCCGCTAACTTCAGGGCCCGCGAAGGGGACAAGGTGCAGGTAACTTTTTATGATAAGGCCCATCGGGATCGGACGATCCAGGCGGTGAGCAAGCTGAAACTGCTCAAGCTCAACCCCAATTTCAAGGAGCCGGCCAACCCGGCAATGGGCACGATCAAGGAGGCCGGCCGCCGGGCCTTCAACATCTATATTCCGGAGATCAAGAAGTCCTGGAAGTTCGAAATAGCCCGGGGCTGGAAAAAAACGCCGAAAGACTGGACTCCGGCGGCTGACGAGAAGGTCAAGGTCACCTATAAGAAGGTTCCCTCCCGTTGGAGCGGCGGGGTAGTCTATCAGATCAAGACGCTGGAGAAGGTGGAATAACGCTTTTTTCGTCTGGGGAATATTTACCTGAGGGCGCAGGTTGGCTTGAAGGCAATGAAACCCGACACTAAAACTTTTCCTGGAAATACAAAAGGCGGTGGGGATGGCTTCTCCTCCGCCTTTTTGTTGTCTTGGTAGGTTGGCTTTCGCGAGCTCAACCCAACCCGCCAAGCTTCTGGCGA
This sequence comes from Thermodesulfobacteriota bacterium, assembly GCA_039714595.1. Classification (GTDB taxonomy): domain Bacteria; phylum Desulfobacterota; class Desulfobulbia; order Desulfobulbales; family SURF-16; genus JAOZSN01. The sequence continues at coordinate 124,427 of JBDLJA010000004.1, read as the reverse complement.
GGCCAGGAAACGAAAAAGCCCCGACCAGCTTATGCTGATTGGGGCTTCACTAATTAATTGTCTTCCTATGATCTTTCAATGGTCATTCCGACATAGTCGTGATGACCATTGAAATTAATATCACGGAGTTCCCAGGTCTATATTGCACTGGGCGCTTCTCAACATATACTTCCGGCCACCGCCATAGGGATTTTCTAAGAGTCGCGACTCGCTAATGAATTTACACCCTAAGTCGCGATAGTAGTATGGGCTTATTGCATAAACTCCATCTTCCAGTATATCCAGGTCATTTTCCAGCCGTTCTTCAAGGATAGCGTTGTCAACTGAGGCGTCATATAGTGGCGTGCCAATGTGGGTATAACATTTCACCTCATCTTCAGAATCAGCATAACAAGAGGCAATATATCCCAGGCGCGTGCTGCGGAAATCAGCCTGGATCTTTTCCGCAGGTTCAGCGATACTAACAGTACAGACAGAACCTCTCAGCATATATTTCCCCTCTCCATAATAGTCTACAATACGCCCCTCGTTAACAAAGGCGCACTCTAAGCTGTGATAATAGATTGGGTCTATGGCATTAACGGAACTATGTAGTAGGAGTATGTCCTTTTCAATCATTTCTTCAAGGATGCTGTTGTCAACGGAATAGTCTTGTACTGTCGTTGAGCTGGTACTGATGCAGTCTACATAATTTGGATCATCAGGGTTTGGCTGGCAAGATGATATATATCCCAGGCGAGTGCTGCGAAAATCAGCTTGTATTTTTGCAGCAGCATCCTCGGCAACCGCCACAGATGTTCCACAAGTTGCACTCAACAGTAATCCCGTTGCCAAACCGCTTAATAATTGTTTCTTCATCTTCTCCTCTCAAAAGTTTTGTTTTGGCTTATTTTAAATAAGCCATATTTTGACCACTACTGGTCAGCCTTATGCTCCTTGGGGAAACAGTATGCCGCCCCCATACTCCGCAAACAGAGCCCCAAAAAGCACTAATAAAAACAGTCCCCTCAGCTCTTTGAGGGTAATTTTTAGATATTGTGACCAGCACCGCAGAACAGGGCGTTGATATTGCTTGCCTAGCGCACCAGGCAAGCAATTATGGCCCAAGAGAACCCACGGTCAACTTATCGCCAATCTACGCCTGCCAGCCTGCTTACTTAAGCAATGACCCGGCAGAAGAGATGAAAATCAAAAGGGATCTCGACCCGCCTGGCCACAGCCTCATCATTAGACAGAGCAAATGCGTGCTCAAGATAGGTGAGGCGGCAAGGCCTGGCGAGAATCAAGAATGTTGTCGGGTCGCCCTTAAAAATGGTTAAGCCGTGGATCACCTTTCTTGCTCAAAGGCCACAGGCAAACCAGCAGGAAAATGAAGGGCAACGCAAAAATTATGCGATTTTAGCATTTTGGAGTCAACATTTTTTACGTGTTTTTCCAACAGGTTATTAGTTTCCAGGGCCGATTGGATAAGATTGGTGACAACTAACGGACGATAAAAAGAAAAGAGGTGGCCCCAGGAAATAGGCCAGCCAGGTAGGTAGGTAGGTTGGGGTGAGGGAAGAAACAAAAAAAGAGGCGCCGCTTCCCCTGGCAGGAGAAGCGGCGCCTCTTTTTTTGTTCCAGTCCCGAAGGGCCAGAACTTGTCTCCGCCACAGCGGTCTGAAGAAATAAATTACAGCCCGTCGATGATCTTATTCAGGGTGGCCGAGGGGCGCATGGCGCCGTTGGTCTTGGCCTCGTCCGGGCAGTAGTAGCCGCCCATGTCCACCGCTGCCCCCTGGGCCCCGTTTAACTCACTGACGATGGCCGCCTCGTTCTCAGCCAGCTCCTGGGCCACGCCAGTAAAGCGCCCCGCCAGGGCATCGTCCTTGGCCTGCTCGGCCAGGGCCTTGGCCCAGTAGAGGGCGAGATAAAAATGGCTGCCCCGGGTGTCCAGCTCACCCACCTTCCTCGACGGCGACTTCTCCTGGGCCAGGAAGGCGCCGATGGCGCTGTCCAGGGTCTCGGCCAGGAGGGCGGCTGTATCGTTGCTGAATGTTGCGGCCAGGTGCTCAAAGGCGGGGACCAGGGCGCAGAACTCACCCAGGGAGTCCCAGCGCAGGTGACCTTCCGCGACAAACTGCTGGACATGTTTGGGGGCCGAGCCGCCGGCCCCGGTCTCAAAGAGGCCGCCACCGTTCATCAGCGGCACGATGGAGAGCATCTTGGCGGAGGTGCCAAGTTCTAAAATGGGGAAGAGGTCGGTGAGGTAGTCACGCAGGACGTTGCCGGTGACGGCGATGGAGTCTTTTCCCTGCCTTATCCGCACCAGCGCCTCGTTCATGGCAGAAACCGGGGGCAGGACACGGATATCAAGACCCGTGGTGTCATGCTCCGGCAGGTACGCCTGCACCTTTTTAAGGAGCTGGGCGTCATGGCCCCGCGCCTCGTCCAGCCAGAAGATGGCCGGCACGCCCTCGGCCCGGGCCCGGTTCACCGCCAGCTTCACCCAGTCGCGGATGGGGGCGTCCTTGGTCTGGCACATGCGGAAGATATCATCCTCCTCCACCGCCTGGTTCAAGAGCTCATTACCCTTCTCATCAATCACCCGGACAATGCCGTCGGCCGGGGCCTCAAAGGTCTTGTCGTGGGAGCCGTACTCCTCCGCCTTCTGGGCCATGAGGCCCACGTTGGCCACCGAACCCATGGTGGCCGGATCAAAGGCGCCGTTTGCCTGGCAGTCCACCACCACCGCCTGATACATGGTGGCGTAACAGCGGTCCGGGACCATGGCTATCGCCTCGTGCAGCTTGTCGTCCGCCCCCCACATCTTGCCGCCGTCGCGGACCACCACCGGCACCGAGGCGTCGACGATGACGTTGTTGGGCACATGGAGGTTGGTGATCCCCTTGCTGGAGTCCACCATGGCCAACTGGCACTGGCTCTCGTAGCAGGCCATGATGTCCGCCTCGATCTCGGCCCGCTGTGCGGCCGGCAGGGACTCAATCCGGGCGTAGACATCGGCCAGACCGTTGTTGACGTTGACTCCCAGCTCGGTGAACAGATCGCCATGTTTGGCGAATACGTCTTTATAGAAGACCGAGACGCAGTGGCCGAACATGATGGGATCAGACACCTTCATCATGGTGGCCTTGAGGTGGAGGGAGAGGAGAAGATCCTCCTCCCTGGCCGCCTGGATCTGCTCACTGAAAAACTTACGCAGGGCCTTGACGTTCATCACCGAGGCGTCGATCACCTCGCCGGCCAGCAGCGGCGTATCACCCTTGAGCTTGGTCACCGTGCCGTCCGCGGCCACGTGCTCGATGCGGGCGGTGCAGTCCGCCGCCACGGTGGTGGACTTTTCGCTCTCGAAGAAATCGCCAGCCTCCATATGGGCCACCCGCGCCTTGGAGGGCGTGGGCCACGGCTTCATCATCTTATGGGGGTTCTGGCGGCCAAAACGCTTCACCGAGGCGGGGGCCCGGCGATCGGAGTTGCCCTCGCGCAGCACCGGATTCACGGCCGAGCCGAGCACCTTGGCGTAACGGGCCTGGATCTGCCGCTCCTCGTCGCTGGTCGGCTCCTCCGGGTAGTTTGGCAGGGCATAGCCTTTGGCCTGCAGCTCCTTGATGGCGTCTTGCAGCTGGGGGATGGAGGCGCTGATATTGGGGAGCTTGATCACGTTGGTCTGCGCCTCTTTTACCAGGCTGCCCAGTTCTGAGAGGTAATCGGGAATCCGCTGGTCCGCGGCCAGACTGTCAGGAAAATTGGCGATGATCCGCCCAGCCAGAGAGATGTCCATCTCTTCAATGGTAAAATCGCAGCCCGCGGTAAAGCCTTTGAGGATGGGGAGGAGCGACCTGGTGGCCAGGGCCGGGGCCTCGTCAATCTTCGTATAGATAATGCGCTGTTTTGCCATGGTAATTTCCTTATTGTTTAGTAAATCAGCTGTTTTTTTGAGATTATCATAGTCCATTGCGGAACTTCTCTTGATAGCATAGAGACGGCGCCTTTGCAATTGCTGATCTACCGGCCAGCGCCCCTTTTGCCATTGACACCCTCCAGCTTCCATATTAAATTTTCAAGCCAAATTTTCAGACGCTCTACAAGAGCTATAAAGGGAACCCGGTGTAAGTCCGGGACGGGCCCGCCGCTGTAACCGGGGACGAACATTGCCGACAAACCACTGACCCAGCGCGGTTGGGAAGGGGCAATAAGTAGGCTGATCCGGGAGTCAGAAGACCTGTCTGAAGAGAGATCATGGTAAGAACGCCATGACCCGAGCCCCCTGCCGAAGGTGGCCGGGATAAAGGCCGCCCCCGCGGACAAGGGGTGATAGCCTGCTTTAACGAGCTTTCACGGCGGAATCAGGGAATCCCCGGAGCAATTTTTTTTTAATTGGTCCGGGGATTTTTTTTGCCCGGGCCACCACCACTCCCCCTTTACCAGAAGAGCCATGATCCGCCTCATCCCCCTACTTCTCGCCATCCTCCTCTCCCCCGCCAGCCACCTCCAGGGTGCCAGCCTGCCCCTTACCTTTCAGGACGCCAGCGAGAAAAAGATCACCATCCGTAAGCCCCCCAAACGGGTGGTCTCCCTGGTGCCCTCGGTTACCGAGGTGCTGATGGCCATCGGCGCCGGCGACCCTTTAGTGGGCCTCACCCATCACAGCGTCCTCCCTGGCCTCACCGGCAAGACGGTGGTGGGCGGCTTTATGGCCCCGAATGTGGCCCGGATCAAGGCGCTGCGGCCGGAGGTGATCTTCTACTCTGACCTGCAGCAGGAGGTGGTGGCCGCCTTTAAGGGCAAGGCCACCCTGATCCAGCTGGCCCCGGCAACCCTTACGGACAGTTTTCAGCAGATCACCCTGCTGGGCCAGATCTTCAACCGGGAGCAGGAGGCGGCGGCCATAATCGCCGAGCAGCAGCGGCAGCTGGCCCTGGTGGCCAGAAAGGTAAAAAAAATACCTGCGGATGAGCGCCAGCGGGTCATGCGCCTCATGGGCCGCGACAAGGTGATGGCGCCGGGGGATGACTCCTTTCAAAATGAGTACATCAAGGCCGCCGGGGCAGAGGCCCCCCGCTTTGGCCAGAATGGCGCCGTGATCCAGGTGAGCCAGGCCCAGGGGCAGGCGTTCAACCCCCAGGTGATCTACGGCTGCGGCGCCCCCCTGAAAAGCGCCCCGGCCCTGCACAAGCCGGGCTGGCGCCAGGTGGCGGCGGTAAGAGACAGACGCCTCTACAACTTTCCCTGCGACCTCACCTGCCGTTTAGCCAGCCACCCCGGCGATTTCGTCTCCTGGCTGGCCGCCCGGCTCTATAACCAGCAGTTCAGCGACCCGGCCAGCTTTGTCCTGCCCCAGCAGGTGGTGGAGCGGCGGAAACTAAAGATCAACCTGGACTATGTGAGCAAGGCGGAGGTCGTCAGCAGCGACATCAAGGATTTTCGCAATAAAAGCGTGCTCCTCCATCTGAAAGAGCCCATGACTGTGGTCTCCACCTTGGGCGGCCAGCGCCAGGGGATCAGAGTGGTGGCCAACCATTACTTCCCCCCCCCGGCCTGGGGATTGGGCCATGAACAGGGGGTGGACGCCCTGCGCCACGCCACCCTGGCCGCCCTGGACCTTGAGCCGGCAACAAGCGCCATCCTCTTCACCGGGGCCAACATGGCCAACCTGGCGGTGGTGAAGAAGAGTTACCGGGATATGGAGGTGTACGCCCTGGTCACCGCCGGGGTGCGCTCCAACGCGGTGCGCATGGCGGCCGACAGCGGCAATTTTTATGAGTTGGCCCAGACGGGAAAAAATAAAAAACCGGGCACCATCAACATCCTCCTGCTCACCAACATGGAGCTTAGCCCCCGGGCCATGACCAGGGCCCTGATCAGCGCCACCGAGGGCAAGAGCGCCGCCCTCCAGGACATGGACATCCGCTCTTCTTACTCGCCGCTCACCAACCCGGCCACCGGCACCGGCACCGACAATATCATCGTGGTGGAGGGCAGGGGGCCGGCCATTAGCAACAGCGGCGGCCACTCCAAGATGGGCGAGCTCATGGCCCGGGCCGTCTACGCCGGGGTCCAGGAGGCGGTGCACAGACAAAATGGCCTCAGCGCCAACCGCTCCATCTTTCAGCGCTTGCGGGAACGGAAGGTGGACCTGCCCGCCATCTGCCGCTCCTATTGCGGAAAGGAGGCCAGGGCCATCTACCCGCAACTGGAGAGACTGCTCCTTGAGCCGCGCTATAGCGGTTTTCTCCAGAGTATCCTGGCCATCAGCGACGATTATGAGCGGGGGTTGGTGAGCGATCTCAGTGGGGTGGAGCTCTGGTGCCGCAAGGTGGCCCACAACATCGGCGGCGCGGCCCTGCCAATCAAGCCGGTGGCCGGCCTGCCTTTAGTCCTGGGCAAGGGGCTGGGCGCCATCTTAAGCGGCCTGAGCCAGGCCCAAACAGGATCAGGGAGGTAGTAGCCATGCGCCTCCCCTCCCTCCTCCTCCTGCTGCTGCTTACCGCCGCCGCCCCCACCTGCCAGGCGCTGGAGACCAGCACCTTCCCCCAGCGCCTGATCTCCCTGGGGCCCATCAACACGGAAAACGTCTTCCTCCTGGGGGCGGGTGAGCGATTGGTGGCCAACACCCGTTACTGCGTGCGCCCTGAGGCGGCGCGGGCCAGGGAGAAGATCGGCTCCATGCTCCAGGTCTCGGTGGAGAAGATAATCAGTCTCCAGCCCGACCTGGTCCTGGCCACCGCCATGACCAGACCCGAACAGATCAGGCAGCTGCGGGCGGTGGGGATCAGGGTGGAACAGTTCGACCAGCCCGCCTCATTCAGGCAGATCTGCGATCACTTCCGCCGCTTGGGCCAGCTCCTGGGGTTGGAGGAGGAGGCAAAAAAGATCATCCGCCAGGCCAAGGCCCAGGTGGCCGCGGTCCGCCAGCAGGTGGCGGGGCTGCCGCCCCAGAAGGTATTTCTCCAGGTGGGCAGCCAGCCGCTCTTTGGCTCCGTGCCATCGTCGTTTACCCATGACTTCATCAAACTTGCCGGCGGCACCAATATCATCGCCGACCAGACCTTGGGCACCACCAGCCGGGAAAAGATCATTGCCAAAAATCCCCATGTCATTATCATCGCCATAATGGGTTCCGAGAGTGGCATTGCCGCCCAGGAACGGCGGAAGTGGCTGGCTATCCCGGTAATCGCCGCCGTGCGCCAGCAAAGGGTCCATATCATTAACCCCAACCAGGCCTGCAGCCCGTCGCCCGCCACCTTTGCCCAGACCCTGACCGAGATCGCCGACCTCATCCATCCCCAGGGAGCGGCCAAAAACAGAGGGCGGTAGACTTCGAAGGAGCAGGTAAGCGACCAAAAGGTAAACCATTAACTTTACGCCAGAATCGATGATTTCTTCCAGGGGTCTCGCAATAGTGGCTGAAACTTAGCGGTAATTAGAAATAAAACATGCGTATCTACGAGATAATGGCCCAGGGCGGCCCGGTGATGTGGCCCCTGCTGGCCTGCTCCATAATCGTTGTCAGCGTGGTGCTGGAACGTTTTTTCTACTGGCTCCGCCTTGACCACGAGCGGGACCGGGAGCTGCTGGACGAGGTGCTGACCATCGCCGAGCAGGGCGACTGGCAGCTGATCCGCGCCAAGACCCGCGGCTGCGACGACCATGTGATCCGAATCTTAAGCGTGGGCATCCTTCACCGCGACTATGACATGGCCAAGGCGATGGAGGCCGAGGCGCAGCAAACGGTTAAGAAGATGAACCGCTTCATGACGGTGCTGGACACCATGATCACCGTGGCGCCGCTTTTGGGCATCTTCGGCACCGTGTTGGGCATCATCTCCTCCTTCAAGATCTTAGGCGCCGCGGGAATAGCCGACCCGAAGCTGGTCACCAGCGGCATCGCCCAGGCCCTGCTCACCACGGCCACGGGCTTAGGGATCTCCATCATCACCGTCTTCCCCTACAACTTCTTCAAGAGCCGCATCGCGGGAGCCATCCACGTCATGGAGAAATACGCCACCAGCCTGGAGGTGGTTTACCAGAAATTGGCCAAGGACAATGAAACTGGCCGCTAAATACCAGCCGGCCCCGCCGCGCATCGAGATGCTGCCGCTCATCGACGTGGTCTTTCTCCTGCTGGTCTTCTTTATCTACGCCTTCGTCTCCATGTCCGTCCACCATGGTCAAGCCGTTGACCTGCCGCAGGCCAGCAGTGTTGAGGTGGTGGCGGATAAAGAGGGGCTGGCCGTGACCATCCAGCCGGACCAGGATGGCGCCATCCGCGTCTTTGTCGGTGATGAGTTGCTGCCCCTGGCGGAGCTGGCCCCCCGCCTTAAGGAAATGGCGGCCGCCACTGGGGGCGATGGCGGGGAGGAGGAGGTGGAGGTGCAGATCTTTGCCGACGGGGCCATCTCCTACCAGCATCTCTTTGCCGTGCTGGACCAGGTCAAGTCCGCCGGCCTAAGCCACATCTCCCTCCAGGCCGAGCCCGCCAGGCAGGGGCCATGAAGGGCTCCCGCCACCGTCTCCTGGTGGCCATAGCCCTGGCCCTGCTCAGCCACTTAGGCCTTTTGCTCTGGCGTCCCCCCACCCCCCAGCTCAGCCCGCCATACGCCAAACCCCACCCGGCCATCGCCGTCTCCCTGACCAGTCGCCCCGCCCCCCGGCCAGTGGTAAAAAAAACAGCCAGCCCAGAGGAGGCGGAACCTGGGCCCAGGCGAGTTAAAGAGAGCCCGCCGCCCCCTCCCCAGCCCAGGGCCAGTGAGCCCCCCCACCAGCAGAAGGCGCCCCAGCCCCTGCCGCCGGAGGCTGCCCCTGTTGCCCCGCAGCCAAGCCCGCCCCGGGATGAGGGGCAGGGAGAAAAAAACCTCGAGCAGGCAGAGCAGCCTGAGCCGCCAGCCTCTGCCCCAGCCGCCGCCCCCCAGACCGGCCACCAGCAGGCCCTGCCCCTCTACCACCTGAACCCGCCGCCCACCTACCCCCGCCTGGCCCGGCGCCGCGGCCTGGAAGGGGTGGTCCTCCTCAACGTTCACGTCAATACCAGGGGAAGGGTTGAGACCCTGACGGTTGAGCGCACCAGCGGCCACCCCATCCTGGACCGGGCCGCCAGAAAGGCGGTTATGGCCTGGCAATTCCAGCCCGGCCAGGTGGCGGGTCTGCCCCGGGCCATGTGGGTCACGGTGCCGGTGCGCTTCCAGCTGCGCTAACCCCTGCCCCCCATAAAGCCGCCCGCCGCCGCTATTGCCCCTTGCTCCCAGTCGCCCACCTAACCTATACTTTGGACAGCAGCAGGGATCCGCCCTGCTGCCCTGAAGAAAAAAGTCCAATCCCAGGAAGGGTATGAAGAGAAGAGTAGGCGCCATTATCATCCTGTTACTCCTCCCCGCCTTAGGCCTGGCGGCCGTAACACCCTACAGCGGCGCCTACTACCTCGTGGCCCTGGAGGAGTCAATGGCGGAGACCATCACCACCAGCCAGGAACTGATAAATCGCCGAGCCGACGGCGCACCAAAGGATGCCAGCCTTGAGCCAGAGGCTCTCTTAGAAGAGACAGGCAAGATGTTTTTCAGGATCATGGGCGAGGGCTTTCAGGTCGAAAGCCTGCAGGAGGAGAGCGACCCGGCCAAGATAGCCCCTGTCCTGGCCGCCATGTTACAGGCCGGGCGGCTCACCATTGCCACGGCCCAAGAGGCCATCGACACCGAGGCCGACGGCACGGTTAAACGGAAGAGATTCAACCCCGCCACCTTTGGCCGCCTCACCCTGGCCCGCTTCAAGGCTAAGACCGGGGTGACCTTGAAACAGACCACCCTGGGCACAAAGAACTATGGGGCGCGCCACAGCTACAACCGGCCTGAACCATGGGAAAGGGCCAGTCTGGAGAAGTTCAGCCAGGCGGGCTGGAGCGTGAACCAGGGCATTGGCGAACAGGTGGGCGGCGAGTACCGCTTTATCAAACCGATCTACATCAAGAAGGATTGCCTGATCTGCCACGGCGGCCCCATGGGCGAAATGGGCCCCTACGGTTACCCCAAGGAGGGCTATGGGGTTGGCGATATCCGCGGCGGCATCTCGGTGACGATTCCCACCAGATAGCCGCCCGGCCGGGGCCGTCCCTGCCGGCCCTGGCCACAGCAAACCGGCGGAGTTACGCCACCACCTTGCCAGCCTGGCCGTTTCCCTATATAATCGCCGGTCATGCTCATCCCATTTTCCGCCATCACCGGCCAGGACAAGGCCCGCCAATACCTGACCAGCGCAAGCAAGCGGGGCAAGCTGAGTCACGCCTACCTGTTCAAGGGGCCAGGGGGGGTGGGCAAAAAGATGATGGCCCACGCCTTTGCTGCCCTGCTCAACTGCCAGGCCCCCCAGGGCCAGGAGATCTGCGGCAACTGCCCCAGCTGCCGCAAGTTCGCCTCCGGCAACCAGCCGGACCTGCTCCTCCTGGAACCAGAGGGCGCGGGCATCAAGATCAAACAGATCCGCGACCTGCAGCAGAAACTCACCTTCCCCCCCTTTGAGGCGAAGGAACGGCTGGTCCTGCTAGCCGATGTCCACGAGACCATGCGCCGGGCCGAGGTGGCCAACGCCCTGCTGAAAACCCTGGAAGAGCCCCCCGAAAGAACCATCCTCATCCTCACGGTGAACGAGTCCACCGCTGTCCTGCCCACCATCATCTCCCGCTGCCAGACCGTACCCTTCCACCCCCTGCCGGAAGCAGAGGTGAGCCGTCTCCTCGTGACCCAGGGCGTGGAGGAGGAAGAGGCCCTGGCCCTGGCCGCGGTGAGCGGCGGCAGTCCGGGCCGGGCCCACACCCTCCATAAAAAAGAGCTGCTGCAACTGCGCGCCGATCTGGTGGCGCAGTTCACCTCCCTGGCGGAGGACAGGACGGCCACGGTCACCCAGGTCTTTGCCATGGCCGCCCAGGCCGCCGCCCTCCAGGACGACCTGGAGCAGCTACTGGACCTGCTGGCCGGCTGGCTCCGCGATCTCCTCCTCTTAAAGAACGGGGCCGGGGGCCATCTGGCGGCCGGTCATGGGATGGCAGAGCTGCTCCAGCAGGGGGCTTGCTGCTGGCCGGCCAAGGCCCTGGAGAAGAAGGTGGCGCAGCTGCAGCAGGCCCGGCGCCAGCTGGCCCATAACTGCAACCGCACCCTGACCCTGGAGGTTCTTTTCTTTGCCTTACTGGGGGAAAAATGTTAGCAAAAGATGTTTTCCTTGACCCCGCATGGCTTTAGCCGGAAAAAGTAAGCCGCGCCGCCAGAGAGCCATGGCAATTACCGGGTAACTAGCTGAAGGGCAAGCCCGGCGCCTCAAGATCCCTCCGTGACAGTGATCCCCCAATTTGCGAGTATTGACGGACAATGAGCCAGCAAGAAAAGAAAAAACCGGCCAGGAAGGGCAGTAAATCAGCGCCCCGCTGGTACTATGTGCAGTTCCGGCAGGCTGAGCAGATCCACGCCGCCGGGGCCCGGATCCAAAACCTGCAGCGGGACGAGCAGGTAATGGTGGCCACCGACCATGGGTTGGAGCCGGCCAGGATCACCTCCATCGGCCCCCAGCCCATCCTCACCGGCGACCTGGCCGGTATCCAGCCCGCCTTTGCCATCCACCGCCGCTGCAGCCGGGACGAGCAGGCCAAGTACAGCCGCCTCCTCCAGCGGGAAGAGGGCGCCTTTGCCTATTGCCTCCAGCGGATCGCGGCCCACAAGCTGGCCATGAAGCTCATCAAGGTGGAGCGCTTCTTTAACGGCAGCAAGATCATCTTCTACTTCACCGCCGATAACCGGGTGGACTTCCGGGGGTTGGTCAAGGACCTGGTCCAGGAGTTTCGCACCAGGGTGGAGATGCGCCAGGTGGGGGTGCGCCACGAGACAAAGATGACCGGCGGCATCGGCAGCTGCGGCCGCCAGTTGTGCTGCTCCTCCTTTATCAACAACTTCGCCCCGGTCTCCATCAAGATGGCCAAGGAGCAGCACCTGCCCCTAAACCCCACCAAGATCTCCGGCATCTGCAACCGGCTGCTCTGCTGTCTCACCTATGAGTTCCCCACCTACCGGGCCATCCGCCGGGAGATGCCGCGCTGCGGCAAGACCATCAAGGTGGATGGCAAGAGCTGGAAGGTGATCAAACAGAACATCCTCTCCGAATCACTCACCGTGGTTGATCCGCAAGACCGCGATACCCTCCGCGACATGCCACGCAAAGAATGGCAGAACGCCAGCCACCAGAAAAGCAGCCGGCCACCCCGCTCCCGCCAGCAGGCAGCCCAAAAGGCCAAGGGAAAGAAAAAATGAAGAGCTACATCACCACCCCCATATTCTACGTCAACGCCCAGCCCCACCTGGGCCACGCCTACACCACGGTGGTGGCCGACACCTACGCCCGTTTCCAGCGCCTGGCCGGAAATGAGGTCCGCTTCCAGACCGGCACCGACGAGCATGGCGACAAGATCGCCCAGGCGGCCGAGGCCGCGGCTGAGTCCCCCAAGGGCTATGTGGACCGGATATCCGCCATGTTCTCGGCCAGCTGGCCGGAGCTGAACTGTGCACCGGATAACTTCATCCGCACCACCGATCCCCACCATATCAAGGTGGTCCAGGCCATCCTGCAAAGGGTGTACGAGCAGGGCGACATCTACTTCAGCGAATATGAGGGGCTTTACTGTAAGGGCTGCGAGCGCTTCCTCACCGAAAAGGAATTAAATAATGGCCTATGCCCCGACCATCTGACAGAGCCGGAGAAGATCAGCGAGCAGAACTACTTCTTCCGGATGTCCAAGTACCAGGATTGGCTCGTTGACCATATCAAGGCCAACCCGGACTTCATCACCCCAGCCCGCTACGCCAATGAGATGCTCTCGTTTTTGAGCGAACCGTTGGAAGACCTGTGCATCTCCCGGCCCACCAGCCGCCTCACCTGGGGCATCCCTCTGCCCTTTGACGACAAGTTCGTCACCTACGTCTGGTTTGACGCTTTAATCAACTACCTCTCCGGCCTGGGTTATCCCGATGAAGATAATTTCAAGAAATTCTGGCCGGTGGCCGAGCATGTGATCGCCAAGGACATCTTAAAACCCCACGCCATCTTCTGGCCCACCATGCTCAAGGCCATGGGGCTGGAACCGTACCAACGCCTCCATGTCCACGGCTACTGGAACATGGGGGAGAACAAGATGAGTAAATCCCTGGGCAACGTGGTGCGGCCTGGGGAGATGGCAGCTGAGTTCGGGGTGGATGTGGTGCGCTACTTTCTCCTGCGCGACATGTCCTTTGGCCTCGACTCCAGCTACAGCTCTGAGGCGGTGGTGGCCCGCCAGAACTCCGACCTGGCCAACGACCTGGGCAACCTCTACTCCCGCTCGCTGACCATGGTGGGCAAGTTCATGGAAGGCAAGGTTCCCGCCCCCGGGCCATTGCGCCCCGTGGATGAAGAGATGATCGCGGCCGGCGCGACAATGCTCGCCACCTATGAACAGGAGATGAACGACTTTCGCTTCAACCGGGCCCTGGAGGCGGTGTGGAAGGTGGTGGGCTTGGCCAACCGCTACATCGTCAGCAACGCCCCCTGGGAGATGGCCAAGGATGAGGGGAGGCGCGAGGAGCTGGCAGTGGTCTTCCACACCTTGCTGGAGACCCTGCGCCTCCTGGCCCTGGTCCTGGAACCGGTAATGCCGGCAACCTGCGCCAAGATGAATAAGGGGCTTGGGGTCACCGCCATTGGCGACTTAGCCAGCCGCGGCGTCTGGGGCCAGCTTACTCCCGGGGCCGCCATCAGCAAGCCGGAGCCCCTCTTCCCGCGGATGGAGAAGAAGAAGGGGGCCAAGGTCCAGGCCCCAAAGCAGCAGCAGCCGCAGCAGAAGAAGAAGGAGAAAAAGGAAAAACTGCCCGAAGGGTTGATCAGCTTTGGCGACTTCAGCAAGGTGGAGCTGCGGGTGGCGGAGATCAAGGCGGCGGAGAAGGTAAAAAAGGCGGACCGCCTCCTGCAGCTCACCGTCCTGGCCCCGGAAGAGCGGACCATAGTGGCCGGCATCGCCGAATATTACCAGCCAGAGGAGCTCGTCGGCCGCCAGGTGATCATCGTCAGCAACCTGGCCCCGGCCAAACTGCGCGGCATCACCTCCCAGGGCATGGTTCTGGCGGCCAAGGACGAGAGTGGCCTGGTCCTCATCGGCCCCAGCGGCCCCGTTACCACCGGCACGCCGGTCTCATAGGGGATGGCCCCCCGGGCCGTAACAGTAAAAAACATTCCAACCGCTGGAAAATAGTGGTATTTTTATTACTTAGTAAAGATTTCCCCTCCCTTTGGCCCCGCCAGTCAAGCTTCCGGGGCAAAGGATAACAACTCAGAAAAAAATATGCAGATTATAGCCATCTTCCTCGGGGCCATCGCCGAGCTGATCAACTTCATCCTCAACGCCTACATGATTGTCCTGGTGGCCCGCGCCCTGATCTCCTGGGTCAACCCCGATCCTTACAACCCCATTGTCAAATTTCTCCACACCGTTACCGACCCGCTACTCTACCGGGTTCGCCAGGCCCTGCCATTCACCTACAGCAGCGGCATTGACTTTTCACCCATCCTGGTCATGCTGGCCGTCATATTCCTCAAGAACGTGCTGACCCAAACCATCTACCTCTTGGCCTCGTCGTTGCAATAGAGAGGAGGAAAAAACATGCTTACCCCTGAAAATATCCAAACCCAGCAGTTCCATGTCCGCTTTCGTGGTTTTGACGTGGATGAGGTGGACAGATTCCTGGAAAAGGTGGCAGAAAACTACCTGCTCCTCGATCAGGAAAACAAACAGATGACCGCCAGGCTGGAGCTGCTGCAAGGTAAGCAGGACGCCAGCCAGTCCCAGGAGGAGACCTTCAAAACCGCCATCATCTCGGCCCAGACCATCGCCAACGAGATGAAAAAGAAGTCGGAAGATGAGGCGGAGGAGATCGTGAGGGTGGCCCAGGAGCAGGCGACAACCATGGTTGACGAGGCCAGCAGCAAGGTGGCGGCCCTTGAAGAACAGATCTCTGTTCTGGCCCAGGAGAAAGAGCGGCTGAAAGATGAGCTGCGCGTCTACCTCACCACCCTGATCAACAACCTGGAAAATGATGGGTCCAGCCTACCCCCCCAGCTGACAGGGGCCGGCCAGCTGGGGGAAATCGCCGAAGCAACCCTCCCCCCGGCCGCAGAGGCGGCCAGCGCCGCGCCACCTGAACCGGAGGCCGCAGATGATGATCTGGACGACCTCTATGAGAAGATTGACATACCCGAGGACCTGGACATTCTCGAGGCCGCCCCGGAAGAGGCCGCTGAGGCAGGTGTGGACTCCGGCCAAACGGCGGAGATGGGTGTAGATCTAGCTGACCCTGAGGGCCTCGATGAGCTGGCCGCTGATCTGTTGAGCAACGAACCGTCCGCCAGCATCCCTGATCTGGATGAGGACATGCTCTTTACCCTTGAAGAAGAGGCTAGAGCTGAGCCAGAACCGAGCCTTGACGTGGAGCCCCTGCCGGAGAAAGATTAACCCCCAGCCAGGGGTCCTAGGCATGCCTTTTCTCAAGAACGGCAAGGGGGAGAGCGAGCTCTTCCTTGCTGTCTATCTCCAGCCCCGGGCGGCCAGAAACAGGATAGTGGGCCCCCACGGGGCCGAGCTGAAGGTGGCCGTCACCGCCCCGCCCGTGGAGGGCAAGGCCAACAAGGCCCTCATCTCTTTTATGGCCAAGGCCTTAGGTGTCGCCAAGGGCCAGATCTCCCTGATCCGGGGCCAGCAGAGCCGTCACAAACAACTCCTCCTCACCGGCATCAGCGGCGATCAGGCCCGCCGGCAGATCGCCGCGCTCACGGCCTAAGAACAATTTCTCAAGACACCCTTCAGCTTCTTTCCCCTGCCCGCCTAGTTGCCTTCTCTTTCGCCCCTTCATCCCCTTCTTATCCCCTTTAACCATCTGCCTCCTTATACTGGCTGAGGATGGCCAGGGCCGGTCTTATCAGCAGGGTCACCACCAGGATGCCGCTGGCCAGCACCCCGGTGGTAATTAAAATCTCATTTAACGATGGCGCGTAATCAACCACCTCGCCCATGGGCGAGGGCACGAAGCCGGGAATAATCAGGCCAAAGCCCTTCTCAATCCAGATACCGGTGAAGAGGCTGATGGCCGCCACCATCAGGTAGCGGGGATTGCCCTTGGTGGGATCAAAGGCGAAGAGCAGGGTCCCCAGGATGTTGAGGCTGATAGCCGTCCAGATCCAGGGCACCAGGGCGTCATGCCCGTCCAGGCCGAAGAACAGGTATTGGGCCGAGAGGCTATGATGGGTAAAGGCGTAAAACTCTTTGAAAACCTCGGAGAGTAGCATCAAAAGATTAATGATGGCGGAAATAACGATGATCCTTTTCAGTTTAGAAAAAATCGCCGAGTCCACCGGGTAGCTGCTCTTCTCTTTGATGACAATGAGGACCATCATGATCACCGCCGGGCCGGCGGCAAAGGCAGAGGCGAGAAAACGCGGCCCCAGCAGCGGGTTATTCCAGAAGGGCCGGGCCGGCAGCCCCTGGTAGAGGAAGGCGGTGGTCATATGGATGGAGACGGCCCAGAAGATGGAGAGGAAGACAAAGGGCTTATACTTCCAGGCCACCGGTTCCCGCTTCTGGTAGTTGCAGTAGAGGATGTAAAGGGGCACCAGGCTGTTTAAGGCCAGATAGCCGTTTAAGACCAGGACATCCCAGGTAAGGATGGACGAGGGCCAGTTAAATAAGCCTATGCCCGGCATCATATGCCACACCTTCAAAGGCCCGCCCATATCCACCGTGATAAAGGTGAGGCACATTATCAAGGCGCCCACGGCCACGCATTCGCCGATGATCACCACCTCGTGCAGGTCCTTATCCTTGAAGACATAGGCGGGCAGGATCAGCATGACGGCGGCGGCGGCCACCCCGACAAAAAAGGTAAAGTTGGAGATATAGAGCCCCCAGCTGACGACATTTGACATCCCGGTGGTGACCAGACCCGTCTGAAACTGATGCAGATAGGCAATCAGCCCCGCCCCCATCACCAGCAGCAGGGCCGCCAGGAAGATCTTAAAGCCCGTCCCCCCGGCCAGTGACCAGCGCAAACAGTCTTTGATGAAATCACTGCCTTTTTTACGGTCTGTGGTCATCGCTTATCCCTTAAGTTTTACCAATCTTGGCCTGCTCTTCTGCCACTCTGCCATCAATCCATGAAGTACCAGAACTTCGGCTCAGTCCCCAGATCCTCCTTAAAGCGGAACACCTTCTTATGCTTGAGGACGAAGCGGATCTCGCTCTCCGGATCAAGGAGGTTACCAAAGACCCGGGAGCCGGTGGGGCAGGCATCGGCACAGGCCGGCAGCTTACCCTGCCGGGTGCGCTGGATGCAGAAGGTGCACTTTTCCATCACCCCCTTCATCCGCATGCGGTTGCCCAGGTAATGCTGTTTTGTATTGATCTCTTCTTTGGGTACCTCTGGCTTACCCCAGTTGAAGCGCCGGCCCCAGTAAGGACAGGCGGCCATGCAGTAACGGCAGCCGATACACCAGTCATAATCCACCACGACAATGCCATCCGGCTCCTGCCAGGTGGCCTTGGTGGGGCAGGCCTTGATGCAGGGGGCGTTCTCGCAGTGAAAACATTGGACCCCCATGTAAAACTTGTTTTCCACCGGCACCTCATGAAAATACTTTCCTTCGCCGCTGGTGGGGTCCAGCTTACCGGGATCCATCTCAAAGAGGCGGATGTATTGGGTCTTGGTCTTGCGGTCCAGGTTATTCTCCTTAACGCACGCCTCAACGCAATCCATATAACCCTTGCAGCGGGAGATGTTGAAGGCGTAGCCGTAGAGCACCTTCTCATGGGGCTCCTGGCTGGCCATCTGGATATCCACCCCGTCCCTCAGCTTGGCCAGCCGCTCCAGGCGGGCCACGGTCTCATCCTTTTCCTCCTGGCTCATGAGGCGGTAGTTTTTCTTAAAATACTCTTCCCAGGCAAGGCCCATCTCTTCCGATTTTTCCGCCGAGAGGCCGCAGCCGCCGGTGACAAGGCCGGCCGAACCGGCCGCGGCGGCAATGGAGAGATTCTTCATGAAGGATCGGCGGCTGGACTTTTTGGCCCCATGCTCTCTTTTCATCACTCCCTCTTTTTTCCTTTTCGAATCCATGCTCAAGCGCCTCTTCTAATCGTCCAACGGTAGGGAATAGGTCTCCGGCAACTTGCTCTTGAAGGCCGGGGAGTGGGGGTTATGGCAGCTGGTGCAGTTATGGATCAGCCGTTCACCGGCCCAGAACCCCTCCCGTTTGCCATGGGCCCCGCCCAGCCAGTCCCGTTTCTGACGAAAATGGCATTGCCCGCAGAGCTGGTAACTGTGGTCAAAGTCGATCTTCTGGCCCTGGGCATCGCTTAAGAGATCACGATTCTTCTCGTCATGGCACTCTATGCAGGCCAGCTTTTCGACCCCGCGGCCATGGTTTAGTTCAATATCCGCGTGGCTGAAGAGGACGCCGTCCTTAACCTGCGGCGCCGCCTTGTCGGTATGGCAGACGCTGCAGCGGTAACGGCTGATGGCCCCCTTGCGGGCCAGGACCCGGAAGTCCCCCCCCTGATAGGAATCTTTGGCCAAGACCGTCTTTAGCGGCAGCTCTTGGACCGGGAGCAAGGGTAGTGGCTCATCGGCGTGATTAATACGCTCCATAAGCCCGGTGCCAGAGGCCAGAACGCTACCCGGCCAGGCGAGGAGAGGGGCTGCCGCCCCAAGGAGAAACAGGCGATAAATAAACAATATTTTTTTCATAACTGTTCTATCACCGAAGATTATTTATCCCGGCTAAATTCCGGCGGGGCGCCAGTGGTCGCGGCTACCTGGGGGACATGGCATTGGCGGCAGTTCCCGCGGGAGGCGTGCTCCACCCGAATCTCGGCCACCGCGCCATTACCCGTATGGCAGGCCAGGCAATCTTCCCGCAGTTGGAGAGCATGGGGAATGGCCGGCGGAGAGCCGCCCATGGCCGACCGACCCAGGCGAGGCGGCTCCATGGACAGCCAGTTGGAGTCGACAAAGAGCTCCTCTGTCCCCTGGGGTACGTGGCACTGGAAGCAACTCTCATACTCCGGGTGGGGGCTCACCGGCACGTAAGCCTGGCGGCTGGCAGAAAAACCGCCTCGGCCGTGGCAGGAGAGACATTTCTCCCCATCACCCTTAAAAGAGGGGGAGACCTCGTGGGGCACCCGGGGCGGGGAACCGGGGTACTGGCGCAGTTCGTAGAAGCGGTTCAGGGTGCGCCTGCCGTCGGTGCCGGTGGTAACGGCCAGCGGTGTCTCATCGTAGCGCTTAAAGATCTTCTCGCCGCCACCATCAAAGCCCTGGGGGATATCGGGCGCCGCCTCTGCCTCGAGGGCCGGCAACGCCATACAGGCCCCGCTCAAGCAGATCGCGGCAAACCAGAGAACAACTTTGCCAAATCGTTTATCCGCTCTCTTCATCAGGCTTTCTCCAGGCGCACGGCGCATTTTTTATAATCGGGCTGCTTTGAGATGGGGCAGAAGGCGTCCAGGGTGGCCTCGTTGATCTTGTACGCCTCATCAAAAAACGGGACAAAGACGGTGCCCCGCGGCGGCACGCCGCGGCCGTTGATGGAGGCCTTCATGGTCACCGAGCCCCGTCTGGAAATAATCTTCACCTTCTCGCCGTTAACCACGCCGAGATCGGCGGCATCCTCCGGGTGCAGCTCCACATATGATTCCGGCATGGCCCTATGGAGAACAGGGACCCGGCGGGTCATGGAGCCGGTGTGCCAATGCTCGATCACCCGGCCGGTGTTGAGCCAGAAGTTATACTCATCGTCCGGCGACTCGGCCGCCGGCTCATAAGGCCGGGCCCAGATCCACGCCTTGCCGTCCTTCTTGCCGTAAAAGTCAAAATCCACGCCCTTCTTGCAGGCCGGGTCATACTTGGAGTTAAAGCGCCAACGCGTCTCCTTGCCGTCCACAAAGGGCCACTGCACCCCGGACCTGGCCCGCAGCACCTCGTAGGGCGCCATGTTATGTTTGGGGTTGTCGTGGAAACGGCGATACTCCGCCCAGATCTTGCCGATATACTCATCTTTGCCCCAGGGGAACTGTTTCTCGAAACCAAGGCGCCGGGCCACCTCGATGATCTGCCAGGTGTCTGACATCGCCTCGCCGGGCCCCTTGACAATCTCGGCAAAATGCTGGGTCCGCCGCTCCGAGTTGCCGAACATCCCCTCCTGCTCAATCCACATGGCGGCGGGCAGGATCACATCGGCCACATCGGTGGTGGGGGTGGGGTAGACATCCGAGACCACGACAAAGCGGTCGTCCTTTAAGGCCCCCTCCCGGTAACGGCTGAGATTGGGCATGGTGATCATCGGGTTGGTCACCTGGATCCACATGAAGCGGATATCACCCCGGTCCAGGGCGCGGAACATCTCCACCGTGTGGTAGGTGGGCTTAGGGTCGATGGAGCCGGCCGGCAGATCCCAGATCTTTTCCGCCTTCTTACGGGCCGCCTCCTTCATCACCACCCCGTAGGGCAGTTTATGGGTCAGGGTGCCCACCTCGCGCACCGTGCCGCAGGCGCTGGGCTGACCGGTGAGGGAGAAGGGGCTGTTGCCCGGGGTGGAGATCTTACCGGTGAGCAGGTGGATGTTGTAGACGAGGTTATTGATCCAGGTGCCCCGGACATGCTGGTTCATCCCCATGCACCAGAACGAGGTGACCTTCTTGGTCGGGTCGCCATAGAGGGCGGCCATGTATTTGATATCCCTGGCCGAGACGCCGGAGATCTTCTCCACCTTTTCCGGGGTGTAGTCCTTGAGGAAGGTCTTGTACTCCTCGAAAGAGATATCCTGCGGCTTGTCCTTGAACTTGAAGTGATCTTCGGTGCCGTAGCCGATCTTGGTCTTACCCTTGTGGAAGGTGGTGTGCTTCTCGACAAAATCCTTATTCAGCCAGCCGTTCTTGATGATCTCGTAACAGATGGCGTTGGCCACGGCCAGATCACTATTGGGCTTGAAGAGGATCGACTTATCGGCCGCCTGGCTTGACCGGGTGGTCCGGGTGGCAAAGTCGATGATGGTGACATCCTTTTTGCGCTTGCGGCTGGCCAGCATCCGGGAGAAGAGGACGGGATGCATCTCCGCCATATTATTGCCCCAGGTGACAAAGACATCGGCGTGCTCGATATCCTCGTAGCAGCCCATGGGCTCGTCGATGCCAAAGCTGGTCATAAAGCCGGTAACGGCGCTGGCCATGCAGAGCCGGGCATTGGCCTCGACATTATTGGTGCCCAGGCAGCCCTTGAACAGCTTGGAGGCCACGTAACCATCGGGAATGGTCCACTGGCCCGAGCCATACATGGCAATGGAGTCCTTGCCATGCTTCTTGATGGTCTCCTTCATCTTGGCGGCGATCACATCAAGGGCCTCACTGATGGGCACCTCCACCATCTTGCCATTCTTTTTGACCTTGGCCTTGGTGATCCGGTCCTTGCCGTAAAGGGCCTGGACCGAATGGAAACCCTTGACGCAGCATAGGCCCTTATTGACGCTGCAGTTGGGGTCGCCCTTCACCGCCACGGCCCGGCCGGCCATAACGCCCACCAGCACCCCGCAGCCGGTGCCGCAGAAACGGCAGGGCGCCTTCTGCCAGGTAACGCCAACCGCGCCCTTAACCTTGTCCCAGTCGGCAAAACTGATCCCGGGGAAGATGGATCCCGCGGCGGCAATGGCACTGCTGGCAGCGGCAGACTTAATGAATGTTCTTCTCTTTAGATTCATGTTTTCCTCTTTTGCGCCCTGTTTATTATTCGCAGTGGATCTTACCTATTTGCTTAAAACCGCTGGTTCTGCCAGCGGTGCCTGCTCAAAAGAAACCAGCCACCTGCTCCGCACCTTTACTGATCCGTGTTATGGCCAAAGGTCATACTAAGTGATTGCAGCGATGGCAGGGCCTGCAGCCTCTTCTGGAGACTTTTCTCTGATTTTTCATCCGGGGTATCGGTCACCAGGACCAGCACTTCCATATTCTCGGCCGGAATTACCTGGCAATACTCCATGGCGGCCAGCTCGGCCCACAACTGCTCCTTCTCCCCTGCCTGGGGCAGGACCAGAAAACTTAAGATCGGCATGACGACTCCTTATTTTTTACTCTTGCTAACCGTTAAATAGACATTAAGCATTGATCCTATTGTATCACAGGAAAAATCCTGCCTCTGCCGGTTTTCACCTCGGACGGGCCCCTGGCCCATGACCCCTTGTGAAGGATAGGGTTATGTTGCCGGTGAGCCACTAGGGGGGGGGCAGAAGCTTTGCGCCGTTGCCATCAGGGGGCCAAAGATCTACCCCCTGAAAACAAGGCTATTGTCAGCCGATATGGCGGGCTGAAAAGAGAGATTGGCTGGCCGATTATGGCCGGGGGGAGATGAAAAAGATTTGGAGAACAGACTCAGGGCAATTAACTGCCATAAGGGGCGTGACAGGGTGATTAACCAGCAGGGGAGGCTTGCCGCCGCTGGTCAACCCGCACCGCTGCTCTGCTGACGCGATTCTTTCATGGCCTGGATCAGGAGGAGCCGCACCGTGGGAACAAATCCTGGATTATCCGGTTTTATCTTATTTTTGCCCAGGATCATGGCAAACCCCTCATCTTCCAGGCAGAGCTGTTGGCCCAAGGTGGTATGGATGACAAAGGAGTCCACCCGGGCTTTAATCCTCTCCAGCCGGGCGTCCCGCTCCACCTGGCGGAAATAGCCCTCTTCATCCCGGCTGAAGATCACCGCCTCACCCTCATGGCGGCTGAAGGCGGCCAGCCCTATCTCCACCCGCCTGATCAGCTCGGTGAGATTCTCGCCGCCGGGCCCGGGTAGACGGGCCAGCTCCCTCTCCAGCCAACGGATCAGGGCCGGCACCAGAACCTTCTTGACGAAGAGGGTCTCAACGATCTCCACCGGCACATCGTAGAGCTTGACGACAATCTGGCCCAGGGAATGGCCGGGATACCGTTTCTGGGCGACGATGGCCCTCTTAAGCTGGTCAGTGGAAATTATTGCCGCATCCACCAGCGCTTCTCCGAGCATCATAGGCAAACTCTTTATCTTGCTAAGTTAACGGTCAAATTCTAATGAGCTGGACCAGCGCCCCTCGCCTTTCACCGGCGGCAAACAGCAGGAGATCGGTAATTAAAGCCCCATGGCTGAACCAGCTATCGGGGCAAATAAAATCTTACCTAAGTCAAAGATGGTGGGGCAACTGTTTCTTGCGGTTGAGATTTCCGGCCCTTTGGTTTATGTTTGCCAGGCAGATGCACCTCTCACCTTAAGACCAAGCAATTCCATGAAAATTGGTATCCTGTCAGACACCCACCTCTCAGGCCCCTCAGAGCGTTTTCAAGAGCTGACAGCGCTCTGCTTCAGTGACTGCCCGGTTATCCTCCATGCCGGCGACCTCACGGACATCTCAGTGCTCAGCGCTTTTGGCCAGCAGCGGACGGTCCATGCCGTGCACGGCAATATGTGTCTGCCCTCCTCAGTCTCGGCCCTGCCGCGGGAGATAGTGGTCACCATCGACTCATTTACCTTCGGCCTCAGCCATGGCCGGGAGTACCGCCATAAGGTGGAAGAAAACCTGATCAACCACTTTCCCCAGGTGGACTGTATCGTCTCCGGCCACACCCACCAGCCGCTGGTCAAAAAAATGTTTGCCACCCTCTTTGTCAACCCGGGCAGCTTCACCGGTACCGGCCCCTACGGGGCACCGGGCACCTTTGCCATCATTGACACCAATGGCGGCACTCTTTCGGCCAAGATCTTTGAGGTGCCGCGGCTGTGAGCAGCGAGAATCCCCCCTCCCATAAGAATCTCTGGACCCCCTGGCGGATGGCGTACATCCTGGGCCAGGCCGGCAAGGACGACTGCATCTTTGACCTGGCCCCGGGAGAGGCCCATAGTAAAAAAAATCTGATCCTCCGGCGCGATGAGTTGACGGTGACCCTCTTAAACCGCTTTCCCTACGCCAACGGCCATCTCCTGGTGGCCCCGGCCCGCCATGTGGCCGACCTTGCGGAGCTCAGCGGGGAAGAGGAGGTCATGCTGGCCCGCCGTCAGCGCCAGGCGGTGACCATCCTCCGCCGCCATCTTAGCCCCCACGGCTTCAACATCGGCCTTAACTTAGGGGAGGTGGCCGGGGCCGGGTTGGCCAGCCACCTCCACTACCACATCGTGCCGCGCTGGGAGGGGGACCACAACTTCATCACCGTCACCTCCGCCATCCGCACCATCCCCCAGCATATTGAAGCGACCTTTGATACGCTGCTGGCCGACTTTCAGGAGCTCGATTGACGAAAATGGCCGGCAAGGGAAGCAGTCAAAAAAAAATCACCCCCATGATGCGCCAGTATCTGGAGATCAAAGAGGAGCATCCCGACGCCATCCTCTTTTACCGCCTTGGTGATTTCTACGAGATGTTCTTCGAGGACGCCGTCACCGCCTCCAAGGTCTTGGGGATCACCCTCACCTCGCGTAACGCCAAGGACGATGAAAACCGCATCCCCTTATGCGGCGTGCCCCACCATGCCGCCCCCTCTTATCTCGCCAAGCTGGTGAACAGCGGCCACCGGGTGGCGGTGTGCGAACAGATGGAAGACCCCAAGGCGGCCAAGGGGGTGGTGAAACGAGAGGTGGTGCGGGTGGTGAGCCCCGGAGTGGTCACCGAAGAGGGGGTCCTGGACGACAAGGCCAATCGTTACCTCGCCGCCATCAGCGACGGCCCGCCCTGGGGCTTAAGCCTGCTGGACATCTCCACCGGCGAGTTCCTGGTGAGCGAGAGCAATCAGCTGGGGGAACTCGTTGAGGAGCTGGGCCGCCTGGCCCCGGCCGAGCTCCTCCTGCCAGATCATCTAAGCCAGCCGGAAGAGCTGCAAGAGGCGCTCCTGGCCCTGCCTGCGCTCTGCCACACCAGCCGGCCTGGCGCCCCCTTTCACCCGGCCACTGCCCGGGAGACCCTGCTGGACCACTTCCAGACCAGCAACCTGGCCGGCTTCGGCTGTGAGGATATGAAGGCGGGCATTGGCGCGGCCGGCGGGCTCTTGAGCTATATCCAGGAGAGCCAGAAGGCGAGCCTGGCCCATATCGAGCGCCTCACCCCCATCGAGCAGGAGTCGATCCTGATGCTGGACGACTCGTCGCGCCGCAACCTGGAGCTGACCCAGACCATTGTCGGCGGCGGCCGGGAAGGGTCTCTCCTGGCCACCCTGGACCTGAGCCAGACCCCTTTGGGCGCCAGGCTCTTGAAACGCAACCTGCTCTTTCCCCTGCGTGACGCGGGAGCCATCGAGGAGCGCCTGGCCACCGTGGCCTTCTTTCATGGCCAGGGGCCGGTCCAGACCGATCTCATGGGCCAGCAGCAGCTGCTGGCCGGGGCCGCCATCAGTGCGGAGATCCGGGAACTGCTCACCGGGGTGTACGACCTGGAGCGCTTAAACAGCCGGGTGGTCCTGGGCGGGGCCAATGGCCGGGACCTGGTGGCCCTGAGGCAGTCGCTGGCCACCCTGCCGCGGCTGGCCGAACTGGCCCTAAGCAGCAGCGGCATCCTCCAGCAGCAGGCCCAAAGCCTGGACATCTTAACTGATATTCATGGCCTGCTGAGCGACGCCATGGGCGATGAGCCGCCGGTGGGGTTGCGGGAGGGCCGGTTGATCAGGCCGGGCTATAATGAAGAGCTGGACGAATTGATCCACATCCTCAGCCACGGCAAGAGGATGATCCTCGATCTTGAGGAGCAGGAGCGGGGCCGCACTAAAATCCCCACCCTGAAGATCGGCTTCAACAAGGTGTTCGGCTACTTTCTTGAGGTGAGCCGGGCCCAGGCCGCCAAGGTGCCGGACCACTACATCCGCAAACAGACCCTGGCCAACGCCGAACGCTTCATCACCCCGGAGTTAAAAGAGTTTGAGGCCAAGGTGCTCGGCGCCGAGGAGAAGCGGCTGGAGCTTGAGTACCGGCTCTTCATCGCCATCCGCGACCAGGTGGCGGCCGCCTCGTCACGCGTCCTGGCGGCGGCCGCCTTTGTGGCCCAGTGCGATTTTTTTACCTCTCTGGCCGAGGCGGCCCGGCGCTACAACTTCTGTCGGCCAGAGGTGGATGAGGGCGAGGAGATCATTATCCGCGAGGGGCGCCATCCGGTGATCGAGCGTAGTATGGCCAGCGGCCGCTTCGTGCCCAACGACATCTTCCTGGACCAGAAAAGCCAGGAGGTGCTGATCATCACCGGCCCCAACATGGCGGGCAAGTCCACTGTGCTCAGGCAGACGGCCCTCATTACCCTGATGGCCCAGATGGGCTCATTCGTGCCGGCCAATGCGGCGAAGATCGGCGTGGTGGACCGCATCTTCACCCGGGTGGGGGCCATGGATGACCTGCGCCGGGGCCAGTCCACCTTCATGGTGGAGATGAACGAGACCGCCAACATCCTCAACAACGCCACGGACAAGAGCCTGGTGATCTTAGACGAGATCGGCCGCGGCACCTCCACCTTTGACGGCTTGGCCATTGCCTGGGCCGTGACCGAGGAGCTGGTCAACCTGAATGCGAGGGGAGTAAAAACCATCTTCGCCACCCATTACCACGAGCTCACCGAGCTGGCCCTCACCCATAAGAGGGTGAAGAACTTTCACATCGGGGTGCGGGAGTGGGACGACACCATCATCTTCCTCCACAAGGTTTTGGCCGGCGGCACCAGCCGCAGTTACGGCATCCAGGTGGCGGCCCTGGCCGGCGTCCCCAAACAGGTGGTGAAAAGGGCCCATGAGATCCTCCATAATATTGAGTCGGGCGAGTTAAATCCCCAGGGCATGCCGGTGATCGCCCCCCAGCCGGTGGCCCATGAGAGTGGCCCCAGCCAGCTTGACCTGTTCCCCAAGGGGCCGGACTCCTTCCAGGAAAAGGTGGCCTCCCTGGAGCTGGACGGCATGACGCCCCTGGCGGCCCTTACCACCCTCTACGAGCTGCAGAAAGAGGCCCAGGGAGAGGAGCCGTGAAATATTTTAGCCCCCTCATCGCCCTGACCTGCCTCTTTTTCGGCGCCATGGCCAGCACGGCCCATTGCGCCACCGACCTTACCGCCAAACGCTACAGCCAAGCCGCGGCCCATTATCACACCATGGTGGGCTTTAAGAAGCAGACGCCAGAGAGGGAGCAGTGGCTCTACTCGGCCAGCCTTTTCAAGAAGGCGTATGAGAGCGGACCGGACCACGAGGTGGTGGCGCCCAAGGCCCTCTACATGCTGGGCAAGGTGTACAACAAGTCATTCCAGCATTATAGGCAGGCCGTTGACCTGAAAAGATCGGCCGATTATTTCGAGGATCTGGTCTACTACTTCCCCGACCATGACCTGGCCATAGGCGGCATGAAGCATCTGCGCCAACTGGTAATGGGTACGAGCAACGGCCAGGAAGAGGAGAAAAAAGAGCTGCTGGAGACCGCCGTGGCCAGCTACAGCCAGGGCAACGACTCCCTGGACCCGGCCTCCTTTCTCCTGGACCGGCTCAAGGAGCACGCCCGGGAACGCTCCGGGGTGGAGGCGGCCAAGAAGGAGTCTGCCCCTCCCGCCCGCAGCCTGGCGATGATCACCGGCCCGGTGCGCTACTGGTCTTCCGACAACTACACCCGGCTGGTCATCGAGACCTCGTCGCCGGTGCGCTATAAGGAGCACATGCTAAGGCCCCAGGATGACAAGTCCCGCCGCCTCTATGTGGACCTCTTTGACACCCGCATCCCCCGGACCTACCAGAACCCGGTGAATATCCAGGACGGTCTCTTAACGCGCTCCCGGGCGGCCCAGTTCGACCCCTCAACCACCCGGGTGGTCCTGGACATGACCTCGGTGGAGCGCTACAAGATCTTCAGCCTCCTGGAGCCGTTCCGGGTGGTAATCGACGTGTACGGCCAGGAGGCGAAGGAGCTGAGCCCCCGCCGGGTGAAGAGGCGAAAGCGCTCCAGCAACGGGAGCTACTCCCTGGCCCAACAGCTGGGGCTGGGGGTGAAGACGGTGATCATCGACGCCGGCCACGGCGGCAAGGATCCCGGGGCCATTGGCATTACCGGCCTGCGGGAAAAAGACGTCTCCCTGCGCGTGGCCCGCAAGGTGAGTAGAGAGCTGGAAAGAAAGGGGTATAAGACGATCCTCACCCGGGACAGCGACACCTTCATCCCCCTGGAGGAGCGGACCGCCATAGCCAACACCAAAGGGGGAGATCTCTTTATCTCCATTCACGCCAACTCCGCCCCCAACCGCAGGGCCTTTGGCCTGGAGACCTTCTACCTCAGCCTGGCCACCACCCCGGAGGAGCGGGCCGCCGCCGCCATGGAGAACGCCATCTCCACCATGCAGATCTCCGCCCTGCAGGACATCCTCAACTCCCTGATGAAAAACGCCAAGATTGAGGAGTCGCGCAAGATGGCGGCGGTGATGCAGGGCTCGCTGATCTCCGGCCTGCAGCAAGACTTTCCCCACACCCGTGACCTGGGGGTAAAAAAGGCGCCCTTCATCGTCCTCATCGGCGCCAACATGCCGGCGGTGCTCACCGAAATCGGCTTCATCTCCAACCGAGCGGAGGAGAAGCGGCTGCGCTCCTCCACCTACCTCAACCACCTGGCCTACCACATCGCCGCCGGGGTGGACTCCTACAGCCGCTCCCTGCGCTGACCCCCCCCTGGCCGCCCCGCGCCAAGATTACAAAACTGTATTTTTCACGCCCGCCTGTTACATTTTTGCAATCTCTCGTCGTGGTCTAAAAGGGCCAACCGGCCCACACCCCCCGCCAAATCAGGCCTCGCCACCTTTGGCACACTGCTTGCTATCTCTATTGGGAAAATGATGCCCCTGACCCCAGGGGCCAAGACAAAACTTTCTCGGAGAAGCAAGAGATGAACACCGGCGATACCGCATTCATGATCGTGGCCGCGGCCATGGTTATGCTCATGACCCCTGGCCTGGCCCTCTTTTACGGCGGCATGGTCCGCTCGAAAAACGTCCTCTCCACCCTGCTGCAGAGCTTCATCTGCCTGGGCGTAGTCACCGTCATCTGGGTAATCTACGGCTACTCCATGGCCTTTGGCACCGACATAAACGGCCTGGTGGGCGGCATGGACTTCTTCATGCTGCGAGGCGTCACCGCTGCGCCTTTAGCAGACGCCACCATCCCCCACCTGGTCTTCTGCGCCTTCCAGCTGATGTTCGCCGTAATCACCCCGGCTTTAATCACCGGCGCCTTTGCCGAGCGGATAAAATTTTCCGCCTTCCTCCTCTTCACCATTGCCTGGACCACATTTGTCTACCTGCCGGTCTGCCACTGGGTCTGGGGCGGTGGCTGGATCAGCCACCATGGCGGCCTGGACTTTGCCGGCGGCACCGTTATCCATATCAACTCCGGGGCCGCGGCCCTGGTGGCGGCGCTGATGATCGGTAAACGCAAGGGCTGGGGCCGCGAGGCGATTCACCCCCATAACTTGGGCATGACGCTCCTGGGGGCCGGCATCCTCTGGTTTGGCTGGTTCGGCTTCAACGCCGGCTCGGCCCTGGCCGCCGACGGCATCGCCGCTAACGCCTTTCTCACCACCCAGGTTGCCGCCGCCTGCGGGGCCCTGGCCTGGATCCTGGCCGAAAGGCTGAACCAGGGCAAGCCCACCTGCCTGGGCGGCGCCTCGGGCGCGGTGGCGGGCCTGGTGGCCATCACCCCTGGCTGCGGCTTTGTCACCCCGGCCAGCGCCCTTATCATTGGCCTGGTGGCAGGGGCGCTCTGCTACTTTGCCGTCCTGGCCAAGGCCAGACTGGGCTACGATGACGCCCTGGACGTGGTGGGGGTCCATGGCGTGGGCGGCCTGTGGGGCGCCTTGGCCACCGGCCTTTTCGCCACCACCGCGGTGAACAGCAGTGGGGCCGACGGTCTCTTTGCCGGCAACGCCAAGCTCTTCTTCACCCAGGGGCTGGACGCCGGCGCCACTATTATCTACTCGGTGATCGCCTCCTTCCTGATCCTCAAGGCCATCGACCTTACGGTGGGGTTGCGGGTGGACCGGGACGAGGAGCTGGAGGGGCTGGACCTGAGCCAGCACAGCGAGATCGGCTACACCATCTAACGGGCAATAATCCCTCGACACCAAGGACCCTTTAAAGGGCGGGGACGCCAGCACAAAACCATAGCCGTCCTTTAGAGCCCTGTAGAATCAACTAACTTTAACGAGTAAAAAAAAATGAAAAAAATAGAGGCAATCATCAAGCCGTACAAGCTGGACGATGTCAAAGAGGCCTTGAATGAGCTGGGCCTGAAGGGGATGACCATCTCAGAGGTGAAGGGCTATGGCCGCCAGAAGGGGCACAAAGAGGTGTATCGGGGGGCGGAGTACAGCGTCGACTTCATCCCCAAGCTGCTCATCGAACTGGTGGTCAACCAGGAACAGGTGGAGCAGGTGGTGGACGCCATCATGGCCACGGCCAATACCGGCCAGATCGGCGACGGCAAGCTGTTTGTCTATCCGGTGGAGGAGGTGATCCGGGTGCGGACCGGGGAGCGGGGACCCGAGGCCATTTAACACCGGGGCGGCCCAGAGAGCCATGGCGCCAGCCGACGGGAATCAAACAAATAAAGTCCCCATTCAGCTCTAAAGCGAGCAGGGAGCAGGAAAAGGGATAAGCATTGCCGCCTGTCTGAGGGGCGCTAGCCCAGAGTTTCGGCAATGCCCCTTTTCCTGCGGAAGGCGAGCGGGCCGTAGGACTTAGAGCTGTTTGGGGTGCCCTTTTTCCGTCCCTTTTTGGGCAAGCAAAAAGGGACAAGAAGTTGTGTATAGAACAGCTATTACTCGGCATAAATCTGTTCATTTTCTTTGCTTGCCCTTTATGCCCACAGGGTGAAAGAAAGGAGCCCATGATACTTACCCCTGCGGGGACCTTGCGCTCCTCCGAGGCTTAAGTCAAGTAGCAAACGGGGATAACATCGGCAATATCCCCTATTCGGCTTGGCTGATGAGAAATTGGCTGAAATTCAATGGTAATCAGAAAAAAACCGGAGGGAGAGATAGCCGCTCGCCCCTCCGTTTTTTATGCCCAGCTCGCCAGAGAGAGCCTACTTACCCAGGGGAAAGAGGAGAACAGTGGCCTTCTTGGCGGCGAAGAAATCGTTGAGGGAACGGCTCAGATCCAGGCCCACATAGAGCTTAGGACCATGAAGGGCGTAGGAGGCGACATAACCCTCAATCTTCTTGGTCCGCCACAGCTCACTGAGCCCCAAGCCATCCCAGCCCAGGGCCATTATCTCGCCCGAGGGGTAGTTCTTGACATTCTCCAGGACGCGACTCACCGACTCAGGGTTCTTGTTCACCACGATCTCATGGCGGCCATCGCCGTTGAGGTCGGTGACGATGATGGGGGTGGGCAGATAGACCCGGCGCAACTCCTCGCCATCCATGGGATCCACCTCCTGGTGGCCGGGCCGCCCGGCCCGGCGGGACAAAACGTCCTGCCCCCCGACAAAGCTAACCGAGCCGCCAAAATGGTCCGAGCTCTTCCACAGCACCGTGCCGGCGCCATCCATAACCCGCAGATAATCGGACTCGCCGATGGCAACAATCTCCGCCTGGCCATTGCCGTCCAGATCGGCCAGGGCAAAGTTATAGAGATTGAGGCCCGGCGGCAGGGGCAGGGGCTGGCCGGCCTGGAGACTGGAGCCACCGCTAAACATCTCAAAGATCAGACCGGCAAAGGGCTTTAACTGGCCACTGCCCTGACCCGCCAGGACCAGGCCGCGGCCCGGAACCAGCAGGGGGCGGACAAACCAGTCCGCGTCCTTGAAGAGATAATGCCAGGTGCCGGCCTGCCACCTGGCGGCCAGGGAAGAGGGCCTGCCCCCCTTGACCCCGGAGACATAGAGTTCCGCCTGGCCATCGCCGTCCAGGTCGGCCAGATCCAGGGCGACAATCTTATACTGCTTGGCCAGGGAGATCTCGGCAAACTTCACCAGCCTCTGGCCCTGCAGGTGGTAACAGACGGCCTTAAACTTCTCGGCCAGGACCACCTCAGGCTGACCGTCACCATCCATGTCGCCAACGGCCATATCCGCCAGGGCCAGCTTCACCTTCTGGGTTCTCGTAAAGCCCAAATCCGCTGATTTGACCAGGCCTCCTGGGGCCGGCCCAGCAGAAACAGCCGGGGCGCCACCAGGGGCCGGGACCGGCAGGGGGGCTGACGCCGGGGCAGGAGAGGCGGGCGCGGCAGGAGAGGCCTTGAGGAAGGGCCGGTCCGGATGGCCGGTGGCAAAGGGCTGGGCCGGACTGGGGGCCGGGGCAGCTTTCGGCCCCGGGGCCTGGCCCACCCCAAAGGAGCCAGCACTGATCTTCACGGCCAGCTCATCCACGGCCGCGACCACCCCATCCTCACTGGCGGCCGAAACCACATAGGCGGCGGGCTTCTCACTGCTGCCAGCCCGCTGAAGATCAGCGGCAATACTCACCCCCTGGCCGATAACCGTGATGGTCCCGCTGAGCAGGTAATCACCGCCCCTGGTGACCATCTCCAGCTTGGCGCTGGCCGTCAGGCGGCTGGCCAGCATGGACTGCACCGCCGCCCGCAGGAACTCCTTATCCTCCTTGGCCTGGACCTTAAAGGGGGCCATCTCCAGGGTGGTGGCGCGGGCCAGCTCAGGGGTTGGGGCGGAAACGAAGACCAATGCGACCAAGATCAGCAACAGGGGCTGAAACCGGCTGTTTCTTAGCATGACTACTCCATATTTTTTCAAATTACCGAACATACCTATCCCGACGAAAACAACGGGCCACCTTACCCTGAAACGGCGTGGGCCGCCAAGATTTTTCCCCGAAGCGCAGAGACCCGTAAAGGGGGAGGGGCCAGCAGAGGCAGCCCCCTACTCCAGGCCGATATCGCGGTGACTGAGACGCACCTGCTCCGGCCCGAACCAGCCAGCCACCCTCTCGGCCAGGGCCACCGAGCGATGCTTGCCACCGGTACAGCCGATGGCGATGGTGAGCACCACCTTGCCGGCCGCCTGGTAACGGGCGCGAAGAAAGGTGAGCAGGGGCTTAAGATAGTCGCAGAACGCGTCAGCGTCCTCATTGGCCAGGACAAAGTCGGCCACCTGGGGAACCAGGCCCGTCAACGGTTTGAGGTCAGGCTGAAAATATGGGTTGGGCAGAAAACGGACGTCAAAGACCAGATCCGCCTCTTCCACCAGACCACGCTTGAAACCAAAGGAGACAACCCGGACCGGCAGGGCGGCCGCCTTCTCCTCTGCTGAGCCGAAATGGCGGAGAAGAAGGGCCCGCAGCTCATTGGGGGCCAGGGACGAGGTGTCGATGACCAGATCAGCGGCCGCCCGCAGCTCACCGCTATGGGAGACCTCCAGGTCAATGGCCTGCCGCACTCCGCCGGTCCGGCCGGCCAGGGGATGGACGCGGCGCATCTGACCAAAGCGGCGCAGGAGCACCTGCTCCCCGGCCCACAAAAAGATATGACTGAGACGGTAATCAAGCCCCTTAAACAGGGCCAGAAAGGCAGGCCACTCCTGGAAAAAATCAGGGGAGCGGCTGTCAACCACCAGGGCCACCCTGGCCATCCCGGCAGCCTTCTCCCCCAGGCGGCGGACAAAGTCATCGCCCAGCCAGAGGGGCAGGTTATCCACACAAAAAAAGCCCATATCCTCAAAGGTGTTGAGGGCTATGGACTTGCCGGCCCCGGAAAGACCGGTGACCACCAGCAACTGCTTCTCTTCTTCTCTCATTTCAACCTGGGACACTTACGATACTTGGAGGAGAGGATACCCAGCTGTTCACGGTACTTGGCCACGGTGCGCCGGGCCAGCTTCACCCCTTCGGTGGCGAACATATCGGCAATGGCCTTGTCAGACAGGGGCTTGTCCGGATTTTCACCCTTGACCATCTTCCGCAGCCGCTGCTTGATACTCTCAGACGACATGGCCGCGCCGCCATCCTTGCGCTCAATGGCCGAGGTGAAGAAATATTTCAGCTCAAAGGTGCCCTGGGGGGTGTGGACATACTTATTACTGGTCACCCGGCTGATGGTGGACTCGTGCATGGAGATATCCTCAGCCACATCACGGAGGACCAGCGGCTTGAGATGGGCCACCCCCTGCTCAAAGAAATCATACTGAAACTTCAATATCGACTCCACCACCCGGTAGATCGTCTGCTGGCGCTGCTGGATCGACTTGATGAGCCAGGCCGCGGAACGGAGCTTCTCCTGGATATACTCCCGGGTCTTGGCCGAACCGCTATCCTTGTTCTGCAGGATCTGGCGGTAATAGGAGTTGATCTTCAGCTTGGGCAGGCCGTCATCGTTGAGGAGGATCACATACTCGCCATCCTCCTTCTGGACATAGACATCCGGGGTGATGTAGTGCGGCTCTTCGGCGGAATAGGCCCAGCCCGGGTGGGGGTCAAGCCCCATGATCACCTGGACCGCCTCCACCACCTCGGATACCGGCCGCCGCGCCTTCTTGGCGATGGCGGCAAAGTTCTTGGTCTCCAGCAGCGAGAGGTGATCGCGGACAATGGTGGAGGCCAGGGCCTGGGCCAGCCCCAGCCGGTCAAGCTGGAGGAGCAGCGACTCCTGGACGTTGTGGGCCCCGACCCCGGCCGGGTCCAGCCCCTGGATCTCATCCACCACCCCGCGGACCAGGTCCAGGTCACACTCATTGAGGCTGGCAATCTCCTCGTCACTGAGCTCAATAAAGCCCTCCCGGTTCATATTGCCCAGGACGTAGAAGGCCACCTCTTCCTCCTCTTCGCCCAGATCGACAAAGGAGAGCTGCCAGCGCAGATGACTGATCAGATCAGGCTTGGCGGTGAGGATGTCCAGGCGGGAGGGGGCCTCATCCCCCGCCTCCCGGGGCCGATAGGAAGAGACCGGCTCATACTCGTTGGCGTAATCAGACCAGTTGATCTCGCTGAGCGACGAGTTATCCAGCTTCACATCGCTGGTCTGATCACCTGGCTCCGGCGCGGCCTGATCCGGGGCCGCCGCCACCTTGTTGTCCCCATCGGCAATGGTCAGAACCGGGGTTTCATCCTCCAGGACGGGATTCTGCTCCACCTCCTGGGTAACGGTATCCACCAACTCCAGACGCGAGAGCTGCAACAACTTAATCGCCTGCTGGAGCTGCGGCGTCATAACCAGCTGCTGGCTAAGTTTAAGTTGTTGTCTCAGTTCAAGCATTTTTTTTAACCTTCAAAGTCAGGCAACATGGTCAATTACAATTTAAGTAAAACCAGCGAAATCACATGGAGAAATCAGCCCCCAGGTAGAGCCTGCGGGCCTGTTCATCGTTAATTATTTCGTCCGGGGTGCCGCTGGTCAAGATCTTTCCCTGGCTGACAATGTAGGCAAAGTCGCAGACGGCCAGGGTCTCGCGGACACTGTGGTCTGAGATGAGCACCCCCAGCCCCTTCCCCTTCAGATCCTTGATGATCAACTGGAGATCGGCCACCGAGAGGGGGTCAATGCCGGCAAAGGGCTCGTCCAGGAGGATAAACTCCGGCTTGGTGGCTAAGGCCCGCATGATCTCCACCCGCCGCCGCTCACCGCCGGAAAGGCCATGGCCCAGGTTCTTGGCCAGATAGCCGATCTTCAGCTCTTTCATCAGGCTCGCGGTCCGCTCTTTGATCTCCCGGCGGGAAACGCCCAGCGGCTCCAGGATAATCCGGACATTCTCCTCCACCGTCAGTTTTTTGAAGACGGAGGGGTCCTGGGCCAGGTAGGAGATACCGCGCAGGGCCCGTTTATGGATGGGGAGCCTGGTGATGTCCTCCCCATCCAGGAGGACCTGACCACTCTTGGGCTGGATAAAACCAGCAATGGTATAAAAAGAGGTGGTCTTGCCCGCCCCGTTGGGGCCCAGCATGCCGATAATCGCCCCGGTCTCCACCTGGAGACTGACGCCATTCACCACCCGGCGGCCACTGTACTCCTTGACTATGTCCTTAACCTCTAAGAGGGCCATGGCGATCTCACGGCAGCTTGACCGGGGCCGGGTCCTCCGCGGCCTCCTTCTTTTTCTTCTTGTCGGCCGAGCCGCCAGGGTAAAAATAACCCACCACCCGCCCCTTGGAGCCTTTGGCCGGGACAATCTCCGTGGTGCCGCTGGCCATATTTATCTTGATCACATGACCGCTGATCATATTATTATCCTGGACAATCTTGGCGTTACCCCGCAGGGTAACCAGCTGGGTGGCGGCATGGTAAACCGCCTCATCGCCGGTGGCCACTAAGCCCTGGCGGACAATCTCCACCCCGCCCTTGATCTTGATATCTCTGATCCTCCCGGCCCCGGCCGGGGAGCTGGCAGCCTTGGCGGATCCGCCACCTTCGTCGTGGTGGACAATCATCTTATCGCCCCGCAGGAACATCTCCCCCTGCCGGGCCTCCACCTGGCCGGAAAAGACCACCGCCTTATCCTTCTGGCGCGAGACCATCCGATCCGCCTCGATATGAATCGGCTCTTTGCTCAGAGGCGGCTCAGCCGCCCAGGGAGAGCTGACCCCAGCCAACAGCAACGCCAAGAGCGCGACAACTATCTTTTTCAACATACCTTCCCCACCTCCATGCAAGGTTAAGGCCAATATCTCACCTTAAAATGGTCCCCCCAAATTGCAAGGCAAAAGCCCCTCTCGGCCGTTTTTACCTCATTTAATCAAGAATCAGGCGATACTGGTTTACTTCTTAAGCCAGCACGGGTATATTTTTGAGTTTATCCTACAAATAGTGACATAAAACATTCCCACCCACCACCAGGCAGACATGCAGACCGGCCCCCAGAAGGCGGAGACCCTTATCGAGTCCCTGCCATATATCAAAGAATTCTTTGGCAAGACCGTTGTCATCAAGTATGGCGGCCACGCCATGGTGGACGAAGAGCTGAAGAAGAACTTCGCCCTGGACATCATCCTGATGAAGTATATCGGCATCAATCCGGTAATTGTCCACGGCGGCGGGCCCCAGATCAACAAATTCCTGGAGAAGATGAACATCCAGTCGGACTATGTCCACGGCATGCGGGTAACCGATGGCGAGACCATGGATGTGGTGGAGATGGTCCTGGTGGGCAAGGTGAACAAAGAGATCGTCGGCCTGATAAACTTCCACGGCGGCCGGGCCATCGGCCTCTCCGGCCGGGACGGCGACCTGGTCCAGGCCACCAAGATGCAGATGATGAAGCCCATGGCCGAGAACGCCCCCCCAGAGCTCATCGACCTGGGCCGGGTGGGCCAGGTAACCCACATCAACCCGGACATCATCCTCACCCTGGACCAGGAGGACTTCATCCCGGTCATCGCCCCGGTGGGCGTGGGCGAAGATGGCCAAGCATACAACATCAACGCCGACCTGGTGGCCGGGGCCATTGCCGCTGAGTTGGCGGCCGAGAAACTGATCCTCCTCACCGACGTGGAGGGAGTCCTGGACGGGGACAAGGAACTCATCTCCTCCATGGACATTGGCGAATCAAAGAAATTAATCGACTCCGGCACGGCCGCCGGCGGCATGATCCCCAAGGTCCAATGCTGCCAGGACGCCATCGGCGCCGGAGTGAGCAAGGCCCATATCTTAGATGGCCGCATCCCCCACGCCCTGCTCCTGGAGACATTCACCCGG
The DNA here is from genome assembly GCA_039714595.1 of Thermodesulfobacteriota bacterium. Taxonomy (GTDB): domain Bacteria; phylum Desulfobacterota; class Desulfobulbia; order Desulfobulbales; family SURF-16; genus JAOZSN01. The sequence continues at coordinate 86,741 of JBDLJA010000004.1, read as the reverse complement.
GAAGGCATCGGCACGGAGATTACCCCATGAGCCACCTGCTGGAAGTAAGCAACAGCCTCTTCGTCAACACCTACAGCCGCTTCCCCGCCATCATGGTTGAGGGCAATGGCTGCCGGTTGAAGGACACCGAAGGGCGGGAGTACCTGGACTTTGTCGCCGGCATCGCCGTCTGCTCCCTGGGCCACTGCCACCCCACGGTCACCGAGGCGATCTGCCGCCAGGCAGGAACCCTGCTCCATGTCTCCAACCTCTACCACACCATGCCCCAGATGGAGCTGGCCGGGATGTTGACCGACAACTCCTTTGCCGACAAGGTGTTCATGGCCAACTCCGGGGCCGAGGCCAACGAGGCGGCAATCAAGCTGGCCCGCAAGCATGGCGGCGACACCGCTTACGAGATCATCACCCTGGAGGGCTCCTTCCACGGCCGCACCCTGGCCACGGTGGCGGCCACCGGCCAACCCAAGTTCCACCAGGGCTTTCAACCCCTGCCGGCGGGCTTTGTCCACGCCCCCTTTAACGACCTGGAGAAACTGGCCGAGATGGTCAGCCATAAGACCTGCGCCATCATGCTGGAGCCCCTGCAGGGCGAGGGCGGCGTCCGGCCTCTGGACCTGGAGTACCTGAAGGGGGTGCGCTCCATCTGCGACCAGCACTCTATCCTCCTCATCTTCGACGAGGTCCAGGTGGCCATGGGCCGCACCGGCACCCTGTTTGCCTATGAGCAGTATCGGATCAGGCCCGACATCCTCACCACGGCCAAGGCCCTGGGCAATGGTATGCCCATCGGCGCCATGCTCACCACCAGCAAGGTGGCGGCCAGCTTTGAGCCAGGCGATCACGCCTCCACCTTTGGCGGCAACCCGGTGGCCTGCGCCGCGGCCAACGCCGTGATAAAAACCCTGCTCTCCCCCGGCTTTCTCGATCAGGTGCGGGAACAGGGCAACTACCTGAACCGCCAGCTGAAATCGGTGACCGACCAATACTCCCGCCTGGCCCATGGCGTCCGGGGCCGCGGCCTGATTCAGGGCATAGTCCTCTCTGAGACGGCCAAGCCCCACGGGGCCGAGATAATCAATAAGCTTTTTGAGATGGGCATCCTGGTCACCCTGGCCGGAGGCGGCAGCGTTATCCGCTGCACCCCTCCCCTCACCGTAACCACCGGCGAAATAGACGCCCTCACCGCCACCCTGGAAGAAGTTTTCTCCAATATGTAGGCGGCCGCAATCCTTTTTTTCAAGAGACCCAGCCATTAATTCCGCTGTTATTTTCCTGCCAATAAGAAAAACCGATGAGCAAACATCTACTCTCCCTCTGGGACTTCAATAATGTCCAACTCCAGGCCTTTATCACCCGGGCCCTGACCCTCAAAGAGGAGGCCGCTTCCGGCAGCCGCCACCAGAGTCTGGCCGGCAAGACCATCGCCATGATCTTTGAGAAACCCTCCACCCGGACCCGGGTCTCCTTTGAGGCGGCCATGTACGGTATGGGGGGCCAGGTCATCTATCTCTCCAGCCGCGACACCCAGCTGGCCCGCAACGAGCCGCTGAAAGACATGGCCCGGGTCATGGCCCGCTATGTGGACGGCGTGGTGGTGCGCACCTTTGGCCAGGAGATCGTTGATGAACTGGCGGCCTACTCTGCGGTGCCGGTGATCAACGCCCTCACCGATCTGTTCCACCCCTGCCAGATCTTAAGCGACATCATGACCATCCAGGAGCATAAAGAGCTGCCCCTGCAGGACCTCCACATAGCCTGGGTGGGGGACGGCAACAATATGGCCAACACCTGGATTCAGGCCGCCAGCCGCCTCGGCTTTGCCCTCTCTCTAGCCTGCCCGGCCGGTTACGAGCCGGACGCCAAGATCCTGGCCGAGGCCCGGGCCCAGGCCGAAAAACCGATCTCCTTGACCAACGATCCCTTTGCGGCAGTGGCCCAGGCCGACATCATCAACTGCGACGTCTGGGCCTCCATGGGCCAGGAGGACGAGCAGGAGAAGAGGGTGGGCGTCTTCCGCCCCTTCCAGGTCAACGACCAGTTGCTGGCCGCGGCCAAGGATGACACTAAGGTCCTCCACTGCCTGCCGGCCCATCGGGACGAGGAGATCAGCGGTGAGGTCCTGGAGGGCCCTAAGTGCCTGGCCTGGGACCAGGCCGAAAACAAGATGCACATCCATAAGGCGATTCTCGAGATGCAGCTCCTGGGCTAACAGAGCACAGGGCCGCGGCTGAGCGGGCCTTACGAGGCTCCGCAACAGCGAACAAGAGATGGCGAATGGCGAAGAAAATGCCCTTGGGGCATACTTTTGCTATTTTTAACATCTTCCCGCCCTTCATCATTCGCAATCCCTGGCTCGATATCCTTAGTTAAAAACAAAACAACCACTGACTTAAAACTGCCCGCCTAAGAGGCGTAGGTTATAACTACTTAAACAGTAAGAATAAAATGTCTAACAAGGTAAATAAAATAGTACTGGCCTACTCCGGCGGCCTGGACACCTCGGTGATCCTGCGCTGGCTGAAAGAAGAATATAACTGCCCCGTCATCGCCTACGCCGCCGACATCGGCCAGGAGGAAGATTGGGCCGCGGTGGAAGCCAAAGGCATGGCCACCGGGGCCGAGAAGGTGATCATCTCCGATCTTAAGGAGGAGTTTGTCCGCGATTACATCTTCCCCGCCTTCCGGGCCAACGCCATCTACGAGGGCTCATACCTTTTAGGCACCTCTCTAGCCCGGCCGCTGATTGCCAAGGAGCAGGTGCGCATCGCCCAGGCCGAAGGGGCCGACGCCGTGAGCCACGGAGCCACCGGCAAGGGCAACGATCAGGTCCGCTTTGAGCTTGGCTATTTAGGCCTTGACCCGCGCCTGACTATCATCGCCCCCTGGCGCACCTGGGATTTAAACTCCCGGACCAAACTCATCGCCTACGCCGAAAAGTACGACATCCCCATCCCGGTGACCAAAGAAAAGCCCTACTCCTCCGACGAGAACCTGCTCCACATCAGCTTTGAGGGCGGCATCCTGGAAGACCCGTGGAACGAGCCGGAGGAGGCGATGTTCAAGCTCTCCGTCTCCCCCGAGGACGCACCGGACAAGGCGACCTATATCGAGCTTGACTTTAAGCAGGGCGACCCGGTGGCCATTAACGGTGAGACCATGGGTCCGGCCGAACTCTTCACCGAGCTGAACCGGTTGGGCGGCGAGAACGGCATCGGCCGGCTGGACATGGTGGAGAACCGTTTCGTGGGCATGAAGTCCCGCGGCGTCTACGAGACCCCCGGCGGCACGGTGCTCCGCGCCGCTCACCGCGACCTGGAGACCATCACCTTAGACCGCGAGGTGTTAAAGATCCGCGACTCACTCATGCCGCGCTACGCCGAGCTGATCTACAACGGCTTCTGGTTCTCGCCCGAACGGGAGCTGATGCAAAAAACCATGGACGAGACCCAGAAGACAGTAAACGGCACAGTACGCCTCAAACTCTACAAGGGCAACTGCATCCCGGTGGGCCGCAAGTCGGACGATTCGCTTTACCAGGAGAGCTTCGCCACCTTTGAGGAGGACGAGGTGTACACCCAGGCCGATGCCGAAGGTTTTATCCGCCTGAACGCCTTGCGCATGACCATGCGGGCCCTGGCAGGTAAATAATTTTCTAACAGCAGAATTTACCGCCAAGGCTCAAAAAGGCTAAGGGGCTGTTTGAGGACTGCCCCCCTGCCCCAGCCTTTGGCCCACTCTCCAGCCAATAGTTATAAAAAATGGCCAACGAAACAAAAATGTGGGGCGGCCGCTTCTCCGAGGCCACCAGCGCCTCGGTGGAGGCGTTCTCCGCCTCCATCCATTACGACAGCCGCCTCTACCGCCAGGACATAGAAGGCTCCATCGCCCACGCCACCATGCTGGCCCGCCAGGGCCTGATTACTGCTGACGAGAAAGAGCAGATTATCAAGGGCCTCACCGAGATCCGGGCCGAGATTGAGGCGGGTGATTTTGTCTTCCGGCCCGAGCTGGAAGATATCCACATGAATATCGAAAAGCGGCTCTCCGAGAAGATCGGCGAGGCCGGGGCCCGGCTGCACACGGCCCGGAGCCGCAACGACCAGGTCAATCTTGATACCCGTCTCTACCTGCGCGAGGTGAGCGACGAGCTGGTCACCCGGCTCAGCACGCTGCAAAAAAGCTTCGTTACCCTGGCCCGCACCTACTTAGGCCACGTGATGCCCGGCTACACCCACCTGCAGCGGGCCCAGCCGGTCCTGATCTCCCACCACATGCTGGCCTACTTTGAGATGTTCGGCCGCGACAAGGAGCGCCTCAGCGACGGCCGCAAGCGGATCAACGTCATGCCCCTGGGCGCCGCGGCCCTGGCCGGCACCGGCCTGCCCATTGACCGGGAATATGTGGCCCAGCTTCTTAACTTCCCCAAGGTGACGGCCAACTCCATGGACACCGTGGCCGACCGCGACTTTGTCATCGAGTTTGCCAGCAACTGCGCCCTGATCCAGCTCCACCTGAGCCGCTTAAGCGAGGAGTTGATCCTCTGGGCCAGCGAGGAGTTTGGCTTTGTCGACCTACCGGATCGCTTCTGCACCGGCAGCTCCATCATGCCCCAGAAGAAGAACCCGGACATCCCGGAGCTGATCCGCGGCAAATCAGGCCGGGTGGTGGGCAACCTCATGGCCCTGCTCACCCTGGTCAAGGGTCTGCCCCTGACCTATAACCGGGACATGCAGGAAGACAAGGAAGGCCTCTTTGACACCATCGACACGGTGGGCCAGAGCCTGGAGCTGATGGCGGAGTTAATCGCCGCTTTACAGTTTCGCACCGAGCACCTCAAAGATGCCACGGCCGGCGGCGGCTACATGACCGCCACCGACCTGGCCGACTACCTGGTGCGCCAGAATGTCCCCTTCCGCCAGGCCCACGCCATCGTCGGCCAGACCGTGGCCCACTGTCTGGATCAGGGCAAGGAGTTGACCGAACTGACCCTGGCCGAACTGCAACAATTCGCCCCGGAGATCGGTGACGACGTCTTCGCCGTCCTCAGCGTGGACGGCTCGGTGAACAGCCGCGTTTCCACCGGCGGCACGGGCCTTGCCCAGGTGGAGGCCGCTCTCGGCCGGGCCGAGCAGGATCTTGGCATCTAAAGCCGCCATGAGACGCCTGTCAACCATCGCCTTGCTGGCCATCATTACCGGCGCCATCCTCCTTCTGGCCGGCTGCGGCCGCAAAACCTCACCCATCCCCCCTGAGGCCGTGATCCCGGCACCCATCAGCGACCTCCACTACAGCCAGACCAGCAAGGCCATTACCCTCTCCTGGACCTATCCCACCAGCGCCATAGACGGCACCCCCATCAAGGCGGTGCGCCGTTTTCTCCTGAGCCGGGCGGAGATCCCCCTGGATGACTATTGCCCAGACTGCCCAATAAACTTCAACTCCTTTTTCGAGGTGGCGGCCCATGGCCTGGATCCCGGCGATCCGGTAACCCTGGACGACACCAACATTAAAGCCGGCCACTACTATGTGTACCAGGTGAGCAGCAACTCGGGCTGGCGGGCCACCAGCCCCCCGTCAAACCAGCAGGTGATGGCCGTGCGCTCCCCCCTGGAGGCGCCCGCGGGGGTAACGGTGACCGTTCATGACCAGGCCCTGACCATTGCCTGGCAACAGGTCAACAGACGCCAGGATGAGAGCGGGATAACAGCAGCGGAAAAGGTTCGCTACCAGCTCTTCCGCAGCCTGGACAACGAGAATTTTCAACGCCTCACCCCGCCCATCGCCGGCCTCAGCCACCGGGACAGCAACTTAACGAACAACCGCACCTATTATTATAAGGTCCATGCTATCCAGGGAGAAGAGAACCTGGTGCGGGGCGCGGCCAGCGCAGTGGCCCACGGCCAGCCACAGGACATGACGCCCCCCGAACCACCCCGGGAGCCCTATGTTGTCCGGCTGAGCAAGGGGGCCAAGGTGTTCTGGCAAGGCTCGCCCTCCACTGATCTTGCCGGCTACCGGATCTACCGCCGCCTGCCCCGGGGCAGGGCCCAGCTGCTGGGAGAGACCCACGCCCAGGCCCTCTCCTTCACCGACAAGGGCAAACTTTCCTACGGCAAAACCTACATCTACTTTATAACCGCCTTTGACCGGGACCAGCGCCATAACGAGTCAGAACCGTCCGCCGAGGTCAAACTGGTTATGCCCCCTTCCGCCCCCCAGAACCCGTAAAGAGAACCATGAACCACTTCAACTATCATAACGACGTCCTCCACTGTGAAGATGTGGATATCCGCGCCATCGCCACCGCGGTGGGCACCCCCTTCTACCTCTACTCCAAGGCCACCCTGACGCAGCATTTCTCTGTCTTTGACCGCGCCTTTTCCGTGGACCATATCACCTGTTTTGCCACCAAGGCGTGCTCAAACATCGCCATCTTAAACCTCTTCGCCTCTTTGGGCGGCGGGGCCGATATTGTCTCCGGCGGCGAACTGTTCCGGGCCCTGAAGGCGGGCATGGACCCAGGGAAAATAGTCTACTCCGGGGTGGGCAAGACCAGGGCCGAGATGAGAGAGGCCCTGGCGGCAGAGATCCTGATGTTCAACGTGGAGTCACAGCAGGAACTCCTGGCCCTGCAGGAGGTGGCGGCCGAGATGGACAAGGTGGCGCCGGTCTCCTTCCGGGTGAATCCGGATGTGGATCCCAAGACCCACGCCTACATCTCCACGGGCCTGGCCAAGAACAAGTTCGGCATCCCCATCGATGAGGCCCTGGCGGCCTATGAGCAGGCCGAGAGTTTGAGCAACGTCAAGGTGATCGGCGTAAGCTGCCACATCGGCAGTCAGCTCACCGATGTCTCCCCCTTTGTCGAGTCCTTAAACAAGGTAAAGATCTTCATCGGCCGCTTGCGCCATGCTGGCATAGACGTTAAATATCTTGACCTGGGCGGCGGCCTTGGTATCAGTTACAAGGACGAGGCGCCCCCCATCCCCGCCACCTACGCCCAGGCCCTGGAGGCGGAGCTTAGTGACCTTGACTGCACCCTGATCCTGGAACCGGGCCGGGTGATAGTGGGCAACGCCGGGGTGCTGGTAACTAAAGTCCTCTACACCAAGGAGGGCGGCAAGAAGTTCACCATTGTCGATGCCGGCATGAATGATCTGGCCCGGCCCAGCCTCTACGACGCCCATCACGAGGTGCTGGCCGTGGCAGGGGAGGATCAAGAGCGGGTGGAGGGTGATGTGGTGGGTCCCATCTGCGAGACCGGCGACTTCCTCTCCCGCGACAAGGACATCCCGACAAGCCGAGGCGGCGACCTGCTGGCGGTGATGAGCGCCGGGGCCTACGGCTTCACCATGTCCTCCAACTACAACTCCCGGCCGAGGGTGGCCGAGGTGCTGGTGGACGGCAGCGATTTCCATCTGATCCGGGAGCGCGAGACGTACGAGATGCTCATAGCCGGGGAGGCAATCCCCCAATAAACTGCGAACCGCAGAATATCGAATGATGAATTTCGAATTTCGAAGGAAGGAAGCAATCTCAATTAGACAAGGACCTTCCTTCATCATTCATAATTCTGCGGTTCGATATTCATTATTCTCTGTTACAAAATGAACTTTCCTATTCCCTTCACCAAGATGTCCGGCACGGGCAATGATTTTATTATCATTGACCACCGAGATCCCTTTATCCCCACAGGCGAGATGAGTTCCTTTGCCGCCAAGGTGTGCAAACGGATGTTCTCGGTGGGGGGTGACGGTCTGATCCTCATCGAAGATGATGATCAGTGTGATTTCCGCTGGCAGTTTTTCAACGGCGACGGCTCTGCCGCCGAGATGTGCGGCAACGGGGCCCGCTGCGCCGCGCGCTACGCCCATGCCAAGGGTATTGCCCCGGCTGAGATGCGCTTTCGTACCACAGCCGGGATCATTGCGGCCCAGGTGGTGGGCGAGCAGATCCGCCTGGGGATGACCCCGCCCCAGGACACGGCCCTTGGTATCACTCTTTCCGTGGCCGGCAATGAGCACACCCTCCACTTCTCCAATACCGGCGTGCCCCACGCGGTCTACCTGCTGGATGATATCGCTAGCGCCCCGGTCAAGGAGTTGGGCCGTTTAATCCGCCTCCACGACCAGTTCCAGCCGGCCGGCACCAATGTCAACTTCGCCCAGGTGACCGGGCCGCAGGAACTCACGGTGCGCACCTATGAGCGGGGGGTGGAGGATGAGACCATGGCCTGCGGCACCGGCGCCGTGGCCAGCGCGCTGATCGCCGGCCTGCTTAATCTGATACGCAGCCCGGCCCAGGTGATTACCTCGGGCGGCGAGCGGCTCACCATCCATTTTGAGATCAGCGACCAAGAAAACTTGGTCTTTTCGGGAATCTTCCTTGAAGGCCCGGCGAATTTCATTTATGAAGGGATGTTGAACAGTGAGGCATTGCGTTAAAAATTTGCCCCACGAAGCGCTTGGTAAGCGGAGCAGAGCAAAGGCTTCGGAATAGCAAATGACGAATGGCGAATTTCGCAGGAAGGCATCTCATCACCAAAGAGAGAGAGAGCTGCCATAATTCGCAATTCATAATTATAGACAGGAGAATCCCCCATGAATCCCTTTCGCGGCGCCTTTGTCGCCATAGTCACCCCCTTTATTGACGGCCAGCTCGACGAACAGGGGCTGAAGGATCTCATCGAATTTCAGATAGCCGGCGGCACCCACGGCATCGTCCCCTGCGGCACCACCGGCGAATCCGCCACCATGACCCACGAGGAGCACCACCGGGTGGTGGAGCTTACCATCGAGACCGTGGCCGGCCGCGTCCCGGTCCTGGCCGGCACCGGCTCCAACTCCACCTCGGAGACCATCGAGCTCACCAAGCATGCCAAGGCGGCCGGGGCTGACGGCGCCCTGGTTATCACCCCCTATTACAACAAGCCCTCCCAGGAAGGCTTGTACCAGCACTTCAAGGCGGTGGCCGAGGCGGTGGATATCCCCATGATCCTCTACAACGTGCCAAGCCGCACCTCCATCGACATGGCGGCCGCCACCGTGGCCCGCTGCGCCGAGATTGACAACATCGCCGGCATCAAAGAGGCCACCGCCGACATGAACCGGGCCTGCGACGTGATCCGCCGCTGCCCGAATGACTTTGCCGTGATGTCGGGCGATGATTTTACCGCCATGGCCCTGGTCCTCTTAGGCGGCACCGGCGTCATCTCGGTTACCTCCAACGTGGACCCCAAGGGTATGAGCTCCCTGATGAACGCCGCTTTAGACGGCGACGTGGCCAAGGCCCGGGAGATCCAGTACCGCCTCTTCCCCCTGATGGGCTCCATGTTCTTTGACACCAACCCGGTGCCCGCCAAGAAGACTTTAGAGATGATGGGCAAGATCAAGAGCGGCGCCCCCCGCCAGCCCCTGTGGCAGATTGGCGAAGAGCCCCTGGCCCGGATGACCGCGGTCATCAAGGAGCAGGGTCTTATTTAACCTTTTTCCCACTGGCCCCCAGCCAATGGCTCGCCTCTTAAGAAGAAGTAAAAAAAACCGTCCCCGAAGCGGGCCACAACCATAATCTTCAATTACGCAGCAAAAAAAATATGACCAGAGTAATCGTTGCCGGGGCAGCCGGCCGCATGGGCCAGCGCATCGGCTATATGGTAAATGAACACCCCAGCCTCACCCTGGCCGGCGGCTTTGAGCAGCCGGACAACCCGGCCGTGGGCCGCGACATGGGCGAGGTGGGCGGTTTTGGCACCACCGGGGTGAAGATCTCCGGCAGCCTGGAAGAGATCATCGAGGCGGGCGACGTGCTCATCGACTTCACCTTCCACGCCGCCACCATGGGGTTCGCCAAGGTGTGCGCCGGGGCCGGCAAGGGGATGGTCATCGGCACCACCGGTCTTAGCCAGGCCAACCTGGATGAGCTGCGCGGTTTAAGCGACAAAATGGCCATTGTCCAGTCGGCCAATATGGCGGTGGGGGTCAACGTGATGTTCAAGATGGCCAAGAAGATGGCCTCCATCCTGGGCCCCGACTATGACATGGAGATCGTCGAGGCCCACCACAACAAGAAGAAGGACGCCCCCAGCGGCACCGCCCTGCGCCTGGGCGAGATGCTGGCCGAAGGCGTTGACCGGGACCTGGCTGAGGTGGGGGTGATGGAGCGCAACGGCATCATCGGTGAGCGGAGCAGAGAAGAGATCGGCATCCAGACCATCCGCGGCGGTGACATTGTCGGCGAACACACCATCTACTACTGCGGCCCCGGCGAGCGGCTGGAACTCACCCACCGGGCCCACAGCCGCGACAACTTTGCCCGCGGCGCGGCCGCCGCCGCGGCCTGGCTGACCGATAAAAAGAGTGGCATGTTCACCATGTTCGACGTCCTGGGCCTCCAGGACCTGTAGGGAGAGGCTGTCGCCATGGCCCTGGTATTCATCGGCCTGGGAGCCAACCTCGGCCCGGCCCGCGAGAATATCCGCCAGGCGTGGGGCGAGGTGGGAAGCTTAGCCAAAACAATTCTCCTCTCCCTCTCCTCGCCATATTTGAGTGAGCCGGTGGGGGTGGCAAGCGATAACTGGTTCACCAACGCCGTGGGGGTCTTAGAGACCCGCCTCTCCCCCCACGACCTGCTGACAGAACTCCTGGCCATCGAGACCAAGATGGGCCGTGACCGCTCCTTGGGCCATGACCGCCCGGTGGACCTGGATATCCTCTACTTTGATGCGCAGATTATCAACGATCCGGACCTCACCATTCCCCATCCGGAGATAGCCCAGCGCCTCTTTGTCCTGGCCCCGCTGTCTGAGGTGGCCCCGGACCACATCCATCCAGTAAGCGGGCTGACCAGCACGGCCATGAAGCAGCAGCTCCTCACCCCATTTTCCGTCAAAAAGAGCAGCTGGTAGAGAGAGGCGAAAAAAAATGCACCCCATCCGCCTCCTGATCCTGGCCATCCTCTTTTACATCCTCTACCGGGTCCTCTTCGCCAAGAAGAAGATCCAGCAGCAGCAACAGACCCCGCCGCCGCCCCTGGATGACACCCTGGAGGAAGATCCGGTCTGCCACACCTATATCCCGCGCCACGAGGCGCTAACCCTGCAAGATAACGGCACCACCCACTACTTCTGCAGTGAAGAGTGCCGAAAAAAATTCCGCGAAAAATCCTAGGAGAAAAAAATGAAATTCTTTATCGATACCGCCAACATTGACGAGATCACCAAGGCCGTGGAGATGGGCATGGTGGATGGCGTCACCACCAACCCCACCCTCATCGCCCGGGAGGACAAGCCCTTTGAAGAGATCATTAAAGAGATCGCCGCAATCGTCGACGGCCCCATCAGCGCCGAGGTAATCGCCCTGGACGCCGAGGGCATGGTGACTGAAGGCCGCGAGCTGGCCAAGATCTCTCCCAATATCGTCATCAAGGTGCCCATGACCACCGAGGGGTTGAAGGCCACCAAGACCTTCAGCGACGAGGGGATCAAGACCAACGTCACCCTGGTCTTCTCCACCGCCCAGGCCCTGCTGGCCGCCAAGGCGGGGGCCACCTATGTGAGCCCCTTTGTCGGCCGCCTGGACGATATCGCCCAGAACGGCATGGAGCTGATCAGTGACATCCAGACCATCCTGGACAACTACGGTTTTCAAACCGAGATCATCGTCGCCTCCATCCGCAACCCCATGCACGTCATGGACTCAGCCCTGATCGGGGCGGACGTGGCCACCATCCCCTTCAAGGTGATCAACCAGCTGGCCAAGCACCCCCTCACCGACATCGGCATGGAAAACTTCCTTAAGGACTGGGAGAAGAGGCAAAAGTAACGGCCGCCATCTCAGTGTTGAAGCGAAGTTGCCCCTCCATTCTAATAAGGCGATGAATTTTCCCCCTCCCCTCATAGCCGCGCTGCTGCTGGCCCTGCTCTTTGTCCGGCCCGCAGCAGCGGAGATCTACACCTTTGTGGATGAGAAGGGCACCATCCATTTCTCCAACGCCCCCCGCGACAGCCGTTTCACCCAGCGCACGACGAGGGACTACCTGCGCAAGCACCGGCGTCAGATCGATATCCGCGAGTATGATTTTTTCATCCGCGGCGCGGCGGACAAATTCGACCTTGACCCCCTTTTAGTCAAGGCGGTGATCCAGGCGGAATCAAACTTTGACTGCTACGCCCTCTCCCAGCGCGGGGCCAGGGGTCTCATGCAGCTCATGCCGGCGACCGCCGGCGATATGCAGGTGGAAAACAGCTATAATGCCAGGGAAAATATCGAGGGTGGCAGCCGTTATTTACGCAAAATGCTTGATATGTTTAACAATAACATCTACCTTGCCTTAGCGGCCTATAATGCCGGCCCCGGTAACGTCCAGAAGTATCAGGCGGTGCCCCCCTTTCCGGAGACGGTCAAGTATGTCCGGACGGTGTTGAAAAATTACGCCCTTAATCAACAACAGGTTGGCCCAGGGAAATAACCCCCTGATTCCCCCACCGAGTCTTTACCAGCAGCCGAGGGAGCGCCCCAAGTGAACCAGCATCTCGCCTTAATTCCCAACCTCCTCACCGGCTACCGGTTTGCCGTTATCCCCTTTCTCCTCTTCTGCCTGCAACCGGGTGCCTCAACTCCCATTAAGTTCACCGGCTTTCTCCTCTTTGTCAGCGCCGCCATCACCGACTATTACGATGGCTACCTGGCCAGACGCTGGGATGTCCATACCGATTTTGGCAAGCTGATGGACCCCCTGGCCGACAAGGTCCTGGTGGCCCTGGCCTTTATCCTTCTCATCCCCCTGGAGCTGGTGGCGGCCGAGATCTCCTTTCTCATCCTGGCCCGGGAGTTCATCATCACCGGCCTGCGCGGCGTGGCGGCCACCGAGGGGATAGTCATTGCCGCCAGTAAACTGGGCAAGTGGAAGACCACCTTCCAGCTCATCGCCCTGAGCATCCTGATGTTTCCGCCTGGCCTCCTGCCCCTGCCCTTTCTGCCCCAGCTGGGCACCGCCACCCTCTATGTGGCCCTGCTCCTGACCCTGGTCTCCGGCGGCGATTATCTCCTTAAATTCCTCAAGATCTACGGCAAGACGCACCCGGAAAAAGGGGATAGAGCCAAGTCTTGACAGGGGAGAAAGCGGTAGACTATATTGAGAAATTGTTTCTTTGGCGCTGCTGACCAGCCGGTTTTCAGCCGCCAGCCACCTTCATGCCGGAGTGGTGAAATTGGTAGACGCAGTGGACTCAAAATCCACCGGGGGCAACCCCATGCCGGTTCGATCCCGGCCTCCGGTACCATTTTTTACAGCCATCCCAACCCGGGATACCACAAAACCCCGTTAGCTTAAGGCTAACGGGGTTTTTCTTATCCGGCCCTATACATAACCGCCGGGAACAGTTCCCGGCCACGTCGATTAAGATTGAAAGGAGCCTGTCCATGGAACACAAAATCAAAGGGACGCAAAACATCTCGCGCTACTGCCTGGTCTGTGGCGAGGATAATCCCGCCGGGCTAATGACCAGGTTTCATGAAACAGAGAATAATGAGGTAATTGCCCTCTTTTATCCGCAAGAGATCCACCAAAGCTATCCCAACATAACCCACGGCGGCATCACAGCGGCGATTCTTGACGAAACCATCGGCCGGGCACTCATGGCACAGGGCGACCGGGACAGCTTCGGCGTGACCGTCGAGCTGAACGTGAAGTACAAAAGGCCGGTGCCATACGGGGTTGAGCTGAAGGCCATTGGCCGTATCACCCGGGACAGCGGCAGGATCTTCGAGGGAAGCGGGGAGATTTACCTGCCGGATGGGACGGTGGCGGTCACGGCTGAAGGGAAATATTTAAAGCGGAAGATTGAACAGATCACCGATGAAAGATTTGCCAAATCAGGAGATGAGTGGTTTACCCCCTCCGACTTTCCAGACAAGATCACAATTTAACCCCCTGCCCTTAACTTAGCGCAGCCTCGGTATCGGAAGAAGAGGGGGCCGCCGGGGCTTTCCGCCTTCACCACTGGCGCCAACCCCTTCTTAGCCACCTTTAGGCCCAGGATGTCTCCCTCGTCCTGATTCAGCAACTCGCCACTCTTCCCCCCCTTTTTTCATTGACGGCTACCCCCATAATCTGCTGCAGTTAAGCAGAAGGGTCCCCCCAACAAAGAACAGCTCACTATGATTGGCACTGCCGGCAAACTTGCCCGCGGCAACAAACGGCTATTCACCCGTTTTAGACGAGCATTAAAATGACATCCCCCCATTACATCAAGGCCGGCTGGCTCATCGATGGCAGCGGCGCCCCGGCCCGCAAAGATCTCCTGCTCACCGTGGCAGACGGCAAGATCAGCGCCATGGAGCCTGGTAGCGCCGCGAAGCACCTGGATCCGGCCGCTGTGACGGATCTGTCGCGCTGCACCATCCTCCCCCCCTTCTGCGACTGCCACGCCCACCTCGCCCTGTCCGGGACCACTGACCCTCTGGTCAGGGTGGGGCAACTGAGGGCAAATTTTGCCACCATCCGCCCCCGCATTGCTGAGCATATCCACTTTTTCCTGAGCCACGGCGTGTTGGCCGTGCGTGACGGCGGCGACCAGCAGGGCCATGTCCTGCGCTACAAGTTGGAGATGGCGGGCCAAGACCAGGAGCCGGTGGCGATTAAGGCGGCTGGCCGGGCCTGGCATAAGGAGGGGAGATACGGCAAGTTCATTGGCCGCCACCTGGAAGGTGAGGAGAGTATGGCCCGGGAGATAGAGGGGGCGGACCATATCAAGCTGATCAACTCCGGCCTCAACAGCCTCCATGAGTTTGGCAGAGAGACCGCGCCCCAGTTTACGGTCGATGAGATCAAGGGAATCGTCCGGCTGGCCGAGCGGGGTGGGAAAAAGGTGATGGTCCACGCCAATGGCCGGTTGCCGGTGGAATCGGCCATTAAAGCAGGCTGCCACTCCATCGAGCATGGCTTCTTCATGGGTCGCGACAACCTGCAACGGCTGGCCGACAAAGAGATAAGCTGGGTGCCCACCGCCTTCACCATGCAGGCCTACGGCGACCTTCTTGAGCCCGGCGATCCCCGGGGCAGCCGGGATATTGCCCGGCGCAACCTGGAGCATCAGCTGGAACAGCTGGCCCTGGCCCGGCAGTATGGGGTCAATGTCGCCTTAGGCACGGACGCCGGCACCATTGGCGTCCTCCATGGCGAATCAGTGGTGGCGGAGCTGAAACTCTTCATCCAGGCCGGTTACCCGCTGACGGAGGCGGTCCAGTGCGCCACCAGCAATGGCGCTAAGCTCCTGGGCCTGGAAGATCTGGGCCTGATCCGCCGCGGCCGGCCAGCCCACTTCCTCGTGGCCCGGGCCACCCCGGCCATGCTGCCCCGGAAGTTGTCCTATCTGGAGGCCATCTATTTGCACGGCAGACCGTGCCCGGCAGCTTATTTCCGGAAGCTTTAACCACCCTTCCCCGGGCCTCTTATTGCAAGACTAGCCCCTCGTTCATTCGTTTCTTACCGCTTTTCCTTGCCCCCTTATCCGACCAGTTTTCCCGGCCATATCGGCCATCTTGCCGCCGCCCCCCGAACCATGGGGGACAAGATTTTCCCCAGCAGCCCGGTTTTTCTATTGCCTTTTTCGCATTTTAGTTTTTTCTTAAGGAGATTACAATTAAGCGTTTTTCTGAAATTACAATTTCAAGATCAGTACCAAAAAAGGAGGGGGTAGGATGGCACAGTTTCTCTTTGTTCTCAGGTCGGATGACAATGAAAAGGCGACCCGCTGTTTTCAGTTCGCCAAGATCGCCAACGATAAGG
Organism: Thermodesulfobacteriota bacterium; assembly: GCA_039714595.1. Taxonomy (GTDB): domain Bacteria; phylum Desulfobacterota; class Desulfobulbia; order Desulfobulbales; family SURF-16; genus JAOZSN01. Next base: position 70,955 of record JBDLJA010000004.1, on the reverse strand, counting down.
GCCATAAGGTCAATATCTTTCTCGTGGATGACGGGGTGTTCTGGGCCATGGCGGATCGCGACTCCAGCATAAAGACCAGCACCGGCGACTGCCCGGCCGATTACATCCCGGCCCTGGTGACGGCAGGGGTTGAGGTGGGCGTCTGCACCCCCTGCGCCAAGGGGCGCGACCTAGAAGAAGATGGTTTTCACCCCACCATGAAGCTCGATGGCGGCCCCCACCTCATCGATATGGCGGCCGAGGCCAAGGTCTTTAATTTCTAAATATTTTCTAAAGGGCCCCTAAAACCGGCCCAGGCAAAAAAGGAGGAAAAAGCTATGAAGGCACTTGTTGTTTATTCATCCCAGACGAGTAATACGAAAAAGGTGGCCGAGGGCCTGGCGGCCGAGCTTGGTTGTGACATGGTGGCCCTGGCCGATGCCGCTGACCTGAGCGACTATGAGCTGGTTGTTGTGGGCTTCTGGTACAAGGCGGGTCAGCCTGATCCGGCCAGCCAGGAGTTTCTGGCAAAGCTAGCCGGCAAGAAGGTATTCTTATTCGCCACCCATGGCGCCGCCGTGGGCTCACCGCCGGCGGAAAACGGCATGGCCAAGGCGAAAGAGCTTGCCGGTGGGGCCCAGGTGATCGGCTCCTTCAGCTGTCCCGGTGAGGTGGATGAGAAGTTCCTGGCCATGGCGGCCAAGAAGGATCCGCAGCCCCCCTGGCTGGGCGCGGCACCGGCGGCCAAGGGCCATCCTGACGCCAGCGACGTGGCCGCGGCCCGCGCGGCGCTGCGGGCGGCGCTGTAGATTTTTTTGGCTGCAAAGGCGGCGCGTGACCCATGGGGCAAGGTTAACCCAAGGGACTCTTGAAAGCTTGAAAAGCTGTTTTTTCACCGCAAAGGCGCAGACTTCGAAGGCGCAGAGACGCAAAGTTTGTTTTTTTAGACAATACAGGTAGTTATCTTTGCGACTTTGCGGTTAGCTAAGCCAAGGAAGCGTTTGGCCAACGAATCGCCATTCTCAAGGTAGCCTTAAAACAAAACTCAAGTCCCGGCCGTGACCAGTGGCAGATCTTGCCAGCTGCAGGTATAGGCCGGTGATTTGTGGGACTGTTTCATGCCCCACGGCTTGGCCAGCCCTGCCGCGGCAAACTGCACCGTGTTCCGCCCCCACCTGCTGTTGATTCGGTCAACGCTGGCCATGAGGCGGGAATCCTCTTTATCTACCGGACAGAAGAGGTTTGGCTGGATCTGATTTTGGCCGCTGAGTTCCATCAGGATGATCCCCGCCTTATTATAGGCGTGGCCCGGCTTGTGGATGCGGGCCAGGCCCCGCAGGGCGTGGCTGATCATGGTGGGCGTGTGCGAGGTGGCCTGGGGCAGGCTGCAGCTGATACTACCGGCGTGTTGCGGTTCGCCCTCCTTAAAACGGTTCGTCCGGATAAATACCTGGATGGTGCTGGCCGCCGCCCCCTGGCCGCGCAGCTTCTCCGCGGCGATGGCCACATGAGTGGCCACTGCCTCCTTGAGGCTCACCAGGGAGCTCACCGGGCTGCCAAAGGAGCGGGAGCTGGTGATCGACTTCTTGCTGGGAGGGCTGTGGGCCAGGGGATGGCAGGAGACGCCCCGCAGCTCCATGGCGGTCCGTAGTCCCGTCACCGTCAAATTTTTCCGCAGCCAGGTGTCATCCGCGTCTCTTAGCTGCTGGGCGTTATATATGCCCCAGCGCTGCAGCTTCTCCTCACTCCGGCGCCCTATCCCCCACACATCGCCCACCGCCACCGCGGCCAGGAGATCGTCTAAGCTGTCAGCCTCCAGGCTGAACACCCCGCCATGCTCCGCCTTCTTTTTGGCGATATCACCTGCCACCTTGGCCAGGGTCTTGGTGGGCCCCAGACCGATGGAGACGGGGATGCCCACCCACTGCTCCACCCGGGCCTTGAGGCGCCTGGCGTAGTGGCGCTGATCCTGGCCGGGCGGCAGGGAGATAAAGGCCTCATCGATGGAGTATATCTCCACCTCCGGCTCCATATCCTGGAGAACGGTCATAACCCGGTGGGACAGGTCGCCGTAAAGGGTATAGTTGGAGGAGAAGACCTGGACGTCATGCTGGCGGATCAACGCCTTATACTTGAAATATGGCCCGCCCATGGGGATACCTAAAGCCTTGGCCTCATTGGAGCGGGCGACTATGCAGCCATCATTATTGGAGAGAACGACCAGGGGCCTGCCGCGCAGTTCCGGCCGGAAGAGCCTCTCGCAGGAGGCATAGAAGTTGTTGCAGTCAACCAGGGCGAATAGTTTGTTCATAACGGCCAAGATCAGAATTGCTTAATTGCCCCGCTTACCACGCCCCAGATCTCGCACGACGATTCCGGCGTAACCTCCAGCGGCGGGTAATCAGGGTTCTCGGCCACAAGCTGGCAATGTTCGCCATCCCTGACCAGCCGCTTTACGGTGAACTCCCCGGCCACGATGGCGATGACGATCTTGCCGCTTACCGGCTCCAGAGAGCGGTCAACCACCAGGATATCATTATGGTTGATACCGGCGCCGGTCATGGAGTCGCCATTGACCCGGACAAAGAAGGTGGCCGCGGGATTCTCTATGAGCAGTTCATTTAAGTCCAGACTCCGCTCAATATAATCTTCGGCCGGAGAGGGAAATCCCGCCGACACCCCGGAGGAGAAGAGGGGGCGGACCACGCGAGACTTCTGCTCAACAGCGTTGTCCGCCACGGAAGATGAATTTTTCAGCCCTGCCATTCCCGTCACCTCATTTACCATTAGAGACAAGTCATCCCTGGTATTCTCGCCACCCTTAAGTTATAAAAAAATGGCCCCAGAGAGGGGACAGCATGGACCACAAACGGCTGCCTGTTGGGCGGCCAACCCTAAAGCGGCTTGGCGCAAGGATAAAACCATGAAATGGGTGGTGTTGCTTATTATTGGGGTATGCTGCATCTCCACCTCCGCCATCCTGGTGACCCTGTCCCAGGTGGAACCTACGGTATCCGCCTTTTACCGCAACCTCCTGGCGGCGCCCATCTGGCTCTTTATCCTGCGCGGCCGCGGGCTCTCTCCCCACTCTCCCCTCCAGGTTGCCCTGCCAGCCCTGCGGCCATCCTGGCTTGCCGGCCTCATTCCCCAACTGGGCTCGGCCGGTCTGCTTACGCTCCTGGCCCTCTTCTTTGCCATCGACCTGTGGGCCTGGCACCGGGCCATTATCTTCCTGGGGGCCGGGCCGGCAACCCTCATTGGCAACCTCCAGGTGGTCTTTGTCGCCCTGCTCACCCTGCTGGTCTTCCAGCGTCACCTGCCCCGCTTCTTCTGGCCCGGCACCATCCTGGCCCTGCTGGGCATTGGTCTCCTTACCCTGAGCCGGGGCATTGGCGAAGAGATCCTCTGGGGACTGGCCCTGGGCCTCTTCACCGCCCTGACCTACTCCTTTTTCCTGCTCACCCTTAAACTCCTGGAGCACTATGCCATCGCGCCGCCGCAGCTCCTCTTCTGGGTGGCCGGCGGCACGGCGTTTTTTTTACTGCCGGTGCTGCTCTGGGAAGGGGCAGACTTCAGCCTCTCCGGCCGGGCCCTGGCCATCTTGGTGGTCCACAGCCTTATCTCCTCGGTCTTAGGCTGGTGGCTTATCATCAGCGCCATGGCCCGGCTGCCGGTGACCATGACATCCACCCTCCTTCTCCTCCAGCCACTGCTTACCCATGTCTGGGGGGATATCTTTCTGGGCCAGGAACTGACAGGTGTGCAACTGCTGGGGATTGTGGTAGCCGTAGGGGGAATTCGCCTGGCCAACTGGCAGGGAGGCGGAAACGGCGGGGAGAGTTGAGGGGAATAGTTAGTGAACCGTAAAAACAGCCTGTTTGGCGAAGAGAGCCTTGCGCGCTGCAATGATTACTCTATCTGATCACTCTCCAAGGTCTTTGTTCTGATTTTTTTACTGCTTTCAGCACCGGTGAGCATGGAGTCGTTGGCCTTGTAAAAGATAAAGAGGGCGAGGGCCAGCACCGCCACAAAGGCCATGAGCTTAAAGAACTCTTTCGGTTTTTTAGCGGCAAACACCCCCAGGGCCAGGGCGATAACGGCCGTGACTACCGGGTGGGCGCCCGCAAGATTAATTACACTCTGCAGATTCATTGGTTATCCTTCGTATATTTTTTTTAGGGGGGCCGCTCAACTTATGGCATGGGGGCCCTTGTAGTTTGCGGCAAAGGCTTCCCCTGGCAACCGTGGCCACACCCGCCATCTCTTTTAGGCAACACCATACTCTGCTTACCAGCAAAACCAACACCACGCCAGGAAGTTATTGTTTCCCCGCGCAAAAAACCTGACAACCCAGGGGCGCGCCACGATTTGCCCCCCCCTGTCCAGCCGCTGAAACAGCTCAGGCAGCCGGGCCATAGCCCTGGCCGTCCCAGCCGAAACGGGTCGCCTGGAGCTGCCCGTCCCCTATCTCATACAGCCAGAACCCCTCCCGCCCCGCCATGGTGGCGCTGCCAGCGCAGAAGATCTCACTTGCCAGCCCCGCCACCCGGACCCGATAGGTCTCGTGGACATGGCCACACAGGATTGCCCCGGCGGAAACCCTCTGGCAGACAGCCAGGAAATCATCGCCATTGCTCAGGCCATGGAGGGCGGTGTCCGGTCTGCCATCTGCCAGGCGGGGGGCATAATGGGTGGCAATGCAGACAAACCGGCCCTGCAGCCGCTCATCCGCCAGGATAGCCGCCAGCGCCGCCAGCTGGGCTGACGAGATATGGCCACTGGACTTCCACGGCCTCCGGTTGGGGCGGGAGCTGTTGACCATAATCACCGCGACCTCCCGGCCCACCAGGCGAACCAGGGGCCAGGGCCCCTCCCGACAATACTCGGCCATATCGCTCTCCAGGACTCCGGCAAAAAGCTCGGCAAAGCGCTGACCGCCTCTCCGCCGGGAGACATAGAGGTCATGGTTGCCGGGAACGGTGAGATAGTGGCGGGGAGGTGTGAGCAGGGGGGAGACCATCTCCCTGGCCAGGAGCATCTCACTCTCTAAGCCCAGGGCGGTATAGTCGCCGGTGTTGATCAGCAGATCGACCTGCTCCTTCTCCTGGAAACGGATAAGCGCGGTGATCTTTTCTTCGGCCCCAGCGAAGTAACGGGCCCGGCCCCGCAGCAGGTTGATCGCCCCCACGGCCCGTTTGCTGAGCCACTTTCGCCAGTCCATATGGCGGATATGGAGACCCAGATGGAGATCACTGAAGTGAAGTATGCGCAGGGGAGGAGCCATTTCGGGGCAAGGGCTGCTTATTTCAGGCAGGGACAGAACTGGGGCAGGACAAGATCAATGGCCCCTGGAACGATTTCAAAACGGATCTTTTTACTCTCATACGGCTCCCCGTCAAGGTTGACCGGAATGGGTTCGTCTGCCTCACCCTCCAACCACGGCGTCTGGAAGTACTTGACGTATTGGCCGCTGGGAGACGGGTCTCTGAGCTCAGCCAGGAGGGTGGCCATATCGGCCCGCAGGACCGCGGTGACAATCAGCACCTCCAAAAGGCCGTCATCGATCAAGGCCCCCGGGGCCAGCACCTGGCCACCGCCAGCCTGGCGGCCGTTGCAGATAGCGGCCACCACCACGCCTATATCATCAGACTGAAAACCGGGCATGGTCACCCTGGCGCTGTAGGGGACAAAGTTGAGCGCCTTAAAGACACCCACCAGGCTGTAGGCCCCGCCGCCGAGGAAGTTCTTCAGCTCCACCGGCGTCTCCGCCGTCACCTTGGCCCCGAAACCGGCGGTGGCCATATTGACAAAGTAGCGGTCATTGGCCCGGACGACATCGATGGGGCTGGCAGATCCGACCACGGCCAACCGCAGGGCCTCCAGGCTGTCCAGGGGAATCTGGCAGGCCCGGGCGAAATCATTGGCCGTCCCCAACGGCAGGATGGCCAGCTCTGGCCGCTGCTCCGCCGGCAACTTGGCCAGGGCGTCAACCGCCTCATTGACACTGCCATCGCCGCCGCCGATAACCAGCCGTTTGCCACCATCGGCCACGGCCTCTGAGACCAGGCGCTCCACATCTCCATACTCGTAAGTCACCCGCACCTCAACACCGGCCACCTCCCGGCGCAGGGTAGTGATAGCGGCACGCACCGAGTCAAGACCAGCCTTCTTGCCGTTAAGGATGATACGCAGCATGGGATCTCCAACCGTTTTCCCTTAAGGCGCTAAGGGATAATTCAGCCAAAAAAATTACTCTTCCAGATAATCTCTAATAATTTCTTCATTTAACAACGAAACTACCGCCAGAGAGACGGCAGCGTCCAGGTTGGCGCCAAGCCCTTCCGCCGAAAAGTTTTCGCCGGTAACCTTAACCCTTTCGTCCTTACCGGTTGATCCTTCCAGGGCAACTACTGTCCTGCGGCCAAAACCCGTATCATCATAGGTAACACTTACCACCGAAATATATAGTGCCTTCTCGCCTCCCCTGGCTACTTCAGTGGACTGCCCCCTTTTCAACAGCTCGTCTTCCAGAACAACTATTGCTGTTTCCGTAACCTGTTTCAGGTTTATGTACCACTTATGCAGCCTCTTTGAGCGGACAAGGTAGCGGCCTGTTGAATACTGATCATTATAAACCTCAACAGCACCCTTCACGGCAAAATTATCAAGCCACGATTGATCTATTTCGGCAGGAGATGAGTCAATGCGATGAGCGCACCCGGAGACAACGAACGCGGCCAGCATAAGCCAGCTAATACTTTTCATAAGAATGCCCCTTTTAAGTTAATTTCCGGTTCCCCAATGTTACCACTAACAACTGGAAGGGGTTAAAAAAAGTAGTCACCCATACCCGCTTTTTTAACCGGCTTGAGGGAGGTGTCATTATGGGGGAATTGTCCGAGAGGAAGATACTTAAGGGAACTCTGGAGGAGGTGAGGGGGGGGTAGCCCCAGACGAGCCGCCCAACGACTTGCCGCTGGAGCAAAAGGCGATAGTTGCTAACTCTTCGGCGCAGGTCAGCCAAAGCCGGTTCGTACCATAATGCCAGATACGCTACCTGTTGCCCGCTATTCAGAGATGATGGTGAGCCAGAGCGGCTGAAAATAAAAAAAGGGCAGAGTCAACTTGCGTGACCCTGCCCTTTTAAGAATGCCCATGGGGCGTGTTGCTTACTTTTTCTTCCTTCTGGCCCTGGAGCCAGCAAGGCCCACCAGGCCCGTGCCGAAGAGGAGCATGGTGGCGGGTTCCGGGGTGGGGGTGGCCCCTGCTGACAATGTTCCGGCCAGGGAACTAATCTCCAAACGGTAGGAACCATCATTGGCGAAATTTATACTATTTACGCCGGATAGGGCCTCACTTAGACTAAAAGAATAGTCAGAGACGGCAACAAGATAGCTGTCGGCGTTTAACTCCACGTCAATGAGGGAGTTATACCACCACCAGGCCGCAGTTCCACCATCGTCATTATGGGCAATATAGTCGTCAACCGACAGGTCGCCGTCATCGTGGAAGAGGTACATTACGGGGTCAAACTCCGCATCAAATGTCTCAAGGTGAACATTAAGTGCAGCGGTTGTATCTAAAGAAAATGGTTGATAGTCCACCGTATGATCGTAGTTGATATTGCTGTCAAATGTAATCACGTTAGCAGAGGCGAAACTGGCCAAGCTAATTGAGGCGGCCATACCGACCAGCAAGCCTGTTACTAATTCCTTCTTCATCTTTCTCTCCTTTGTTTAAAATTAATGCGCTCAACTCCTAAACCCATAATTTTAAGCAATTTTGAGGCCAGAAACATACCAGGCAAATTTTTTATTAATTTATCGTATAAATTAAGACTGTTATGCCTGACAGACCAAGGGAAGTCCCGTTTTCCGCAGACTGGCGGATCGGGCCCAAACAAATTTTTCCTCCGATTTCCAGGACATTTTTTCCACAAAACCGAACCTGCCTGCGCCTGAACCACTCACCACCGGGTCCTTAACAGCACCACTAACACACAGGAATAGTTGTCACTTTACCAAGTCACGGGCAACGGTTGCCAAGATGACAACCTAGGCCCGTTTAGATCCCCGGCTAGGCCTAACGTTCGCCGGCTCTCACTGCCGGACCGGACCTCTGTTGTCACCCTGCCAGCAACCCCATTGCCAAGAATAGTTAGCCTGCCTTCTACCCCCATGTGACATGGTATGAACAAACAAAAAAAGCCCTTACAACCTAAAGGCTGTAAGGGCTTAATATTCTTGGTGCCGAGACCAGGAATCGAACCAGGGACACACGGATTTTCAGTCCGTTGCTCTACCGACTGAGCTATCTCGGCATTGAAGAGAAAACAACATAAGATAAAGTCAGGGGGCAGTCAAGAAAATTTTCAGGCGGGATCAGCCGCGATCACCCTGGTACCGGCCAGTTGATCGTGCCAGGCCAGGGCCTCATCATCGAGAAAGGCCCACAGGTAGCCAAGGCCAAAGGGCAGGAGGGAAACAAGGTAACAGACGTAGCGCAGGTAAGAGGTGGCCAGGGAGACCGACCCTCCTTGCGCACTCACCAGCTGCAAGCCCAGGCACACCTTGCCAATTGTCTGGCCGCCGAGGGCATGGAAAACCACGAAGTAGCAAGAGGGGAAGATAAGGGGCACCAGAAACAACTGGGCCGAGAGGGTTGTCAGGATCGACAGGAGATGAGAAAAAGAGGCAAGGTGGCTGAAACCACTCACCCCCCAGACCACAACCAGCGCCACCCCCCCCACATAGAGCAGGGCGAGGATAACGAGATCAATGAGCATGGCCACCAGCCGCAGCACCGGGCTGGCCGCCGGAGGAGACGACGCTATCTCCTTTTTTGCAGGGGCCACGTTGTTACCTTAACAGTTAGAAGGACGGACCGCCTATTCAAGCTTCAGATCAGGCAGTTCCGCCTCATTGTCGCTTTTCTTAACAACAGGCTGCTCATCATCGCCGAGACCCAGATCGATATCCGCCAGACCCATCTCCGGTGGCGCAGCCGGCTCATCATCTTCAAAATCAAAACCTTCCAGGTCTATATCCCCCAGATCAGCCTCAGTCAAATCATCCAGGGACATATCTTCCTCCCCGGCAGACGGCTTACCTGAGACGAACATGGTACTGTCCTCATCATCAAACTCGTCCAGGTCAACCTCGGGAAGATCCATATCCCCAAGGCCCAGATCAGAACCCAGGTCGGAATCAGCCATATCGGGCAGGTCACCGAGCCCCTGGAGATCACCCAGGTCAATACTCAGATCACTGGGATCACCCAGGTCCTCAGAGACGGGCATATCAGGGATATCCTGATCAAAATCTGGCATAAGACCCATGGGGGCCCCGCCGCCATGGTCGGCAATAAGCCCCCCCAGGAAAAATATTTCCAGGGACTGAAAACCGGTACCCCGCAAGGAGGCGGTTATTTCAGTCAGATCATTGGAGCATTTAGAACAGGAGGTAATATGATCGAAGGAGATGAAATCACATTTTGGACAACGCATAACGCCTTCCTCGGCCAGGGAGGGATGAGGCCCGCCCGGCAACTGCTAACGTTTTTTTTTAATGGTCCGCCTTCTTGCCCCGCGCCTTTGGCTGACCAGCAGCCCCCCGAGACCAAGACGTATTTCTCATGAATTTATACCAAGTTAGACAAACTCTCCAAAACTATTACATGGAACTAAGGGCAGGTCAAGGTAATCTCCGCCACTTTTCCTGCTATTTCACCATTTTAAGACCTAAACAGGGGACAGATAAAAATGGCCCACCACAACCGGTTGTAGTGGCAGACCCGCCAGGCAGGCCTGCATCTAACAGCGATAAATTTTAACCACCCCGGCCCCGGCCTAAAAAAAACCTGCGGCGCTCACCTTATTTGCGGTTACTATCATTTGATAATACACTATTAATTAGGTAGAAATTATGCTAGTTTCGCCCAACCAGCAAATGGCGGCCCCCCCTGGCAATCCCCCTGAACTACTGACCCGAGCCCAAGAAAAAACATAATGCCCAGAAAGATAACCTTCCTCCTTGTCCTCCTTGGCTGCAGCGCCCTGCTTACCTGTGGCTGCGGCCAGAAAAACATTCGCCACCTCAACTCAGATGTCGCCTTGCTGAAGGAGGGCAACAGCCAACAGGAGGTTCTGGAGCTTCTGGGGGAACCGTACAAAAAAGAGCCCCAGGATAACGGCGAACAGTGGACCTATGTGGAGGCGAAGAGATCTCTGCTCAAAAGGATCTGGCTGGTAACCCTGGTGGCCGGCACCACCCGTTACGAAATCATCCACGTCTCCTTCCAGGAGGGTCAGGTCAAAGATACCACCTTCCGTTACGCCAACGAAGAGGAGTTCAAACAGGCCGGTCTCAGCGCCACCCCGGACGACCTTGGCGGCGATGACTCTTGATTCCGCGCGGCAGCGCATGATACGGGAACAACTCATTCCCCGTCACATCCATGATCAGCGGGTCCTGAAGGCCATGGGCCAGGTACCCCGCCACCTCTTTGTGCAGGACGCCCTGCACAGCCAGGCCTATGGCGACCACTCCCTGCCCATCGGCGCCGGCCAGACCATATCCCAACCATACATCGTCGCCCTGATGACCCAGGCCCTGGGCCTCAAGGGTGATGAATCAGTCCTGGAGATCGGCACCGGCTGCGGCTACCAGACCGCTGTCCTGGCCCGCCTCTGCCACCGCGTCCTCTCGGTGGAGCGCATCAAGCAGCTGCACATCAGAGCCAGGTCCACCCTGGATAAACTACAGATCTTCAACGTCATCTGTACCGTGGATGACGGCACCATGGGCTGGCCCCGCTACAGTCCCTTTGACGGGATCATCGTCACCGCGGCCGGGCCCGACATCCCCCAGCCCCTCATTGACCAACTGGCCGATCCGGGCCGGCTGGTCATGCCCATCGGCGACCGCGGGACCCAGAAACTGGTTCTCCTGGAAAAGCGTGATGGCGAGCTCAGCCGCCAGACCCTGGAGTTTGTCCGCTTTGTCAGCCTCATTGGCAGCCACGGCTGGCACGAGTAAGGGTCACTCCCCCCTCCAGCAGTAAACCTGAGCAACCATCCCCCCCCTATCTGGCCAGCATGGAGAGCAGGACAAAGCCGCCGAGGAGCAGCACGGTGAAGGCGACGCAGAGCATGTTGAAGTATCGGTCGATGAACTCCCTGGCCGGCTCCCCCCATCTATAAAGAATCCACGCCACCACAAAGAAGCGGCAGGCCCGGGAGGCGAGAGACGCCATGACAAAGACGGGCAGGTTGACCCGGGCCACCCCGGCGGTGATGGTGGTGAGCTTGTAGGGCAGAGGCGTCAGGCCGAAGACAAAGACTATCCAGGCGTTCCAGCGATCATAAACGGCGAAGAGATAGTCGCCCCCCAGGCCCGGCCCCAGGGTGGCGGTGAGATAGCTGGGCAGGGCGATATCCAGCCGGCCACTCACCTCGGTGAGCTCCATGTGGGCCACGTTTTCCACGATCCAGCGGCCCAGCGATTCCCAGGCGAAGACCCCGATACCGTAACCGGCCAGCCCCCCCGCCACCGAGGCGAGGGTGCAGAAGAGGGCGACCCGGTACCACTGCTTGACATTGGCCAGAACCAGGGCGATGAGCAACACGTCGGGCGGGATGGGGAAGAAGCTGGACTCGGCAAAGGAGAGGAGGACCAGGGCCAGAAGGCCGTAACGGGTGTCGGCCCAGTGGAGCATCCAGTCATAGAGACGGCGATGGATGGCCCAGCGGGGCACGTGAGCAGGACTACTCATGAGCTGACCTCCCCGGCCATCTCCCGCACCCGGGCCATGACCTGCTCCAGATCAGGGGCCAGGAGCCGGCCACCCGCCACCAGGCGCCGCCCGGCCACCACCACGTCCCGCACATCAGCAGCCCTGGCCCCGTAGACCAGGATGTCACTGTTGTAAAAGGGGGTGAGATGGGGCTGCTTAAGATCAATCACGATGAGATCGGCCACCCCGCCCACCGCCAGCCCCTGCCCGGCCTGCCCCAGGACCCGCGCCCCGCCGACAGTGGCCATCTCCAGCACCTGGTGGGCCGGCATCAGTTCCGGATCCAGGGCCACCACCTTGGCCAACCGGGCGGCGCTTCCCATCTCGCCGAACATATCGAGGTTATTGTTGGAGGCGCAGCCATCGGTGCCCAAGCCCAGGGGAATCCCACGCTCGCGCAGCCCGGCCAGGTCTGCCGCGCCACTGGCCAGCTTCATATTTGACCCGGGACAACTCACCAGCCGGCAGCCCCGATGGGCCAGGATCTCCATGTCCGCCGGGCTCAACCAGACCCCATGGACCACCACCACCCCCTCATCCAGGACAGCCAATTCATCAAGATAGGCGGTGGGACTCTTCCCCCCCGCCTCTGCCGGGAGCAGGTCGGCCTCACCTTTAGTCTCAGCCAGGTGGATGAAGAAATCCACCCCCAGCTCCCGGGCCAGCTGGCGGGAGTCCCGCAGGGTCTCAGGGCCGCAGGTATAGGGGGAGTGGGCGAAGACGGCCGGTGTCACCAGGGGATGATCCTGCCAGCGCCGGCAAAATTGCCTCACCACGGTCAGCTTGTCCGCCGGGTCAGGGACACCCGGGGCGGGAAAATCGATAACCCCATGGGCCACCACGGCCCGCATCCCCGCCTCGCTGTAGGCCCGGGCCGCGCCGTCCACGCAGAAATAGGCGTCCGCCACCGTGGTCACCCCGCCCAGCAGCATCTCCGCCGCCGCCAGCCGGGTGGCCCAGTAGACCATCTCCTCATTGACGTGGGCGGCCTCGGCCGGGAAGATATGCTCCATCAGCCACTGCTGAAGGGGCAGGTCATCGGCCAGACCCCGGAACAGGGTCATGGCCCCATGGACATGGCCGTTGACCAGGCCGGGCATCACCAGGCAACCGCTGGCGTCGATGGTCGCCTCAGCCGTGATGGCGCCCAAGTCGGCCATCTGGCCCACAGCCGTGATCTCGCCGGCCGCAATGGCGACAAATCCGGAATCGACGCTCTCCTCCTGGCCGGGACGGGGCAGAATGAGGCCGTTTTTGACTAACAGGTCACAGTGCATTTTTTCACATTTTTTTCTAGCCGCAGGAGGCCAGGCCCCTGATTAGGGGTCTGGCAAAATTTTCATCATAAAATGACAACCATATCAAGATATTGCTGTCAAGTAGACGTCCGCCCCGGGGAGGGGAAAAAGGGTCTCTCCGGCCAATGATATCCTTCCCACCCCATAAAGTCCAACCTGGTGGGCGGCTGGCAGACGGCCGGGAGCCAAGGCAACAATTTCCGGTTTACGACCGCCATCTTCCGGTGTATGGATGCACTATTTGGAAAAACTCTCATCCCTGCCCCCCACAAAAAAGAGGTTAACATGGACGATTGTCTCTTCTGCAAGATCATCAAGGGTGATATCCCGGCCGACAAGCTCTATGAGGACGATGAGATCCTCGCCTTCCGCGACATTGCCCCCCAGGCCCCCTGCCACTTTCTCGTCATCCCCAAGAAGCATATCCAGGACCCGGCCGCGGTGACGGCCGCAGACGAAGCCCTCATCGGCAGGATGATGCGCAAGGGCGCGGAGCTGGCCCAAGCCGAGGGAGTGGGCGACGGTTTCCGGCTGGTCTTCAACAATGGCGCGCCAGTGGGCCAGACGGTCTTCCACATCCACATGCACATCCTGGGCGGCCGCGACATGAGCTGGCCCCCGGGCTGATCCCCACTCACCACCTGAACCATGTCACCCTCCCCCCCCCTGGCCCGGCCCATGGCCGGCGTCATCCTGGCCGGCGGCCAGAGCCGCCGCTTTGGCAGCAACAAGGCCCTGGCCCAGCTGAACGGCCGGCCCCTGATAGAGATCAGCGCCGAGGTGATGGCCGCCATCTTTCCGGAACGACTCCTGATCACCAATGACCCGGCAGCTTACGAATTCCTCGGCTGGCCCATGGCCGGAGACATCTTCACAGACGCCGGCCCCCTGGCCGGCATCCATGCCGCTTTAAGCCAGGTGGCGGCCGAGGAGATCATGGTGGTGGCCTGTGACATGCCCTTCATTAAAGGGAATCTCATCCGCCTGATCTGCCAACCGGCCAACAAGGGCATCGTCATCCCCCGCCTTGACCAGGGGCTCCTGGAGCCGCTCATGGCCCGTTATCACAAAAAGATCTTACCACCGCTCACAGCCGCCCTTGACGCCGGGGAACGGCGGCTGCACACCTTTATCAAGGGACAGAATCCCACCTACATCGAGGCCCGGGAGTTAAGGACAGTGGACCCGTCCCTGGCCAGCTTCCGCAACATCAACCATCGCCACGACCTGCGGGCCCACCATGCCGACCAACCCTGACCTGGACCAGGCCTGGACCCTGATCCAGAGCCACTGCCGCCCCGCCGGGACCACTTCCCTGCCCCTCCTCGAGGCGTGCGGCCGCATCTGCGCGACCTCCCTGCGGGCCGCCATGGCCATCCCCCACTTCCGCCAGTCAACCATGGACGGCTTTGCCCTGCGCCGGGCCGAGGCCCAGCCAGGGAGCAAACTGCCCATCAGCGGCGAGATAGCGGCCGGCACCACCAGCCTCCCCCCCTGGCAGCCCGGCCAGGCCCAGCGCATCATGACCGGCGGCCTGGTGCCCGACTGGTGCGACCAGGTAATCCCCTTTGAGCTGTGCCGGGAAGAGGAGGGGGAAAAAATCGTCCAGATAAACCGTCTGCCCCAGCGGAGCCATATCCGGGGAAAGGGCGACGATGTCCAGGAGGGGCAGGTGATCATCGCGGCCGGCGAGGAGATCAGCCCCGGCCACATGCACCTGGCCGCCACCGCCGGCGCCACTGAAGTTACGGTGAGGCAGCGCCCCCGGGTGGCCATCCTCTGCACCGGCTCGGAGCTGGTGGCAAAAGAGCCCCTGGCCGGCCAACTGGTGAGCGGCAACCTCTTTCTCCTCTCCGGCCTGGTCAAGCAGGCCGGCGGCAAGGTGGTGGCGGCAGCAACGGTGGCCGACGACGAGGGGGCCCTGACCCAAGCCCTGGCCGAGCTGCCTGAGGTGGAGATGGTGATCAGCACCGGCGGCATGGGGCCAGGCAAGTATGACCTGGTCCACCAGGTGCTGGCCACAAGCGGGGTGGAGATCTGCTACGGCCAGCTGCAGCTGCGCCCCGGCAAATCCACCCTCTTCGGGGTCAAAGATGGCACCCTCTTCTTCGGCCTGCCCGGGCCGCCGCCGGCGGTGCGCCTCCTCTTCCACGAGCTGGTCCGCCCGGCCTTGTTGGCCCAGCAGGGCAGCCTCACCCCCCGGCCCCGTCAGCTTACGGCCCGGCTCAGCGAAGAGCTGGCCATCCGCCAGCGCGGTATATTAAACCTCAAGGGCGGCATCCTCAGCCTTGAAAACGGCCAGGCCCTGGTCCGCCCGGCCAGACGCCACGAGGCGGCCAGCTGCATCATCCTGGTCCCGGCCGAGCGTCTAGTGCTGAAAGAGGGCGAGCTGGCAACGATTCACTTGACAGATGGCCTGAACTGAAGAAAGTAGATATGTTGACAGGGGAGAGACCCGGGCCTTATTAAAGGCCCGCCAGCCCCTTTACCAGCCCTAAACCACCTCAACCTCCAGTAAAAAAATGCTCGAATTACGTTTTATCCGTGAAAATTTAGAGAAAGTTGCCGAGAACCTGAAATTCCGCGGCATCAGCGACTCCCGCTTGGGCGAATTTAGCGCCATTGATGAGCAACGCCGCGCCCTGCTCACCGAGGTGGAGGGTCTGCGCAACAGACGCAAGACCGTCTCGGCCGAGATCGCCGTTCTCAAGAAGAATAAGGAGGACGCCGATGGGCTGATCAGTGAGATGAAGGGGGTGGGCGAGCGGATTAAGGAGCTTGAAGAGGAGCTGCGGGGTGCCGAGGCGGAGCTTGCTGAGATCGTCATGGCCATCCCCAACATCCCCCACCAGTCGGTGCCCTTTGGCAATGACGATGAGGACAATGAGGAGTTGCGGCGAGTGGGACAGATCCCGGAATTTCCCTTTGAAGCCAAGGCCCACTGGCAACTGGGCGAGGCGGAGGATACCATCGACTTCAAACGGGCCGCCAAGCTCTCCGGCGCCCGTTTCGCCATCCTCAAGGGCTTCGCGGCCCGGCTGGAACGGGCCCTGATCAGCTTCATGCTGGACCTGCACAGCCAGGCCCACGGCTATAATGAGGTGCTGCCCCCCTTTCTGGTCAACACCGAGTCGATGACCGCCACCGGCCAGCTGCCCAAGTTTGCGGAGGACCTCTTCAAGACCGGCGTTTCCGACCGCGACCTGTGGCTCATCCCCACCGCCGAGGTGCCGGTGACCAATATCCACCGGGATGAGACCCTGAGCGAAGACGAACTGCCAATAAAATACTGCGCCTACACCCCCTGTTTCCGCTCCGAGGCGGGCTCCTACGGCCGCGACACCAAGGGCTTGATCCGCCAGCACCAGTTTGACAAGGTGGAGCTGGTGAAGTTCAGCCGCCCTGAGGAGTCGGATGGTGAGCTGGCTAGTCTCCTGGCCGATGCCGAGAAGGTGCTGCAGCTTCTGGAGCTGCCCTACCGGGTGGTGGCCTTATGTTCCGGCGACCTGGGCTTTTCCGCCCGCCAGACCTTTGACATTGAGGTGTGGATGCCGGCCCAGAACAAGTACCGGGAGATATCATCCTGCTCCAACTTCGGCGACTTCCAGGCCAGGCGCGGCGGCATCCGTTACCGGCCCAAGGGGGCCAAGCGCTCCGCCTTTGTCCATACCCTGAACGGCTCCGGCCTGGCCGTGGGGAGGACCCTGGCCGCCATCTTCGAGAACTATCAGCAGGCGGACGGCACCATCAAGCTGCCCAAGGTGCTGGAGCCCTACTTTACTCAGAGGTTTGCCGGTTAGGTCCCTGGGAAACTAACTCTCCATGGCCAGCTCGATGAGCCGGTCAATGAACTGGGCGAACTCCAGGCCATGGGCCCGGGCCGCCTGGGGCAGGAGGCTGGTGGGGGTCATGCCGGGGATGGTGTTGGTCTCGATGACATAGATGTTGCCGCTGGCATCGACCATCATGTCGGTCCGGCTGTAGCCCTTTAGCCCCAGGGCGTCGTGAGCCCGCAGGGCGTAATCCTGGGCCCGCTGGCGGATATCGTCGCTCACCTGGGCCGGACAGATCTCCTCGCTGGCCCCCTTGGTGTACTTGGCCTGATAATCGAAGAAAGGGTAGTCGGCGCCGGGGATGATCTCCACCAGGGGCAAAGGTTCCGGCCGGGCATTACCCAGGACCCCGCCGGTGATCTCCCGCCCTTTAATAAAGGCCTCCACCATCACCTCATCGCCATATTTAAAGGCGTCCTCCAGGGCGGCGGCCAGCTCTGATTCCTGCTGGACAATGGCCATGCCCAGGGACGAACCCTGGCTCAAAGGTTTTATCACCAGGGGCAAGCCCAGCTCAGCGCAACACGCCGCCTGGTCAAAAGACTGGCCGGCCTTGGCCAACCGCCAGGGGGCCACCGGCAACCCCGCCTCCACATACGCCTTTTTGGCCCGGTCCTTGTCCATGGCCAGGGCGCTGCCCAGGATGCCGGAACCCTGATAGGGCAGACCGAGGAGATCCAAGAAACCCTGCATGGCCCCATCCTCGCCCAGGGGACCATGAAGGAGGATAAAGGCCACGTCCAGCCCCGGGGCATCGTCGGCCAAGCGGGCCAGATCAATGGCCGGGTCATATTGGCGGACATTGTAGCGCCCCTTATCCAGGGCGGCGCTAACACCACTCGCCCCGGCCAGGGAGACATCCCGTTCCCCCGACTTACCGCCGGCAATGAGGGCCAGCTCTATCTTTTTAGCCATTGCGTGTCATCCGTTTTTTTAAGGGCAGAGGGTAAAGTTATGGTTTGCGGCTCCGGAACGGTGAACCAGAATGGCTCCAGAGACGACGACGACGATCTTTTTTACTATACGGCATCTTGAATAATTAGATATTTTGTTCGAGGGCATGGTAGCTCCCATAATGAATAATCGTAAACCCTCAACCGTTAACCGTCAACCGGCAACACCCTGGTAATGAGTCTTCCAAAAGAACTATTGACCCAGCTGGCGGCCTGCGTGGACCCGGATCAATTAATCACGGCTAAAGAAGAGCTGCTCTGCTACGGTTATGACGGCAGCGGCGGCAACTTCCCGCCTGAGGCGGTGATCTTCCCGGCCAGCAGCGAAGAGGTGAGCGCCATCATGCGGGTGGCCAGCCGCTTTAAGCTGCCGGTGGTGCCCCGGGGGGCCGGCAGCGGCATGACCGGCGGGGCCCTGGCGGTGGCCGGTGGCCTGGTCCTCTCTCTGGCCCGGATGAACCGCATTGTGGAGATCGACACGGAGAACCAGGTGGCGCTGGTGGAACCGGGGGTGATCAACCAGGAGCTGCGCGACGCCCTGGCCCCCCACGGCCTCTTCTATCCCCCGGACCCGGCCAGCCTCAAGTTCTGCACCATGGGCGGCAACGTGGCCGAGTGTGCCGGCGGCCCCAGCGCGGTGAAGTATGGCGTCACCCGCGACTACATCCTGGGCCTGGAGGTGGTGCTGGCCGATGGCCGGATAATAAAGACCGGGGTGCGCACCGCCAAGGGGGTGGCGGGTTACGATCTCACCCGGCTCCTCATCGGCTCCGAGGGCACCCTGGCCATCATCACCCAGATCACCCTGCGGCTGGTTCCGAAGCCCACCCACCGGCGCACCGTGCTCCTGGCCAGCCCCTCCCTCACCGCGGCCACCGGCCTGGTGGCCCGCCTCCTGCGCTGTCTCACCCCGGCCACCCTGGAGTACCTGGACGCCACCGCCCTGGCCATTGTGGCCGACCAGCTACCCTTTCCCCTGCCAGAAGGCACCAGGGCCATGTTGTTAATTGAGCTGGACGGCAGCGCGAGTGAGGTGGCAAGTTCCGCCCAGGCCCTGACCGATTTCCTGACGGGCGAGGAGCTGCTCCTGGTGCGCCAGAGCGAGACCCCCCAGGAGCGCGAGCAGCTCTGGCAGGCCCGGCGTACGGTCTCGCCGGCCGCCTTTAAACTGAAGCCGGACAAGATGGGCGAGGACGTGGTGGTGCCGCGCAGCCGCATCCCCCAGCTGGTGGAAACCACCGAGAAGCTGGCCCGCAAGAGTAGCCTGCCCATCTTCACCTTCGGTCATGCCGGCGACGGCAACATCCATGTCAATATCATGCTGGACCGCAGCCAGCCCGACGAGGTGGAGCAGGCCCGTCAGGCCAAAAAACAGCTCTTCAAACGGGTCATTGACCTAGGCGGCACCATCTCCGGCGAACATGGCATCGGCACCACAAAAAAGGAATACCTGGACCTGGAACTGGACGCCACCAGCCTGGAACTCCAACGGCAGCTGAAGGGGTTATTTGATCCGCTTAACATCTTGAACCCCCACAAGATTTTGCCTGACTAGAGAGTCATCCCAGCTGAACCCCCGCCCTCCCCTGCCACTGCTTAAAGATTATCTGATGATCAGGCCCAGATAATCTTTAGCTAACTCGACTGAGCAGGCTGAGACGGAAGTGAAGTGCTATCGTTGATCGCCAAGAAAAATAATTGACAACTTCGGCCTTAATCCTTTATAAGAGCTGATTGCTTTATCAACTTTGAACCGATGCGGCCTTTGGCCGACATTACATACGAAACAGCAGGGAGCTATCATGATTGAAGTTGAAGTGCGCGGGGACATTGAATACGCCATTCGCCAGCTAAAGAAGAAACTGCAGCTTGACGGCATGAAAAAGGAACTGAAGCGCCGTGAATTTTACGAAAAGCCGAGCATGAAGAAACGGCGCAAGCAGGCCGAGGCCAAGCGTAAGCTCCGTAAACTGCGCTACCGCTCCTTCCGTGACTAGACTTCCCTTGACCAGGCCCCTGGTTCCAGCAACCTGGGCCTGGTTCGCCATCATCGCCGGCTGACCTTCAGTCCGACACCATGGCCTCCCCTCGTCCCGCCCTCGCCCCTGAACTCCAGGCCGGGCTGGACCATTTTCTCCACCACCTGGCGGCGGAACGCCGTCTGGCCGCCAACACCATCTCCGCCTACCAGTCGGATCTTTTCGCCCTTCTCCACTTCCTTGACCGGCGCCAGCTGACCCTGGCCGCCACCCGGGCCGAGCATCTGCACGCCTTTCTCAAGGCAAACCGACGCCAGCAGATCAGTAACCGCTCCAACAGCCGCAAGCTCTCCTGCTTTCGCGCCTTTTTTGCCTTCCTCCAGCGGGAGGAAATAATCAGCGCCAACCCCTGCCTCTACCTGGACAGCCCCAAGATCGGCCGCAGCCTGCCCAAGGTACTGAGCCTGGCCGAGGTCAACCGTCTCTTGGCGGTGGGCCCAGACGACGATCCCCTGGCCGGCCGCAACCGCACAATGCTGCAGCTCCTCTACGCCACCGGCCTGCGGGTCTCGGAACTGGTCAACCTGCCGCAGATGGCCGTCCACATGGAGGCGGGTTACCTGCGCATCATTGGCAAGGGTGACAAGGAACGCCTGGTGCCCATGGGCCGCCAGGCCAAGGAGAGCCTCCGCCACTACCGGGAGCAGCTGCGGCCGCTGATCCTGAAGAAGAGAAGCAGTCCCTACCTCTTTATCAGCAACCGGGGCAGCGCCATGAGCCGGGCCAGGTTCTGGCAGATCATCAAGGAGATGGCCCTGGCCGCCGGGATAGTAAAAAAAATCAGTCCCCATGTCCTGCGCCACTCCTTTGCCAGCCACCTGCTGGCCCATGACGCCGACCTGCGGGCCGTGCAGATGATGCTGGGCCACGCCGACATCGCCACCACCCAGATCTACACCCATGTGGACAGCGACCGGTTGAAGAGCATCCATAAACGTTTTCACCCGCGGGGCTGATTTTTTCAGCTTAATTACCACCGAGTTTCAACCAGAACGGTTCAACCTAACGGCTGTTAACGCAATTATGGCGTTAAGTTTACGGTTTACAGTTGACGGTTTACGCATCATGGTTGTCTTTAAGGTGTCTTGAAAAATTTGATATATCAGAGGCAGCGGAGCAGATATGGCTCACTGGGGCCTTAACCGGCGCAAAACAACCAAGGCGGCTGGAGAGTAACAAAAAAATATGGAGATCATCACCTGCCACCTCAACGCCGACTTTGACTGCCTGGCCTCCATGCTGGCCGCCCGCCGCCTCTACCCAGAGGCGAAGCTGGTCTTCGCCGGCTCCCAGGAGAGAAACCTGCGGCGCTACCTGCAGGACACCGGTCTGATCTTCGAGTTCAGCCGCCTCAAGGCCATTGACCTCACGCAGGTGAGCCGCCTCATCGTGGTGGACACCAGACAGAAAGGCCGCCTGGGCCCCTTCCAGCGCTGCCTGAACAATCCCGGTCTGGAACTGCACCTGTACGACCATCACCCGGACCACCCTGACACCCTGCACGGGCAGCTGGAAATAATCCGACCGGTGGGGGCCACGGCCACCCTCATGGTCCAGCTCTTCCGCGAACAACAGCTGGCCGTAACGAGTCAGGAGGCCACCACCCTGGCCCTGGCCATCTATGAGGACACCGGCAACTTCACCTTTGCCACCACCACCCACCACGACCTTGAGGCCGCAGGCTGGCTCATGGAGCAGGGGGCCAACATCCAGGAGGTGGTGAGTCAATACATCAGCCAGGAGCTGACCAGCTCCGAGGTAGCCCTCCTCCACCAGTTACTCAAAGCGGCCACCACCTACACCATAGGCACCCTGCCCATCACCATCTGCCGCCTCTCCCTGCCCGACTACTGTGACGAGTTCGCCCTGCTGGTCCGCCGCCTCATGGTCATGGAGAACCTCAACGTGGTCATCGCCATTGCCGCCATGGCCGACCGGGTCTTCGTCATCTGCCGCTCCCGCATCCCCGAGGTCAATGTGGGCAAGATCGCCATGGAGCTGGGCGGCGGCGGCCACGCCTCGGCCGCCTCGGCCACGGTGAAGGAGCGCAGCCTGGTCCAGGTGGAGGAAGAGGTGATCAGTCTGCTCCATAAGTATGTCCAACCCCCGGCCCTGGCCCGGGAGTTGATGAGCGCCCCGGTGATCAGCGTCACTCCCAGGGCCACCATTGCTGAGGCCAACGGTACCCTGATCCGCTACAACATCACGGTCCTGCCGGTGGTGGAGGAGGGAGAGATCGTGGGCCTCATCTCCCGGCGGGACACGGCCAAGGCGATCTTCCACCAGCTGGAGGAGCAAAACGTGGCCGCCTACATGACCACCGAGTTCGCCACCGTGGGCCCCGAGGCGTCCCTGCTGAAGATCCAACAGCTGATAATCCGCCACCGGCAACGCACCATCCCGGTGGTGGCGGACAAGTCCCTCAAGGGCATAATCACCCGCACCGACCTGTTTAACCTGCTGGCGGGTGACCCGGCCATCATGACCGGCATAGGCGGCGCGGAGGCCCAGCCCTCCAGCGAACGGACCCGCAACCTGGCCAGCCGCATGGCCCAGACCCTGGCCCGGCCCACCATGCTGCTCCTGCGCACCATTGGCGAGGTGGCGGATTCTTGCGGCTTCACGGTCTATGCCGTGGGCGGCTTTGTCCGCGACCTGCTCCTGGGCCAGGCCAACCTGGACTATGACATAGTGGTGGAGGGTGACGGCATCACCTTTGCCAAGACCCTGGCAGAAAAGCTTACCGGACGCACCCGCATTCATGAAAAATTCAACACCGCCAAGGTGGTCTTGACCGATGGCACCAGGGTGGATGTGGCCACGGCCCGGCTGGAGTATTATGACCACCCGGCCGCAGCGCCTAAGGTGGAGTCCAGCTCCATCAAGCTTGACCTCTACCGGCGCGACTTCACCATCAACGCCATGGCCATTCACCTGAACCCGGCTCGCTTCGGCATCCTGGTGGATTTTTTTAACTGCCAGAACGACCTGAAGGACGGCATGATCCGCATCATCCACAACCTGAGCTTTGTGGAGGACCCCACCCGCATCTTCCGGGCCATCCGTTTTGAACAGCGGATGGACTTCCAACTGGGCGAGCATACCAAGCGCCAGATCAAGAATGTGGTGCAGCAGGGCCTCTTTGCCGCCCGGGGGTTCCGTTTCTTCCAGGAGCTGCGGCAAATCTTAAGTGAAGAAAGGGCCGTACCCGCCATCCTGCGGTTGGATCACTTTCACCTCCTGGTCTTTCTCCACCCCCAGCTCCGGACCAGCCCCACCCTTATCACCAGCCTGGAGCAGGCGACCCAGGCGATCTCCTGGTACCATCTGCTCTACCGCCGGAGACGCTGGCGCCCCTGGCTGGTGATGCTGCTGGCCCTCACCTCCCGCCTCAAGACCAGGGAGGTCCTGGAGATGGCCCAAAATATCGAGATGCCGGAGCGCTACAGCCGCTTTCTGATCGGCGAACGGATCACGGCCCAAAAGGCGGTGCGCGCCATTGACCAGCCAGAGCCCCTGGCCCCAAGCCGTATCTTCGCCGCCCTCCACGAGCTGAGCCCCGAGGGGCTGCTCTTTGCCATGGCCAGCTGCCGCCATGAGGAGGGGCGCATCGCCGTCTCCGCCCATGTTACCGAGTTCTCCCAGCAGAAGGGCAGACTCACGGGCAGCGACCTGATTGAGCTGGGCTACCAGCCCGGCCCCCGCTTCGCCACCATCCTGGCCCGGCTGCGGGCTGCCGTCCTGGATGGGGAGTGTGAGGACCGGGCGGAAGAGATGGAACTATTGCAGAGGGAATTCCCGGCTTAAAAGAAGTTTACTGCTGCCGGTTTACGGTTGACGGTTGACGGTACTTATCTTAATAAAGATAGCTTCCTTGGACTGTAAACTGTTAACTGTTAACCATTCCCCGGAATCTGCCATAAGCGCCGCACACTAGCTCCCCCCACACCTTTGACCTCAACTTCCTCTCTATATTAACAAAATGCTATTCAACCTGTCTCTGGCCCAGCTCGTTATCCTCATCCCGGTTTTCCTCTTTGCCCTCACCGTTCATGAGTTCGCCCACGGCTATGTGGCGGGACTGTGCGGCGACCCCACCGCCCGCCTCCAGGGGAGGCTCACCTTCAACCCCATGCGCCACCTGGACCCCATTGGCACCCTGGCCATCTTCCTCATGGGTTTTGGCTGGGCCCGCCCCGTGCCCGTTGATCCGCGCTACTTCAAGAAACCCAAACGGGACATGGTCCTGGTGGCCCTGGCCGGGCCTGGCGCCAACCTGTTGACCATGGTGGCAAGCTTCCTTATCCTCTTAGGCTTGGCCATGGCCGGCCCGGCCATCCCACCCTTTGTCGGCCAGCCCCTGACCCTGATGTTCACCTGGTCCATCTACATCAACTCCATCCTGGCCATCTTCAACCTGATCCCCATCCCCCCTTTAGACGGCTCCAAGGTCCTCATCACCATACTGCCGCCCAAACAGGCCCGCATGGTGGCCTCCATGGAGGGTTACGGCTTTTTCATCATCCTGATCCTGGCCTTCACCGGCGTCCTGGGCAAGATTATCTCCCTTGGCCAGCACCTGCTCTTCAACACCCTCCTGGCCTGGTAGAATGAGCATTAAGGCCCTAACCCTGCCAACCTTAAGCAACGCCAAGGGGGTATTCCACGGTTGCTTCAACCGGTATGGCGGCGTAAGCCAGGGCCCCTGGGAGAGCCTCAATATCAGCACAAGCTGCGGTGATGAGGGAAAGATGGTGGCGCAGAACCGCGAGCTTATCGCCCGCCACCTGGGCCTGGAGATGCCGCCCCTGACCCTGCAACAGGTCCATGGCAGCGAGGTGATCGTGGTTGACCAGCAGAGCCCGGCCGGCCAGGAGGGTGACGCCATGCTGACCCGCACCCCTGGCCTGGGGCTCCTCATCCAGCAGGCCGACTGCCAGGCCGTGCTGCTCTTTGACCCTGATTGCCCGGCCGTGGCCAATATCCATGTGGGCTGGCGTGGCAACGTGGTGGAGATAATCAGCCGCACCGTCAGGGCCATGACCCAACACTTTGCCAGCCGGCCCGAGAGGCTGTTGGCCGGCATCAGCCCTTCCTTAGGCCCCTGTTGCGCCCAGTTTGTAAACTATAAGACGGAATTTCCAGTAAGCTTCCAGGAGTTCCAGGCCAGACCCCACTACTTTGATCTGTGGCAGATAAGCCGCCAACAACTCCTGGACGCGGGACTGATAGCGGAACATATCAGCCTGGCCCAGGTCTGCACCTGCTGCAATGACGATTTTTTTTCATATCGCCGGGAGAAGATCACCGGCCGCTGCGGTTCCATCATTGGTCTTACGCCATGACTGTATCCAGCCGGGCCCTGGCCATGGAGGCGTTGGTCCAGTTGGCAAAGAGCCAGGCCCCTTTAGACACCATCGTGGGCCAGCTTACCAGGAGCAGTGAGCCAAGCCGGCTGGAGCGCCAGCTCCTGAACGTTATCCTCCTCACCACCCTGCGCCGCCGGCGGGAGATCGACGCGGTAATTTCTCACTTCTCCAGCCGCCCTCTGGCCAAGCTGGAGCCAAAGATCCTGGCCGGACTGCGGGTGGGGACCTGCCAGCTCCTCTGTCTGGACAAGATTCCCCCATCCGCGGCCGTCAATGAGACGGTGAAGGGCTTAGGCCGCCAGCCCAAGTGGCTCAAGGGTTTTGTCAACGGCGTCCTGCGGGCCATCTCCCGAAAGCGTCAGCAGGCCCTTAAGCTGATGGCAGAGTGCCAGTGGCCAGCCAGCAGCAACCACCCCGACTGGCTGGCCTATCTCCTGGCCCGCGAGTATGGCCAAGAGACGGCCGTTGCCATCTGCCGCCAGAACCAGGAACAGCCGTCGCTGGCCCTCCGCCTCAACCCCAACTTAACCAGCCGGGAGGCCTACAGCGCTCTGTTGACTGAGGCCGACATCTCCTGGCGGGCCGGGCAGAGCCCCCTGGCCCTGATCCTGCCTGATTTTCAGGGGAGGGTAACTAGCCTGCCCGGCTTCAGCCAGGGCTTGTTTCATGTGATGGACGACGGGGCCCAGCTCATCCCCGCCCTCTTTGGCCCCCTGACTGCCGGCCCCTTTCTCGATGGCTGCGCCGGCCTGGGCGGCAAGACCATCATGGTGGATCAGCTGCTGCCCTCGGAGGCTATCCTCACCGCGGTGGAGCCCCACAGCGGCCGCTTCAGCCTGCTCCAGGAAAACCTGCAGCGCTGCCACTGCCGGCCGGTGACGAGCCATAAGATGAGCCTGGCTGACTTTGCCAGCGGTTACAACGGCCCCCCCTTCCAGGCCATCCTCCTGGACGCCCCCTGTTCCGGCCTGGGGGTGATGGGCCGCCACCCCGATATCCGCTGGAACCGCAGGCCTGCCGACCTGCCCCGCTGCCAGCAGCAGCAGCTGGCCCTGCTGGCGACGGCCGCCCCCTTACTGGCCCCTGGCGGCACCATTGTTTACGCCACCTGCTCCCTGGCCCGGCTGGAAAATGAGGGGGTAGTGGAAAAATTTCTCGAAAAGCAGGACGACTTCACCCTCCTCTCCGGTCCCGCCCTGCCGCAACTGCCTCGCCTGGATGAGCATGGCTTTCTCCGCCTCCTGCCTGCTCCTGCCAATGACGGTTTTTTTGCCGCCCGGCTGCAGAAAAAATAGCGCGCAACTATCCCCGCCACCCAGCAAACCAGCCCCTTTCATTTGCCTCATGCCCTCATCATTCTTACCTTTTTAAAGTTAACCCCGTAACCATAGTAAAAAAAGAAATGGCCAACGACACCATCATCATCCGCGGCGCCCGGATGCATAACCTGAAGAACATCGATGTGGACCTGCCCCGGGACCGGCTCATCGTCTTCACCGGCCTCTCCGGCTCCGGCAAGTCCTCCCTCGCCTTTGACACCCTCTACGCCGAGGGCCAGCGCCGTTACGTGGAGTCGCTCTCCACCTATGCCCGCCAGTTCCTGGGCCAGATGGACAAACCGGACGTGGACGTCCTTGAGGGCTTGAGCCCCGCCGTCTCCATCGAACAGCGGACCACCAGCAAGAATCCCCGCTCCACCGTGGGCACCATCACCGAGATCTACGACCACTTCCGTCTCCTCTTCGCCCGGGTGGGCCATCAGCATTGCCCCGTCTGCGACGACCGGATCAAGCCCCAGTCGATCCAGGACATGGTGGCCCGCCTCATGACGCTCCCACCGGGGAGCAAGATCATCCTCCTGGCCCCCTTGGTGAACAATCGCAAGGGGAGCCAGCAGGAACTCTTTGAGCGCCTGCGCAAGGAGGGTTTTGTCCGGGTCCGGGTGGATGGGGAGATCATCTCCCTGGACCAGACCATTGAGCTGAACAAGAATAAACGCCACACCATCGAGGTGGTGGTGGACCGCCTTGTCATCAAGGAGACGGTACAGCGCCGCTTGGCCGACTCGGTGGCCACCGCGGTCCACACCGCTGACGGCTATCTCCTGGTGAGCCATCTGGCCGATGGGAGCGAGCAGCTCTTTTCCGAACACGCCGCCTGCCTCTCCTGCGGCACCAGCCTCACCCCCCTCTCGCCCCAGCTCTTCTCCTTCAACAACCCCCAGGGCGCCTGCAGGGAGTGTGACGGCTTGGGCTTTAACCTGGCCATCAGTAAAGAGCTGGTGGTGCCCAATCCCGAACTGAGCCTCAGGCAGGGGGCCCTGGCCCCCTGGGGCCGACGCTCCCGCGATAACTCCTATACCAGTCAACTGCTGGCCGCCCTGGCCGATCATTATCAATTTGAGCTGGACACCCCCTTTAAGGAATTGAGCGCCAAGGTGCGCCGGGCCATCCTCCATGGCACCGGCTCCGAGGCCATCTTCTTCCACTACGTGCGCCGCCGCCGTTCGCTCACCTCGGAGCGCCCCTTCGAGGGGCTCATCCCCAACCTGACACGCCGCTTCCATGAGACCTCATCGCCGGCCATCCGCGAGGAGCTGGGGCAGTACATGACCGAATCCACCTGCCCCGCCTGTGAAGGCGGACGCCTCTGCCCCACGGCCTTGGCCGTCAGGGTGGGGGGGCTTACCATCAGCGACATCACGGCCATGGCCATTGATGAGCTGGCCCGGCAGCTGCCACAGCTGCCCTTCAGCCAACAGGAGGAGTTTATCGCCGCCCGCATCTTGAAGGAGATAAACGACCGATTGAGCTTCCTGTGCGATGTGGGCTTGGGTTACCTCAACCTGGCCCGGGCCGCCGCTACCCTGTCCGGCGGCGAGGCCCAGCGCATCCGCCTCGCCTCGCAGATCGGCTCCCGCCTCATGGGGGTCCTCTACATCCTGGACGAGCCGAGCATCGGCCTCCATCAGCGCGATAACGAGCGCCTCATCAAGACCCTGACCAGCCTGCGGGACCTGGGTAACACCGTAATTGTGGTGGAACATGACAGCGACACCATCCTGGCCGCCGACCATATCCTCGATATCGGTCCCGGGGCCGGCCAGCATGGCGGTGAGGTGATCTACAGCGGCGCTCTCCCCGGCCTGCTCAAGCACGAGAAATCAAGCACCGGCGCCTACCTCTCCGGCCGGGCGCAGATAGCCGTGCCCCAGAGCAGGCGTAAGGCCAAGGGAAAATGGCTCACGGTCAAAAAGGCGACGGTCAACAATCTCCGTAACATCACGGTGAAGTTCCCCTGCGGGGCCATGACCTGTGTCACCGGGGTCTCCGGCTCCGGCAAGAGCTCTCTGGTCATTGAGTCCCTCTATAAACGGGCCAAGGGGTTGCTGGCCGGCCGGGGGGACGGTCTGGAGATAGGCGGTCTGAAACAGATCGACAAGATAATCGACATCGACCAGTCCGCCATCGGCCGCACGCCGCGCTCCAACCCGGCCACCTACACCGGGGTCCTCACCCCGGTGCGTGAGCTGTTGGCCAAGCTGCCCGAGGCCAGGGCCCGGGGCTATAAGGCGGGCCGCTTCAGCTTCAATGTCAAGGGGGGGCGCTGCGAGGCGTGTGAGGGGGAGGGCACCATCCGCATCGCCATGCACTTTCTGCCCGACATCTTTGTCACCTGCGAGACGTGCCAGGGCCAGCGCTACAACCAGGACACCCTGGACATCCGCTTCAAGGGCAAGAATATCGCCGAGATCCTGGCCATGACGGTGGAAGAGGCCCATGAGTTTTTTAAGAACATCCCGCCCATAAAGAACCGCCTCCAGACCCTGCTTGATGTGGGCCTCTCCTATATCTCCCTGGGCCAATCATCCACCACCCTCTCCGGTGGCGAGGCCCAGCGGATCAAACTGGCCCGGGAACTGCGCAAACGGGCCACCGGCCGCACCCTTTACATCCTGGATGAACCCACCACCGGTCTCCACCCGGCGGACATCAGCCACCTCCTGGCGGTCCTTAACCGGCTGGTGGAGACGGGCAACACCGTGGTGATCATCGAACATAACCTGGACGTAATCAAGACCGCTGATTACCTGATCGACGTGGGGCCCGAGGGGGGCGAGGGGGGAGGAATGATTGTCGCCAAGGGCACCCCTGAGCAGGTGAGCAGCTGCCAGGAGAGTTACACCGGCCAGTTTCTCAGGAAGATTTTGCCTAAATGAGACCCATGGTCCCGGTAGCACGGCAAAAAAAATTTTGAATTTATTAACCCCATTGACTATATAGGGGTAGCTAATAAAAATAGGGCTCTGAATGACCTGGCAGGCAGTCTCAGGGGCATTATGAACAAAATCACCGCCCTAGGCCACAGTTTCAACTCATACTAACGTCTTAAATAAACAATATAAAAAGAAATTCACCCCAACACCCTGACCAGGGAAGGACCATAACAATGGCAGATGAAAAGCAGTCCCAGCCAGCCCAACCAGTATTCCGCCTCCAGAAGATGTATATCAAGGATCTTTCCTTTGAAAACCCCAACGCCCCTGGGGTCTTTCTGGGGAAACAGCCGGAGCCCAAGGTGGAGATGAACCTGGCCGTGAAGAATCAGAAGCTGGAAAATGACCACTTCGAGGTGAGCCTGGCCATCACCGCCACCGTGACCGGCGGCGAGGAGGGTAAGACCCTGTTCATCGTGGAAGTTGAGCACGCCGGCGTCTTCCTCCTCCAGAGCATCCCGGAACAGCACCTGCCCATGGTCCTGGCCGTTGACTGCCCCACCATGCTCCTCCCCTTTACCCGGCAGATCATCAGCCAGGTATCCATCGACGGCGGCTTTATCCCCTTCCTCATCGAACCGATGAACTTCATGGCCATGTATGAAAACGCCAAGAAACAGCAGCAGGACAAGGGGGTTAACTAGACCCCGCTTGCCGGCCACAAAACAAAAAAAAAGCCCCGGACCAGTAGCTGGTCCGGGGCCTTTTTTTTCTTCTTTTTTCTAAAAAGCTAGTTGATAATCACCGGCCGGAGGAGGATGACCATCTCCGTCTTGTAGGTGTTATCGCCGTCAAAGCGAAAGAGCTTGCCGGCCAGCGGGATATCGCCCAGGCCAACGATCTTGTTGTTCTCATACTTCTTGTTGGAGTCGATGAGGCCACCAACCACCAGCATCTCACCGCTCTTCACCCGCACCGTCGAGCTCATCTGTTTAATGGCCACCTTGGGCAGACCCACCTGGCCATTGACGCCAAAGCTCTTATACTCGATGTCCTCTAAAAGCTCGGAGGTGACCGGGGTAAGGTTGATGACCACCTCATCATCGCCCAGGATCGTCGGCACCACGGCCAGGCCTAAGCCGGAGACCACCGAGCCGGTGGTGGCGGTGGTGGTAATAACCCCGTCCGAGACGTTGGTCTCGATCTTCTCGATATACTTATAGTCCTTGCCCACATGGATGATGGAGGGCTGACCGTTCATCACACTGACCCGGGGATTGGCGAGGATCTCGATGTGGCCCATCCTCTTCATGGCATCCAAGACAAGCTCAAAGCCCTTGGCGCTGATGGTGAAGATATCGCCCGTCTCATGCCCCGGATACATCAGCTTGGGAAAGTTGAGGGTCGCTGCCAGGCCGGAGGACGCCTCGCTGTCCAGGAGTTCGGTCCAGTCAATACCGGTGCGGTTGTCATTGGCCAGGGTCACCTCTACAATCTTGGCCTCAATGGCGATCTGCTTGTAGAGGACCTTCTTCAGGCTGGCAAAATATTTCTCAATCCGATTCAGCAGGGAGCGGGGGGCCGTAACAGAGACCAGACCCACCGGCTTGTCCACCATGTAATAACCCAGGGCACCCTGATTCTGGGTGCGCACCGTGGAGGTGGGCGGGGCAGCTTCTGCTGCTGCTTCCGCCGCCACCGGGTCCAGGGCCAGGGCAGCGGTCTCTGCCGCGGCGGTATCCACCACCGCCGCCACCTCGGTCTCGGTGTAAATCTCAAGAATCTTATCCAGGTTACCCTCAATGTTGGCCCAGACGTCAAAACTGTCGTCACCGGACGACTGGTTTTCCATCTCGATCCGGCCCTTCATCTTATGGCTCGCCTCGGCCGAACCCAGGACATCGCCACCAATACCGATGGAGTATGTGGGCTTCAGGAAGGGCATGGCTACATGGAATGTCCTGGTATCACGATACTTGACCACCAGGGAGTTACCCTCAACCTCATAGAAGTAGTCAAGCTGACGGAGGATATTATCAATGGCGTTGTAGAAATCATCCTCGGCCCGAATATCCACGTCCACCAGGGCATGCTGATCCACGTCATCGGCCCAGCTCACGTTCATCCGCTTGAGAACGGCCAAACGCTTTAAGATATCACGCAGTTTCACCGGACCGCGGTTAGAGGAGATATCCGCCCCCACCGGTACCGAAAACATCTCACTCTGGCTCTCAGCAGCGGCCTGATCCAGCAAGAAGCTGGGATTTTGGAAGCGCGAAGGCAACACCCCGGCATCATGCACCGTCTCCTCCAGCACCTTACTCTCCGCTGAGACAGCGCCGGCGGTATGGCCCTCGATAAATCTATCCGCCTCTCTACTCCTGTCTTCAGAGTCGGAGGAGGCACAGGAGGCCAACATAAAAATCATCGTCAGAGAAAGGAGTGCGTTCCAAAATCTTCTCATTGTTTTTCCCATCTTTTTTTTACCGTAATCTGTCACAAACTGACCCTTAGTTTACTCGACCGGTGACATATGCCTCTAAATCCGCGGGCAACTCATAACCGGACAGCTTTATCGCCTTATACTCCATATCCGCCCGCTCCCCATCACCCATGGCATCGTAGATGCGGGCCCGGCTGATCATGGTCTCCAGGGAGGTGCCGTAAAACTGGTCATACTGCGCCAGGAGATTGAGGGCCGACTCATAGCTCTCATTCTGCTCACTGAAGGCGGCGTAACTGGCCAAGGCGTGGCGAGACGGCTTGGCGTCACTGACGGCCAGGTCAAAATACTCCTTGGCCTCCTGGGTATTCTCCATATTGGCCATACTCATGGCCGCCAGCAGTGCCGCTTTAGTGTTGGTGGGGTCAAGCTGGACCGCCAGCTTGCTATAATGGGCCGCCTTGGCGTTCTGGCCCAATTTAACCAGGGCCAGGGTGGCAATCTGCTGGGCCAGGGTACCGTTCTCGGACCAGAGTTGAAAGGCCTGCTCATAGATGGCCATGGCCTTGGCCGTCTCACCCTTGGCATCCAGGGTGGAGGCCTCATGGAGCAACTTCTTGGCCTCTACCTGATCGTTGGAGGTCTGCATCCGCTTGGTAACCGTAATGGCCTCCTCCACCGTCACATCCAGCTCGACGCCACCAGCCGTCTCCGGCCAGTTAAACTCCGCGCTTTTGGGCGAGATGACAATGGTGTTATAACGCTCCTCCTTGGCCAGATCCTTGAGATTCAAGACCACATCCAGGAGAAAGTCCCACGGCACATCCTTCATGGCCAGGGTGAGGGAACCACCCACCGCCTCATCCACAATGATATTGCGGTTACTGATCTCGCCGATCAGGCGGAAGACGTTATGGAGGTCTATCTTGTAAAAATCAACCGAGATCCTCTGCTCATCGTAGCCACTGAGGCTGAGACCCCCCATGCCGTCACCGCCAGAGCCTGCCTGGGGGGCAGCATCACTCCCCCCATCAGCCGCGGCCATGGCAAAATCATCCTCGCCGCCTTCGGCCCCATTACCGGTGAGCAGGGCTATCATCTCGCCATCATTACCAGTACCACCAGTGGGGGCAGTGATATTCAGTTCCAGATAATTGCCGCTGACCTTGACGTCGTAGGCGAAAAGGGCGTCATAGGCAGAATCCACAATGATCCGCCCCCCCTTTTGCCCCTGCTTGGCCCGGATAAGGGCCACAGGTGAGTCCAGGACCACCGGAATAACCTTGTCGTCCACCTGGACATTGGGCAGATCTATAATCAGGCGGGCCGAACGGGTCTCATCCCGCTCTTCCTCACTGGTGAGATATGACAGTAGTGGTTGCGAACCATAGAGGGTGATGGTCGCCTTCGAGGCCGAGACCGCATTCACCTGGAGATCGGTAATCTTAACCTCGACAGCTTGCCCTTTTGCATTAGCGGCAACAACAGGCATGAAGTTGATGAGAATATCAGAGCCCTGCTGTTTTATGCTGTAAGATTGACTGGCGGAGAGTAATAACTCAAGGCGCGAGGTACTGTTCTCCCCCGAGCCTACTACCTTGGCGTTAATGGTGTCCACCACACCCTGGCCAACACTCAGGGGCCAGGTCAAATCTGGGGCCAACGCCCCCCCGGCAATATCAATCACCAGCCTCTGCGGCTCCACCAACTCATACTGGGTAAAGGTTGGCTCGGCATTACCGCTGATCCGCACCTCAACCCCGCCCTCACGCTGCTGCCAGCTAACCCCGGACACCTCATAGGCTGCAACCTGCAGCGGCATAGCCGCCGCCAGCACAAGGCAGGCCAGCAGGGAGGTAAGCAAGCTCAGCCTCCCGCCCCTGCCGTCATGGCGGCCATGTTCATTCATGGTTCCGGCAGAGGCAAATCCACCGGCACCACTCAAGGATTTTCGTCCGTTCCGCTTGGTTCGGCCAATAATCGTCATCCCTCTACTCTCCCTCACGTTTTAACAACATCCTGACCTCATGCTGACGCACTGCACCGGAGGTCATAATTTTCTTTTGCTTCACCAAGATCATATTGTCGCTGATCGCGGCAATCACACCATTTTTCCCCAATTTTACCCCCGGCGAGACCATATAGCCCTTACCGGTTGAATCCTGCACCATGGCCAGTGGACCGTCCTGTGTCTTGACAATGGCCACCACCAAAAGCTGGCCTGGCTCAAATTTCTGCATCCCGGTCAGCTCACCGTAGTCTTCTATCTCCTCTTCAAGCCCGGCCACTGTCTTCTCGCGGAGAAAGGGGAGAAAGGGGTCTGGCCGATCATAACGTTCATACACATAATCTGATTTCCCCTCCAAAAAACGCATTAACTCCTTGACGTTTTCCGAGTAGGCCTCTTCCGAGAGCTTCTCTTCCTCTACCTTGCCTTCGCCAGGCCCTGTTCCCGCACCTGCCGCCGGGTCAACATGCTTGGCACCACGCGCGTCTCCCGCAGCAGAGGCCATAACCAAGAGAAATAAGATAAGAAAATATGATCTATTTTTCATAACGATGAAAACACCCTAAATATTCGCCACCCAAGATTTTCCTTGTTAAACCTAGGCCGGATTAACTAACGCCTCTTACGCCCTTTTTGGGCCTGCTGTTGCTTTCTCGCTGCGGCTTCTTCCGGGGTTATAAATCTATAGGTCGCAAGGTTGATTCCTGACTTTAAGATCATCTCCCCTTCAACATTTTTGGGACTACCCATGGCCATATTTTCAACGGTCACGATACGTGACATCTTACTGACATTATCCAGAAAAACCCCGATGCTGTGGTAGGGGCCGGCCACCTTGACCGCCACGGGTATCTTGGCGTAAAACTCCTGGAGAGATTCTCCACCCGGCTTAAAGGACTCAATTACCAGGCCAGACTGTTTACCGAGATCGGAAACCCTGGCCAGCAGGGCAGGGATTTCCTGCTGCTGGGGTAGAAGACCGGAGGCGCGGTCAAACATCACCTGGGCTTCGGCCATCTCGGCCCGGTGTTTATGGATATTACGGGCCACCGCCTCAACCTCTGTTATGGTCTTTCGTAAAGACTCTTCCTGGGCCTGCAACTTCTTCATCTCGGCCCTGTAGGGGCTCCAGGAGAGGAAATAAAATGCCGCCAACGGCAGAACCACCGCAGCCAGAACTATGGCAATCTTGACATTCTGATCAAGATTAGACACCTTGTCATCGATGAAGGCGTCTATTTTTATTTGCTGCTCTTTTAAACTCATTTGCCGGAACCTTGCGTTTCTTTATTGCTGTCAGCTGGCGGCGCAAGACCCATTACCAGGTCAAACGCCTTAAGGTTTTGTCCTGCCACGTCCTTTCTGGTGGCACTGCCAAGCCTCGGCTTGCCAGTGACATAGGGAGATGACTCCAGTCTATTCATGTAGTCCGCAACAACCGTGTTATCCAGGGCAATGCCCTTCAAGGAGAGGGAGCTGGCGCTTAACTTAAGATTATCCAGCCAGATACTGTTCGGCGGGGTCGCCCGGGCTATCTCATCGATGACATGGACCGACATCTGCGACTCCCTCTTCAGCTTTTTGATCGCCTCTATCTTGGCGAACAGCTGCTTTTTCTTCGCCTCAATTTGTTTAATTTCGGCAAGGGTCTTGTTGTATGACTTTTTCTTCGCCTCCAGCTGCGCCACCACGTCCCTCTGCTGTTTGATGCTAACGTTAACAAACACGACACCAGTTCCGACAATGGCCAGGATTACTGCCAGGGCCATGGCGAACATAATTACTTCGTTTCTGGTCTGGGCCCGCTTCTTTAACTGCCTTACCGGCAGGAGGTTTATCAGAATCATTGTGTTATCTGTCTTTCAGTTGTCAATCCGGCAAATTATCAGCCAGGAAACGCCCAATTTAAAAAGGAACCTTGCGTATGGCCAGGCCTGTGGAAATTGCCATCTCAGGCCCCATGAAAGCTACATAGTCTGAATCAATGGTCTTTATGTCGATGTTCGCCGCGCTGAACGGGTCAAAAATTTCAACATCAAGCTGTGATTCCTCGGCAAAATAACGATCCAACCCCAAGAGATGGGCGCCGCCGCCGCTTAAGACCATGCGGTCAATGGGCTCATTCGGATAGTTTGAATTATAAAAATCCAGGGCCTTGCCAATCTCCAGAACCCACTGGCTACACGTCCTGGTGAACACCTCTTCCATCCGGGCCAACCGCTCGCCGGGATCCTGGGCGCAGACCTTGAGGTCCTCTGCCTCGTCAAAGGAAATATCGAATTGGCCCTGCACCTGCTCGGTCAACTGTCTGCTGCCCACAAAAACATCGCGGGCAAAAACAGAGGAACCAGCGGCAACGATATTAATAGTCATCTTGGAGGAGCCTATGTCCACCAGGATCACATTTTCCTCCTCACCGTGATTATGTTCGTAACAGTTCTCCAAGGCAAAGGCGTCCACATCAACCACCACCACCTGCAGGCCGATGGACCTGAGCATATCTATATAACTATTCACCACCTCTTTCTTGGCCGCCACCAGCATCACATCGGTGCGTTCATCACCCTCCTCATTGGTCTTCAGGTCCTGGAAATCGATGAAAACGTCATCCAGGTCAAAGGGGATATACTGTTCCGCCTCAGACTGGATATGATGCTCCAGCTCCTCTTCAGTCATCACGGCGAGATTTATCTTCTTCATGATAACTGAGTAACCAGAGATGGAGATGGCAACCTTCTTGCTCTTTATCTTCAAGTTAGCGATCAGCTTCTTGATGACCTCAGCCACCGCGTCCGCATCCCTGATTTCACCATCATCAACTGCGCCAGGGGGCAACATGGCAGATCCCAGAGCCCGTAACTTCACCCCTTTACCGCCACCGGCAAGCTCACAAATCTTAACAGCGTGGGAGCCGATATCTATCCCCACTGCTAACTTCTGCTTTGAAAATAATGAGACCATCCTTAGCAAGTCCTTATCCGCAAACATGAATTTACAGTCCAACCGCAGCCAGACTCTTAAAAAGACAAACAAAAACTACTCGTTAAATCAAATTCACATAATTCCCTGGCAATGTCAAGGAATGGCAGGAGCCATGTGACCCTGTAAATATATCGAAATTACAGTATTTTCTCTAACATCGCGCCCTGATTTGAACGTGAACACGGCCATATTTTGTAGCTCGGCCCGAGACAGCACACCACATGTAGTGGCCAGGAAGACAACAACCCGTCCTCAGCCATTTTCCTGGAAAACGGCAAACTATTTTCCCCTAAACCAAACAGCAAATTTATTATTTTTTCGTGCAAATTCACCATATTGTAGAGACCAGGTCGCTGGACTACCAGATATGGACCCCTGCAACTTCACCCCCCCTAAGAGAGATAATTTTTATTTATATCCACCTCTCACCATAAAAATAAGCGACAATACATTCCCCACCCCTTCTCCCAAGGCGTCCATTGCCTGCCAGGCAATGTGCTTGTCATTTCGGCGAAAATTATGTATAAAAGTCTGTTTTTGTTGTTTTTAAATTTCACCATTTCAAGACCCCTTTCCCGGGCCATGCCATGAAAAAGAAATCAGTCCTACGCGAATACT
Source organism: Thermodesulfobacteriota bacterium (assembly GCA_039714595.1). GTDB lineage: Bacteria > Desulfobacterota > Desulfobulbia > Desulfobulbales > SURF-16 > JAOZSN01. The sequence continues at coordinate 33,424 of JBDLJA010000004.1, read as the reverse complement.
CCGAGGCCATTATTATCGCCCTCGTCCTGGCCCTGTTCATCAGAACCTTCGTCATCCAGGCCTTCAAGATCCCTTCCGGTTCCATGTTGCCAACCCTGCAGATTGGCGACCATATCCTGGTGAACAAATTCTTTTATGGCCTCAGAAATCCCTTTAACGGCACAGTGCTTATCCCCATCGCCACCCCCAAAAAAAAGGACATTATTGTTTTTAAATATCCTGAAAATCCCGATATCGACTATATTAAACGGGTAGTGGGCACAGCTGGTGACCGCATTGAGATTAAAGATAAAGTTCTCTATGTAAATGGCGAACCCCTGTCCTTGGACCAGGCCATCCACAACGATCCTGACATCTTACCGGGGAAACAATCGCCCCGTGACAATTTTGGGCCAATAACAGTTCCCAGCCATTCGCTCTTCGTCATGGGCGACAACAGAGACAACAGCCATGACAGCCGGTTCTGGAAATTTGTCCCGGCCAAGGCCGTACTTGGCAAGGCCTTTATCATCTACTGGTCCTGGGATACCCGTTTAGACCTCTTTTCCTTCCAACGCCTGGCCTCCATCCGCTGGAGCAGGCTGGGTGATACCGTACATCAATAAATTATATGGAAGAAGAAACCGCCTTCAAGCATAACCACATCCTGGGACTGGAACAGCTCAGCGCAGCTGATATCCATTTCCTCCTGAAAACGGCCGAGTCATTTAAAGAGATTTCCACCCGGCAGATAAAAAAGGTTCCCGCCTTGCGCGGCCGCACCGTTATCAACCTTTTTTTTGAACCAAGCACCCGGACCAAGCTTTCCTTTGAGGTGGCGGCCAAGCGCATGAGCGCCGACACCTTTAGCATCTCCGCCTCCACCAGCAGCCTCACCAAGGGCGAGACCCTGATTGACACGGCCCGCAATCTGGCGGCCATGAATCCTGACATTATCATCCTCCGCCACGCCTTCTCCGGCTCTCCGGGCCTGCTGGCAAAACATATAAACGCCTCGGTGATCAATGCCGGTGACGGCACCCACGAACATCCCAGCCAGGGCTTGCTGGATCTCCTCACCGTCCAGGAGACCAAAGGGCGGATTGCCGGACTGAAGGTCGCCATCATCGGCGACATTGCCCACAGTCGGGTGGCCCACTCCAACATCATCGGCTTTGCCAAGCTGGGGGCCCAAGTTAAGGTGGCCGGCCCCGCCACCCTGATCCCCCTTGGCCTGGCGGAGATGGGGGCCCAGGCCTGCGCCACCGTTGAAGAGGCCGTCAGCGAGGCCGACGTGGTGATGACCCTGCGCATTCAGCAGGAGAGGCAGGCAGAATCACTCTTCCCCTCCCTGCGCGAGTATGCCAACCACTTCGGCATCAATAAAAAGGTGATGGAGCTGGCCCGGCCAGACGCCATCATCATGCACCCGGGGCCAATTAACCGTGGCGTGGAGCTGGCCCCGGACCTGGCAGATGGAGTCAGCTCCGTCATCATGGACCAGGTAACCAACGGTGTCGCCATCCGCATGGCCATGCTCTACGCCATCATGGGCGGAGGGGAGTAAAGCGTAACAGGTAATTGCAATGAGCAGCCTCGGGCTTCGCCAGCGATTTTAACTTACAGGCAAAAAACACTACTGCGAATAATAAACATGAGCACCTTACTGCAGAACGGCCGCATTATTGACCCGGCCAATCAGATAGATGGCCGCGGTTCCATCCTCATTGACCAGGGAGTGATTCAGGAGATCTATCTGGACGCCCCGCCAGCCGACCTGCCGGAGGATTGCGCCATTATTGACGCCAGCAATAACTGGCTGGTCCCCGGCCTCATCGATATGCATGTCCACCTGCGGGAACCGGGCCAGGAGCACAAGGAGACCATTGCCAGCGGCTGTAAGGCCGCGGTGGCCGGGGGGTTCACCGCGGTGGCCTGCATGCCGAACAGCACGCCGATCAACGATGGCCAGGAGATCACCATCTTCATCCTGGCCAAGGCGGCCGAGGCGGATCTCTGCCGGGTCCATCCGGTGGGAGCAATCAGCAAGAATAGTGGCGGCAGTGAACTGTCAGAGTTTGGCGAACTGAAGAAGGCGGGGGCAGTGGCCGTCTCCGATGACGGGCTGCCGGTGGAAAGCAGCCAACTCATGCGCCGCGCCCTGGAGTACAGCGGCAACTATGACCTGCCAGTCATCTCCCACTCCGAGGAGATGACGCTCAGTCAAAACGGCGCCATGAACGAGGGCGCCCTGGCCACCCGTTTAGGCCTGCGCGGCATACCCCATGTGGCCGAAGAGATCATGGTCTACCGGGACATCGCCCTGGCCAGCTACCTGCGGCGCCCCCTCCATCTGGCCCACCTCTCCACCGAGGAATCCATCGACCTGGTCCGCCGGGCCAAGGCCAAGGGCGCCATGATCACGGCGGAAACCGCCCCCCACTACTTCACCCTCACCGAGGCGGCAGTGGCTGATTATGACACCCACGCCAAGATGAATCCCCCCCTGCGCAGTGAGGCGGACCGGCAGGCGATCCGCCTCGGGATAGCCGATGGCACCATCGACGCCATTGCCAGTGACCACGCCCCCCACTCCCAGCTGGAAAAGATGGTGGAGTTTGACCTGGCCGCCAACGGCATCATCGGCCTGGAGACCAGCCTGCCCCTCTCCCTGGCCCTGGTCCGCGACGGCCTCATAACTCCCAGCCGCCTGGTTGAACTCCTCTCCCTCAACCCGGCCCGCATCCTCAAGGTAGGGGGCGGGACCCTGGCCAAGGGGGCCCCGGCCGATATCACCGTCATTGACCCTGACAGCTCTTTTTGCTATGAGCGGCAAGATATCGTCTCCAAAAGTGAGAATTCCCCCTTTCTGGGCCAGGAGCTGCAAGGCCGGGCCGTGTTGACCATGGTCGCCGGCCAAGTCCGCCACACCACCCTGTAAATATAAAAAGGCCCTTTTCCCAGACGAGGGAAAGGGCCTTTTTTTCCGGCAAGCAGCAGGCCGGGCTAGACGGCGTGGCGCGACGCGGGTTCACTCATCATCGCCAACCTTCTTATAATAGCCGCACTCCTTATGGGGGCAGCGCCAGCTGGTGCCTGCCTTCTTGGTGGTCTTCTCCAGCAGGAAGGGTGAATCACAATCGGGGCACGGCTCGTTCACCGGTTTATCCCAGACGGCATGGCTGCAGTTGGGATACTGGTTACAGCTGTAAAACACCTTGCCCCGCTTAGAGATCTTCTTGATCAACTCACCAGAGCAGCCCTCCTCAGGGCATTTCACCCCGGTGGACTCTGCCCGGATATTCTTGCATTTGGGATAACCGGAACAGGCCAGGAAGCGGCCAAAGCGCCCCTGCTTGTAAACCATGGGGCTGCCGCATTTCTCACACACCTCATCGGACTGCTCCGGCGCCTCCTTCTCCTTCACCTCAATGGTGCCGTCTTCCAGACGTTTGAAATCGCAAGTACTCTTACAGTCCGGATATTTTTCACAGGCGAGAAACTCACCGTTACGGCCCCACTTGATCATCATGGTTCCCCCGCACTCGGAACACTTGACGTCGGTGGGGGTGGCGCTGCGTTTCACCGAACGCATCTCCTTCTTGGCCGTGGCCAGGGTCGCCTGAAAGGGGCCATAAAAATCGCGGAGCAGATCCACCCACGCCACCTGCCCCTCCTCCACCTTATCCAGGGTCTGCTCCATGGAGGCGGTGAAATCCACATCGAGGATGGCGGGAAAATGCTGGACCAGCAGGTCATTGACCAGGCTCCCCAGTTCCGAGGGGAAGAATTTCCGCTCCTCCAGGGAGACATACTCTTTGTCCTGGATGGTGGAGAGAATCGAGGCATAGGTGGATGGCCGCCCCACCCCGTTTTCCTCCAGGGCCTTGACCAGGGTGGCCTCCGTGTAGCGGGGTGGCGGTTGGGTGAAGTGCTGTTTTGGCACCACCTTGTCAATGGCCAACTTCTCGCCCACCGCAACCTCTGGCAGAAACACGTCACCATCACGGCCTGGGACCTCAGCCAGGCCGCCGTCATCACTGGACTCCACATAGAGGGAGACAAAGCCTAAGAAACGCATGATGGAACCGGTGGTCCGCAACTGAAAACGCTGGCCACCACTGATGATGATGGTGGTCTGGTCGTAGATGGCCGGCTTCATCTGGCTGGCCACGAACCGTTTCCAGATCAGGGTGTAGAGGGCCAGCATGTCCTTTTCCAGAAAGGGAGCCACCTTGCTAGGTGTCCGCCGGGCATCGGTGGGCCGGATCGCCTCATGGGCATCCTGGGCCGACTTGCTGGTCTTATAGAAATTTGGTTTGGCCGGCAGATACTCCGGCCCCTGCTCCTTGCCAATCACCTCGCGCACCTGGGCCAGGGCCTCGTCATTGATCCGGGTGGAGTCGGTCCGCATGTAGGTTATGAGACCGGCCGGGCCATCCGCCCCCACCTCCACCCCCTCATAGAGGCGCTGGGCCAGCATCATCGTCTTCTTGGCCGAAAAGCGCAACTTGCGGTTGGCCTCCATCTGCATGGTACTGGTGATAAAGGGGGGACTGGGCCGCCTCCTCTTCTCCTTCTTGATCAGATCCTTGACCAGATAATCGCTCTTTTCAAGCTGAGCCACTATCTCCGCGGCCCCACCCTCATCAGCAATGCGATTCTTGGCCTTATCAACCTTCTTATCATCGATGCGGTCCAGCTGGGCCACAAGCTGCTTTTCGTCCTTATTATGGAGGGTAGTGGCCACCGACCAATACTCCACCGGGTCAAAGGCCTTGATCGCCTCCTCCCGCTCACACACCATGCGCACCGCCACAGACTGGACCCGCCCGGCGCTCAAGCCCCGCCTCACCTTGTCCCAGAGCAGCGGTGAGATCTGATAGCCCACCAGCCGGTCAAGGATGCGCCGGGCCTGCTGGGCCTCAAACCTATGATGATCAATCTCAGTGGCATCGGCAATGGCCGCCTTGATGGCCTTCTTGGTCAACTCATGAAAGAGGGCCCGGTGAATGGGTTTTTTGGCGGACTTTAGGCTCTCGGCGATATGCCAGGCGATGGCCTCACCCTCCCGGTCCGGATCAGGGGCGAGATAGATCTCATCCGCCTTTTTGGCGGCCGTACGCAGATCACTGATCACCTTGCCCTTGCCGCGGATGGTGACATATTGGGGGGCGAAATCATGCTCCACGTCCACCCCCAGGGTCTTCACCGGCAGATCACGGATATGGCCCACAGAGGCCTTGACGTCATAGGACTTGCCCAGGTAGCGCTGCAGGGTCCGCGCCTTGGCGGGTGACTCGACGATAATTAAAGATTTTGACATGTTTTTATAGCTATGGTTTACGGCCGGCAGAGCGGCCATGTGTACTGGTGATGGAATTGGTTGCCCCTCTTATCAGCAGGAAAAAACGATCTTGTCAAGTTTTTCCAGCCTGAGGCGCGGGGTCGCAGCTCATATAAATATTGCCGGGCTGGCTCTCAACCGCCCCCTTGAGTTCCAAAACAAGGAGGATCTCAGCCACCTTTTCAGGCCTCATTCCAGACAGTTGGATTATTTCATCAATACCCAGGCCATAGATGTCCAGCAGGTCATGGATCTTTTTTTCATCACCCAGCAGCTGCCACTGCTCTGTCTCATCATTGTCGGGACAACTGTCAAGTCCGGCCAGCTCAAAGAGAACATCGGCGCTGCCGGCCACCAGCCGGGCCCCTTCCTGCAGCAACCTGTGGGCCCCGGAACTCTTGCCGGAATCGACCCGGCCGGGCACGGCAAAGACATCACGGCCCTGCTCCAGGGCCAGGCGGGCCGTAATCAGGGAGCCGGAACGGCTCCCCGCCTCCACCACCACCACGCCACGGGAGAGGCCGCTGATGATCCGGTTGCGGGCCGGGAAACGAAACGGTTCCGGCCTGGTACCAAAGGGATATTCGCTGACCAGGGCCCCTGATGCGGCTATCTCGCCATAGAGGCGGCCATGCTGCCGGGGATAGACCACGTCAAGCCCGCAGCCCAGCACCCCCACGGTACGCCCCCGACTCAAGGCCCCACTGTGGGCCGCCCCATCCACCCCCAGGGCCACCCCGCTGATCACCACCAGCCCGGCCCCGGCCAGCTCCCGCCCCAGCTCCGCAGCCATCTTCCGGCCATAACTGGTGGCGGCCCGGGAGCCGACAATGGCCACCCCCGGCTCACTGAGCCACTTAGGGTCGCCTTTGACAAAGAGGATAAGGGGAGGACGATGGATGTGGCGCAGTTGCTCCGGATATTCCGCCAGGCCCAGGTGGAGGATGGCAGCGCCATGGCGCTGGGCCAGCTCAATCTGCCGGTCAGCGGCCGGAGCCAGCTGCTCGCGGGTCAGCTTGCCGGCCAGGCGTGGGCCGATACCCGGCACCTGGGCCAGATCCTTAACCGACGCGGTCAGAACAGTGGCGGGATCAGCAAAGACGGCAAGAAGTCGTTGGAGAAGGGTGGGCCCCAGGCCAGGGGCCAGAGAGAGACTGAGCCAGGAGTGAAGATCAGCCATGCAGGAGGGGATTAATCATCGAGGACAAAACTCTCCAACCTTTTTTTCCGGTTAGGATGTTTCAACTTTTTCAGGGCCTTGGCCTCGATCTGGCGGATCCTCTCCCGGGTAACGGAGAAGCTCTTACCCACCTCCTCCAGGGTCAGGTCCACCGCCGTATCAATACCAAAACGCATGCGCAGGACCCGCTCCTCCCTGGGGGTGAGGGAACCAAGGACCTTATCGAGATTGTTGCGCAGGTCACCCTTCATTGTTGCCTCATGGGGGGAGACAGAGTCTGTATCTTCTATAAAATCAGTTAAATAACTATCCTCACTGGAACCGATGGGGGTGTCCAGGGAGACCGGCTCCTTGGAGATGCGCAGGATGTTGCGCACCTTTTCCAGGTCCACATCCAAGCGCTCCGCCATCTCCTCCGGCGTCGGCTCCCGGCCCTCCTGACGGACGAACTCCTTGGAGCCCTTGAGCAGACGGTTAATGGTATCAATCATATGCACCGGGATCCGGATGGTGCGGCCCTGGTCGGCAATGGCCCGGTTTATGGCCTGGCGGATCCACCAGGTGGCATAGGTTGAGAACTTATAACCGCGCCGATACTCAAATTTCTCCACCGCCTTCATCAGGCCGATATTACCCTCCTGGATCAGGTCCAGGAGCTGCAGGCCGCGGTTGGCGTACTTCTTGGCCACCGACACCACCAGCCGCAGGTTGGCCCGGGTCAGCTCCTGCTTGGCGATCCGGGCGACATTCTTGCCCTTACCCACGAGGAGAACCACATTGGCCAGGGTATTGCGGTCAATACCATGGGCATTCTCCAGGTTGCGGAACATGATATCGATCTTGTCGTTCTCCGGCTCCTGCTCCTGTTTCTTAAATATGCGGTCAAACTGTTTAGTCACTCCCTTAAAGCCGGTGAGGATGTCATCGAGGTGCTTGTGATGGAAGCGATCCTCGGCAAAAAGCTCAATAATGGCGTGGGTGGAACGCTCCAGGCGGACCATGGTCCGCACCACCTTATCCGGGTCCGCGTCCATGGCCAGAATATCTTCGCGCAGGGCGACGCGCTCCAGCTCCAGGCGTTCGGCCTCCTCCACCTTCCAGATAAACTCATCCTGCTGACGGGCCAGTCCCGGCTCATCGGAGTCATCCAGGCCCCGGAGAAAGTCGCTGACGTTTTTCTGACCGCTGAAGATGATCTCCTTGAACTCGGTGAGCTTGGCGATGGTGGCCGGTATGGCCAACAAGGCCCGCTGCACCTGGCGGTCGCCCTCCTCTATTCTCTTGGCAATTTCGGTCTCTTCTTCCGGGGTGAGCAGGGCCACTGCCCCCATCTCACGCAGATAGGCCTTTACCGGATCAAGGGTGGCAACCACCTTATCATCCCGACTCTCAAGGGCGGCCTGGCGCCGGTTGATCTTGCCGCCCGCCTCGGTCCAGACGTTGCCGCTGGGCTTATCCCCGTCGTCCTTGCCAATAATTGTGGTGAGATCATTGGCATCCTGGGAGGAAAGCTCACCCTGATCCAGCTCGTCACCACCATCATCCGCCACCGCTACTGCCTTCTGTTTAGTCATAAGCCCTGTCAATGAAAAGAAAGCGCCGCCACAGGCCGCCAGAAACATAACCTATCAAGCTGAAAGAATAGAATATAATTATTATTTACGCTTCGTCCAATTGTTTTTTCTTTTCAAGAAGTTCCATCAATAGCTGCATATTGTTCGCCTGGTGCGCCTCATTGATCCGGGCCACCAGAAGCTCTTTCTGACGGCCCAGATCCCTTTTCAATATCCAGGCCAGCATCTCCTGGGCCGTGGCCCCTGCCTTGTCCGGCAGACAGGGCGGCGGGGAGACAAGGATCTCGGTAATAAGGGTCTGGGCCGCCGTATCCAGCTCGGCCAACAACTGTTCCGGCCGGAAGCCAGGCCCGGCCAAATCCTTAAGCCTGGGCATGACTGCCGCTGCCACGGGGTGGGAGCAAAGCTGCTCCACCCCGGCCGCGACAAAGGGTTCGATATGATCGGGAAAAAAAACAAGAAACTCCAGGAGACGCCGCTGCTCAGGGGGCAGGGCAGGCTGGGCGCCGGTCCGGGCCGGCCTGGGCTCCGCCACCCTCTGCACCTGGGCCCGGCTTAAGTCATCCACCCCGATCCCCAGCTTCTCACTGAAATGGGCCAGAAAAACGGTGCGCTGAATCTGGTCACCTACCAGGGCTCGCAGCAGGGGCTGCAGCTCCCGGACGATGGCCCCCTTACCCTCCAGACCCAGCCCATGTTCCGCCACCAGCTGGGAAAAGATAAACTCCGGCAGGGACTGGGCCTTGGCCACCTCTGCCGCCAGGGCCTGGCGACCAAATTCTTTAAGGAAGGTGTCGGGGTCATGTTCCGGCGGCAGGACCGCCACCCTGGCCGGCAGCTGTTCCTGGAGAAAAAAGGTAACAGAGCGCTGGGCCGCCTTTATCCCCGCCGCGTCGCCGTCAAAGAGCAGCACCGCCTCCGAGACATAACGCTTCAAGAGGCGGACATGCTTCTGGGTCAGGGCGGTGCCCAGGGGGGCAACCACATTGGCCATATCCTGGGCCACCATGGCCAGCAGGTCAAAGTTACCCTCCACCAGGACACAGCTCTTCTGGCGGCGCAGGGCTTCCCTGGCCTGGTAGAGACCGTAAAGAACGGTGGACTTGTCAAATATTAAGGACTCCGGGCTGTTGAGATATTTAGGCTGGCCGTCGCCCAGGATGCGGCCGCCAAAACCCACCACCTGACCGGCCGGGTTAAATATGGGGCAGAGAAGGCGCTGGCGGAAACGGTCATACTGGCGGCCGTTCTCCTTGGTGACAATGAGGCCGGCCTGAACGGCCAGTTCCACCTCGCCGGGATTCGCGGCCAGCTTCTTACCGAGAAAATCCCAGCTGTCAGGGGCGTAACCCAGGCGAAAATCACGAATTACCTGTTGAGGGATGCCGCGCTCCTCAAGATAGTCCCGGGCCTGTCTGGCGGCCGGGTTCTCCAGGAGAAAGAGGTGAAAGATGGCGGCCGCCTTCTCGGTAATCCCGATCAAGCGCTGCCTTTGCCTGGCCCTCTCTTTTTCCCGGGGGCTGAGCTGCCGCTCCTGCAAAGCGATACCGTAGCGCCGGGCCAAGTCCTGTAAGGCATCTTGAAAGGAGAGGTTGTGATACTTCATCATGAAACTGATGACATCACCGCTCTCCTTACAGCCAAAACAGTGGAAGAGGCCGCGCTCGGCGCTCACGGTAAACGACGGCGTCTTCTCCCCATGAAAGGGACAGAGCCCCAGGTGGTTGCTGCCCCGGCGCTGCAGGGAGACATGTTCGCCAATCACCTCGACAATATCGGCGGCGTCCTTGACGAGCTGCACATCATTATCTTGAAATTCTGCCATTATTCCGCGCCACTTCTCCTGATTAGGAAATCCCGCAAACACCAGAGGTGGAACAATAACAAAATTGGGGGGAGATGACTACATTTACGAAAAATCATTGCCCCGCCCAGGCGATGATGACTATATATTGAATCAAGGTCCCAGAGTCTGGGGCCTGGCAAAGCAAAGAGACATGAGGCGCCCTGGAGGCCAAAGATGGATAATGACATCACCGACTTTCTCTCCATTGAGATCAAAAGAGAGATGGCGGACCGCTACTTCACCTTCCGCAAGATGATCGAGGAGGACAACAGCGCCCTGAGCAAGGGGATAGCCCTGTCAGTCTCCATCGAGCAGATGATCGTCATCGACCTCTCCCGCCTCTACATCCTCATGCAGGAGCGCGACCTCATTGACCAGTTCATTGAGCTTTCCGGCCTGCAGCACCCTTATTTTTTTGATGACTATCTCATTGGCTCCCCCACCATCAAGGCCCGCCTCTTCCAGGACGTTAAGGTGTGGGGCCTCACCTGGGGCGGCCGTTTTAAGAAGATGTTTCTGGAGTGTTACGATGACCTGGTCCGCCATGTGGACAAATTTCGTTCCATCTACACGGAGCTGGCCAATGAGCAGGCGATGCTCAAGGAGAGCATCGACCTCTTCTACCGCCAGAATGACATCTCCGCCATCCTCGGCTTTCTGCGCGGCATGGACACCCCGGCCATTGGCGGCGGCCTGGAGGGCGGCATCGATCAGGGCTTTAACCAGTCCATGAGCGACAAGATGCAGATCAAGCCCCCACCCCCCTTAAATCTGCGGCTGCCCATGTTCCCCCCCCTCATCCCCTCGGAGCAGATCAAGTCGCAGCTTAAGGGCCTGGCCAGCCAGGCCCTGGAATATCACCCGAAAGATTTTTTAAAACAGCGCTAAAATCTCCCTTCGCGCTGAAATTACCCACCATCTCCGGCAAAAAAATAGCCGCCCAGGATTTCTGCCCCGCCGAAGCTATCTGGCAAATAAAGTATGGAATTAACCTACTCCTCCATTACCATCTCCGCCCTGGCCGTACTCGGCGGCCTGACCCTGCTGGTTGCCGGCGGCGAGATACTGGTCTCCGGCGCCGTTAAGCTGGCCAGCCGGCTGGGCATGAACGCTCTCTTGATCGGGCTTACCGTGGTGGCCTTCGGTACCTCCACCCCGGAGCTGTTCGTCAGCCTCACCGCCTCCCACGCCGGACTACCGGAGATCATGCTGGGCAACGTGGTGGGCAGCAACATCGCCAATATGGGGCTGATCCTGGCCATTTCGGCCCTGATCTCCCCCTTAGCCATCCATTACTCCCGCCTCCGCTTCGAGCTCCTCTCCCTGCTGGGGGTGGGGTTGCTTACCTGCGCTTTCGCCTGGTACGGGGCCATGCCCCGCCTGGGCGGGCTCATCTTCATCATCATCCTCATCAGCTACACCTACCTCTCTTACCAGAACCCCAACCACAAGAACAACGAGGGAGAGAGCGAAGAGCCAACCTCCAGCACCATCATTGCCATCCTCTGCCTGGCCGGCTTCATCGGTCTGGCCCTGGGTTCCGACCTGTTCATCGCCGGGGCCAAGGACATCGCCATCCACTTCGGGGTCCCCCCTCTGATCATCGGCCTGACCATGGCGGCGGTGGGCACCTCCCTGCCGGAGCTGGCCTCCTGCATATCCGCCATCCGCCGCAATGAGGGCGACCTGCTGGTGGGCAACATCATCGGCTCCAACCTCTTTAATCTGCTCATGGTCATGGGCGGCACGGCCATGGTCTACCCCTTCACCTTCCCCCAGGATATACTCTGGCGGGACCTGCCGGTGATGGTGCTCTTCAGCGGCCTGCTCATCCCCCAGCTCCGCTTCCGCCACCGGCTGACGCGGCTAAACGGCGCCTTCCTCCTGGCCCTCTACGCCGCCTACCTCCTCTTCCTGATTTAAGGCGGCGGAATGATAGACAAAAAGTCTTTGCGCCTCCACCACCTTACGGTTAAAAACATCTTGTTGTTAACTTAACTGCGGTCACTAACTTAGCCAGGCCCCATGCGCCCCCCCCATGGGCCATCACCCTTAAACCCAAGCAAAAAAATCCCATGCAGAATCGCTATAACGATCAAGAGGCCGCCCAGTTCGTCGCCACCCATGCCAATTTCCCGCCGGAGATGGGGTTGCGGGTCTACACCTCGCGGCTGCTGGGCGCAGAAGAGGACCTGGTCCTCCATGGTGGCGGCAACACCTCGGCCAAGGCCAAGATTACCAATCTCCTGGGTGAAGAGATGGAGGTGATCTATGTCAAGGGCAGCGGTTGGGATTTAGGGAACATCGAGCCGGCCGGCCTGCCCGGCCTGGACCTGGGCTACCTCCGCCGCCTGCGCGCCCTGGAAGACTTAAGTGATAAAGAGATGGTCAACCAGTTCCGCACCCACCTGCTGGACGCCTCCTCCCCCAACCCCTCCATCGAGACCCTGGTCCACGCCTTCCTGCCCCAGCCCTTCATCGACCACACCCATGCCGACGCCATTGTCACCCTCACCAACCAGCCCCGGCCGGAGGAGCTGCTCCGAGAGGCCTTAGGGGATAAGATCGGCATCCTGCCCTTTATCATGCCCGGCTTCCCCCTGGCCCAGGCCGTGATCGACCTGTGGGAGAGGGAGCCGGAGATGGAGGCCCTCATCTTGCGCAACCATGGCATCTTCACCTTCGGCCCCGACGCCAAGACCTCTTACAACCGGATGATCGACTATGTGACCCGGGCCGAGGAGTTCATCGCCAGGCGGCGGAGGGGAGCGGCCAGCCCGCCCCCGCCAGAGCTTAGCAAGGGGGACCCTGAGCTGATCCTGCCCCTGCTGCGCGGCGCCCTGACCCTGGCCGGGGAGGAAGACGGCCAGCAGCAGACCTGCCACCTCCTTTTAGACGATGAGCCGCAGATCAGAGAGCTGATTGATCGGGCCGACGCCAAAGATATCTACCTAAACGGCGTCCTCACCCCGGACCATGTGATCCGCACCAAAAATTATCCCCTCTTCCTCGACCTGGCCGGGGCCGAGGATGAAAAGGGGGCCAGAGAAATCATCCACCAGGCTGTGGCGGCCTACGGCCAGGCGTACAACGACTACTTCAAGGGCCAGGAGGCCAATGACCCGGCGGGCCGCACCCGCCTGGACCCCCACCCCCGGGTAATCCTCGTCAAGGGGCTGGGGCTGGTCACCGCTGGCAAGTCCCGCAAAGAGGCAAGCATCTGCGCCGACATCGCCCGTCACACCCTTTCAGCCAAGACCGCGGCCGCCGAGATCGGCACCTATGAGGAGCTTGACGAGACGCACATCTTTGCCATGGAGTACTGGTCCCTGGAGCAGGCCAAGCTGGGCCGCGGCCAGCAGCCCGCCTCCCTGGCGGGCAAGATCGCCCTGGTAACCGGGGGGGGAGGGGCCATTGCCATGGGCATCGCCCGCCAGCTTCTGACCCACGGGGCCCAGGTTTTTCTTACTGATATAGATGAGGGTAGACTGGCCAAGGCGGGGGATATCCTGGCCGCCCAGTTCGGCCCCATGGTGGGCGCCATCCCCATGGACGTCAGCGATGGGGAGTCGGTGCGGGAGGGCTTCTCCCAGCTCATCCGCCAGGCCGGCGGTCTCGACATCCTGGTCCCCAACGCCGGGGTGGCCCACGTCGAAGGGCTGGCCGAGCTTAAACGGCAGGACCTGGACCGGGTGCTGGCCGTGAACTTCAGCGGCACCTTTGAGGTGATCCAGGCTGCCATCCCCATCTTCCGCCGCCAGGGTCACGGCGGCCACATCGTCATCAACAGCTCCAAGAATGTCTTTGCCCCGGGGGCCTCCTTTGGCGCTTACTCCAGCAGCAAGGCCGGGGCCCACCAGCTGGGCAAGGTGGCCGCCCTGGAGCTGGCCGAGATAGGGGTGCGGGTCAACATGATCAATGCCGACGCCATCTTCAGCGACGGTGAGGTATCTTCAGGGCTCTGGGACGTGGTGGGGCCGGACCGCATGCGCTCAAGAAACCTTGATCCCCAGGGCCTGGCGGAGTATTATCGCCAGCGCAACCTGTTAAAAACCGAGGTGACGGCAGATGATGTGGGCCGCGGCGTGCTCTTCTTCGCCAGCAACCAGACCCCCACCACCGGCGCCACCCTGCCCATTGACGGCGGCATCATGGCCGCCTTCCCCAGGTAAGTTTTACTATCAGGGCGGAGGCCCAAACCAGTTCGAGGGCTTCCCCGCCATACAAATCTAACCCCAACTTACGATCATAAATAAAAATGGCTGAGATACGATCCACCATGGAGATGGTCCTGGAGAGGGCTGCCCGCCTTGAGGCCGAGGCGGGCGACGCCCTGGCCCAGGAAGAGAAAATCCAGGACGGCATGCGCCTGGCCGCCCGCTACCTGGCCGATGAAGAGCTGGATATGGACCAGGCCCTGAGTAACCGCGAGTCAGGGGAGCTGGCCCTTATCCTCCAGGGCGCGGTCCAGTCCTTCATGCGCAACATAGTCCTGCCCCGGGAGGACGAACCGTCCCCCCTGCTGGAGAAGGCGCTGCAGGGTCTGCTCCTGCTGGGCCAATCCCCCGAGACCCTGGCCGGGCTGGGCGAGATCAAGACAATCATAGAGCAGTATCTCCAGCATAAAAAACAGCTTATGGAACAGCTGGAGATGCAGTTCGCCCAACAGATGGGTATGATGGAGGATAACCTCAGCCAGCAGACCGGGGTGAAGATGGATCTCAAACCCTCCCAGCACCCCAAATTCGCCGAGGAGTGGCAGAAGGTAATGGTGCAACTAAACGAGCAATACGGCCAGGCCCTGGAGCAGCAGAAGACCTTCATCCAGCAGTCCCTGCTGGCCGGCTGATGACCTCCCGCTTGCAAACCTTGCGCCGCCGCCTGGCCCGGCGCAGGCTCGATGCCATCCTCATAAGCCAGCCGGAAAACCGCCGATTCCTGAGCAATTTTTCCGCCCCGGATCATGGCATCCAGGAGTCTTCCGGCCTGCTGCTGATCCCCCGGCGCGGGGAGCCGATGCTCCTCACCGACTCCCGCTACCAGATCCAGGCGGAGCAGGAGGCCGAGGGCTTTCAGGTCATCCTTTACCCCAAGGGGGTAGTGGCCCTGCTCTCTGATCTCCTGCCCCGCCTGGGGATAAAGCGCCTGGCCTTTGAGAGCCACTACACCCTCCACTCCTTTGGCCTTAAGCTTGCTGAGATGGGCCAGAAAAAAAAATGCGAGCTTGTCCCCATAACCGACCTCATTGAGTCCATGCGGATCTGCAAGGAGGAGGAGGAAGTGGCGGCCCTGGAAGAGTCGGTCCTCCTCAATGAACGGGTCTTCCAGGAGATCCTGCCCCAGATGCAGCCCGGCATGAGCGAAATTGAGGTGGCCATGCTGCTGGAAAACAGGATGCGCCAACTGGGGGCCGAAGGACCCAGCTTTGCCACCATCGTGGCCAGCGGCGAAAATGGGGCCCTGCCCCATGCCGTCCCCGGCCAGCGGCGCCTCCGGGAGGGGGAGCCCATCGTCATTGATATGGGCCTCATCGCCGCCGGCTACTGTTCCGACATGACCCGCACCGTGGTCCTGGGTCAGCCCGCCCCCAAGACCAGGGAGATCATCAGAATCGTCCGTCAGGCCCAGCTGGCCGCCCTGGCCGGGCTGAAGCCGGGCCGGACCGGCAGACAGGTGGACCAACTGGCCCGCGAGATTATCGCAGACGCCGGCTACGGCTCCGCCTTTGGCCACGGCCTGGGCCATGGCGTGGGTCTGGCCGTCCACGAAGCCCCCTCCCTAAGTCCCCGTTACAACAAGGTGCTGCGGGCCGGCATGGTGGTTACGGTGGAGCCGGGCATCTACCTGGAGGGGTGGGGCGGGGTGCGCTTGGAAAGCATGGTGCTGGTAACTGAAGATGGCTGCCGCCTGTTAAACCGGGACACCTCTTTTCTTGACCTCTAAGGGACCACTACCTTTTCCGCCTTTCTGAACTTGGCCGCCTGCCAGGCCGGCGCGCATCCCCCCTTTTGTCAGGGATATGGGAAAAAAATTGCTCTACCACAGGAGAGGAGGGGTAGAGCGGCACTCTGGGTCCTGAGCAATTAACATTTTAATTTTTCTACATTTTTCCAGGCAAAGCACACCGAAAAGTGCCAGGCCGCCAGCCCGCTAAACACTACACGTAGCCCAAATTACCCGTTGTGCCCATTGTCAATCTTTGCTCCATCATACTAAATGCTATTAAAGACAGTGGTAAAGCAGCACTAAATTGAAACCGCAGCAGCAGGTATTGACCCATGAGCACCGCCAAGAAAGAATTTGACCTCTTCATCCGCAACTTACTGACCAAGTCCTGCCACGTCAGTATCATGGGCCTTATCCGCGACAGCGGCACCGTTGTTCGCCTCTACGACCAGTACGGCCTCACCCGGGAAGAGCTGGAGCAGCGCTTGACCACCACCCTGGAGATGAGCCGCCTCTTTGGCCCGGCCGATCAAAACGAGGCAGGCCCGGACCAGAAACTGCAGGCCAATGACGTGGCCATATCCATCAGCGCCCTCACCCATGGCTGGCACCTGATAGTCATGGGCAAGGAAGGCAATGTCCCTGGCCAGTTTCCCGCCCTCTGTGCCGATTACCGGCAAAAACTCAGCGAGCAGAAAGAGGAGCAACAGGCCCAAACCACCCCAGAGCCCAACTCCACCCCGCAACAGGTTGGCAAGGAAGAGGAGAGCCTTATCATCGGCGACCCGGACGACTACTTCATCAACCCCCTGCTCAAGGCAAGCCAGGCCGAGGAGAAAGGCTTACCAGCAGCCATGGGCGCGGGCAGGCAGGATAAGGCAAGCACCGTAATCGGTGACCCGGACCACTTCTTTGCCAACCCCTTAAGCAACACCCCCGCCCAGCTCGTCATGGCGGCGATCAAGGAGTAAGCCTTGGCGGGGAGCAGGCCATTTCTTTGCCGCCTCTGGCCAACACCCCGGCCCATCTTGTTCTCTCGCTGATAAAAAAATAACCTCCAGGCCGTCCCCGGCCGCTTTTTTTATTTTTTTCCCTCACATCTCTTGATTTTTCAAACTGCCATTCCTATTGTATTCGCTCAGCAGGGAATCAAGGCTTAACCTCCTTATTTCCCTATTTTTTTCTTTGCAGTGGTTTCACGCCAAACCTGCCGTCAGGCAGGAGATGGCCGCGCAGTAGCGCTGAATTCATCTGCCTAAAAAACCACCTTTATCCATTTTGGCTGATGGCCAGTGAAGATTGCCGCCGCCCCAGTGTGGCGCTGCCCACCTGTCCGACACATTTAGTATAAAATCAACCCTTTAACAGAATTGGGAGACAGTACATGAAAATTCGTCCGTTAAATGATCGTATTCTTGTCAAGCGCTTGGCAAGCGAAGAGATGACCGCCGGCGGGATCATCATCCCCGACAGTGCCAAAGAAAAACCGGCCGAGGGCGAGATTGTCGCCGTGGGCAATGGCAAGCTCTCCGATAAGGGCGACCGCATTGCCATGGAGGTCAAGGTTGGCGACAAGGTCCTTTTCTCCAAATATGGCGGCACCGATATCAAGATTGAAGGGGAAGACTTCCTCATCATGCGTGAAGACGACATCCTCGGCATCATCGAGTAATCATCTACTAACCAAATGACTTCCCGGCAAAGGCAGAACAGCCTGTGACCGGCAACGATAATTTAGGAGAAACCAAGCAATGGCAAAAGAAATTAAATATAGCGTAAAGGCCCGGGAAAACATCCTAAACGGTGTTAACGCCCTGGCCAACGCCGTTAAAGTAACCTTGGGTCCCAAGGGCCGTAACGTCCTCATTGAGAAATCTTTCGGCGCCCCCACCATCACCAAGGATGGTGTCACCGTGGCCAAAGAGGTTGAGTTGGAAGACAAGTTTGAGAACATGGGGGCCCAGATGGTTAAAGAGGTAGCCTCCAAGACCTCTGACGTGGCTGGCGACGGCACCACCACCGCCACCCTGCTGGCCCAGGCCATCTACACCGAGGGCTCCAAGCTGGTGGCCGCCGGTCACAACCCCATGGAGATTAAACGCGGCATCGATTCCGCCGTGGCCTGCGTGGTGGAAGAGCTGGGCAAGATCGCCAAGCCCACCAAGGAGCAGAAGGAGATCGCCCAGGTTGGCACCATCTCCGCTAATAACGATGCCACCATCGGCAACATCATCGCCGAGGCCATGGACAAGGTGGGCAAGGAAGGCGTCATCACCGTGGAAGAGGCCAAATCCATGGACACCACCCTGGACGTGGTTGAGGGTATGCAGTTTGACCGCGGCTACCTCTCCCCCTACTTCGTCACCGATGCCGAGAAGATGGTGGCCAACATCGAAGACCCCCTGATCCTGATTAACGAGAAGAAGGTCTCCAACATGAAGGACCTGCTGCCCATCCTGGAGCAGGTGGCCAAGATGAGCAAACCTTTATTCATCATCGCCGAGGACATCGACGGCGAGGCCCTGGCCACCCTGGTGGTCAACAAGCTGCGCGGCACCTTAAACATCTGCGCCGTTAAGGCCCCCGGTTTTGGCGACCGCCGCAAGGCGATGCTGGAGGATATCGCTATCCTCACCGGCGGCCAGGTGATCACCGAGGATCTCGGCATCAAGCTGGAGAACGTTACCGTCAACGATCTTGGCACCGCCAAGCGGGTGGTGGTTGACAAGGATAATACCACCATCATCGACGGCGCCGGCGAGGCCGACAAACTGGCGGCCCGCGTCAAGCAGATCCGGGCCCAGGCCGACGAGTCCTCCTCCGACTACGACCGCGAGAAGCTGCAGGAGCGGCTGGCCAAGCTCATCGGCGGCGTGGCCGTCATCAATGTGGGCGCTGCCACCGAGGTGGAGATGAAGGAGAAGAAGGCCCGCGTCGAAGACGCCTTAAACTCCACCCGCGCTGCGGTTGAAGAGGGCATCGTCCCCGGCGGCGGTGTCGCCTACCTGCGCTGCATCAAGGCCCTGGAGAATCTCTCCCTGGACGGCGAGCAGGATCATGGCCGCAAGATCATCATCCGCGCCATCGAAGAGCCGGTGAGGCAGATCGCCACCAACGCCGGCTGCGAGGGTTCCGTCATTGTTGAGCACGTTAAGGGTCTGGAAGGCTCCAACGGTTTCAACGCCGACAAGGAGGAGTATGAGGATCTCATCGAGGCCGGTGTCCTGGACCCGGCCAAGGTAACCCGCACTGCCCTGCAGAACGCGGCCTCTGTCTCCAGCCTGCTGCTGACCACCGAGTGTGTGATTGCCGACAAGCCGTCTTCTGACGACGCTGGCGGCGGTATGCCGGCCGGTATGCCTGGCGGCATGGGCGGCATGGGTGGCATGGGCGGCATGGGCGGCATGATGTAAATGCTGCTTAGGGAGACCTTATAGCCGCAGGGGCACTCTTTTCAGTACCCCCTTGCGGGGTATAAGTCCCCTAACTGCTTATGATGGTGATTTAATTCACCTATCAATTCCCGCCTGGAAAAAACGGGCCGTTTCCCTGGAGATGGCCCGTTTTTTTATTGACATTCAGGCCAAAATTGAACATATAGTTGGCTCGCAATGCCTATGGCGATGTAGCTCAGATGGTTAGAGCATACGGCTCATATCCGTAGTGTCCGGGGTTCGATTCCCTGCATCGCCACCAGATTTTTTTTCGTTTGGCCCCAGTGGCTTAACGATCTATATATTTTTCGCTGACTCTGGCTATTTTATTGACTGATGGCCGACCATGGGGTACAAAAAACAGCGAATTCAGCGCTTCTGTTCCTCGGTAGCTCAGTTGGTAGAGCGGGTGGCTGTTAACCACCTTGTCGGCGGTTCGAGTCCGTCCCGAGGAGCCAGTTTTTCTCATCTTTTTAGATGTTTATATATGCAGTAAGATAACGCCCGAAGGAGAGATCCTTTGGGCGTTTTTCGTTTATCCCCCCCCACAAAGACAAGGCGCAGAACCCAAATGGACCAAATACGCGACTTTGACCGCCACCACATGTGGCATCCATACACCTCCATGACCAACCCCCTGCCCGTCTATGAGGTGGAATCGGCCAGCGGGGTGCGGCTCAAGTTGGCCGATGGCCGGAAGCTCATCGATGGCATGTCCTCCTGGTGGGCCGCCATCCACGGCTACAACCATCCCCGTTTGAATGAAGCGGCCCAAAGGCAGCTCAAAAAGATGAGCCATGTGATGTTCGGCGGCCTCACCCATGAGCCGGCCGTGGCCCTGGGGAAAAAACTGCTGGCCATGACACCGGAGCCGTTGGAAAAAATCTTCCTGGCCGACTCCGGCTCAGTGGCGGTGGAGGTGGCCATCAAGATGGCCCTCCAATACTGGCAGGCCAAAGGGCAGGCCCAAAAGAGCCGGCTCTTGACCATCCGCGGCGGCTACCATGGCGACACCTTCGGGGCCATGGCGGTGTGCGACCCGGTGGGCGGCATGCATAACCTCTTTTCAGGCACCCTGCCCCAACACTTTTTCACCGAGCGCCCCAGCTGCCGTTACGGCGAGGAGTGGGATCCGGCCTGCCTGACAGAGCTGGCAGAAACCGTGGCGGCCCAGCATAAAAATATCGCCGCCCTGATCATGGAGCCGGTGGTCCAGGGGGCCGGCGGCATGTACTTCTATCATCCCCAGTTTTTACGGGAAGCACAGAAGTTGTGTCAGGAGTACGATATCCTCTTGATCCTAGACGAGATCGCCACCGGCTTTGGCCGCACCGGCAAGATGTGGGGCTGTGACCACGCCAACATCGCCCCGGACATCATGTGTCTGGGCAAGGCGCTCACTGGCGGTTATCTGACCCTGGCCGCCACCATAGCCACCAGCGAGGTAGCCGAGACAATCTCCAGTGGCTCCCCAGGCCTCTTCATGCACGGCCCCACCTTTATGGCCAATCCTCTGGCCTGCAGCGTGGCCGGCGCCAGTCTTGATCTGCTTGCTGAGTATGACTGGCCGACAAAGATAGCGGTAATAGCAAAAATAATGGAACGGGAACTGGCCCCTGCCCGGGAAAACCCGGCGGTGGCCGAGGTTCGTATCTTAGGCGGGATCGGGGTGGTGGAGATGAAGAGGGAAGTAGACGTGGCCGTCATCCAGGAGAAATTCATCCAGCAGGGGGTGTGGGTCAGGCCCTTTGGCCGCCTGGTCTACATCATGCCGCCCTATATAATAGATGAAGATGACCTCACCACCCTGTGCCGGGCCTTGGTGGCGGGGGTAGCGGACTGCTGAACGCCCCTCTTAGCAAAAAAAACGGCCCCGCTATCACCAGAGAGATGAGATAGCAAGGCCGGCCAGAGGGCAATTATTTAAAGATGTCCATATGTTTACGGCCTAGAAGGTAACCTTCAGGCCCGCATAGCCAGAAAGGCCAGGGGTGGCATAACTCCAAGCCGTCTCATACTCCTCATCAAAGAGGTTGTCGACCCGCCCATAGAGCTGCAGGCTGTCATTCAAGTCATGACTCACCGCCAGGTTGACCAGCAGATAGGCATCCAGGCTGGCCACCGCATTACCATCCCGGTCCGCAGAATAGGGAGACTCGTCCCTTTCACTGTTCCACAACAGGTCGACATTATAGGTTGTCCGACCCTGCACCAAGCGGCCATTGGCATTGATGCTGTGCAAGGGGCGGCGTGCCAGCCGCTGACCGTCGGGGGCCTCGGTGTCCGTATAGGTATAATTCAGGTCAATGGTAAGATTGGCCAGGGGGGTCAAACGCACCATGGCCTCCACGCCCTGGGTGGTGGTTTCCCCAGCCATTTGGTTATATGAACTGGTGACAAAATCATAGTCGATGCGGTCATCAAAGATGTTATGAAAATAGGTGAGGCCCACGGTCCAGGCCTCCCCTACCTCTTGCTCCAGCCCGACATCCCAGCCTACGCTCTCCTCGGCCTCCAGGTTGACATTGCCATAGAAGGAGTAGAGTTCATAGAGGGATGGGGCGCGGTAGCCGGTACCATAGCTCGCCTTGACCAGTAGACCAAAGTCGCTGTGATAGGCCGGGGCAAGGCGCCAGGTCACCTGGGAACCAAAGGTTTCATGGTCGTCAAAACGCGCGCCGGCCACCAGTTCCAGCCCCGCCAGCAGACTCAGCTGCTCCTGGAGCCAAAACGAACTGGTGTTCACCTTCTGCGGGACAATTCCGCTGGAATCACTATCCATCTCCTCATCATAATAGGAGAGCCCGCCGCTGAGGGCATGGCCTTGGCTAAAGGCCATGGAGCCCTGCCAGCCCGCCTCGTTGGCGGAACTGTGGTAGTCATATGACTCCAGGCCGTCATTATCAAAGCTGAGGCGATCCTGGCGGGAATACTTGTAGGAAAAATTTGACTCAAAACGCTCATCAAGCAAGATATTGATGATATCAACCCGGCCCAGGTACTGCTCACTCTCGGTATGGCGTTCCTTAAGGCCGTTCGGTTCGGCCGGATAGGTTGGCCAACCGCCAAAACGATCACCGGCATAGCCTGGCCCGGAGTCATCTATTTCCGCATCAGAATCCTGCAGGCGCACCGTGGCCTTGATCTCCATGCTATCAGTGATATCCACCCCGAATTTACTTGAGAAAACAAGGCTCTCCCATCCATCATCCTCGCTGGTATTGCCATCTTGGGGCAGACGGTCATTGTCCGCATTGGCGGCGGAAAAGCCTTGGGTCTTTTGCCCCGTCAGGTTCGCACTGTAATGGAAACGGGTAAAGCCGGCCGCGCTGCTGGCAGCCAGCAACCAGCTATCATAAGAGCCGCCCTCCAAGGTAATCTGGTTGCTAAGGGGACCAGCACCATCCTTGGTGATGATATTAATAACACCAGCCGTGGCGTTACTGCCATAGAGGACACTCATGGGCCCCCGCACCACCTCGATACGCTCGATGTTGGCTGTGGTCAGGTTGGCCAGATTGGCGGAACGCCCGGAGCTTGACGGATCATTGTAGATGATTCCATCCACCAGGATCAAAGTGTTCTTTGAGTCGGCGCCGCGCATAAAGACCGAGTTCCTGGTACCGGGGCCGCCATTAGAGGTGACACTCAAGCCGGGCACCGTCTGCAGCACGTCCACCACCCGGCTCTGCTTTTTGGCGGCCAACTCCTCCTGGCTGATAACGGTGATGGAGCTGCCACCCGCCTTGGCCAGGGGCACTGCCGTCTTGGTGGCGGTGACCACCACCTCATCTAAGGTGGCGCTCTCCTCCTGGGCCAGAACGGGACTGGTCAGGGCGACAAGGGCCGCTGTCATAATTACCTTTTTCATCGTCCACCTCCCATACGGCAAAGACGCATGGCGGCCTGGAAACCATCCCAGTCGCGGATAGCGCTTAAATGCGCCTGACAAAATTGTCTCTCGGTCATCTTCATATCACTTACCTCTGGAAACCGGCCCACGCGGGGCCTATGGCGGTCCGGGCAAAAAAAATCCCCGGACCAATAAAAAATTGATCCGGGGATGCCCTGATATTCCGCGAATGACCATGGCTTACCTCCCGTGTCCGCGGGGAAGCGCCTTCACTGTCCCTAGCCGACCTTTTAGTCGGCCAGAGGCAGTAATAAATTTTCAGACAGGTCTTCTGACTCTCGGATCAACCTACTTGCCGCGCCTTCCCGCATGAAGCATGCAGTGGCGTAAGGCGGCTTTCGTCCCCGATCACAGCGGCGGGCCCGTCCCGGACTTGCACCGGGTTCCCCATTAAGCTCTTCGTAAGAGCATCTGAAATGTTCTTGGGAAACTAACCGGAAATATTATGGAAGTCAATCCGCCATTGGCTTAAATAATTTTGGCCCGGCCGCAAAACCCCCCAGAGGTAAACAGGCCATAATCGGCCACTTTAGAAAAATTTATTATGCAAATTCAGCTGCTTACTGTTAGGATTATCTATTGTGGAATAATAAAACTTGGCAACCCAACCATGAGGGGGCGGTAATGAATATCCTGGTGACCGGCGGGGCCGGTTATATCGGCAGTCACACCTGCCTGGAGCTCCTGGAGAGAGGGCAACAGGTTATAGTGGTCGACAACCTGAGCAATGCAAGTAAAGAAGGCTTGCGGCGGGTGGAGGAGATCACCGGCCGACAGGTGGAGTTTCACCAGTTGGACCTGGCGGATGCCCCTGGCCTGGACCAGCTCTTTAGCGCCAACCCCGATATAGAGAGCGTTATCCACTTTGCCGGGCTCAAGGCGGTGGGCGAGTCGGTGGCCCAGCCCCAACGCTATTACGACAACAACATCAGCGGCACCCTGAACCTCACCCGGGTGATGGCCGCCCATGGCGTAAAAAACATCGTCTTCAGCTCGTCGGCCACCGTCTACGGCGATCCGGCGACAGTGCCCATCCGCGAGGACTTCCCCCTCTCCTGCACCAACCCGTACGGCCGCTGCAAGCTGATGATCGAAGAAATCTTAAGCGACCTGCACGTGGCCGACGAAGAGTGGAACATCTGCCTGCTGCGCTACTTCAACCCGGTGGGGGCCCACAAGAGCGGCCGCATCGGCGAGTCGCCCAACGGCATCCCGAACAACCTGATGCCCTACATCTCCCAGGTGGCGGTGGGCCAGCTTACGGAACTCTCCATCTTTGGCGACGACTACCCCACCCCCGACGGCACCGGGGTGCGCGATTACATCCATGTGGTGGACCTGGCCCAAGGCCACCTGCAGGCCCTGGCCAAACTACAAGAAAGGCCGGGGCTGGTTACTTATAATCTCGGCACCGGCCAGGGCTACTCGGTGCTGGAGATGGTCAAGGCCTTTGAGAAGGCGAGCGGCCAGCCCGTGCCCTACAAGATCGCCCCCCGAAGGCCAGGCGACATTGCCGCCTGTTACGCCGACCCGAGTCTGGCCAAAGAGGAGCTGGGCTGGCAGGCCAGCCGGGGGTTGGCCGAGATGTGCGAAGACACCTGGCGCTGGCAGACAGAAAACCCCAGGGGCTATGATAAGTAATTTTTTTTATTTACGATTTACCTTTTAGGGTTTACGGTCAAGACGCGATTATCTGGTGTTGGGGCAGCCACTACTTTACCTGCAAGTTTCAAGAGTTATCTCTCCCTGAAGAATCCCCAGGCAAAGGCCTGCCGCGCCAGCAACCCATTTTTTCTTGCCGCCTGAACCAAGGTGGCCCGAGACACGTAACGGGTGGCAGCCAACGACTCCCACCCCGAACATGACCTAGAGGGGCCCCGGTTCATGAAGGTTAGTGACTTAGCCGCCAACTCCTGTCATGAAAGAGATGAAACTTGATCAATTTTTCAACTACCTACAGGCAGTTAAACTCAAGTCACTTATCCAAAAAAAACCTAGACCCACGTCTTCTTCAGTGGGCCAGCTATTGATATAGCAAACAAAAACCTTGGCCTCAGTACCGACAAATACCCCCCGTCACACTGACGCCCCCTCCTGCCCCCTGCCCTCGCGCAAAAGCCTATCAATCGCAGGGCGCATCTGGCTCTCTTTCTCCCTCCTCATCCTGGGCTATACCGTCATCATGCTGCAGGGGGCCTGGGTGGGGAGCTACACTCAGGAGAAGAACAACCTTATCTCCAGTCATCTATTTCCGGCCGCCCTCAAGGCCCAGACCATCACCACCTCCTACAAGGAACAGAACCGCCAGTTTGAAGAGGCCATCCTCAGCGGCGAGATGGAACAGCTGCAACAGGCCCAACTGAAAACCGAGCTGATCATAGGCGAGATGACGGCCATCATCGCTGACCAGATGGTCCCGCCCCTGATCAGCAGCCATGCCAAGACGACCCTGCAGCTCTATCAAAATTTTGTTACGGGAACCATGCCGGTTTACACCCGCATGCTCACCTTCAGTCCTGACGAGGAACTGCTGGCCCAGGCTGCCGCCTTAAGCCGTCAGGCCCAGCAACTACTCCATGACTTCGACCACCTGGAAAAAACGCTGGCCAGGGAGACCCAGACCCAGCTCCATGACATCACGGCCGAGAACCGCCGGCACAAGCATATCAGTATCGCGGTTTTCGTCGGGGCGGTATCCTTGAGCCTGATCCTGGTCTCCTTCATCGTCCACCGCTCCATCAGCACCCCCCTGCGCGAGACCGTGGAGCTGGCCAACTTCATGGCCAGCGGCGACCTGTCCCGCAAGCTCACCATCCGCCACCATGACGAGATTGGCGAGCTGGCCAAGGCGATGAATGTTATGGCGGGCGAGCTGGAAAGCTCCTACTCCGAGATGGGCGACAGGGTCAAGAGACGCACGGCCAAACTGGAGCAGGCCAACAAGAAGATGGGTCTTGAGGTGGAGCGACGGCAGCGGACCCAGAAGGAACTGGCCAAGGCCCTGGATGCGGCCAAGAGCTCCGATAAGGCCAAGAGCTCCTTTCTGGCCAACATGAGCCACGAGATCCGCACCCCGATGAACGGCATCATCGGCATGGCCAGCCTGCTGGCCAACTCGGCCCTCGGCCCCAATCAACAGCGCTACATCACCACAATCAAAAACAGCGCCGAGTCTCTGCTGCAGATATTGAACGATATCCTTGATTTTTCCAAGGTAGAGGCGGGCAAACTGGAGCTGGACAATACGGAGTTCAACCCCCACGCCACCCTCACCTTTGTTACCGAACTTTTCGCCACCCAGACCCAGGAAAAGGAGTTGAACCTCTTCACCCTGGTGGACCCGGCCGTGCCCACCTTAATATCCGGTGACGAGGGCCGCCTGCGCCAGGTCCTTCTGAACCTGGTGGGCAACGCCATTAAATTTACCATGCAGGGCGATATTGCCATCCGAGTCACCGTGGAAGAGGTGATGGAGGAACAGCTCACCATCCACTTTGCCGTGAGCGACACCGGCCTGGGCATTCCGGCGGAAAAATTGAGAAACCTCTTCCAGCCCTTTACCCAGGCCGACGCCTCAACCACCCGCAAATATGGCGGTACCGGCCTGGGGCTCTCCATCAGCCAGAGCCTGGTGGAGCTCATGGGGGGCAGAATCACCGCCGAGTCCAAGGAAAAGGTGGGCTCCACCTTCCACTTCACCTGCCAATTCCAGCTGCCGTCAGATGAGATGGAACCCCTGGCCAGGGGCAGTGGGCTGATCTATTCGGAGCAGAAACCAAGGAGCATCGAAGAGGGGGGTGACCCCAGCCAGGACAAAACTGCCCTGCACGGCAAGCACATCCTGGTGGTGGATGATGACGACACCAACCTCATCGTCACCGAGGCGATCCTGGAGACCATTGGCTGCTCCTCATCCATGGCCCACGACGGCCAGGAGGCGGCAACCATGGCCCGAAAGGAGGATTTTGACCTGATCCTCATGGACTCGCAGATGCCGGAGATGAGTGGCATGGAGGCCACCGCCGCCATCCGCCGGCTCCGCAGCAGCAATGATCCCCAGCTGAAGAGGCGGGGCGCCACGCCCATCATCGCCCTCACCGCCGATGGCGTCAAGGGCGCCCGGGACCAGTACCTGGCCGCCGGCATGGATGATTACCTGGGCAAGCCCATCCGCCCGGAAACCCTCCTGGCCTGCCTGACCCGCTGGCTCGCCATGGAACAGCGGCCGACTTTTATATTTCCCCGGCAACGTCTCCTGAAAAGACTGGGCGGCAGCGAAGAGGAGCTGCGGCAAATGATCCGCCAGGCCAGCACGGATATCCCGCAACTCCTTGCAAAACTTAAAAAAGCATGTATAGACAACAACTATAGTTTAGTCGTAAAACCGTGCCTGGCCTTGAAAAACATCGGCGCCAGCCTGGGCATTGCCTCGGTGCAGCACCAGGCCCTCCACCTCTGCCTGGCCGCGGAAAACAACAAGTGTAACCCGGACCTTCTCAAGGAGTTTGAGAAGACCCTGGAAGAAGTGGTTAAACAGATAAATTCGGCAGGATAACATGTTCAGTTTAAATAAAAAATCCAGGTCACCCGCCACTTTCCGGCGCTCCTTGACCGGCCTCATCCTGGGCTCCGGCCTCCTGGCCACCCCGGTCTGGGCCGCTGACCTGGGGGACGTGAAGGTGCATGGTTTTGCCAGCCAGGGCTTCATCCTCACCAAGAGCAACAACTATCTGGCCTCCGGCACCCAGGGCGATGGCTCCTGGGCCTTCAATGAGCTGGCCGTCAACGGTTCCTGGCAGGCGACAAACTCCCTGCGCCTCGGCGGCCAGCTCATGAGCCGCCGCTTTGGCGGCGACGGCCACAACGAGCTCTATATCGACTGGGCCGTGGTGGATTACCGGCTGGGCGACCCTTTAGGCCTCCAGCTGGGCAAGTTCAAGATTCCGGTGGGGTTCTACAACCAGACCAGGGACATCGACCTGGCCCGGGTCAATGTCTTTCTCCCCCAGTCCATCTATCCCGAGGCGTTCCGCCCCTTCTTCGGCTCCGGCACCGGGGCCTTGGCCTACGGCACCCTGGGCCTGAGAGAGTTGGGCTCCCTGGAGTATGAGCTGTTCTACGGCAAGGCGGAGGAGGATAACGACTCCTGCATGGTGCGCTCCCTGGAGATCATGCTCCAGGGCACGGAGATGAACATGGATGCCAACCAGGTCTTTGGCGGGGCCCTGCGTTACAACACCCCCCTGGATGGGTTGCGAGTGGGCTACACCATGGCCAAGGGCGATGCCGACTTTGACTATATCAATTCTTATGGCCTCAGGTCATATATCTCGGGCGGGGCGGAACCGGGCCATGTCTTCTCGACCGAATACAGCCGGGATGACCTCACCATCAGTGGCGAGTGGATGCGGACCGAGATGTCCTTGGACTCCATCTACGCCACCCCCGGCGGCAACCTGACCCGACACACCTCCACCGAGGCGGAAGGCTACTACATCAACGCTTCCTATATCGTCACCGACTGGCTGGAGATGAGCCTCCAGTATGAGGTGTATTACCGCAACCGGGACGACAAGGACGGCCACCTCCCCAAAAACCCCATGGATCCCTCCCTGGGCCTGATGGATCACGGGGCGTGGCAGAAGGCGTGGGCCTTGGCGGCCCGTTTCGACGTCACCGACTTCTGGCTCATCAAGCTGGAAGGCCAATACATAGACGGCACCGCCCTGCTCTCCCCGGTCTACAATGAGGAGCGGGACTGCGAACGCTACTGGAACATGCTGGCCATTAAAACCACCCTCTTTTTCTAGCCAGAGACAAAAGTTACCCGTTACCAATAGAGACCACTACCTGATTTAATGCTACAGCGCCCCTCCATCATAGCCCTTCTGGCCCTGCTCCTGAGTCTGCCCCTGTCCGTCCAGGCGGCCTCGGCCCAGTCCTTCATCGTGGCCCATTCCGCCACCGGGAGCAGCCCGATGAGCCGGGGGGATATCCGCCGCATGTACCTGAACCAGAAGCCGAAATGGCCCTCTGGCCAACGGGTGCGGCTGGCCATTATGGCCCATGGTCCGGCCCGGGATCACCTGCTCCAGCGCTATATCGGCAAAAACAGCGCCCGTTTTGACCGCTACTGGAAGCGGCAGCTCTTCACCGGCCGCGGCATCCCCCCCGAGACCTTCACCAGCCAGACGGAGATGCTGGAGTACGTCCGCACCACCCCAGGCGCCATCGCCTGTTATGAGGGGCCGACCCCGCCCCCTGCCCTGCGCATTATCCTGGTCCAGGACTAACGAGATCAGACCGGCCCGCCAGCCCCTGTTACCGCCCCGCCTTAGCCCCCTCTCCCACCCCGGCCACCCCTGGCCAACCACAAATTTTCATTGATAATTCCCCCTTTATGTGCTAACCATTCCCGTCACTATATGAATGACCATTCATCTTTCTTTCCCTCTCTGGAATCATGGAAGACGGGATGGCGCTTACCTAGACACATCAGGGACCACGGGCATGACGCTACAAGAGCTGCTGACAAAGAAACGGGATTATCTCCTGCAGGATTGGGAGGATATTCTTTTAGGAGAGTATCAGGGAGATACCATCCGCATCTTCAAAAAGCAGAAAAATCAATTTGCTAATCCCATCGGTTACAAAACACGAGTCGGCCTGGCCGAGCTCTACGATGTTGTCTGTGATGAGAGCGATGAGGAGGTCCTCACCCCGGATCTCAGCCAGTTTCTCAAGGTTCGCGCCGTGCAACCCATCTCCCCTTCCCAGGCAGTGGCCTTTGTCTTCGCCATTAAGGATCTGGTGGCGGCAGAGTGCGAGAAAGAAGGGATGGATACGTTATATGTGGAGTTTCTGGCCTTCTGTGCCAGAGTGGATGCGGCGGCCCTGGCCGTCTTCGACATCTTTGCCCAGTCCAGGGAACAGCTGAACAAGGCTCGTTATGACGAGTTAAAGACGGGGAGAAACCTCATCGTCGAAGGCTCGGTCTGTTCCTCGAAACTGGTCAGGGATAATTCGAAGAAAGACTAGGGTTTTTCGCAAAGAACAACCTACACCAAATGAAGAGAGGTAATGGTTAATGAAAGTCCTGAATCCCTTCATCGCAGTCTTAGTACTGATCGCTGCCGGGGGGTTGCTGGGAATGTCGCAAGGCACCCAGTTCCTGGTTGGCGTGGTACTGCCCAGCGTGGCTTTCTTGGTGTTCATCGTGGGTTTTATTCGTAAGGTCTTAGACTGGTCGAGTTCCCCGGTGCCCTTCAAGATTCCCACCACCTGCGGTCAGGGGCGGTCACTGTCTTTTATCAAGGAAGACCGGTTTGACTGTCCAACCACTAAAGGGGACGTCATCGTCAGAATGTTCCTGGAGGTATTTCTGTTCCGGTCGTTGTTCCGCAACACCCGGGCAGAGGTACATGACGGCCCTAAAATTGTCTACGGTTCCAGCATCTGGCTGTGGCTCCTTGGCATCACCTTTCACTATGCCTTCTTGACCATTGTCGTCCGTCACCTGCGGCTCTTCATGGAGCCCGTACCGTTCTTCGTACCGATTATCGAATACCTGGACGGCTTCCTGCAGATCGGCGCCCCGGTTCTCTTCATGTCCGGCATCCTGCTGGTGGCAGCCGCTGGCGCCCTCATGGCCCGCCGGCTGATCATGCCGCAGATCCGTTACATCTCCCTGCCGGCGGATTATTTCCCCCTGCTGCTCATCATGGCCATCGGTATCACCGGTATCCTGATGCGCCATACCTTCAGGGTGGACATTACCCATGTCAAGGAACTTACCCTGGGTCTGGCCAGCTTTAGCTGGAACAACCCCGGTGGCATCCACCCGATCTTTTTCATCCATGTGGCCCTGGTCTCCACCCTGATGGTCTACTTCCCATTCTCCAAGCTGATGCACATGGGCGGTATCTTCTTCTCCCCCACCAGGAACATGGCCAACGACAGTCGCGCCAAGCGCCACATCAACCCCTGGAACGACCCGAACATCAAGCCTCACGCCTATGCGTCTTACGAGGATGAGTTCCGTGAGTTCATGGTCGACGCCGGAATTCCTGTGGAAAAGGAACTCCCTGCCAAACCTGCAACTGAAGAGGAGGCGGAATAATGGCTATCCCAAAAGTAGAAGAGCTACGTAATAACGTCGCCCATGAGGCGAATATGTTCACCGGCGCCATCCCCCGTAAGGACTGGATGGAGACCCCGGCCGAGTTCAAGGAAGGCAACTACGCCTACCCCACCAAGCCGGAGATTCAGGAGTATCATAAATTCCCCAACGCCCGTGAGTGGAACCCGGAAGACGACGACTGGTTGCTGCCGGACGGCTGGGAGAAGATTATCCTGGACGGCCTGAAGGATCGGCTGGACAAGTTTCGCTCCCTGAAGGTGTACATGGACATCTGTGTCCGCTGCGGCGCCTGCGCCGACAAGTGTCACTTTTTCTTAGGCACCGGTGATCCGAAGAACATGCCGGTCCTCCGGGCCGAGCTGCTCCGTTCCGTCTACCGCAACGAGTATTCGGTGGGCCGCAAGATCCTCGGGAAGATGCTGGGCAATCGCCCCATGACCGTGGGTGTCTTGAAGGAATGGTTCATGTACGCCTACCAGTGTACTGAGTGCCGCCGCTGCTCCGTCTTCTGTCCCTACGGTATTGACACCGCCGAGATCACCATGATGCTGCGCGAGTTGTTGCATCTGGTGGGCGTGGGCATCAACTGGATCCTGGAGCCGGCTGCCAACTCAAACCGCACCGGTAACCACATGGGTCTCCAGCCCCACACCTTTAAGGAGAACATCGGCTACCTGGTGGATGACATTAAAGACATCACCGGGATCGACGTTAACCCCACCTTTAACCGGAAGGGGGCCGAGGTTCTTTTTATCACCCCGTCCGCCGACGTCTTTGCCGAGCCTGGCATCTACACCGCCATGGGCTATATGCTGCTCTTTGAGCATATCGGTCTCGACTACACCTTCTCCACCTACGCCTCTGAGGGCGGTAACTTCGGTCTCTTCACCTCCAACGAGATGATGAAGAAGCTGAACGCCAAGATGTACGCCGAGGCCAAGCGTCTCGGGGTCAAGTGGATCTTAGGCGGCGAGTGTGGCCATATGTGGCGTGTCCTCCATCAGTACATGGACACCATGAACGGCCCGGCCGACTTCCTCCAGGTGCCCAAGAGCCCCATCACCGGCACGGTGTTTGAGAACGCCGCCTCCACTAAGATGGTCCATATCTCTGAGTTCACCGCTGACCTGATCAAGCATGGCAAGCTCAAGCTTGATCCCCAGCGCAACGCCCATAGATTGCCCACCTTCCACGACTCCTGTAACCCGGCCCGGGCCATGGGTCTGTTGGATGAGCCGCGCTACATCCTCGACGCCGTGGTACCCAAGTGGCATGAGATGCCGGAGAATACCATCCGTGAGAAGACCTACTGCTGCGGATCTGGTACCGGCCTTAACACCGGTGAGATCATGGAGCTCAGGATGCGTTCCGGTCTGCCGCGGGCCAATGCGGTGGAGCATGTGTACCGCAAGCATGGGGTTAACGCCCTGGCCAATGTCTGCGCCATCGACCGCGCCACCCTGCAGCCCCTGATGGAATACTGGCTGCCGCCAACTGGCGACGACCCCATGGCGACCACCGACGTGGATGTCATCGGTCTCTCCGAGCTGGTGGGTAACGCCCTGGTCATGGATGGTGAAATTGAAAACCGGGATCAAGGCCTGCGCTTTGAAGAGCTTGTTCCCAGCGACGAGGAGGGTTAATCAATGTACGATAAAGGAAAAGTCCTTACCGGACTGGCAATTTTCGTCGTGCTGGCCCTTTCCGTGGTCGGCTACAACATGATTGCCGGTGATGATAAGAAGCCGGAACCGGAGAAGCCCGCGGGCTACACCGATTGTGTCCTGCCCAAGGAGGAGATGGCCAAGAGTCACATGGTCCTCCTCAACCAGTGGCGTGATGAGGTGGTCCGCGAAGGTAAACGTGAGAAGGTCGAAGCCGGCGATGTGATGGTGGAAAAGAGCCTGCAGAATGGCTGTATGGGCTGCCATACCAATAAGGCGAAGTTCTGTGACCGCTGCCACGAGTACGCCTCGGTTCGCCCTTACTGCTGGGACTGCCATCTGGAGCCGGTTGCAGCTGCAGAAGGCCAAGTTGCTCCGGCTGAC
Organism: Thermodesulfobacteriota bacterium; assembly: GCA_039714595.1. Taxonomy (GTDB): domain Bacteria; phylum Desulfobacterota; class Desulfobulbia; order Desulfobulbales; family SURF-16; genus JAOZSN01. The sequence continues at coordinate 17 of JBDLJA010000004.1, read as the reverse complement.
ACGGCTGACACGGCTGA